>JBMOQH010000011.1:787-119627 GCA_049322795.1 Pseudomonadota bacterium | reverse complement strand
GCTTGCGATCCTGCGTCGTTACCATCAACTCGATTGCCGGCCTTCCCATCAATGCGTGCCTCCCGTGCCGAGGATACGGGTTGGACCACGCAAAGAATGGAAAGTTACATGCGGGACGCTACACTAGGAAAGCGCTGATTTATTCGGCGCTCCCGTCCGGGGCGGGGGCGCAGTGTTCACGTCGCTTGCGCGAGCGCTGCGCCTCCTGCCATCGGTACGCTGAATCAGCGTGCAGCCCGGCCCGCCGGAGCCCACCACGGCCCTGGTGACGGCGGCACGCGCCGGCTAGAGTGTCCGGCCGCAACCGCAGCCGCAGCCGGAACCTCCCATGGCCTACACCGCCCTCGATTTCACGGTCGCCGACGGCATCGCCACGCTGACCCTGAACCGCCCCGCGGCGCGCAACGCGCTCGACATGACGCTGCGCACGGAGCTGGCGGCGGTGCTGCGCGAGCTGGCGGCGAGCGGCGACGTCCGCGCGCTCATCCTGACCGGCGCCGGCGGGCAGTTCTGCGCTGGCGGCGACCTGCGCGCCATGACCGAAACGCAGCGCCCGGCCCCGGTGTCGCGCGGACGGGTCAAGGCGATGCACCGCTGGCTGCGCGATCTCACCGACCTCGAAATGCCGGTCATCGCGGCCGTGGACGGCGCCGCCTACGGGGCCGGCTTTTCGCTGGCGCTGGCGGCGGATTTCATCCTCGCCACGCCGCGGGCGCGGTTCTGCGCCGTGTTCGGGCGCCTCGGGCTGGTGCCGGACATGGGCATGTTCCACCTGCTGCCGCGCATCGTTGGCCTGGCCCGCGCCAAGGAGCTGATCTACTCGGCCCGCGTGCTGCCGGCGCCGGAGGCGCAGACCCTCGGCATCGTCTACGGCCTGCACGAGCCGGATGCCCTGCTGCCGGCGGCGCGGGTGCTGGCCGGGCGCTTCGTGCACGGCTCGCGCGCGGCGCTCGGCTTCGCCAAGAACATCCTGAACCAGGCCCAGCATCTCGATGCCCACGCGCTGGAAGACCTCGAATGCCACGCCCAGGCCGTGTGCATGAGCACCGACTACTACCAGGACGCCGCCCAGCGCACGCTGGCACGCCAGCCGCTCGCCTTCGACTGGGAACGGCTGGGGCGCGAGGGTGACTGAGCGGCCCGAGAGACGCGACGCGATCCTGGGCGCCGCGCTCGGCGCACTGCTGCTGCTGTTGGCGGCTTCCGGCGTACGCCCGCACGACCGCCTCACCTGGCTGATGGAGGTGATGCCCGTCCTGCTGGCGGTGCCGGTGCTGCTGGCCACCTACCGGCGCTTTCCGCTCAGCTCGCTGCTGTACGCGCTCATCTTCGTGCATGCCGTCATCCTGATCGTGGGCGGGACGTACACCTACGCCCGCGTGCCGTTCGGCTTCTGGCTGCAGGACGTGTTCGATCTTCGCCGCAACCCGTACGACAAGATCGGTCACTTCGCCCAGGGCTTCGTACCGGCGCTGGTGGCGCGCGAAATCCTGCTGCGCGGGCATTACGTGCGCACGCGGGCCATGCTGGGTTTTCTGGTGCTGTGCGTGGTGCTGGCGATCAGCGCCAGCTACGAACTCATCGAGTGGCTGGCGGCGGTGTTGATGGGCCAGGGAGCGGACGCGTTTCTCGGCACCCAGGGCGATCCATGGGACACGCAGTCGGACATGGCGTACGCGCTGCTGGGTGGCGCAAGCGCATTGGCGCTGCTGACGCGCATCCACGACCGGCAGCTGCGGGCCATCGGGAAACCGGCTCGCACTTGAGGCGATGCTGAAAAAGCCCGTCCGGGGTCTTTTTCAGCTCACCGCATCGCGGTGCACGCCCGCGATGCGCTCGGCGGATCAACAGCTTGCGCCATTGATCCAGGCCCGGGCGTCCTACCCCGGACGGGAAGCGCTGGATAAATCAGCGCCTCCTTGACCCACGACTCCCGCATCCATGAGTCGCCCAATCTGCGCCGCCGGCAGGCCCAGAACATCGGCCAGCACGTACTCGGTATCGGCACCCAGGCGCGGCGCCGGGGCGGGCGGGACACGCGTTGCCGCGGAGAAGTCGAGCGGGATGCCGGGGACCAGCGTCCGGCCGATGTCGGGCTGATCGAGTTCGGCGAACAACGGGTTTGCGGGCGAGCATTCGGGATCGGTTTCGACCAGTTCCCGGAAACCCTGGTACGGCCCCCAGCACACGCCGGCGGCCTCGAAAGCGGCGGTGACCTCACCGTACGGACGGGCCGCGATCCACGGGCCGACCTGCGCGGCAATGACCTCGCGGCCGCGATAGCGGTCGCCTTCGCGGCTGAAGTCGAGGCCGGCTGCATGGCCACTTGCGGCAAGTGACTCGGCCAAGCCCGTTGCCTCGCCGATGGCCTGCCACTGGCGCGGCGTGAGGCCCACCACCATCACGCGCCGACCGTCGGCGGTGACGAAATCCCGCCCGAAGGCGCCGTAAAGATCGTTGCCGGTGCGCTCGCGCTCGGTGCCGTTGACCTGCGCCTCGGCGAGATAGCCCAGGTGCCCGGCCACGGCGAGCGCCACGTCGAGCAGCGCGAGCTTGACGAGCTGCCCCTGCCCGGTGCGTCGGCGGTGACGCTCGGCGGCCAGGATGCCGGTGGCGGCCATCTGCCCGGTGATCAGATCCCACGCCGGCAGCACGTGGTTGCTGGGGCCCTCCGCGTCGCGCGGGCCGGTGATGCCCGGAAAACCCACGCGCGGGTTGACGGTGTAGTCCACCGCGCTGGCGCCGTCGCGGCTGCCCTGCACGTTCAACATGATGAGGTCGGTTCGGCGCGCGGCCAGCGCCTCGTAAGCCAGCCAGCCCTGCGCCGGGAAATTGGTCAGAAAGATGCCCGCGTCCTCGCCCGGCGCGGCGATCAGCGCCGTCAGCAGCTCGCGCCCTTCGGGCTTTCGAAAATCCACCACGATGGAGCGCTTGCCCGTGTTGAGCCCGGCCCAGAGCAGGCTGTGGCCGTTCCGCGTCACCGGCCAGCGGTGGTAATCCAGGCCGCCGCCGGGCGGGTCGAAGCGGATCACTTCCGCGCCCATCTGCGCCAGCGTCATGCCCCCCAGCGGCGCCGCCACGAAGGCCGAGCCCTCGATGACGCGCATGCCGGCCAGGATGCCGCTCATGGCGCCAGCGCGACCAGCTTCCAGTCGAGCACCGGCGCGCGGCTGCCGGGCTCGGGCGAGTCCGGGCCACGCTCGGCGTGCACCGTGATGGCGAGGTCCACCAGGGAACCACCGGCCGGCAACGGCGTCACGGCGCCGACGATGATGTCGCTTTGCAGGCTGTCGCCCTCGAACACCGGGCCGGTGTGATCGCAGCCGTGCCAGCCGAGCACGGTCACCAGATCCGGCAACGCGCGGCCCAGCTGCGCGCAGGCGATGCCGATGGTGTGCCCGCCGTAAACCAGGCGCTTGCCGTAGTGGCTGTGGCCGGCGTCGGTATGCGTGCGCGCCATGTTGAGCGTCAGGCGCACCAGTTCCGGCGCGCTGGTGACGGTGTCGCGTGCCGCCACGCGGTAACGCGCGCCCGCGGCCGGCCGGCGCGCGCCCGGCACGGCGGCGCGAAACGCGCCGATGTCGTAATGCCGGGCGGCCGCGGCGAGGGCGTCGGCATCCAGCGCGGCGGGAAACGCGTCCAGCGCGTCGGCGTGGCCGGTGTCGGCATCGGGATCACGGCAGGGCAGCAGCGGCGCGCGCCAGAAATGCACGATGAGTTCGCCATGCTGGTTGCGCGTTTCCATCTCCAGCACGGCGATACCGGTCGCCGCCCGGCCATCCTGCCGGCGGCTCTGGCGCAAGGCCACCACCCGCGTGCGGGTGGCGAGCGTGTCGCCGATACGCACCGGGGCGCGCAACACCAGACCCCGGTAAAACAGGTTGGCACGCACCTCCTGCGTGGCGTAGGTGGTCTGCCCGGTAACCAGGTTGCACACCAGCGCCGGATGAACCAGCTGCGGGCCGGGACCAAGCACTGCCTCGCCCAGCGGCGCGGACAGCGCCAGGCGCAGGCGATCGCCAAACAGCGCCCCGTGCCAGGCGGCGTGGCCGGCGGTGAGCGTCACGGCCGGTGGGTCCGGCAGGGTCTGGCCGACGCTGAGTTCGTCGAAATGCGGGCCGTCGATCACGATGAAATCGTCGCTCATGTCGCTCTCGCTGGTTTCAGAGGCCGCGAAGCCCGGCGCGGGCCAGCGTGCGCTCCGCCGCCGCGGCCACCGGCGCATCCACCATACGTCCGTCCACCGCAATGACGCCAATACCCTGCGCGCGGGCAGCGCCCCAGGCGTGCAGCACGCGGTCCGCGTGGGCGATGGCCGCGGCATCCGGCGTGTACAGGGCGTTCACCACCACCACCTGCATGGGGTGGATGCACAACTTGCCGTCGTAGCCCAGGCTGCGGCCAAGCGCGGCATCGGCGCGAAACGCGTCCTCGTCACGCACCTCGAGCCCCACGCAGTCCAGTGCCAGCAGGCCGCGTGCCTTGGCGGCAAGTGCGATCTGCGCCCGGGCATGCCACACGAGACCCGCGTCCGAGCGCATGTCCGGCAGGCCGGCGGCGTGGCTGAAGTCGGCATGACCGAAGCCGAGCGCGGCCAGACGCGGGCTCGCGGCGGTGATGGCCAGCAAGTCGAACACCCCGGCTGGGGCTTCGATAAGCGCGACCAGCCGCGTGACGGTGCCCGCCAGCAGCGCTTCGGCCCGCACCAGCATGGCGGCGGAATCGCACTTCGGAATCAGCACGCCGTGCGCACCCGCACCCGCCACGGCGCGGATGTCGTCCGCGCCCCAGGGTGTGTCGAGCCCGTTCACGCGCGCCAGACGCAGCGCGGGCCCGGGCCCGGCCAGCGCGGCGCACACGCGGGCGCGCGCGTCCGCCTTGCGCTCGGCGGCGACGGCGTCTTCGAGATCGTAGATCAGCGCATCGGCGCCGCCCTGCGCGGCCTTCGCGAGCTTGCGTTCATCGTCGCCCGGCACAAACAGCGCAGAGCGGATCAGCCAGTCGACGGGAGCAGTGTTCATGGTCTGCGATGTCCGGGGGGGGCGGCAACCTTAACGCGCGAGGCGGGCCACCGCCGCCCGGAAGACGGTCGCGACGCGTCAATGCGCCTGAGTGCGGCGCCGGCACCCGGTGGCGCGGCACCCCGCTGCGCCATTGTCTTGCCGGCCTGTGGCGCCCGCGCGCATGATGCATGCCCCGCGCCGAGCCGCACTCGGCCCGACCGGAGAAACCGCCATGTCCGACACGCGTCTGTGCCCGCTGCGCCTGGGTTACGTGCAGCTCAAGGTCAAGAATCTCGACGAGTCGCTGGCCTTCTGGACCCGCGCCGTGCCGCTCGAAATCAGCAGCCGGCACGGCGGCACGGTGTATCTGCGCGGCGGCATGCAACACCACTGGATCGCGCTCGAGGAAAGCAGCGAGCCGGGCCTCGGCCGGGTGGCGCTGGAGGTGGAAACCCGCAGTGAACTCGACCTGTTCGAAGCGCATCTGCGCGCACTCGGTCTGGCCGTCGAGGCCGGTGACGGTCTGCAGACCGATCGCGTCGACCGCTACCTGCGTTTCAGTGACCCGGCCGGCAATCCCATCGAGCTGTATTGCGACATGGTGGCCATGCCGACCCCACCGCAGCCGCGCACGGTGCAGGTGCTCGACATCCAGCACGTGGTGCTCGCCGCCGCGGACACCGGCCAGGCGGTGGCGTTTTACCGCGACGTGCTGGGACTGCGCGAGTCGGACTGGGTGGAGCGCGACGTCTGTTTCCTGCACATGAAGAACGGCTGGCACCACGGCATCGGCGTCGGTGGCTTCGGCAGCGCCGGCAGCGGCCTGAACCATATCTGTTTCCAGCCGCCGGGCCTTGATGACGTGATGCGCGCGCGCGCCACGGTGCGAAAGCTCGGTTACCCGATCACCATGGACCTGCTGCGCCACGCGCCGTCGACGTCGGTTGGCTTCTACTTCGCCGGGCCGGACACGGTGGCCGAGATGAGCTTCGGCGCCCGCCATTTCACCGAGGACGCGCCGCCCAAGCCGCGGGTGCTGGCGCGCGGACTCGACAGCATCGATGTGTGGCAGCAGGGCCTGGTCGACCACGAACAGTCGGTGGTCGAGGAGATGAAAAAGATGGCCGACCGGCAGCGCGGCGCGGCCTGATCCGCCGCGCCGTCAGGCGCCGGCGCGGCGGTGCTTGTCCAGGCGTAGCTGCACCTGCCGGCGGGTCAGGCCAAGCCGGCGCGCCGCGGCGGCGAGGTTGCCTTTGGCGTCGGCCACCGCCTGCTCCAGCAGTGCCCGCTCGACGGCGTCGAAACGCGCGCCGTTGACAGGCGCGGCGAGCAACGCAGCAACCCGCTCGCGCAGGTCGGCACTGTCGTCGCTCAGGCGCCCGGCGGTGTCGAGCGCAAAGGCCGGCGAACGCGGCGGCCCGCCGCGCAGGGCGAGCTGCGGCAGGTCGATGGCCTCACCGTCGCCGGCCAGCAGCACGGCCCGCTCGATGATGTTTTCGAGTTCCCGGATGTTGCCCGGGAAGTCATAGCCGAACAGTGCCTCCACGGCGCGGGCGGTGAAGCCCGGCACGCTCTTGTCGTGCACGGCACAGAAGCGGCGCAGCAAGTGCGCCATCAGCAGCGGGATGTCGTCACGCCGTTCGCGCAGCGGCGGAATCGGCACCGGGAAGGTGGTCAGGCGAAAGTACAGATCCTCCCGAAAGCGCCCGGCATCCACGGCGTCCCGCAGATCCACGTTGCAGGCCGCCATGACGCGTACGTCAACACGCCGCGTCTGGTTGTCGCCCACGCGCTCGATCTCGCGCTCCTGCAGCGCGCGCAGCAGCTTGCCCTGTGCGGCCAGGCTGAGACTGGTCACCTCGTCCAAAAACAACGTCCCGCTGTCGGCGCGCTCGAAGCGGCCGGCGCGCGATTTGCTGGCGCCGGTGTAGGCGCCCTTCACCACGCCGAACAGCTCGGTTTCGATCAGCGTCTCGGGCAGCGCCGCGCAGTTGACGGCCACGAACGGTTCGTCGCGGCGCGGGCTCATGCGGTGGGCCAGGCGCGCGAACACCTCCTTGCCAACGCCGGTTTCGCCCACGAACAGCAGCGTGGCCCGACTGCCGGCCGCCTTGCGCAGCAGGTGCATGGCAGTGCCGAAACCGGCGGAAATGCCCACCACGCCTTCATGCTCGTCGGCCGGCAGGTCGGTGAAGCGGTTCACCGACGCTTCCGGCTGGTAATAGCGGGTGTCGGGGGCCTGCGTCAGCCATTCGTCGAGCGGCTTGCCGATCAGCCGGCAGGCCTCGTGGCCCATGCCTCGGCACTCCACCTCGCGCATCAGGATCGGCCGGCCGGCGAAGGCGCTGGCAAAGCCGCTGGCGTAGCCGCTCTGCATCCAGCACACCGGCTCCGGCGCGGTGCCGTAGGCGTCGAGGTGCGTGGTCGCCTCCAGCGAGTCACGCACCACAAATTCCCCGGCAAAGGCGCCGGTCTCGGGGTCGGCGTGCAACTCCACCACCTCCGACCAGCCGAACCCGGCCAGTGCGTGCACCTGCGGGCCGACGGCGAACGCGTCGAAGTAACCGACATGCGGGCGCAGGCGGCGGGCGGCCTCGGCGTCGCGACCGCCTTCGGCATAGCCGATGCGCGACAGCAGCTCGCGCGCGACCGCCGGGCCCAGGCGATCGATCAGCTCGCGCCGCAGGGCGCCATAGACGCTGGCGGTCAGCAGCACGCCACGCTGGTCGCGCACCCAGATCCGACCGGTGTCCGGCGTGAAGCGCACCTGTTCGGCCAGATCGCGAATGTCCGGCAATACGGCTGTGCTGGGCGTGGACATGGTGACGTATGGGTCAGCTTGGGCCGGGGGATTATGGGGCGATGTAACGCTCACGTCATCACCGGGCGCCAGCCGGAGCGGACCAACAAGCGCTCACCGGCCCTCAGAACAAGGTAGTCATTACACGAACACCTGTTTGGCATGCCGCCTGCGTTCCCCGCTGGCAGACAGGCACCGCTACCGTGCGACACACGCCGCCGGCCGGGCCACACGCGTTTTGTGAAGGAGGAGTCACGGATGGAACCTTACGCCGGCCTGGTAACAGGCGACGGCAGCGTGCAGCGCCGCCAGATTTACGCCGACCCCGCCGTCTACGAGCAGGAGCTCGAGCGCATCTTCGGCCGGTGCTGGCTGTTTCTGGCGCACGAGTCGCAGATTCCCAAGTCAGGGGATTTCGTGCGCACCTACATGGGCGAGGACGACGTGCTGGTGGTACGCCAGCCGGACCGCTCGATCAAGGCGTTCCTGAACACCTGTACGCACCGCGGAAACCGCCTGTGTCGGGCCGACCGCGGCAACGCCAAGGCGTTTGCCTGCAACTACCACGGCTGGGCGTTTGGCACCGACGGCGCGCTGGTCAGCGTGCCGCTGGAGAAGGACGCCTACTTCGACGAGATCGACAAGTCGCGTTTCGGGCTGGTGCCGGTCGAACGTGTCGACGCCTACAAAGGTCTTGTGTTCGGGTGTTTCGACCCGAACGCGCCGAGCCTGTCGGACTACCTCGGCGACATGAAGTGGTACCTCGACGTGTGGCTGGACGCCCTGCCCGGCGGCAGCATGCTGCTCGGCGAGGCGCAAAAGGTGGAAATCCCCACCAACTGGAAACTGCCGGTCGAGAACGTGTGCGGCGACGGCTACCACCTCGGCTGGGCCCATGCCGGCGCCATGAAGGCGGTGCAGAGCATGGACTTTTCGGGCTTCACGGTGGGCAACGCCAGCGTCGATCTGGAGGGCGGCCTGTCCATCGCCGGCCTGAATGGTCACTCGCTGCTGGCAACGCTGGATGGCGTGTCCGGCTACAGCTTCTATCCGGACAACGGCGAGATTCTGCGCTGGCTGGAAGCCAACCGGCCGACGGTCATCGAGCGCCTGGGACACCTGCGCGGCGAGAAGCTGTGGGGCTCGCAGCTGAACTTCACCATCTTCCCGAATCTGCAATTCCTGCCGGGCCTCAACTGGTTCCGCGTCTACCACCCGAAGGGCCCGGGACGCATCGAGCAGTGGACCTGGGCGATGGCCGAGCAGGCCATGCCGGAGTCCATCAAGCAGCGCATCCTGGACAACCAGCTGCTCACCTTCGGCCCGGCCGGGCTGTTCGACAACGACGACGGCGACAACCTGGCCGCCTGTACCGAACAGTCGCGCGGCTGGCGCACGCGCCGGATGGACGTCCACACCAACATGGCGCAGGGCCGCAGCGGCCCGCGCCCGGGCCTGCCGGGAGACATCGCCGTCGGCGTGGTCAGCGAGCACAACCAGCGCTATTTCTATCGCCGCTGGCAGGAGCACATGGCGGCCGCGGCCTGGAACGCGGTGCCGCAGTACAACCTCAATTCGCTCGCCGACGCGGAGGCCCACGCCCATGTCGGCTGACACGCCCGCCATGCTGCCCATCGACCAGCACCTGGCGCTCACGCAGGCGCTGTACCGCGAAGCCCGCCTGCTGGACCAGGAGCGCTACGGCGACTGGCTGGCGCAGCTCGCCGACGACGTGCGCTACCGACTGCCGCTGGCCGCCCGGCGTTTTCGCACCGACCGCAGCGCGGCGCTGGCCGAGGGCCCGGGCTACGTGTTCGACGACGACAAGGCGCGCCTTGGGCTGCGCGTGCAGCGCCTCGAATCGGGCCTGGTGTGGGCCGAGGACCCGCGCAACGCGGTGCGGCGCATCGTCAGCAACGTCGAGATTTACCGCGGCGACGCCCCGGACGAAGCGCGGGTGTACTCGGTAGTCGAAATCCACCGCAGCCGCATCGACGCCCAGCAGCGGCGCCTGACCGCCGGCCGCACGGACCGCTGGCGACTGGAACACGGCCAGTGGCGGCTGGTGGCACGTGACATCGCGTTCGATCACCCGGTGGTCATCGACAGCAACCTGAACGTGTTTTTCTGACCTTGAGGAGGAGTGGGAATGAAACCTTACGAGGCGGCACAGCCCCCGCAGGACTACTCGCGCTACATGGACCTGGAGGAAGGCTGGGTGGACCGGCGCATCTTCTGGGAAGAGGCCATCTACGAACGCGAGCTCGAGGCGATTTTTGCGCGCTGTTGGCAGTTCGTGGCGCACGACTCGCAAGTCCCGAAGGTCGGTGATTTCGTCACCACGTATATCGGCGAAGACGGCGTCATCGTTTCCCGCCACACCGACGGCAAGGTGCGGGTGTTCCTGAACGCCTGCACGCACCGCGGCAACAAGCTGTGCTTCGCCGACGAGGGCAACGCCCGCCGCTTCACCTGCAACTACCACGGCTGGGCCTTCAACACGGCCGGTGACCTCACCGGCCTGCCGAGCGAGCAAGAGGCCTACGACGACGGCGACATCGACAAGTCGCAGTGGGGTGCCCGCCAGGCCCGGGTGGAGACCTACAAGGGCATGATCTTCGCCACCTTCGACGCCTCGGCGCCGTCGCTGGAGGAGTACCTCGGCGATTTCCGCTGGTATCTGGACGCATTCCTCGACAACGACGAAGGTGGCATCGAGTTCCTGCCCGGCACCATCAAGTCCTATGCCAGCGCCAACTGGAAGTTCGGCGTCGAGAACTTCATCGGCGACGCCTACCACGCCTGGTGGACGCACGACGCCGGCGGCAAGGCCATGATGGGCGGCCCGTTCCCGGCCTACGACCCCAAGGACACCTTCCACGCCAGCGTCAACGGCCACGGCTGGGAGTTTGCCCTGGAGGGAATCGGCGACATCGCCATCCTCGGCTCGCAGGACGTGCTGGACTGGTACACCCAGCGCCGCGCGGCCATGGCCGCGCGGCTGGGCGAACTGCGCGCACGCCTGTTCGGCTCGCTGGCCTCGGCCGCCATGTTTCCCAACATGACCTTCCTGCCGGGCATCCACACCTTCCGCACCTGGCTGCCGCGCGGTCCACGCAAGCTCGAGCTGCGCGTGTGGACGGTGGTGCCGAAGGACGCACCGGGGTCGGTCAAGCAGGCCATCAACAAGGGTTGCAACATGACCTTCAACCCGGCCGGCACGCTCGAGATGGACGACGGCGAGAACTGGGAAGGCAACACCCGCACCAACGCCGGCTGGGTGAGCCGGCACGAAAAACTGCACTACGGCAGCGGCAAGAGCCGGCGCATCGAGCATCCAGACCTGCCCGGCATCGTCCACGCGGGCCAGTTCAACGACGCCAACCAGCGCCTGTTCTATCAGCGATGGGCGGACCTGATGAACGCCCGCACCTGGGACGACGTGCCGCAGCGCTACACGCCGCGCTTCGCCGGCCGCCCGACCCGCTGAAGGAGCACATCACCATGAATGCCATTGCCAAGGACGTGCAGGCGGCCACGCAACCGCCGTCGCTCGAGCTGATCAGCGAGGTCGAGCAGTTCTACTACCGCGAGGCGCGCCTGAAGGACCGCCAGGACTACCGCGCCTGGATGGACCTGCTGACCGATGACATCCACTACTGGATGCCGGCGCGCATCCAGCGCTACCGCAAGGACGAGCGGGCGCCATCGATCTACGAAAGCGCCTACTACAACGACGACAAGAGCGACATCGACCGGCGCCTGAAGCGCCTGGAAACCGGCACCTGCTGGACCGAGGACCCGCGCACGCGCACCGCGCACCTGGTGCACAACGTCGAGGTGGAGCACACCGACCATCCAGACGAGTACCGCGCGTATTCCGTCTCGGTGGTGTACCGCAACATGAACGAGGACGAGGAGCACACGCTCTACTGCCACCGCGAGGACGTGTTGCGGCGCGTGGACGGTCAGCTGCGCATCGCCAAGCGCCTGCTCACCGTGCAGCAGAACGTGTTTCTCAGCAAAAGCCTGAACGTGTTTCCGTGATGTGACCGTCGCCCGGTTCCACGGACGGACCCGGGCGACCGACCGAGGCAGCGGGCGTGAGCGCACCGCTGCGTCACTGAGGACTCCCCCATGCTCGATTACCTGCGTTACTACCTGTGCTCCCTGACGGTGCTGGCCGGCGTCGTCGGGTTCATGCTCGGCGGTTGGTGGATGTGGGCCGGCCTTGGCACGTTCTTCGTGCTGGCGGCGCTCGCCCAAGTCACGCCGCGCGACCTGCGGCGACGCGAGTTCCGCCACCCGCTGCTCGCCGACCTGCCGCTTTACCTGCACGGCGTGCTGATGCTGGCCCTGTACGGCGCCTTCGCCTGGCGCATGCAGGCCGGCCTCGGCGTCGAGGGCACGGCGCAGGCGGCAGTGCTGCTCGGCGCGGTCGGCTCGCTCGTGTGGCTCAACGCCGTGCCCAACGTGCCGATCGCTCACGAGCTGATGCACCGCAAGGACTGGTTCTCGCGCGGCCTGGCCAAGGTGATGTGCGCATTCTTCGCCGACGCGCACCGGGACATTCCGCACCTGTACACGCACCACATTCATTTCGACACCGCCGCCGATGCCGACTACGCCCCACGCGGCAGCACGGTATATCCGTTCATGTGGCGCTGCACCCGGCGCAACTTCGACGAGCTGCTCGCCGCGGCGCGCAAACGGCGCGAGGTGACCGGCGTCGGGCTATGGTCGCCGCGCAATTTCCTGTTCTGGGAAGTGGCGCTGCTGGCCGCGATTCCGCTGGCGGTCGGTGTGTACGGCGGTCTGCTGGCCGGGCTGCTGACGCTCGCCGCACAGGTGATCGCCAAGTTCTTCCTGGAGGCGCTCAACTACCTTCAGCACTACGGCCTGGTGCGGGTGCCCGGCTCGGCCACCCAGCTGCACCACACCTGGAACCACCTCGGCTGGCTCGACCGCACCATCGGCTACGAAATCACCACCCACGTCGACCACCACATCGACCCGGACCTGCGCTTCGACCAACTGGTGCCGCACCCGGACGCGCCGCAGATGCCGAACCTGTTCGTGTGCGCCGTCAGCGCCTTCATCCCGCCGCTGTGGTTCAAGTACGTGGCCATGCCGCGGCTCGAAGACTGGGACCGGCGGTATGCAAGCCCGGCCGAGCGGACGCTTGCACGGGCAGCCAACCGCGAGGCCGGCTGGCCGGATTGGCTCGGCGAGCAGGAGGCGCCGACAGCTGCGGCGCACGCAACGCCCGCCTGAGAGTCGGATGGGCAAGCTCGCGTTGCAGCGCGTCAAGGAGTGGGCCCTGTGGGACTCGAACCCACAACCAACGGATTATGAGTCCGCTGCTCTAACCGATTGAGCTAAAGGCCCGTTCGAGCAGGGCCGGTCCCGCGCGGGGCGGGACCGGTGAGAGGTACGGCCCGCAGCCGGCTTCAGTCGAGGAAGCTGCGCAGTTTTTCCGAGCGGCTCGGGTGGCGCAGCTTGCGCAGCGCCTTGGCTTCGATCTGGCGAATGCGCTCGCGCGTCACGTCGAACTGCTTGCCGACTTCCTCGAGCGTGTGGTCGTTGTTCATCTCGATGCCGAAGCGCATGCGCAGCACCTTGGCCTCGCGTGGCGTCAGCGACGAGAGCACGTCCTGGGTGGCCTCGCGCAGGCTGTCGGCTGTGCTGATGTCGATCGGCGACAGCGTGTTGGTGTCCTGGATGAAGTCGCCGAGGCTCGAGTCCTCGTCGTCGCCGATCGGCGTCTCCATCGAGATCGGCTCCTTGGCGATCTTCAGTACCTTGCGGATCTTGTCCTCGGCCATTTCCATCTTGACCGCCAACTCCTCGGGCGTCGGCTCGCGGCCGAGCTGCTGGAACAGCTGCCGCGACACGCGGTTCAGCTTGTTGATGGTCTCGATCATGTGCACCGGGATGCGGATGGTGCGCGCCTGGTCGGCGATCGAACGGGTGATGGCCTGGCGAATCCACCACGTGGCGTAGGTGGAGAACTTGTAGCCGCGGCGGTATTCGAACTTGTCGACCGCCTTCATCAGGCCGATGTTGCCCTCCTGGATCAGGTCCAGGAACTGCAGGCCGCGGCTGGTGTACTTCTTGGCGATGGAGATCACCAGGCGCAGGTTGGCCTCCACCATCTCCTTCTTGGCCTGGTTCGAGTGCCGCTCGCCGGCCAGCATCTGGCGGTTGATTTCCTTGATGCTGGCGATTTCGAGCGCGTGCTCGCGCTCGATCTCGGCCAGCTTGCGCTGCGCGCGGCGGATGTCGTCGCTGAACTGCTTCAGGCGCGTGCTGTGCTTTTTCTTGGCCTGCACCTGGGTTTCGAGCCAGCTGACGTCGGTCTCGTGACCCACGAACACGCGCACGAAATCCTTGCGCGGCATGTCGGCCTTGTTGACGCACAGGTCCAGGATCACCTGTTCCTGCTGGCGGATGCGCTCCATCAGGCTGCGCAGCAGGCCAGCCAGATCCTCCACCTGCTTCGGAACGATGCGCAGCTTGAGCAGGTTGCCGTTCAACTGCTCGCGCAGCTCGGCCAGCTTCTGGGCGTTGGGCTTCTTGCTGGCTTCGAGCTTCGCGATCTGCTCGCGCAAACCGCGCAGCAGCTCGAAATGCGCCCGCACCTGCTCGGGGTCGGGGCCGATCTCCACTTCCTCGACCGCCGCCGGCGCGTCCGAATCGATATCCGCGTCGTCGTCCGTGGTTTCGTCGACATCGGCGGTCGCCGCCGCGGCGTCGGCCGACTCCTCCGCCGTGTCCGCGGCGAGTTCGTCGACTTCGTAGAAGCCGGCGACGAACGACGACAGGCGCAACTGCCCGGCCTGCACCTGATCGTAAAGACCGAAGATTTCATCCAGCGCCCGCGGCAAGCTCAGCAGGGCCGCCACCACCTGTTGCTGGCCGGCCTCGATGCGCTTGGCGATGGCGATCTCGCCCTCGCGCGTCAGCAGCTCGACGGTACCCATCTCGCGCATGTACATGCGCACCGGGTCGGTGGTGCGGCCCTCGCGCTCCACGGCGGTCATGGCGGCGGCGGCTTCCTCGACCGCCTCGTCCTCGGTCACGGTCTCGCCGCTCATCAGCAGCTCTTCCATGTCCGGCGGGGCGTCCGACACGCGGATGCCCATCTCGGTGAGCATGGAGACGATGCTCTCGAGCTGCTCGGCCTCGACGATGTCCTGCGGCAGGTGGTCGTTGATCTCGCCATAGGTGAGGTAGCCACGGGCCCGACCGAGCGCCAGCAGTTGCTTGAGCCCGTTGTTCTCTTCCGAGTGGTCGACGCCGTTATCCATGGGACACCTCGAAGCGATTTGCGCGGAACAGGGAATTATAACCAAGGACCGTCAGGTCGGGGTTTTGCGTTGCGGTTTCAAGAGCGCGAGCACCGCCGCCTTCTGCTGCGGATCGAGCCGGCTGGGCGCCGCGTCGCGCAACAAGGCGCCAAGCTGCGCGCGCTCGGTCTGCGACCGCAGCCCGCTGGCGATCTGTCGCAGCTCGGCTGCCGCCTGCTCGGGCGCCTCCGGCACCAGCTCGCTGCCGGCGAGGATGCGCGACAAGGTGGCGCCGTCCTCGCTGTCCCGCCACAGTTCGATCAAGTGGTCCAGACGCGGCTGGCGCAGGCTGCCGATGGCACGCAGCAGACGACACAGCACGTCCACGCCCGGGCGGTCTATCGTTTCGAGTGCTTCCGGCGCGCCGAGTTCCGCCGCGAGCTGCGGGTAGTGCGCCAGCAGCAGGATGGCGCGGCGCACCAGCGAGGGGCGGCGTCCGCCCGCCTGTCTGCGCGGCGCCTGGGCGCGTCGCTGCGCTGTCGCGACGGGCGCGCTGCGCCCGACGAGGCGTCCGATCTCGTCCGCCAGCAGGTCGCGAAAAGTGCCCGCCGGCAGCTTTTCCAGCAGCGGCTGCGCGAGTGCCGACAGGCGGGCGCGGCCTTCCGCCGAGCCCAGATCGACATCGTCCTGCAAGCGGCGCAGCAGGTAGTGGGATACCGGCGAAGCCTCTTGCGTCAGCGCCAGAAAGGCCTCCTTGCCGACACGGCGCACCAGCGAATCCGGATCCTCGCCCTGCGGCAGGAACAGCACGCGCAGTTCGCGGCCGTCGGTGAGTTCCGGCAGCGCGGTATCGACCGCCCGCTCGGCGGCACGACGGCCGGCGTTGTCGCCATCGAAACACAGGATGACGCGCGGCGTGAGCCGAAACGCGCTCTTGAGATGGTCCACCGTGAGCGCGGTGCCGAGCACGGCCACGGCCTTGTCGATGCCATGCTGGGCCAGCATCACCACGTCCATGTAGCCCTCGACCACCAGCAGCGCGTCCGGATTGCGGGCATGGGCGAGGACGTTCGGCAGGCCAAACAACTCACGGCCCTTGTGGAACACGGGCGTTTCCGGGGAGTTGAGGTATTTCGGTTCGCCCGCGCCGAGGATGCGTCCACCGAAGCCGATCACCCGCCCACGACGATCCTCGATCGGAAACAGGATGCGGCCGCGAAAACGGTCGTAGCCACGTCGCTCGTCATCGCCGGTCAGCAGGCCGGCCTGGCGCAGCAGTTCTTCCCCGTAACGCGGCGCGAGCGCGCGCTTCAGGTTGTCCCACTCATCGGCGGCGAATCCCAGGTGAAAACGCGCGGCGATGGCCCCGTCGAGACCGCGGCTCTTGAGGTATTCAATCGCCGCCGCGGCGGCCGGATGACGGCGCAGCTGCTTCTGATAGAAGGCGCTCGCCGCCGCCAGTACCTCGTACAGCGGCGCCAGCGGCGGCCCCGACTGCGCGTGGGACGAGGCCGCCTCCTCGGGCAGCGTCATGCCGGCGCGCTGGGCGAGTTCGGTTACCGCCTCGCGAAAATCGAGGCGGTCGAGCGCCATCAGAAAGCCAATCGCCGTGCCGTGCGCCCCGCAACCGAAGCAGTGATAGAACTGCTTTTGCGGGCTCACGGTGAAGGACGGGGTTTTTTCCTCGTGGAACGGGCAGCGCCCGGCCAGTTCGCGACCGCTGCGGCGCAGCGGCACGCGCGCACCGACAAGCTCGGCGATGTCGGTCCGCGCCAGAACGGCGTCGATGAAGTCGTCGGGGATGCGGCCGCTCATGCCGCGCACGATAGCGCGCCCGGACGGGCCGCGAAAGGCGCGCTGACGAAGCGCGGGTCTACCCGGCGCCTTCACGCCGGGGCCAGATGGCCGAGCCGGGATCAGCGGCGCAAGCCGTTGATCCACGAGCGCCGCGCTGCCAATCCCAGGGGCGCTCGACAGCCCACGCGAGGACCGGGGAAGCGCCGATTTGTTCAGCGCTTCCCCTCCGGGGCAGGACGCCCCGGCCTGGATCAATGGCGCAAGCTATTGATGCAGGGAGCGCATCGCGGGCATGCACCGCGATGCGGCGAGCCGAAAAATCCCGGCGACGGGATTTTTCGGCATCTCCCTAATCGGATGTCTCGATCCACGCCTGCTGGACGGCCTCCAGCACCCGCTCGCCGCAGCGCTCGGGCACGTCGTCGAAGTCCGGCAGCGCCAGCACCCAGGCGCGCAGCTCGGTGAAGCGCACACGGCGCGGGTCGACCTGCGGGTACTGCTCGGCCAGCGCCTCGGCGAGGGCCTGGCTGTCGGTCCATTTCATGCCGATTCCCGGGCGTAATTGAGCGTGTAGCGGGGAATCTCGACCGTCAGGTCCGCCTGACCGATGCGCACCTGACACGACAGGCGCGAGCAGGCTTCGAGTCCCCAGGCGCGGCCGAGCTGGTCTTCCTCGTCGTCGCTGGCGGCGCGCAGCGAGCGGAAGCCCTCACGCACCAGCACATGGCAGGTGGTGCACACGCAGGCCTTGGCGCAGGCGTGCTCGATGGCGACGCCATGCGCCGCCAGCGCATCGCACAGCAGCTCGCCGGGGCGCGCCTCGAAGCGCGTGCCCTGCGGGCACGTCTCGGCGTGCGGCAGGACGGTGATGGTCGGCATCAGGGCAGCGCCGACAGGTGGCGGCCGGCCAGCGCGCCGTGCACGGCGGCGTCCATGCGCCGGGCGGCAAAGTCGCTCGTGGCGGCGTCGAGCGCGTCCATGGCGCCGCGGATGGCGTCCACCCGGCCCTCCCCGAGCGCGCCGCGCAGCGCGTCGAGCGCCGCGACGATGGCGGCGCGTTCGATGCCGTCCAGCAGGCGCTCGCCGTCGGCCTCGAGCGCCGCGGCGCTGGCCAGCAGCAGGCGCTCGCCTTCCACCGTCAGCTCGCGCAGGCGCCGTTCATCGGCGTCGTCGGCGATATGGGCGCGGGCATCGGCCAGCATGGCGGCGATGGTGGCCTCGTCGAGGCCATAGGCCGGCTTCACGGTCACCTCGGCGGCCGCGCCGGAGGTCTGCTCGAGCGCGCTCACCCGCAGCAGGCCGTCGGCGTCCACCTGGAAGGTGACGCGCGCGCGGGCAAGACCCGCCGGCATGGGCGGGATGCCGCGCAGCTCGAAACGCGCCAGCGCCCGGCACTGGTCGGCCCGCTCGCGCTCGCCCTGCAGCACCTGGATGGCGATGGCGGTCTGGCCGTCCCTGAAGGTGGTGAAGTCCTGCGCGCGCGCCACCGGCAGGGTGCTGTTGCGGGGGATGATCTTCTCGGTCAGGCCGCCGAGCGTCTCGATGCCCAGCGACAGCGGGATCACGTCCAGCAGCAGCCAGTCGTCGCTGCGGTTGCCGGCCAGCGCATCGGCCTGCAGCGCCGCGCCGGTGGCCACCACCGCGTCGGGGTCGAGGTCGGTCAGCGGCGGGCGGCCGAAGAAACCCTGCACCGCGGCGCGGATGGCCGGCATGCGCGTGGCGCCGCCGACCAGCACCACGCCCTGGACAGCCGCGGCGTCGACGCCGGCATCGCGCAGCGCCCGGCGCACCGGCGGCAGGGTGCGCTCGACCAGATGCCCGGTCAGGCCCTCGAACTGCGACCGGTCGAGCGTCAGGTCCAGCACGGCGCCGCCCGGCAGGGGCTGCAGCAGCGTCACCTGCGCCTGACTGCTGAGCGCCTCCTTGGCGGCGCGGGCGATGCCCAGCAGCGCCTGGCGCTGGGCCGGGTCCGGTGCCGACAGGCCGGCGCGTTCGGCCAGCCAGTCGGCCAGCGCGCGGTCGAAATCGTCGCCGCCAAGGGAGGCATCGCCGCTGACCGCCAGCACCTCGAACACGCCACCGGTCAGGCGCAGCACGGAGATGTCGAAGGTGCCGCCGCCCAGGTCGTAGACGGCGTACAGGCCCTCGCTGCCGCGGTCCAGGCCATAGGCCAGCGCGGCGGCGGTCGGCTCGGCCAGCAGGCGCAGCACCTCGATGCCGGCCAGGCGCGCGGCGTCCTTGGTGGCCTGGCGCTGCGCCTCGTCGAAATAGGCCGGCACGGTGATGACGGCGCCGAGCAGCTCGCCGCCGAGTGCCGCCTCGGCCCGTCCGCGCAGGCAGCGCAGGATGTCGGCCGACACCTCGACCGGGCTCTTGACGCCGCCGGCAGTGGCGATCTGCACCATGCCGGGGCCGTCCAGCAGCCGGCAGGGCGGCAGCACCGGCAGGTCGGCGAGGCCGCGCCCCATCAGGCGCTTGACCGAGGCGATGGTGTTGGCCGGGTCGTCCGCCAGCGCGGCGCGCGCCGCCGCGCCGACACACACCGCGCCGCCGGCGCCGTAGCGCACCACCGACGGCAGCAGGCAGGCGCCGTCGGCATCCGCCAGCACGGTTGGCAGGCCGTCGCGCACGGTGGCCACCAGCGAGTGGGTGGTGCCGAGGTCGATGCCCACCGCCAGGCGATGCTGGTGCGGGACGGTGCTCTGGCCGGGCTCGGCGATCTGCAACAGGGCCATCAGGCGTCGACCTCCTCGTCGGCCGCCGCCAGCAGCTCGAGCAGCCGGCGCAGCGCGCCGAACTCGAGCAGACAGGCGCCGGCGTCGGTGCCGGCCATGTCGACGGTGGGGTCAACGGCGGGGTCCGTGGCGGTGTCGAGCGCGGTCGCCAGGCGATCGGTGCAGGCGTAAAGGCGCGCCCGCAGTTCCGCGCCGAGCGCCCGCAGCGCGGCGGCGTCACCGTCGGCACGGGCCGCTTGCAGCGCCTCGTGCCATTGCATCTGCTGCATCAGCAGCGTCGGCGCCGGGCGCGCGCGCTCGCTGTCGATGCCGCGCAGCCGCAGCAGGTGGGCGGCGCGCCGACCGGGGTCCTTCAGCGTGTGGTAGGCGTCGTTGAGCGCGGTGGCGGCGCCCAGCGCCGCGGCCTGCGCCGCCGCGTCCGCCAGACGGTGACGGTCCGGGTGGCTGTGGCGGGCCCGCTCGCGGTAGGCGCCGTCGAGCTGCGCGCCGTCCAGCGCGAAGCGCCGCGGCAGGCCGAGCAGGGCGAAGCAGTCGGCCGTTTCCATGGCGTTCAGGCGCTGAAGCTCTCGCCGCAGCCGCATTCGCCGCGCGCGTTGGGGTTGTCGAACTTGAAACCTTCGTTGAGGCCCTCTCGCACGAAGTCGAGCCGCGTGCCGTCGACGTGGATCAGGCTGGCCGGGTCCACCAACACGGTGACGCCGCCGCTTTCGAAACGCAGGTCGTCCGGCTGCGCCTGGTCGGCGAACTCAAGCAGGTAGGACAGGCCCGAGCAGCCGCTCGGGCGCACGCCCAGGCGCAGGCCGACGCCGCGGCCGCGGTGGCTCAGCGCCTTTTGCACGTGGCGGGCGGCGGCCTCGGTGAGGGTCACGGCCATGGCTGACGCTCCTTCAGACGGTGAACGAATTGCCGCAGCCGCAGGTGCTGGCGGCGTTGGGGTTCTTGATGACGAAGCGCGCGCCGGACAGATCCTCCTGGAAGTCGATTTCGGCGCCGCCGAGGTACTGGATGCTCATGGCGTCCACCAGCAGGGTGACGCCGTCGCGCTCCACCGCGGTGTCGTCGTCGGCGGCGGTCTCGTCGAAGGAGAAACCGTACTGGAAGCCCGAGCAGCCGCCACCGGCGACGAACACGCGCAGCTTGAGCGCCGGGTTGCCTTCCTCGTCGAGCAGCGTGCGCACCTTGCCGGCGGCGGCGCTGGTGAACTGCAGTGGCGATGCGATGTCGTTCATGGGAGATGTCCTTGGCAGATCGTTACCGAAGCGCGGCGGCGCCGGCGATTCGGCCCGGGGGCGGGCCTCCCACACCGGGGATCCGGACCGTGGGAGCGGCGCCCGTGGGAGCGGCGCCCTCGCCGCGAATCCTCCGGGTACCCGAGACGCCGCCCGCAAGCAGCTCGCCCGCACCAATGAAAGAGACCGCCACCATGATTCAGGCTTCACCGGCGGTGGCCGGGGCCTCCTGCTTGGCGCGCAGGTCGTCGATGGCGGCGCGGATGGCGTCCTCGGCCAGCACCGAGCAGTGCAGCTTCACCGGCGGCAGGGCCAGCTCCTCGGCGATGGCGGTGTTCTGGATTTCGAGCGCCTCGTCGAGCGTGCGGCCCTTGAGCCACTCGGTCACCAGCGAACTCGACGCGATGGCGCTGCCGCAGCCGTAGGTCTTGAAGCGGGCATCGGCGATGACGCCGTCCTCGTCGACGCGAATCTGCAGGCGCATGACGTCGCCGCAGGCCGGCGCGCCGACCATGCCGGTGCCGACCTGCGGGTCTTCCACGTCTAGGCTGCCGACGTTGCGCGGGTTCTCGTAGTGGTCGAGCACGCGATCGCTATAGGCCATGGGGATTCTCCGGGGTGGGGGTGAGGTTCAGTGCGTGGCCCACTGCACGCTGTTCAGATCAATGCCCTGCTGGTGCATGTCCCACAGCGGCGACAGCTCGCGCAGGCGGCCGACCTGGCGCGTGAGTTCGGCGATGGCGAAGTCCACTTCGGCTTCGGTGGTGAAGCGGCCCAGGCTGAAGCGGATGGAGCTGTGGGCGAGTTCGTCCGGCAGGCCGAGCGCGCGCAGCACGTAGGAGGGTTCGAGGCTGGCCGAGGTGCAGGCCGAGCCGCTCGAGACGGCGATGTCCTTGATCGCCATCATCAGCGACTCGCCCTCCACGAAGGCGAAGCTCAGGTTCAGGTTGTGCGGCACGCGCTGCACGGCGTCGCCGTTCAGGTGCACGGCGTCGAGCGCCATCAGGCCGCGCTTGAGGCGCTCGTGCAGGTCGGCGATGCGGGCGTTGTCGGCGGCCATTTCGAGCCGCGCCAGGCGAAATGCCTCGCCCATGCCGGCGATCTGATGCGTGGCCAGCGTGCCCGAGCGCTGGCCGCGCTCGTGACCCCCGCCGTGCATCTGCGCCTCCAGGCGCACCCGCGGCTGGCGGCGCACGTACAGCGCGCCGATGCCCTTGGGGCCGTAGGTCTTGTGGGCCGAGAACGACATCAGGTCCACCGGCAGGGTGGACAGATCGATCGGCACCTTGCCGGTGGCCTGGGCGGCGTCGACGTGCAGCAGCACGCCGCGTTCGCGGCACAGCGCGCCCAGGGTGGCGACGTCCTGCACCACGCCGATCTCGTTGTTCACCAGCATCACCGAGGCCAGCACCGTGTCCGGGCGCAGCGCGGCGACGAAACGATCCGGGTCCAGCAGGCCATTGCTGTCTGGCGGAACGTAGGTCACCTCGCAGCCGTCGCGTTCCAGCGCCCGCATGCTGTCGAGCACCGCCTTGTGCTCGGTGGTGACGGTCACCAGGTGGCGCCCGCGGTCCTTGTAGAACTGCGCCGCGCCCTTGATGGCGAGGTTGTTCGACTCGGTGGCCCCGGAAGTCCAGACGATCTCGCGCGCCTCGCAGCCGACCAGCGCCGCCACCTCGGCGCGCGCCTCGGTCACCGCTTCCTCGGCCACCCAGCCGAACCGGTGCGAGCGGCTGGCCGGGTTGCCGAAGTGTTCCTGCAGGTAGGGCAGCATCTTGGCCACCACGCGCGGGTCGGTGGGCGTGGTGGCGGCGTAGTCCAGGTACACGGGAAGTTCGAGCATGGTGCGGTCCACCTTGAACGGGTCGCCGGCGGGGGACGGCCGGCGGTCGATTCGGCTTTCGCAAGCCCTGTGCCAGCCCCGGGATTGGCCGGCAACCGCATGACATGAAAAACAATTATCGAAAACGGCCACTGCCCCGGCGGCGTCGCCTGTACGGTTTGTCGGGTTGGCGACAGGACATGTACGGGCTGTGGGGCGGCGCGGCCCCGAAACGCGCGGGCGATGCACAGGGATTCGGCCCGAGGCGGGCCTCCCACGGCCGGCGGTGCCCCCCCGCACGGGCGATGCCTAGATGCGTAGGAGGCCAGCCCCCTGGCCGATCGGCATCTGGGCATCGGTTCGCTGCCCCGCGCGGGCGATACAGACACCAAGGCAACGGTTCGGCGATTCCCCGCCGCGGACCCGCGCATGGCACCGCTCTTGCATCCTCTAAAGACAGACATACAGACCGCAGCCGCGCGCGGGCGGCTGCGGCATTCCCGGCGAGGTTCAGCCATGTCCACAGCGGTCCTGGCAGAAAACACCCGCCGGCAGCGCCCCGAGCTGCTGGCCATCTACGAAATCAGCAAGATCCTCAGCTCGTCGCTGGACCTGCAGCGCACCTTGCATGGGGTGCTCAACCTGCTCGTTTCCTACATGGGCATGCGGCGCGGCACGGTCAGCCTGCTCGATGCGGGTGACCAGCTGCGCGCGGTTGGTGCAGCGGACCTGTCCGACGACGCCCTGCTGCGCGCCCGCTACCGGATCGGCGAGGGCATTACCGGGCGCATTCTGAAGACCGGCTCGCCGTGCGTGGTGCCGGACGTGGCCAAGGAGCCGCTGTTCCTGAACCGCACTGGCGCGCGGGATCTCGCCGCCGGGCAGGTGATCGCGTTCATCGGCGTGCCGATCAAGGTCGGCCGCGACACCATCGGCGTGCTCACCGTGGACCGGGAAGTGACCGACCAGGCTGCCAACTTCGAGCGCGACGTGCGCTTCCTGAGCATGGTGGCCAACCTGATCGGCCAGACCGTGCGCCTGCACCGCTCGGTCGCGGCCGAGCGCGCCGAGCTGCTGCACGAGAAGCACCGCCTGCAGAAGGAACTGCAGGGCGACTACCAGCTCGACAACGTGATCGGCACCAGCCGGGCCATGCAGGAGGTGTTCGCCGAGGTGCACCAGGTGGCGACCGGGCGCGCCACGGTGCTGCTGCGCGGCGAATCGGGCACCGGCAAGGAGGTGATCGCGCGCGCCATCCACATGCTCAGCCCGCGCAGCGGCGGGCCGTTCGTGCGCGTCAACTGCGCCGCCCTGTCCGAGAACCTGCTGGAGTCGGAACTGTTCGGGCACGAGAAGGGCGCCTTCACCGGCGCCACCGCCGAGCGCAAGGGCCGCTTCGAGCTGGCCGACGGCGGCACGCTGTTCCTGGACGAGATCGGCGAGGTGTCGCCATCCTTCCAGACCAAGCTGCTGCGCGTGCTGCAGGAGCGCGAGTTCGAGCGCGTGGGCGGCAACCGGCCGATCAAGACCGACGTGCGCCTGGTCTGCGCCACCAACCGCAACCTCGAGGAAGCGGTCGGCCGCGGCACGTTTCGCGAGGATCTCTACTTCCGCATCAACGTGGTGACGCTGTTCCTGCCGCCGCTGCGCGAGCGGCGCGAGGACATCCCGCCGCTGATCGAGCACTTCCTGACGCGCTACAACGCGGAAAGCCACCGCGCCATCACGCTCAGCCGCGAGGCGCTGCAGATCATGCTGGCCTGCAACTGGCCGGGCAACGTGCGCGAGCTCGAGAACTGCGTCGAACGCTGCGCCACCATGACCCGGGGCGATGTCGTGCGTGCCACCGACATGCCCTGCCAGCACGGCAAGTGCTTCTCGCTGGTGCTGCAGGGCTACACCGGCGTGCCACACGAGGCGCCGATAACGCCGGCAGCGCCGGTCGTGGCGGTGCGCCTGCCAACGCCGGCGGCCGCCGGTCCTGCCGAGCCGGGCGAGCCGCCGCCGGACGACGAGCGCGGCCGCCTCGTCTGGGCCATGCAGCAGTGCGGCTGGGTGCAGGCCAAGGCCGCGCGCCTGCTCGGCATCACGCCGCGCCAGATCGGCTACGCGCTGCGCAAGTACGACGTGCAGGTGCGGCGCTTCTGACGGTTCGAATGGCGCCCGGCGCCGCGCGCCGGGCGCCCCTCACGACACTCCACTGACGACTGACGCGGGGCCGGCCCGGCAAGGGGCCTGGCCCGCGCGCACCGGCACGCCTGCGTCACCGCGCCAGCCACACCCGACAGCCGCCCCGCCCTGCGTCGGATTTGTCGTACCCGTGCGGGTGTGACACCGGCATTGTCGCGTCTGCGACATCCGTCTTTTCTTGATTAAAAGACCTTATATCAATGGGTTGAATACATTCCTGCCGCTGGCATGGCGGTTGCGAAAAGTGCACTGACTTCCCCCACGCGGCCCTGACGGTCGCGGCCCCACTCAGGCCACAGTCAACGCACACCAGGAGGCGCCATGCACACCGCGCAATCGAACACCCAGGAACTGCTGTCGCTCGATTCCCTGCTGCAGAAGGCAGCCGAACACAAGGGCTGCGGCACGTCGTCCGACGGCGGCAAGGCGAGCTGCGGCTCGTCGGACGGCCCCGCCGACATGGCGCCCGAGGTGTGGGAAAAGGTCAAGAACCACCCCTGCTACAGCGAGGAGGCGCATCACCACTACGCCCGCATGCATGTGGCGGTGGCACCGGCCTGCAACATCCAGTGCAACTACTGCAACCGCAAATACGACTGCGCCAACGAATCGCGCCCCGGCGTGGTGAGCGAGAAGCTGACCCCCGAGCAGGCGGCGAAAAAAGTCATTGCGGTGGCCTCGACCATCCCGCAGATGACGGTGCTCGGCATCGCCGGCCCCGGCGATCCGCTGGCCAACCCGGACAAGACCTTCAAGACCTTCGAGCTGATCGCGAAAACCGCGCCGGACATCAAGCTGTGTCTGTCGACCAACGGTCTCGCGCTACCGGACCACGTCGACACCATCGCGGCATTCAACGTCGACCACGTCACCATCACCATCAACATGGTCGACCCCGAGGTCGGCCAGCACATCTACCCGTGGATCTACTACCAGAAAAAGCGCTGGACCGGCATCGACGCCGCCCGAATCCTCACCGAGCGGCAGATGCAGGGCCTGGAGATGCTCACCGAGCGCGGCATCCTGTGCAAGGTCAACTCGGTGATGATCCCCGGCATCAACGACAAGCACCTGGTCGAGGTGAACCGCGCGGTCAAGAGCCGCGGCGCGTTTCTGCACAACATCATGCCGCTGATCTCGGCGCCCGAGCACGGCACCGTGTTTGGCCTGAACGGCCAGCGCGGCCCGAGCGCGCAGGAACTGAAGGCCCTGCAGGACGCCTGCGAGGGCGAGATGAACATGATGCGCCACTGCCGCCAGTGCCGCGCCGACGCCGTCGGCCTGCTGGGCGAGGACCGCAGTTCCGAGTTCACCACCGAGAAGATCGACGCCATGGAGGTGGTCTACGACGCGGGCACCCGCAAGGCCTACCAGGAACTGGTCGAGCAGGAGCGCCAGGCCACGGTCGCGGCCAAGGAAGCGGAAAAGGCTGAACTGGCCAAGCTGGCCGACGCCGAAGGCATCAGCCTGCTGGTCGCCGTCGCCACCAAGGGCCAGGGCAAGGTCAACGAGCACTTCGGCCACGCCAAGGAATTCCAGATCTACGAGGTGAGCGCCAAGGGCTCGAAGTTCGTCGGCCACCGCCGCGTCGACCTCTACTGCCAGGGCGGCTACGGCGAGGAGGACGCCCTCGAGACCGTCATCCGCGCCATCAACGACTGCCACGCGGTGTTCGTGGCCAAGATCGGCGGCTGCCCCAAGGCCGATCTGGCCAAGGCCGGCATCGACCCGGTGGACAAGTACGCCCACCAGCACATCGAGCAGTCGGTGATCACCTACTTCATGGACTACGTCGGCCGCGTGCGCGCCGGCGAAATCACCCACCAGCCACGCGGCGACGCCGACATCCGCCAGGGTGCCTACGTCGCCGCCTGACGTTTTCTGTCCGCAACGGAGCCCAAGCCATGGCCTACAAGATCGTCGCCTCCCAGTGCACCGGCTGCTCGGCCTGCGAGCCGGAATGCCCCAACCAGGCCATTTCCGAGAAAAACGGCGTGTTCGTCATCAACCCCAAGAAGTGCACCGAGTGCATCAACTACTTCGACGAGGCGCAGTGCGTGGCGGTGTGCCCGGTGGACAACACCTGCATCATCGATACCGCCTACCCGCGCTACCAGGCGAGCGCGTGAGCGCCATGGACATCACCGTCACACCGGCGGCGCAGAAGTTCATGCGCCGCATGGTGCGCTTCGGCGGCGAGGGGATGACCGGCTTTCGCCTGCTGGTGAGCCCGGGCGGCTGCTCGGGCGTGGCCAGCGAGTTCACCGTCGAGCAGGCGGCGCCGGCCGGCGACGTGGCGGTCCCGCTCGACGGCTTCGCGCTGTTCCTGCCGGCGCAAAGCCGCCTGCTGCTGCACGGCGCCACGGTGGACTTTGCCGACACGCCGACCGAGTCCGGGCTCGTCTTTCGCAACGTGGCCGGCGGCGGCAGCTGTTCCAGCCAAAAGACCACCAGCGCGCCGGCGCTGGCCACGGTGGACTTGGCCCGCATTGGCCGCGGCGGGCGGCCCTGAGGGCACGGACATGGCCGCCGTACTTGACGCCGCCCATCCCGCCGCCCATCCGGCCGCTCGGACCACGGAAGGCGGTACCGAGCAGGTGTTCGCGGCGGCTGCGCTGCTGGGCGGCGCGCTGCCGGCCGACGCGGATCGCCACCTGCGCGCCGCCGGGCAGCACTATGCCGACGACGCGCAGGCGCTGCGGCACCTCGCCGCCGCCGCGGCGGCGGCGCCCGCCCACCCGGCGGTGCTGATCGGCCGCTACCGGTTTTTCTTCTACAAGGGCTGCTGGGCCGAGGCGCTGGCGGTGGCCGGCGAGTGCCTCGCCTGGGCGGCGCGCCTGCTGGCGCTGCCCGCCGACTGGCACGACACGCGCCCGCAGCAGGCCGAGTTCGGCGCCTACCACGCCGTGCCGGCGCGGTTCTACCTGTTCACGCTCAAGGGTTACGCCTACCTCAGCCTGCGCCTTGGGCTCCTCTCCGACGGCCAGGCGGCGGCCCGCAAGCTGCTGGAGCTTGACCCGGCCGACCGGGTCGGCGGGCAGGTGCTGCTGGACGTGCTGCGGCGCCTGGAGCAGGGCGATGACGACGACTGAGGCCGGCATCGCCGTGTGCGATTTCGAAGGCCGGCCGCTGCCCTGCGCCGACTGCCGGCACCGCGACTGGCCGGCCAGCGGCGCCTGCCAGCCGGGCCGCGCCTGCGTGCACGACCGCTACGCCCGGCGCATCGAGCGGTTTTTCTCGTGGCACCCGCAGCTGGCCGCCGACTACCTGGAGCACCCCTACTTCGAGGTGCGCGCCATCGCCGCCCGTCACGTGCCGGTGTTCCGCCTGCCGCCGCTGCTCGATGACCCGGACGAGACCGTGCGCTGGAGCGCCGCCGCCCGGCTGCCGCAAGCCTATCTGCTGCGCCTGCGGGAAGACCCGCACCGCGAGGTGCGCATCCGCGTCGCCCATCGCCTGGAAGGCCCCGCGCTCGAGGCCCTGTGCCACGACACCGACTACTACGTGCGCCTGGTGGTGGCGCGCCGCCTGCCGCTGGCGCGTCTCGGCCTGCTGCTGGCCGACCCCGAGCCGCAGGTGCGCCGGGAAGTGGCGCGGCGCCTGCCGCCGTCGCGGCTGCTGTGTCTGGCCGCCGACGACGACGCCGAGGTGCGGCTCGAGGTCGCCCGCCGCCTGCCGCTGTCGCTGCTGGTGTGGATGAGCGCCGATGCCGACTGGCGCGTGCGCCACACCGCCGCCGAGCGCCTGCCGGTGGCGCAGCTCGGCGCGCTGCGCGACGACGCCGACCCGCTGGTGCGTGCACTCGCGCGGGAACGGGTCGCCGCCGACGACGACGCCCCCGACGACACGCACGCGGCCGCGGCCGGCGTGCGCCCGGAACCCTTGCGCGCCTTCTGGCGCTTTTCCGCCGCAGGTGATCCCGATGGGTGACATCGCACGCGATTCCGACACCAACGAGCTGTCCGGCCCGCCGCGTTTCGGCTTCGGCCAGAAGGTGCGCAGCCGCAAGACCATCCGCAACGACGGCACCTTCACCGGGCGCGAGATCGGCGACATCCTGGTCAAGAAGGGCGACGTCGGCTACGTCACCAGCATCGGCACCTTCCTGCAGCAGTTCTATATCTACGGCGTGGACTTCGTGGCCCACGGCTACCGCGTGGGCATGAAGGGCCGCGAGCTGGAGGCCGTCGAGACCGTCGAAACCGTCGAGGCACCCGCCACCGGCGAGGTCGCGCCATGACGCCCGCCGCACCCGCCGAGTTCGCCTGCGGCCAGCGCGTGCAGGCGCTGATCGACCTGCACAACGACGGCACCTTTCCGGACCAGCCGGTCGATGTGCTGCTGGCCGCCGCCGGCAGCCGCGGCGAGGTGGTGCAGGTGGGCCTGGCGGTGGAGGCCGGCATCAACGTGTACATGGTCGAGTTCGCCCCCGGGCGGGTCGTCGGTTGCCTCGAACATGAACTCGCCCCTGCGTGATGACCGCCAGCAGCAAGGCCAGCCGGCGCCGTCGCAGCCGAACGAGCTCGACCTCAGGCGCATCGAGCGGGCGCTCAAGCAGCGCCGCCGCTACCGCTACGTGTCGCCGCGCGTGCACGCGGTGCCCGGCGGCTACCGCATCGACAGCCCCTGCTGCTCGCGCAACGTCGACCCGTCGGGCGGCGTCATCGACATCGCCTTCATCGCGCACCGCCCCGACGCGGCGCCCGATTCGGCCTGGCAGCTGTACGCGCGGGACGATGCCGCCGGCGCCTGGCGGCTGCACGCCGCCCACCGGCGCCTGGCCGACGCGCTGGCCAGTCTGTGCGCCGATCCCGAGCGCCGTTTCTGGCGATAACCGACCGATGCCACAAGGACCGTTGTCATGAAAGTGATGATCCGCAAGGACGCCGCCGGCAGCCTGAGCGTGTACGTGCCCAAGAAGGACCTCGAAGAACCCGTGGTGGCGCAGGAGCACGCGAACCTGTGGGGCGGCAACGTCACGCTCGCCAACGGCTGGCGCCTGGCGCTGCCGGACCTGGCCGCCGACACGCGCCTGCCGGTGACGGTGGAGGCGCGGCGTCTGGACGACGCCTGAGCTCGCCATGCAGCCGGCCGAACTCGACACCCTGCACGCGCTGCTCAGCGCCGGCCGCGGCGACGGCCCGTCGCTGCGCGCCGCCTTGCCGCAGCTGACGGTGACGCGCTGCGACGCCGGCGACGTCGACCAGACGCCGTACCGCCGCTACGCCGGCTTCGACCTGCACCTGGTCGACGGCGCCGGGCACTGCTGGCAGCTCACCACCGACCCGGCGGCGGCCACCGGCATCGTGCTGGCGAGGCAGCGGCCGTGAACGATTCGGTCATCACCTTCTCGGACCCCGACTTCGGCGCCGCGGAGCTGGCCGCCGTGCAGGCCGTGCTGGGCTCGTCCTACCTCAGCGACGGCCCGCAGCAGGCCGCCTTCGAGACCGAGTTCGCGAAGTACATCGGCCGCCGGCACGCCGTCAGCGTCAGCGGCGCGCGCATCGGCCTGCTGCTGGCGCTGCGGGCGCTCGGCATCGGGCCGGGCGACGAGGTGATCGCGTCGGCCTACGGCTGGCGTGAACTGGCCCACGCCGTGGCCCAGGCCGGCGCCACGCCGCGCTTCGTCGACATCGACTACTGGTCCGGCACGCTGCCGCCGGACAAGGTGGAAGCCGCCATCACGCCGGCCACGCGCGCCATCCTGGCCGGCAACACGCTGGGCCACCCGGCGGCCTGGGCGCCGCTGCGGGCGCTCGCCGACCGGCACGGCCTGCGCCTGCTGGAGGACTCGAGCGAGGCCATCGGCTCGCGCTACCAGGGCCGCCTGGTCGGCAGCTTCGGCGATCTGGCGGTGTTCGATTTCAGCCAGCCGGCGGCGCTGTGCTGCGGCACCGGCGCCATGCTGGTGACCGACGACGACGACCTGGCCGCCGCGCTGCGCCGCCTGCGCAGCCGCCAGCCGGCCGAGCGCGGCAACATCGTCGCCTCCGGCGTGGCGCCCTACGGCGCCCAGTGCGGCGAGCTGGCCGCCGCGCTCGGGCGCGTGCAGCTGCGCCGCCTGCCGGAGCTGCTCGCCCGGCGCCGCGACGTGGAGACGTATTACCGCGAGCACGTGCTGTCGTTCGAGGGCATCAAGCCGCCGTACCAGGCGCCCGAGGTGGACGAGCTGCACTGGTTCACCTACGTGCTGCACCTGGGCACGCGCTTCACGCGATCCAGCCGCGACGCCATCGTCGACGACCTCGCCACCGAGGCGGTCGAGGCGCACGCCTACTGCCAGCCGCTGCACCGCCAGCGCGCCTATCTGCCCTCCGGCCAGATGGCGCAGAAGCTGGCCATCACCGAACGCCTGGCCGACCGAGCCGTGGCGCTGCCGTTCCACGCGCATCTCGACGCCGACCAGGTGGGCTTCATCGTGGCCACGCTGAAGGACGCCTCGGTCAACGTCGGCGCCGGCTCGGCCATTTACCTGTAGCTGTTTCACCCAAGGAGATTCCGCCATGCCGTTCGTCACCGTCCAGCCCTCCGGCAAGCGCATCGAGGCCGCCAGCGGCGTGAGCCTGCTGTCGGTGCTGCTCGGCGCCGGCGAGCCGATTCCGCACAAATGCGACGGCAAGGCCGAGTGCGGCTCGTGTCATGTGTTCGTGCATGACGGCCGCAAGACGCTGTCCCGCATCGCCGCCGCCGAAAACGCGCGCCTGGACAGCATCGTCGGCGTCGGTTCCAAGTCGCGCCTGGCCTGTCAGGCGCTGCTCGGCGTCGAGGACGTCACCGTCGAGCTGCTGGGCTTCGGCTCCGGCCTGTAAGCACGCGTTTCTTTCCCCCACCAGGAGGCTCCCCCATGCCTGCCGAAGACACCATGATCCACGTGCGCTTTGCCCCCGACGGCACGGTCACCGAAATCGGCGCCCGCCCGGCCGGTCTCACCGCCCAGCAGTGGTTCAACCGCCTCACCGAGCGCGCCGGCTCGCACTTCGCCGCCCTGTCCGGCGGGCGCGGGCTGTTTCGCCTGCCGCCGGGCGTGCTCGACGGCGTGCTCGCCGGCGCCGACGCCAGCGTCGGCGAGACCGCCTGATGGACACGCTGGCCGCCATCCGGGCCGGACTCGCCGCCGGCCGCCTGGTGCCGTATCTCGGCCCGGGCGTGCTGGCGCTGGCCGGCGACGACTGCCCGCTGCCGGCCGCGCCGCAGGCGCTGGTCAAGCACCTCACCGCCAAGGCCAGCGTGCCGCACAAGCTGCTCGGCAACCTCACCGCGGCGGCGCAGTTCATCGAGAACTTCAAGCACCGCAAGACGGTGGCCGGCGCCATGCGAGAGGCCTTCGCCCCGGCCGTGACGCCGACCGCCCTGCACGGGTTTCTCGCCGCCCTGCCGGCGCTGCCGCTGCTGGTGCACACCTGGTACGACGACCTGCCGCAGCGCGCGCTGGCTGCCCGGCGGGACTGGGGCACCCTGCAGGGCGTGAGTCAGGCCGAGCATGCCGGCGCCTGGTGCCACGCCTTCGACGCCGCGGGCAAGCTGGTGCCGGTCGAGACGGCGGCGGGCTGGAACACGCTGCTGTACCAGCCGCTGGGGTCGGTGGCGCCGGCCGGCAACTTCCTGGTGTCGGATTCCGATTTCGTGGAAGTGATGACCGAAATCGACATCCAGACACCCATCCCGGCCGAGGTGCAGCGCCGGCGCGTCGGGCGGCAGTTCCTGTTCCTGGGCTGCCGCTTCGACGACCAGCTGACGCGCACCTTCGCCCGGCAGATCATGAAGCGCTCGTCCGACCACCACTACGCCGTGCTGATGGACGCGCCGACGCGCAACGAGGCGCGCTTTCTCGCCCAGCAGAACATCGAGGTGCTGGCCCTGCCGCTGTCGGAATTCACCGCCGCGCTGATGGCGCCGGTGCGCGAGGCCGAGGTGATGGCCGGTTGAAGGCGTCGGACAGTCGCAAGGGTCGGCATCGAACAGAAGGCTCTGACTGCCTTGGTCGGCCCCGCGGCGGGCCACTAACGCCGCGAGCAACCATCCGCGCCGGCGCCGTCCAGGCGGATACCAAGGCGCTGTTCGAGTGCCGCGGCATCGAAGCCTGCGGCGCGCCAGTCGCCGACGACGATCAGCGGGCGGCGGATGAGCAGCGGCTCGGCCAGCAGCAGGGCGAGCGCGCCATCGGCGTCGAGCGTAGCTGGGTCGATGTCGCCCGACTTGATGCGCGGCGCGGCCGGGTTGAACCACTGCGCCACCGGCAGGTCGACGAGAAACGCCTGCAGGCGCGCGGCGGTCCAGGGCTCGCGCAGCAGGTCGTGCGTCTGCACGCGGCAGCCGGCCGCCTCGAGCGCGCGTTTCTGGCGGGCGTTGCCGGCGCAGCCCGGCTTTTCGTAGAAATCGACCAGCGGCGCGCCCATCACACCGGGCAGACCGGCCAGGCCGGGCACGCCTGCGGCGCCTGTCGCGCCACCGCCAGCAGGGCCGGCACCTGGGTTTCGATGGCGGCCCTGACCGTGCCGTCCAGGCGGCCCAGCCAGCGGCGCGGGATGGCCTCGACGCCGAAGGTGGCGCCGGCCAGCATGCCGGCGAGCGCGCCGGTGGTGTCGGCGTTCTGGCCGCGGTTGACCGCCTCGATCAGGCAGCGCTCGAAGCTGTCGGTACGAAAGTAGGCATGCAGGACGGTCTGCACGGTGCCCACCGTCAGCGCGTCGCCGGGGCCGGCCGGGGGCGCAAACCGAAACTGCGGCCAGGCGGCGACGAGGTGGTTGGCCTCGGCGCGGGCCGCCCGATGACCACCGCCGGCCAGGAGCGCGTGCGTCATGCGGCCGAGCGCCAGCGCGGCGGCGTCGGACGGCGGGTGGTGGTGGGTGAGATGGCACTGCGCGGCGGACCACTGCTCGAGCACCGCCGGCTGGCCCAGGCTGGCCAGCGCCATCGGCAGGGTGCGCACGGCAGCGCCAGGACCGGTGTCGGTGGGATTCGGCGGCGCGCTAAGACTGTGATCGTTCAGATAGCGGCGCAGGCCGCGCCGGCAGGTGTGGTCGACATCGGTCGGCTTGCCGAGCAGCCAGGCGGTCAGCGCCTCGGCCGCGCGCGGCGCCGTGAAGCCCTGCCCGTCGACGATCGACTGGCCGAGCGCCAGGCACATCTCGGTGTCGTCGGTCACCTGCCCGGGGCGCAGCTTCAGCCAGCCGCCGCCGCGCAGGTTGTGGTGCACGCCGTAGGCGGCGGCGATCTCGTCCACGGTCATGAACTGCACGGTGGCGCCGAGCGCGTCGCCCACGGCGAGACCGAGATAGGCGCCGAGCGCGCGGCGCTCGACGTCCGGCCAGTCCAGCGCCTCAGGCACCGGCTGTCCACGGGCACGGTCCGCAGGGCATGGGCATCAGCGCACGGCGACCGGGATGTGCAGCTCCGTGCGCCGGCCGAGTTGCCGGTCCACGGCCCGGCGCACGGTCTCGACGGTGAGCGGCTTCCACAGCGCGCCGTCGGTGCCGGCGGCAAGCGCCCAGTCGACGGCCGCGGCCGCCTCGCGATCCGCCACCGCCAGCAGCCGCGCGCCGCCGCATTGCTGCTTGAGCTCGGCCGGCGCGCCGTGCGCGGCGAGCAGCGCGATGCCGACCAGCAGCACGTCCGGCGCCTGCGGCGATGCCTGCGCCGCCGCCAGGTCGGGCAGCAGATGGGTTTCGTTTTCGTCCTGCAGCATGAACTGCAGGGCCATGGCGGTGACGTCGTCGTCATCCACCACGAACACGCGCCGGTTCTCGACCGCGCGCTGGGCGTCCACTCCGATTTGCATGGGCTGCCTCCGGCAAAGGGTTCCGTGAACGGCGCCAAGCAAGATTCGCACCGCTCCCCTCGGCACGCCGGCAACACGCGCCGGGGCGCCGTTTGGGCGCGGTTGCGACAGTGTCGCGGGCGGCCGACGGCTGTTGGGTTTGTCACACAGCCCACTGCGCTGTCGCCTTTGCAACAGCCGCCGTTTCTGCCGCCAAAGGGTGAATAGGCCTTTCAGATCATCGCGTTACAAAATCTCTCAGGCTTGGCACAGCGGTTGCGGTAAGCCCGCCGAGGGCATCGTTTGGACGGAAGGCGATCGCAGGACCCTCCTGGCGCCCCCCACCGACCGGGCTGGCCCGTCCCAAGGCAGCCGCAATCGAGCGGTTGCCGCGTGTTGGTCACCATCTGAAGGAGCAACAACCATGTCTGAACTGCGGCAAATCGCTTTTTACGGCAAGGGTGGAATCGGCAAGTCCACCACCTCGCAAAACACCCTGGCGGCGCTGGCCGAAATGGGGCAGCGCATCCTCATCGTCGGCTGCGATCCGAAGGCCGACTCCACGCGCCTGATCCTGCACGCCAAGGCGCAGGACACCATCCTGTCGCTGGCCGCCGAAGCCGGCACGGTGGAGGACCTGGAGCTTGATGAGGTGATGAAGATCGGCTACCGCGACATCCGTTGCGTGGAGTCCGGCGGCCCCGAGCCGGGCGTCGGCTGCGCCGGCCGCGGCGTGATCACCTCGATCAACTTCCTGGAAGAAGAAGGCGCCTACGAGGATCTCGATTATGTGTCCTACGACGTGCTCGGCGACGTGGTGTGCGGCGGCTTCGCCATGCCCATCCGCGAGAACAAGGCGCAGGAGATCTACATCGTCATGTCCGGCGAGATGATGGCCATGTACGCGGCCAACAACATCTCCAAGGGCATTCTGAAATACGCCAACTCCGGCGGCGTGCGCCTGGGCGGCCTGGTGTGCAACGAGCGTCAGACCGACAAGGAGCTGGAGCTGGCCGAGTCGCTGGCGAAGAAGCTCGGCACCACGCTGATCCACTTCGTGCCGCGCGACAACATCGTCCAGCACGCCGAGCTGCGGCGCATGACGGTGCTCGAGTACGCGCCCGAATCCAAACAGGCCGACGAGTACCGCACGCTGGCGAACAAGATCCATGCGAACAAGGGCAAGGGCATCATCCCGACCCCCATCACCATGGACGAGCTCGAAGACCTGCTCATGGAGCACGGCGTGATGAAGACCATCGACGAGAGCCTGGTCGGCAAGACCGCCGAAGCGGTGGCCTGAGCCTGCCCGCCGGGCGGGCATGGCCCGCCCGGCCCCTTTTTTGCGGAGACCCCTGCCATGAGCCTGACTGTCGAAGAAACCAAGGAGCGCAACAAGGCGCTGGTGGACGAGGTGCTGTCGGTGTATCCCGACAAGACGGCCAAGCGCCGCGGCAAGCACCTCGGCACCTACGAAGAAGGCAAGTCCGACTGCGGCGTCAAATCCAACGTCAAGTCGATTCCCGGCGTCATGACCATTCGCGGCTGCGCCTACGCCGGCTCAAAGGGCGTGGTGTGGGGCCCGATCAAGGACATGATCCACATCTCGCACGGCCCGGTGGGCTGCGGCCAGTATTCCTGGGCGGCGCGACGCAATTACTACATCGGCACCACCGGCGTCGATACCTTCGTCACCATGCAGTTCACGTCCGATTTCCAGGAAAAGGACATCGTCTTCGGCGGCGACAAGAAACTCGCCAAGATCATGGACGAGATCGAGGTGCTGTTCCCGCTGAACCACGGCATCACCGTGCAGTCGGAATGCCCGATCGGCCTGATCGGCGACGACATCGAGGCGGTATCCAAGGCCAAGTCCAAGGAATACGGCGGCAAGACCATCGTGCCGGTGCGCTGCGAGGGCTTTCGCGGCGTCAGCCAGTCGCTCGGCCACCACATTGCGAATGACTCCATCCGCGACTGGGTGTTCGACAAGCTCGATCCGGACCGTCCGGCGCCGTTCGAGAGCTCGCCGTATGACGTCGCCATCATCGGCGACTACAACATCGGCGGCGACGCCTGGTCCTCGCGCATCCTGCTCGAGGAAATGGGCCTGCGCGTGGTGGCGCAGTGGTCCGGTGACGGCTCCATCGCCGAGCTGGAAAACACGCCCAAGGCCAAGCTCAACGTGCTGCACTGCTACCGGTCGATGAACTACATCAGCCGGCACATGGAAGAGAAGTACGGTATTCCCTGGGTGGAATACAACTTCTTTGGCCCGACCAAGATCGCCGCGTCGCTGCGCGAAATCGCCAGTCACTTCGACGACAAGATCAAGGAAGGCGCCGAGCGCGTGATCGCCAAGTACCAGCCGCTGATGCAGGCGGTGATCGACAAGTACCGCCCGCGCCTGGAAGGCAAGAAGGTGATGCTGTTCGTCGGCGGCCTGCGCCCGCGCCACGTGATCGGCGCCTACGAGGATCTCGGCATGGAGGTCATCGGCACCGGCTACGAGTTCGGCCACAACGACGACTACCAGCGCACCACCCACTACGTGAAGGACGGCACGCTGATCTACGACGACGTCACCGGCTACGAGTTCGAGAAGTTCGTCGATGCGCTGCAGCCGGACCTGGTCGCCTCGGGCATCAAGGAAAAGTACGTGTTCCAGAAGATGGGCTTCCCGTTCCGGCAGATGCATTCCTGGGACTACTCGGGTCCGTATCACGGCTACGACGGCTTCGCCATCTTCGCCCGCGACATGGACATGGCCATCAACAGCCCGGTGTGGTCGCTGACGAAGGCGCCGTGGAAGTAATCAAACGGGTCGTTTGGCGGATTGCGCCGCCCTGCGACCCATCACCTTGCGAGAGATTGGACGTAGGTTGGGATGAGCGAAGCGAACCCCAACACGCCGAACCGATGTTGGGTTTCGGCTGCGCCTCGACCCAACCTACCCATGCAGGAGTAGCACCATGAGCCAGAATGCCGACAACGTGCTCGACCATTTCAACCTGTTCCGCCAGCCGGAATACATCGAGATGTTCGAGAACAAGAAACAGTTCGAGAACCCCCAGCCGGCCGACAAGCTGGAAGAGGTCCGCGAGTGGACCAAGACCTGGGAATACCGGGAAAAGAACTTTGCCCGTGACTCGCTCACGGTCAACCCGGCCAAGGCCTGCCAGCCACTGGGCGCGGTGTTCGTGGCGGTGGGCTTCGAGGGCACGCTGCCCTTCGTGCACGGCTCGCAGGGCTGCGTCGCCTACTACCGCAGCCACTTCAGCCGGCACTTCAAGGAGCCGAGCTCCTGCGTGTCGTCCAGCATGACCGAGGATGCGGCGGTGTTCGGCGGCCTCAACAACATGATCGACGGCCTGGCCAACGCCTATGCCATGTACCAGCCGAAGATGATCGCCGTGTCGACCACCTGCATGGCCGAGGTGATCGGCGACGACCTCAACGCCTTCATCAAGAACGCGAAGGAAAAGGGCTCGGTGCCGGAAGAATTCGATGTGCCCTTCGCCCACACCCCGGCCTTCGTCGGCAGCCACATCACCGGCTACGACAACGCCCTGCTGGGCGTGCTCAAGCACTTCTGGGACGGCAAGGCCGGCACGGTGCCGGTGCCCGAGCGGGTGCCGAACGAGAAGATCAACTTCGTTGGCGGCTTCGACGGCTACACCGTCGGCAACCAGCGCGAAGTCAGCCGCATGCTGGACCTGATGGGCGTCGAGTACACCCTGCTGTGCGATGCCTCGGACGTGTGGGATACGCCCACCGACGGCGAGTTCCGCATGTACGACGGCGGCACCACGCTCGCCGACGCCGCCGCGGCGCTGAACGCCAAGGCCACCGTCTCCATGCAGGAATACTGCACGCCCAAGACGCTCGCCTTCTGCGCCGAAAAGGGCCAGGAAACGCTGGCCTTCAACCACCCGGTCGGCGTGGCCGGCACCGATGCCTTCCTGATGGGCATCTCCAAGCTCACCGGCAAGGCCATCCCCGAGGCGCTGGCCAAGGAGCGCGGCCGCCTGGTGGATGCCATCGCCGATTCCAGCGCCCACATCCACGGCAAGAAGTTCGCCATCTACGGCGATCCCGACCTGTGCTACGGCCTGGCTGCCTTCCTGCTGGAACTGGGCGCCGAGCCCACCCATGTGCTGGCCACCAACGGCAACAAGGAGTGGGCCGAGAAGATGCAGGCGCTGTTCGACAGCTCGCCGTTTGGCAAGAGCTGCCACGCCTACGCCGGCAAGGACCTGTGGCACATGCGCTCGCTGCTGTTCACCGAGCCGGTCGACTTCCTGATCGGCAACACCTACGGCAAATACCTGGAGCGCGACACCGGCACGCCGCTGATCCGCATCGGCTTCCCGGTGTTCGACCGCCACCACCACCACCGCTACCCGGTGTGGGGCTACCAGGGCGCGATGAACGTGCTGGTGTGGATCCTCGACAAGATCTTCGACGAGATCGACAGGAACACCATCGTGCCGGCCAAGACCGACTACAGCTACGACATCATTCGCTAGAGGCGGCAACTGCGACGACAAAGGCCGCGGGGAGTGGTTCCCGCGGCCTTTTTTTGTGCGTTGTCGCCCGTCACCCGACACCTTTCCGGAGCCGCGATGAAGCTGCGCATCGACCGTCCGCACATCGAGCGCCTGGTCCAGGCTTTCCCGGATCTGGCCCGGCTCGAAGAACAGCTCCACTTCGGCCATCAGGTGGAAGTGGCGCTGCACCAGCTTTCCGCCTCGGAGCTCACATTTCTGAGCGATCTTTATCGCCAGGGCGGGCCCGAGCTGCAGGCGCGCGCCGCCCAGCTGGCGACGCTGACCGCGGCTCTGCACGACGCCGGGCCGCGCTTCACGGGCGAGGATCTCGAACAGGTGCTGCCGGCCATCGTCCGCTACCTCGCCGACGAGGCGATCCACGGCTGGATGTTCACCGCCCAGATCACCGGCCGGCCGCTGCCGTACGTCGTCACGCGCCTCGATTTCATCCCGCCCTCGAACGAGGAAACCGGCAAGCTCTTCATCGAACTCAAGGCCAATGCCAAGGGCAGCCTTACCACTCAGACCCTGCGCCTCACGGCGACCGACATCGACGGCAAGACCCTCGGCGAAATCTTCGCCGCCAAGGGCCTGATGAAGGAAACCCCCGCGCTGATCGAGGCCTACGAACGCGCCAGGCAGAACTACCTCGCCTGGCGCGGCGGCTACGGCGCGCAGTTCGTCGGCACCGGCACGGGCTTCTACGCCGAAGACCCCAACGCCTCGCACCGCGACACCGACTGGTCGCGCAAGGACGTGGTGGTGCTGTCGTCCAGCGGCGGCAGCGCGCGGCTGGTGAACGACGAAGGCATCCTGTCTGCGCGCTCGCTCACCCTCGACGCGCCCGGCGAGGTGCTGGCGCCTTACCTCGGCAAGGCCGCCAAGAGCAACCGTTACGACGCCGAGGACGAGGTCAAGGCCTTGCACGAGAGCCTGCCCGAGGGCCTCTTCACCCGCATGCCGGTGCATCCCTTCATCCTGATGTTCCACCTCGACCTGCACCATTACGTGTGGGTGCATGTGGACGACCTCGCGCCTTATCCCTACCGGCCGGAGCTCAAGACCAAGCTCATCCTGCCGCCCGAGCAGACCGACCTGATCGACATCCTCACCGCCGAGATGGACGTGCTGATGGACGACATCGTCGCCGGCAAGAGCGGCGGCACCACGGTGCTGTGCGCCGGTCCGCCGGGCGTGGGCAAGACGCTCACGGCCGAGGTCTACGCCGAAATCATCCGGCGCCCGCTCTACCGCGTGCACTCGGGCCAGCTCGGCCTGAACGTGGCGCAGATGGAACAGGTGCTCAAGGACGTGCTCACGCGCGCGCAGCGCTGGGGCGCGGTGATGCTGATCGACGAGGCCGACGTCTACATCAAGCGGCGCGACGACAACATGGCCATGAACGCCGTGGTGGGCGTATTCCTGCGCGTGCTCGAGTATTTCAACGGCCTGCTGTTCCTGACCACCAACCGCATCGACGACATCGACGAGGCCATCGTCTCGCGCTGCATCGCGCTGATCAAATACAGCATGCCCGAGCGCGATGACCGCCGCCGCATCTGGAGCGTGATGACCGAGCAGTTCGAACTGGCCGTGCCCGCGGCGCTGCTCGACGAACTGACGGACATCTTCCCGGGCGCCTCCGGCCGCGACATCAAGGGCCTCACCAAGCTGGTGGCCAAGTACTGCCGCCATAAAGAAGTGGCGCCCACGGCGGAGGTGTTCCGGCGCTGCGCCATGTTCCGCGGCATGGATCTCGAAACCGCCGTCGAAGCCGCAGCAACGGCCGCTTGAGGCCGCGGGGCGTCAAGGCGACCTGAGCGCCCGGCGCGACCACGAACGCCGCGCGGGGGCAACATCCTCAGCGCGTCAGAATCACCGCCAGCCGCTCCACGATCCCGTCGCCGACCAGATGGGTCTGCACGATCTCGTCGATGTCCTCGGCAGACGTCGGCTGGTACCAGACGCCGGCCGGGTAGACCACCATCAGCGGCCCCGCGCTGCAAAAGCCCAGGCAGCCGGTCGCCGCCATGCCGACATCGGCCAGATTCCTGGCCTGCAACTGTTTGCCGAGGTGGTCCCACAACGGCGCCGCGCCGCTCGTCCCGCAGCTGCCGCGCGGATGGCCCGCCGGCCGCTGCTGGTAACAGCAGAACACGTGGTGGCGAAAGACGGCGGGCAACTCGTGGGCTTCGGTGGACATGGCGCCTCCTGGCGACGTGGGGTATGCGCAGCCGCGCTACACGCGCGGTTTTTCCGAGCGGGAGTAATGGCTGAAATGCCCCTCGCGCGCAGCCTGGCGGCGCGCGCTGGCGAGGATTTCCTTCGACCTGCCGGGCGCGTTCGGCGCCGACACCTGCTTGACTACGTGCGGGCTGCCGCAGTGCGGGCACGCCGGCGGGTCGCCGCGCACCAGCAGCTCGAAGGTCTGGCCGCAGCTGTCGCAGTGAAAGTCGAAGATGGGCATGGGTGGCGCCGCTCGCAGCGCCGGCACGGCGCCGGCCCAACAGCCAAAGCAAGATCGGGACCTATATTTAACTTACTGATTTAGATTTAAAAAGACGATGACTTGAAAAAAGGTTGTTGTCGCGTTTGTCGGCTTCTGGCGGTGCCAAGCCGGTGCGGTCCAGTCAATCCTGCGGCAACAAACGTCGCGGCGCGCCCAGCGGCCGCGTGTTGAGCAGGTCGGCCGCCTGCCGCGGCGAGCATGGCCGACGATGAGGTCGAGCCGCTTGGGCTGGGCGTTGAGTTCCAGAAAGCAGCCGCGCTGGCGGGCGTGGCGGATGAGGCGCAGTCAGTCGAGCTCGATCGGCTGGCGCTTGCCGAGTTCGCGGCTGCAGGGGTGGGCCAGCAGGTGGAAATGGGGGTGATCCATGACGCGGATGAGACGCCGCAAGTCCGTGCTCAGTGCAGGGCACGCCGTCTCCGGGGTATACAACCGTGCCACCGGCCGTCGGGGCCGATCCGATCGTCCGAAGCGCAGGCGTAACCGAGCCCGGCGAGCTGCTCCAACAGCGCCGTTTCCAATTGGGCTTCGGACAGGAAAGCCATCAGCGCGGCTCCTTGCCCTGTTTTCGGTCCAGCACCTGCCAGTGCCCGCCTTTGTCCGGCCCGATGCGCCGCAGTCGCCCGGCCTCCCGCAGCTTGCGAATGGCGCGCTCGACGGCGCTTTCGGACTTGCCCAAGCTTGTCGCCAATTCGGCAATGGTCGAACTAGGCGCATCCCGCAGCAGACCGAGAATCCGATCGGGGATTTTCTCCCGCGTTTCCCCCGGCGTTTTCCCCGGCGTTTGCGAGCCAGACCCCAAACGAATGGCTTCCGCCAGGCTGTCCTCGATCGCCTTCAGCAGGAACTCGATGAAGGCCGAGCACTCAGCGCGCGCATCGGCGGCTGCCAATGCGTCGTAATACGCCTGCTGGCGGCGCTTGATCACCGTTTCCACCGGCAGGTACGCCAGCACCGGCTGCCAGCGGCTCAAGATCAGGCTCTGCCACAAACGCCCCATGCGCCCATTGCCGTCACTGAAGGGGTGTATGAACTCGAACTCATAGTGAAACGCTGCCGAGGCGATCAGCGGATGGGCGTCGGTGGTTGCCAGCCAGTGCAACAGGTCCTGCATCAATCGTGGCACCTGGCTGGCCGGCGGCGCCATGTGGATGACCTTGTCGCCTGCCATCACGCCCACGCCACCGCGCCGCCACTGCCCGGCATCGTCCACCAGCGCGGCCATCATCACCCCATGGGCGGCCAGCACATGCTCCACACGTTCCGGCTGCCATTGCCCCATCGCCTCATAGGCCGCAAACGCGTTACGTACTTCCTGAACCTCCCGTGGCGAGCCCAGCACCACCTTGCCCTCCAGCACCGCCGTCACCTGCTCCAGCGTCAGCGTGTTCTGCTCCACGGCCAGCGAGGCCTGAACGCTGCGGATGCGGTTGCCACGACGCAACTCCGGCTGCAAGGCGTTCTGGTTCACCGCTTTCCACGCGCCCAGCAGTTCGGCAATCGCCGTCATCGCGGTCGTCATGCGATGGGTAAGCTGGAAAGGGGGATGGTAGGCGGACATCAGCGACTCGCGGTGTCGTGGGCGTCGGCCAGCAGCACGAAATGCTCCACCAGCTTCACCATCAGCGTCTTCTGCTCCGGTTCACTTTCGGCCACCAGCAGCGCCAGCGCCACTAAGGTGTTGTCGTTGATCGGCCGCTGCACGGGCCGCGCCAGCAGGTGCTGGTTCAGGCGCAGGTACCAGAGCAACAGAAAAGAGCCGGCGCGCTTGTTGCCATCGGCCCGCGGATGGTTCTTGATCACGAAATCCAGCAGGTGCGCCGCCCGACTGGCGACCTTGTGATGGAACAGCTCATCGCCGAAGCCCTGCTCGATGGTGGCAATGGCCGACGCCAGCCCGTCACCGCGCAACTGACCCCAAACAGCTCCCCGGCCTCGCCCTTGGCGATCAGCCCCGTTTTGAGCCGGGCAATGGCCGCGAGCACGTCGTCCAGATGCAGCGAGCGCATATCGCCCTGCTTGCCGGTCTGCCCGGTCAGGCTCTGTTCGTCGCAGCCCTGAAACAGGCTCCAACTGCGGGCGCAGTCGGCAATGACGCCCAGCACCGCCTCGCCCTCGGCGCTGACCAGCTGCCGGTTGGCCAGCGTGCGCGAAAACAGGTCCAGCGCCTGCTCGAACTCGATGCCGTGCTCCCGCAGGCGCTGCTGGTTGAGGGTGTAGCCCTCGACCAGGTGCTGACGCAGCACACCGGTGGCCCACTGACGAAAGCGGGTGGCGCGGGCGGAGTTGACCCGGTAACCCACCGAGATGATGGCGTCGAGGTTGTAGTGCTCCACTTGCCGGGAAACGGTGCGGCCGCCTTCCTGCTGAACCGTTTCCATCGTGGAAACTGTTGCCGCCTGCTTCAACTCGCCGCTGGCAAAGATGTTTTTGAGATGCTTGGATATGGCAGCCTTCTGTACGTCAAACAGACCCGCCATCTGGACCTGGCTCACCCAGACGGTTTCGCCTTCCAGCCGCACCTGCACTGACCGGTCGCCGGTCTCGAAAATCACCAGGTTATTCATGGGTTCCCGTTCCGGGCGCCGCTCCTGATCTCGGCCGCCCCGCCCGCATGAGCTTGTCCACCCCCACACGCTCTCGCGCCCTGGGCAGCCGCTCGGGCTTGAGGCGGATGCGGGTCACCATCTCCTCAGGCCAATGTTTCGAAACCGCGGCGCACGATATCCGCCATCAGCTTGCGGCGCGCCACCAGAAATTCCGGGTACGGCATGATTTCCCAGCGTTCAGGCAAGGCGTGCAGCTCCTGCATGCGATGCCATTCCCCGTCACTGAAACGGACCCGAATCTGCGGCACGTAGGTTCGCGGCGGCGCGTCGCTGATGTCGATGTTGTCGGGCCACTCCAGCAAGGCATAGTTGGCCATCTGGTTGATCACCTTGAGGTCCTCCATCCCCTGCTGTTGCAGCCAGGCACGCGGGAACAGGTGGTGGCGTTCCAATGCCTTCCTCTTGGTCTTCAGTGCTGGGTCTAGCAGGTCGCTCACCTTTTTGTGCGAAAACAGCACCGGCGCATTCAGGCGGTTCTGTGCCGCCATGTAGGCAAACAACTGCGGATTGCGCGCCGAGGAGCTGTCGAGTGCGGCGGGCAAGGTGGTGGCCCAGAAATCACCAGTGAGCTGGTTGGCCATCAACTCGTCGAGAATGGCGATGAGCTGCGGCGCGTCGCTCACACCGCGCAGGCGGTTGAGGTCGCCGTCCATCACCGACTCCGGTGAACTGGTGTAGCGCCCGGTCAGGCTGGCGAAGAAGAACCAGCGGCCGATCACCTTCTGCAACTGATGTTCCGGCACCTTGCACTGGGTGCGGCCGATCAGATAAACCGCATAGGCATAGAGCAGCGCATTCTGCGACGAGATCATCTCGCCACTGCGAAAGCCCGCACCCACCAGCGCACTCAGGAACTGGTGCCAGCAGGTCAGGTCCAGCACCTTAGCTTGGGCCTGTCGCAGTATTTCGAATTGGGCGTCGCGGCGATCTGCCGAGAACTCGCCGCTGTTCAGATCCTTGCCGCGCAACACCTGGTACACGCTTTTCAGACGGCCCCGGGAAAAGCCCAGCGCCACCGACACCCGCAGCATCTGGTCGGGGTCGGGCTCGATGAAGTGGTTGAAGGGCGACGGCGGCCCGCCGGGTGCCGGTGGCTGGCGCGAGCGGCGGCAGAACTGCTCCAGCTCGGCGCGCCCAGCGTCCCAGAACACCGACAGCAGGGTCAGCAGGAAGTCGGCCTGATTCAGCTTCACGCCTTCGCTGTTGATGCGCACGAAGATGTCGGCCACCTGCTCCTCGTCCACGGTGGAAGCAATTTCCAGCGCGGTGAACGGGTACTTCTGCAAGTCGAACAACCGGTCGAGGTTGTGGCTGATCTGTTCTTCTTCCTCCTCGCTGAGTTCCACCCTGGTGCCCAAGGCTTTCAGGAACCCCTTGACCATCCTGAAGCTGGAATTGCCCGAGGCCCACAGATCGGAGATGTTCGGAATCCACTCCGGGTCGCGCTTGGTGGCGGCATCGGCTACTTCAAAGGCGCCGGTGCGCGGGCAGAAGGCGATCTCGATCCTGCGCTCGCGGTAGTCCTCGTCCAGCACGCGCTTGCCGCGAAACACCGCGTACAGCGAGGTCAGCCGCTGCTGGCCATCCACGATCAGGCGCGACGGGGCGCTGTGCGCCTTGTCGCCCACGCCGATCTGCTTCACCCCGTTGGCCTGGGCGTTTTCCCAGAACAGGAAATAACCGACCGGAAAACCGCGATACATGGAGTCGAACAGGTCGCGCACCTTGGCGTTGGACCAGACAAAGGGCCGCTGGATGTCCGGCAGGCCAATGTCGCCGATATCGAGATAGTGCAGAAGGTTCGACAGGTCGTAATCCACCCGTTTGAAGCAGGTTTTCATGTCGCTCATGCGGCGCGTTCCTCGATGAATCGTTCGGCATCGGCGATGCGCAGCTCGCCGAGCATCAGTTTGTTCAGCGCCGGGCGGGCTGCGGCCTTCAGGTGCGACCAGCGACCTTCCCTGGGCACCCAGAAGATGTTGTCGGCGAGGTATTCGTCCCGGTCTTCGGTGGCCTGCGGATTCTCGGCCAGCAGTTCGGCGTGGCGGGCCTCGAAGGCGTCCGAGATGTACTTGAGAAAAATCAGCCCCCGGGCGACGTGCTGGTAGTCGCTGGGCTCCATGTTGCCGTACAGCTTGTCGGCGGCCTTGAACAGCTCGGCTTCGAAGCCCAGTTGCGAATTCGGCCTGGCGCCGTTGTTGTTGGGTTGTGCCATGGAAGCCTGGGGGTTTTCGGTCTTTGTGAAATTGACCGTGATTGTCCGGTATGGGGCAGCGGCGGAAAAGCATTCAATGCGTTGCATGGGCCGCCATTGCATTGCGACACAGTTCTCATGGTCGTGTCGCAAAACCGCCAATTGTCGCGAGCGACGCGTGCCGTGAATCAACCGATATTATCTAAAATTTTGATTTTTAAAATAAAAAGTCTCTTCGAAAAGGTTGGCCCGCTTCCTGCTGAGTCCCTGTCAGGACGTTGATGCCGGTCCGGGCGTGCTGTGAGCGCCAGATGATCGGCTGATGCAAGGGTCCAGCCATTCACCCGCCTTGAGGAGGCTCCGATGAGCAGCTTGTCGAGCACCGTCCAGGATGTCTTCAACGAGCCCGGTTGCGGCAAGAACCAGGGCAAGTCGGACAAGGAGCGCAAGAAGGGCTGCACCAAGCAGCTGCAACCGGGCGCGGCGGCCGGCGGCTGCGCCTTCGACGGCGCCAAGATCGCGCTGCAACCGATCACCGACGTGGCGCACCTGGTGCACGGGCCGATCGCCTGCGAGGGCAATTCCTGGGACAACCGCGGCGCCAAGTCCTCGGGCTCGCGGCTGTACCGCACCGGCTTCACCACCGACATCAACGAGACCGACGTGGTGTTCGGCGGCGAGAAGCGGCTGTTCAAGGCGATCCGCGAGGTGATCGACAAATACGACCCGCCGGCGGTGTTCGTCTACCAGACCTGCATCCCGGCGCTGACCGGCGACGACATCGACGCGGTGTGCAAGGCGGCGCGCGAGAAGTTCGGCCGGCCGGTGATCCCGATCAACGCGCCGGGCTTCGTCGGCAGCAAGAACCTCGGCAACAAGCTGGCCGGCGAGGCCATGCTGGCGCACGTGATCGGCACGGAAGAGCCGGAAGTCACCACGCCCTACGACATCAACATCATCGGCGAGTACAACCTCTCCGGCGAGCTGTGGCAGGTGAAGCCGCTGCTCGACGAGCTCGGCATCCGCATCCTGGCCTGCATCTCGGGCGACGCCAAGTACCGCGAGGTGGCGCAGTCGCACCGGGCGCGGGCGGCGATGATGGTGTGCTCCAAGGCCATGATCAACGTGGCGCGCAAGATGGAGGAGCGCTACGGCATCCCGTTCTTCGAGGGCTCGTTCTACGGCATCGGCGACATGAGCGAGTCGCTGCGCGAGATCGCCCGCCTGTTGATCGAGCGCGGCGCCGACGCCGAGCTGATGACCCGCACCGAGGCGCTGATCGAGCGCGAGGAGGCGCGCGCCTGGGCGGCCATCGCGCCCTACCGGGCGGCGCTCGCCGGCAAGCGGGTGCTGCTGGTCACCGGCGGGGTGAAGTCCTGGTCGGTGGTGGCGGCGCTGCAGGAGATCGGCCTGGAGGTGGTCGGCACCTCGACCAAGAAATCCACCGCCGAGGACAAGCAGCGCATCAAGGAGATCATGGGCGAGGAGGCGCACATGTTCGACGAGCTGTCGCCGCGCGAGATGTTCCGGATTCTGAAAGACGCCCAAGCCGACATCATGCTCTCCGGCGGCCGCTCCCAGTTCGTGGCGCTCAAGGCCAAGATGCCCTGGATGGACGTGAACCAGGAAAAGCACCACGCCTACGCCGGCTACGTGGGCATGGTGGAGATGGTGCGGCAGCTGCACCTGGCGCTGGGCAACCCCATCTGGGCGCAGGTGCGCCGGCCGGCGCCGTGGGGTGAGGATTCTCCGCTTGCGTGCGCAGCACGCAGCGAATCCGAACGCCCGGCCATGGATGGCCGGGCTGGGGCAACGCAAGAACTCCACGGTGGCGCCAGGGATGGCGGGCACGCCGCCGGCCGCATGGCACTGGCGGGCGGTTGAGCGATGGCCACGGTCCGGCACTCGAAGAAGGCCTGCGCGGTCAACCCGCTCAAGATGAGCCAGCCGGTCGGTGGCGCGCTGGCCTTCATGGGGCTGGCCGACACCATGCCGATCCTGCACGGCTCGCAGGGCTGCACCGCCTTCGGCATGGTGCTATTCGTGCGCCACTTCAAGGAATCGATCCCGCTGCAGACCACCGCCATGAGCGAGGTCGCCACCGTGCTCGGCGGCTTCGAGAACGTCGAGCAGGCGGTGATGAACATCCACACCAAGTCGCGCCCGGCCATCATCGGCATGTGCTCGACCGGGCTCACCGAGACCAAGGGCGACGACGTCGAGGGTTATCTCAAGCTCGTGCGCCAGCGCCATCCGGAGCTTGCCGACACGACGCTGGTCTACGTCTCCACGCCGGACTTCAAGGGCGCCTTCCAGGACGGCTGGGCGGCGACCGTGCTGCGCATCCTGCAGGTGCTGGTGGAAAAACCCGTCGCGCCGCCCGAGCCGGGCCGGGTGGCGGTGCTGCCGGGCTGTCATCTCACCGTGGCCGACCTCGAGGAGCTGCGCGAGACGCTCGAAGCCTTCGGCCTCGATCCGGTGCTGGTACCGGACCTGTCGGGCTCGCTGGACGGCCACGTGCCGGAGGATTTCAGCCCCACCACGCTCGGCGGCACGCGCCGCGAGGCGATCGCCTCGCTCGGCTCGGCGAGTCTGGTGCTGGCCGTCGGCGAGCAGATGCGCCCGGCCGCCGAGTGGCTGGGCCAGCACATCGGCGCGCCGGTGCAGCTGTTCGACCGGCTGCTGGGGCTCGCGGCCAACGATGAACTGATGGCCTTTTTGGCCGACTACAGCGGCCGGCCGGTGCCGGGCAAATACCGCCGCCAGCGCAGCCAGTTGGTGGACGCCATGCTCGACGGGCACTTCCACACCGGCGGCTGCAAGGTCGCCCTCGGCGCCGAGCCGGACCTGCTGCACGGCGTCGGCCAGTTCCTGGCCGAGCTCGGCTGCACGCTCGCCGCCGCCGTCACTACCACCGACTCACCCGTGCTCGCGGCGCTGCCCTGCGACGAGGTGCTGATCGGTGATCTGGAGGATCTGGAGGCGCGCGCGGCCGGCTGCGACCTGCTCATCACCCATGCCCACGGCCGGCAGATGGCGGAGCGGCTCGACATTCCGTTCCTGCGCATGGGCCTGCCGATCTTCGACCGCCTCGGCGCCGCGCATCGCCTGGGCATCGGCTACCGCGGCAGCCGCGATCTCATCTTCGAGGTGGCCAATCTGTTGATGGCTCATGGCCACGAGCCCGGCCCCGACGACTGGAGCCTGACCGATGTCGCTGCGCCGTCGCTTGCGGCTGCTTGAGCCGCCCGACTCCCGCCCACGTTTCCCCGGAGGCCGTATGAAAGTGGCGTTCTGCACCCAGGACCTGGCCCAGGTGGATGCCCACTTCGGCTGGGCCAAGAACATCGTCATCTACGACGTCGGCACCGACAGCCATGCGCTGGTGGAGGCCATCCAGTTCGACGGCGACCTGCAGGAGGACGGCAACGAGGACAAGCTCGCCCCCAAGCTGGAGGCCATCAAGGACTGCGCCATCCTCTACGTGGCCGCCATCGGCGGTTCCGGCGCGGCGCGCGTGGTGGCGCTCGGCATCCACCCGATCAAGGTCAACCAGCCGGAGCCGATCGCGGAGATCCTCGAGAAGCTCAAGGCGGTGCTGGCCGGCACGCCCCCGCCGTGGCTGCGCAAGGCGCTGCAGAAGGGCAAGGAACGGCAATTCGAACCCGACGACGAGGAACTCGAACATGGTTGAGACAGCGATCGCGAACGACCCCATGCAGGCGCCGATCGTGCGCGAGCTGGTCAAGCAGTGGCGCGCACAGGACACGCACGGCGTGTGGGACAGCAAGTCCGACGCCACGCTGCTGGAGCCCTACATCCTGACCCGCGAGCAGCGCCGCGCCATTCCGCTGATGGGCGACCCGGACCCGGAAACCCTGTGGCGGCTGGAGCTGTTCTACAACGCCGTCGGCCTGGCCATCGAGCGCGCCACCGGCGTCATGGTGTCTCCCATGATGAAGATGTCCCATGAGGGCTTCGGCCGCATGGTGCTCACGGCCGGCCGGCTGATCGCCGTGAACAAGCAGCTGCGCGACGTGCACCGCTTCGGCTTCGACAGCATCGAGGCGCTGGCCGCCGAGGGCGGCAAGCTGGTGGCGGCCGGCGTCGAGATGATCGAGAAGTACCCGGAACTGGCGAACTACGGTTGAACCCATGGAAGACCTGGACACGCTCAAGGCGCGCGTGAAGCAGCTCAATGCCCGCGCCACCACGCTCAAGATGAACCTGCACGACCTGTCCGAGGAGCTGCCGCAGGGTTGGGAAGCCATTCCCGACATCGCCGCCCAGGCGCACGAGGCCTACCGCGCGCTGGCCGAGGCCCGCGCCGCGCTGGCGCAGGCGGGGGGCTGAGGCCATGGCCGAGTTCAGCGTCACCCTGCCGAACGGCCGCGCCTGGACGCCGCGCTTCGTGCAGACCCTGAATCCCGAACGCTGCATCGGCTGCGGGCGCTGCTTTCGGGTGTGCGGGCGCGACGTGTTCGAGCTGATCGGCCTCACCGAGGACGGCGAGCGGATCATCATCGACCTCGACGCCGACGACGATGACGACGACGTCGAGTACGAGCGCAAGGTGATGACCATCAGCCACCAGGAAAACTGCGTCGGCTGCGAGGCCTGCTCGCGCATCTGCCCCAAGCAGTGCCACAGCCACGCCGCGGCGGCGGGGTAGCGACGTGAACGCCGCCGCCGCGCAGGCCCTGCCCGAGACGGCCGCGCCGGCAGCGGAGGACGGCGCGCTCGCGCTGGCCTTCGCGGGCGTGCTGGTGCGCTTTGGCACGCTGTGCCTGTCGCAGGACGCCGCCTGCGGACTGGCTCTGCATCACGACGTGACCGGCGCCGACGCCGACCTGCCGCCCGCGCTGCGCCACCGCGCCGACGAGGTGGACGACGTGCGCACCCTGCTGCTGGAATTCGCGCAGGGCGAGGCGGCGCCGTGGCTGGCCAGCACGGTGGCGGTGGCGTGCCTGGGCGACAATCACCTGTGGCAGGACCTTGGCCTGCCGAGCCGGGCGGCGCTGTCGCAGTTGCTGCGCGCGTACTTCCCGGCGCTGGTGGCGCGCAACCACGGCGACATGAAATGGAAAAAGTTTCTCTACAAGGAACTGTGCGACCGCGCGCAGGTGCTGTGCCGGGCGCCGTCGTGCGCCGTGTGCAGCGACTACGCCTTCTGCTTCGGGCCGGAGGAAGGGCCGGCGCTGCCGCCGCGCGACTGACGGACCGGCCGGCATGAGCGAGACGCAACAGGAAACCACCCCGTTCGAGCACATCGGCGGCGCCGCCACCATCGACCGCCTGGTGGAGGCGTTCTACGCCCGCATGGACCGCCTGCCCGAGGCCGCCACCATCCGCGCCCTGCACGCGCCGGATCTGGGCCCGGTCAAGGAAGTGCTCAAACGGTATCTGGGCGAATGGCTGGGCGGCCCGCCCCTGTACTCCGCCGAGCGCGGCCACCCGCGCCTGCGCCAGCGCCATCTGGGCTTTCCCATCGGCGAGGCCGAACGCGACGCCTGGCTGCTGTGCATGCGCGGCGCGCTCGACGAGACCATCGCCGACGCCCAGGCGCGCGCGGCGATCTACGAGCGCATGGCGGGGCTGGCCGACTGGATGCGCAACCAGGCCGACAATCCCCACGACGCGCGCAAGGCGCCCGGCTGAAAGCGGGCGGGTCGGCATTTCCCACCCCGCCGCCATGTCGCGCCACCGCCCGGGCCGCGTCGCAAACCCTTCAAACCCTGCACGGCTGTCGTAACCGCCGGCCGATAGCGCGCGTAACCTTTTGATTTGAAGGGCACTGCGCGACGGCACCAAATTTGCGAAGCGGAGGGCATGGACGCCTACGCCACCGTCATCCGCTATCACGAAGCCACGCGGCACCGCTTCGAGGCCTACGCCCGCGGGCCGGAGACGCTGGACTGGGACGCGCAGCCGGCGCCGTTTCGGCGCTACGAGGGCGCACCGGTGCAGGTGCTCCCGCTCGCCGCCGCGCGTTTCGAGGCGCCGTTTTCGCGCCTGCAGCAGCCGGTCCAGGGGCCGGCGGCGCAAGCCGGGCCCGAGGCGCTCGGCGCGCTGTTGCAGCTTTCATTCGCCATCTCGGCGTGGAAATCGAACGGCGTCGAGCGCTGGGCACTGCGCTGCAATCCTTCCAGCGGCAATCTGCACCCGACCGAGGCCTACGTGCTGGCCCACGGTGTCGCGGGGCTCGCCGACGGGGTTCACCACTACCGCGCCGAGGACCACGCGCTCGAACGGCGCGCCGACTGGCCGCCGCGCGACGGGCCGCCGGGGCTGTACCTGGGGCTGAGTTCGGTGATCTGGCGCGAGGCGTGGAAGTACGGCGAGCGCGCGTTTCGCTACTGCCAGATCGACGTCGGGCACGCCGTGGCCTGCGTCGCCTACGCCGGCGCGCTGCTCGGCTGGCGCGTCGAAGCCGTGCCCGGCCTGCCGGCCGCGGCGCTGGCACGGCTGCTGGGGCTCGATCGGCATGCCGATTTCAGCGCCGGCCGGCGGGACGACGTGGAGCGCGAGGAGCCCGAGTTGCTGCTGGCGCTGCGGGGCGATGCCGGCGCGGGTGCGGCGCTGCCGGCGCGCGCCGCGGGTGCGCAATGGCACGGCCGCGCCAGCGCGATCGACCGCCATCCCATGTACCGCTGGCCGATCATCGACGAGGTGGTCGCCGCGACCGCCGGCACCGAGCCGATGCCGGCTGCCGGCGACGCAGGTGAACCCGGACCGCAGCCCGAATCCGCCGCCGGCGGCCCGGGCGCGGTAGCGACCATTCTTGGCCGGCGCAGCGGCCAGCGTTACGACCGGCATGGCCTGATGCCCGCCGCGGCGTTCTTGCGCCTGCTCGAGGCGACGCTCGCACGGCCCCGGCCGCCGTGGCAGAGCCTGCCCGATGCCGCCCAGGGCGCGCTGCTGCTGTTCGTGCACCGCGTGGACGGTCTCGCGCCGGGGCTCTATCTGCTGCTGCGCGATGCCGCGACTGCGGCCTCGTTGCCGGCGCTGCTCGCAGCCGAATTCGCCGCCGCGCCGCGCGTCGGCGGCGTGGAGCACCTCGACCTGCGTCGGCTCGGCGCCAGCGAACCGGCGGCCCTGCGGCGGATCGTGCGCGCTCTGTGCTGCCACCAGGACATCGCCGCCACGGCGTGCTTCTCGCTCGCCGTGCTGGCGCCGTTCGATGCCGTGCTGCGGCGCGATCCCGCCCGCTACCGGGCACTGCTGCGCGCCGCCGGGCTGATCGGCCAGGTGCTCTATCTGCACGCCGAGGCGCTCGGCTACCGCGGCACCGGCATCGGCTGCTATTTCGACGACGAGTTGCACGCGCTGCTCGGCCTGAAGGACCGGCAATGGCAAAGCCTGTACGCCTTCGCCATCGGCGTGCCGCTGCCGGACGACCGCCTTGAAGCCACCGCGCCCTACGCCGGGCACGACGTGGCGGCCTGAAGGAGGTGACCATGCCCGAAGGCGCGTATCGCTGTATCGCCGCGGCCGAGGCGCTGGCGTTCATGATCGCGGCCAGCGAACAGGCGCGCCCGTATCGCCTGTTCGACACGCGCGACGCCGACAGCTACGCCCGCGGCCACCTGGCGGGTGCCGAGCCGCTCGCCGAGCGCGATCTCGGCCGCTGGATCGGCCGCCTGCCGCGCGCCGAGCCGCTGCTGATCTACTGCTACCACGGCCACGCGAGCCAGGTGTTCGCCGGGACTTTCGCCGACTTCGGCTACACCGAGGTCTACAGCATCGACGGCGGCTTCGAGGCGCTGGCGCAGGCCTTGGAACCGATGCGCAGCGCGCTGGCGGCCGGCGGGGACACCGCGCCGGTGCCGAGCGCGCCCTTGCAGGAATTCATGCTCCGCGAGGGGTTCACGACGCCCGACATCGAGGCCGTGGCAACCAACGGCATGACGCCGCTGATGAAGGCCGCGCGCGCCGCGCGGCTGGACCTGGTCGACGAGCTGATTGATTTGGGCGCCGACCTCGAAGCGCGCAACACGGATGGCAACACCGCGCTGTGGCTGGCCTGCTTCGGCGGCGATGCCGCGCTGGTGGCGCGCCTGATCGAAGCCGGCGCGCGCCTCGACCACCAGAACGACAACGGCGCCACGGCGCTGATGTACTGCGCCTCGAGCGGCCGCGACGCGCTGGTCGGGCTGCTGCTCGGCGCCGGCGCCGACGCGAGCCTGCGCACGCTGGACGACTTCCGCGCCGTCGATCTCGCCGCCACGGCCGGCAGCCTGCGCCTGCTGCGCCACACGGCCTGAGCACGACGCCGCGCTGCCAGCCCCCGATTCACCGCCCGGAGCCCGCCCCATGCCGATGACCGCACCGCAAATCGAGACCCTGCTGCGGCGCGCCTTCCCCGACGCGCAGATCGAGCTCACCGACACCGCCGGCGACGGCGACCACTGGAGCGCGCGCATCGTGTCGGCCGCGTTTCGCGGCAAGACGCGCGTGCAGCAGCACCAGCTGGTGTACGGCGCCATCGGCCCCGAGATGGGCGGCGCGCTGCACGCGCTGGCGCTGCAAACCGAAGTCCCTGCCTGACATTCCCGTCCAAGGAGAACCTGCCATGACAACCTCCACTTCCGACCCCGTCGCCGAGCGCATCGGCGACATGCTCTCCAAGCACGACATCGTGCTGTTCATGAAAGGCGTGCCGGCCGCGCCGCAATGCGGCTTCTCGCAGGCCGTGGTGCAGGTCATGAACCAGCTCGACGTGCCCTACGCCACCTTCAACGTGCTCGCCGACGACGCGATCCGCGAGGGCATCAAGGCCTATTCCAACTGGCCGACCATCCCGCAGCTGTACGTGAAGGGCGAGTTCATCGGCGGTTGCGACATCGTGCGCGAGATGCACGCCAGCGGCGAGCTCGCGCAGCTGCTGGCCGACCAGGGGCTGGGCTGAGATGCCCGGCGCCGGCTGCCGGCGGGCTGCGCCATGAACTTCACCACCGTGTGCACCACCGACACCGTGCGCGAGGGCGGCATGGGCCTGTTCCAGGTCGGCAAGAAAAGCGTGCTGCTGGTCTGGCCGGCGGGCGGCGAGCTGCGGGCCTGGCGCGGCCGCTGTCCGCATGCGGACATGCCCCTGACCGATGCGAGCTTCGACGGCCGGGCGGTGAAATGCCCGCATCACCAATGGGGCTTCGACGCTGCCAGCGGCAAGTGCGTGACGCACGCGGTGCGCAACGCGCTGCATGCCGATGGAAATGCGGAAAAATTCCGTCCGTGGAATTTTTCCGCTCGCTGCACCGCGGTACATGCCCGCGATGCGCTCCGTGGATCAGGGGCTCGCGCCCTCGATCCACGCCGGAGCATCCTGCCCCGGGCGGCGGCGCTGAATAAGTCAGCACCGCCTTACCCGCTGCGCATCAAGGGCGAGACGATTCAGGTCGACCTCGGCCCCGTGAAACCACCGCGCCAGCCGGCCTGACGCCGATGCCGCTGCCGGCCGATCTCGTGCAGAGCGATCCGGGGCTATCGGTGCTGCGCATGGCGGCGCTGCTGGCCGAAGACGACGGCGCGCTCGACCAGGAACTGCTGGACGCCATGGCCGGGCACACCCTGCGCGGCGCCTTGCGGGTCACGCCGGGCCCGGCCATGTGGCCGGAGCTGCGGCGCGGGCTCATGGCGCGCGGGCCGTCGCGCATGCTGGCGGCGCTGCGCCTGTCGGGCGCGCTCGGCGCGGTGCTGCCGGAAGTCGCGGCGCTGTTCGGCGTGCCGCAGCTGGGCGCCGACCAACGCAGCGTCGACATCGGTCTGCACACGCTGAACGCGCTGGCCGAGGCCGCGCGCTGCGAGGCGCCGATCGAGGTGCGCTTCGCGCTGCTGGTGATGAACGTCGGCAAGTCCGACTCGCCGCCCGAGCATCTGCCGGTCCACTACCGCCACGTCGAGCGCGGCGGGCCGCGCATCGAGGCCCTCTGCGCGCGTCTTGGCGTGCCCGCGGCCTGCCGCGAGCTCGCGCTGCTGGCGCTCACCGAATGCGAGCGCGTGCACCGCGTGTCGGAGGTCCGCGCGGGTCCGGTGGCGGCCATGCTGGTGCGCCTCGGCGCGTTCGATCGGCCGGACCGCTTCGAGGCGCTGATGCAGGTGTGTGCCTGCGACTACCGCGCCCACGGCGAAGGCTTCGGCCCGGTCTATCCGAAGGCCGAGCTGCTGCAGGCGGCGCTGCGCGCCTGCCGGGAGGTGACGGCCGACGCCGATGACCTCGAGCTGGCGCGGGCGCAGGCGATTGCGACGGCGCTCGGTTCGCAGCGCTGGTCGGCGGCCGGCAAGGACTGAACGAACTCCGCGAGCGCAGCCATGGCCATGAAGTTCTACATGACACCCGGTTCCTGTTCGACCGGCATCCACATCCTGCTGGAAACGCTGGAGCTGCCGTTCGAGGCGTGGATTCTCAACCTGCCGGCCGGCGATCACCTGAAGCCCGAGTACCTCGCCATCAACCCGCGCGGCACCATCCCGACGCTGGTGCCGGACGACGGCCCGCCGCTCACCGACTTCCGCTCGATCGCGCTGTGGCTCGCCGAGCGTTACCCACGCGGCCGGCTGCTGCCGGATGATCCGGCGCTTGCGGCACGCGCGGTCGAGCTGCTCGACTTCGCGCTCGGCCAGCTGCACGGCGAGGGCTTCACGCGCATCTTCACCGCCGAGCGCTACCTCGCCGCGCCCGGCGCACGGGCGCGGGACGACGTCGTTGCGCACGGCCGGGAGATCGTCACGCAGGCATTCGAGGCGCTCGACAAACGCCTGCCGGCCGAGGGCTACGCGGTCGGCGAGCGGTTCACCATCGCCGACGCCGCGCTGTTCTACAACGCGTTCTGGGCCGACCGGACCGACATTCCACTGCCGCCGCGGGTGGCGGCGCACTACCGGCGCCTGCGCGCGCTGCCGGTGGTGCGCCAGGTGCTGGCCGAGGAGGGGTATCGTTCGTGAAGGACGTGCTGAAAAAATTCCGTCCCTGGAATTTTTCAGCTCGCATCCGCGCGGTACACGCCCGCGCTGCGCTCCATGAATCAAGGGCTGACGCCCTCGATTCATGCCGGGGCATCCGGCCCCGGACGCAAGCGCTGAATAAATCAGAGCTTCCTGAACCCCCTTCGCCGCAGCGCTGATCGACCCGGCGACTGCGGTCCGGCCTTTCCCAGGAGTCCAGCCCATGTTCATCGCCATGAACCGCTTTCGCATCGCCGCCGGCCGCGAGGCCGAATTCATCGAGGTCTGGCGCACGCGCGACAGCCGCCTGGCCGAGGTGCCGGGCTTCCAGCGCTTCAACCTGCTGCAGGGACCAGGCGACGGGCAGGCGACCGTCTTCATCTCGCACTCCACCTGGGACAGCGCCGCCGCCTTCGAGGCCTGGACGCGCTCGGAGGCGTTTCGCGCCGCGCATGCCGGTGCCGGCCAGAGCAAGGGGCTGTACCTGGGGCCGCCGCAGTTCGAAGGCTTCGAAGTGGTGCTCTGAGGCCGCCTGCCCCCGGCGGCTTTGTCGGGGATGGCGCAAAGCGGACATTCGGGACCGTCACCGCCGTTCCAGGGCGCGGCGGGAGCACCGCCAGCGCGTGCTTTCCTGCCGGATGGCGCGGCCTCGTGTCGGCTGGCACGGCGGCTGCTTTCACCAGTTCAGACCCCACCGCGTGCGAGCGATCATGACGGCCGGTTACTTCATCGACTGGGACGGCAATGTCCGCAGCGTCGCCGACCCCGGCGGCGGCTTCTGCTGCGAGATCGACACCGTGGCGCGCTACGTCGGCATTACCACCCCGAGCGGCGCCCTGGTGCACGAGGCCACCTTCTACCGCAGCCTCGAGGACATCGCCAAGGCCGGCATCAGGGCGTCGCTGGTACCCGGCAGCCAGCCCTGGGGCGACCGCAGCGGCGGCTGAAGATGGCGCACGCCCGGCCCGTGTGAGCAGCATTCCCATGCGCGAACGCTACTTCCTCACCTATCGCGGTACCCGGCTGCCGCTGCAGCTGACCGAGGAGCTGTCGGCCGACGCGCTCGGCCATCGCAACACCTACTTTCGCGCCCGCTACGACGCGCAGGACCGCCTGATCAGCTGCGAAAAACTGGTGTATGGCGAGATCGAGATGAGCCACCGCTACGAGTACGGCGCCGACGGCTGGCTGTGTCGCGCCGTCATCGAGGTCGGCGACGACGACCCGCGCACGCTGCATCTGGACCGCCCGCAGCCGGTCCCGTGAGCGCCGCCGGCCCGCTGGCGCGCGTCTTGCGTGGACTTGAAGACAAGCGGCATCGACGACACAGGAGCCATGGCAATGACACCAGACAGCGAGGCTTGCGAATCAACCGAGGCGCCGCCGGCGCCGGTCCTCATCCGGCAGACCCACGACGGCCGGCGGGTGGAGGTGATCGGCCGCTTCGTGTGTCTGGACGGGCGGCGCGAGGCCGACGCGCTGGTCGAGGTGCGCGCGCATCCTAACCGCCTGGCGATCCGCCAGGCGGCGCCGGACGCCACCCACATGGCCGGCCGCATAGCGCTGACCGCGGACGAGGCGGCCCGCGCCGAGGTGGCGCTGGATGTCGCCCGCGCGGCCCACGAGGCAACGCCGTTCGCCGTCGCCGAACGCATGCGCCATGCGGCCGATGACATCCTGCGGCTGCGCATCGATGAATGAGCACTGCCCGCGGCGGCAGGTCGGGCCGTGATCCACGTGCTGGAAGTGCCCTGGCAGGGCCGTCCGCTGGCCTGGTTCGCCTTCGACGAGGACGACCTGATCGGCAAGATCCGCGTGCGCCGCGCCGACGCCGGCCTGTGCATCCATGCCGTGGCCAGCGCGCGGGAACTGCTGGCCGCGAGTGACGCCGCGGCCGACGCACCGCCGGACTGGATCGCCGAGCTGGCCAACCGGCACGGCTGGGACACGCCGCTGTACCGCGCCGACGCGCTGCTGGAGCCGGGTTCGTACCAGGCGGAACCGGTCAGCGCCCTGCATGCCCATCTGGCCGCCCTCGCCGGGCCGCTGCAATCCTGCCGGCTGCATCCGGATGACGAGACGGCGCTCGAAGCCCTGCACGGCGACCCGCTGTACCAGGGGCGCGAGGGCTTTTACCGGCACATGGCGCTGCGCGAGCAGCTGATTGCGCTCGAGGTGCTGGCCGATGACCTGTGATGCCGGCACGACGCGCGAACCACTTCATTCGGCGCCGCGTCCGTGGCGGCGCTGACGGCCTGCTAAGGGGTGTGACATGAGCTCGATCTTCATCAGCATCAACAAGTCCGACACGCTGGAAAAATCCCCCATCGACAAGGCCATCGTGCGCGTCGCCGCGGCGCTGGCGCGCCAGCGCAGCCGGCTGCCGCCGGGGCCGGGCCTGGAGGTGAGCTTCTCCGCGGCCTCCACCGACTGGCAGCCGGATTTCAGCGGCATGCGCATGGGCGGCTACCGCGCCGACGATCCGGTGCTGCGCTTCCAGGTCGCGGTGCCGGCGGCGCTCGGGCACTCGCCGCGCGCCCTGCCCTACGTGCTGGCGGCGCTGGAGGACGTGCTCGACAACGCGCGCGACTATTTCGACGAACTGCGCATCGCCTTCGACCATGGGGGCTGGCAGCGGCTGCTGAGCGCCGCCGCCCGCGTCGAAGCAGACCCGCCCGAATCCGCCTGGGAAGAACTGCCGCTCGCCTGAGCGGGAAACGACGGCCCGCACGCCGCGTTCGGCCGCTGGGGCAATCGACGACGCCAACGGCCCCGCACCCACCGTCCGGTTCGATTCCTGGCGGCAGCTGGCCTGCTGCCGGATCACGACTGCCCGCTGCTACGCCTGATGCACGCCCGCCAGCCGCGTCCCCCGCTCTGCCAAGCCGAGTGGTCCGACCGGGCTGCCGGTGACCCGTCGCGTATCCTGCGCCGCTTGGAGCGCCACGGTCTGGCCAACATGCATCGCGGCCCCGCACACCCGCGCCGTGTGCCCGGAGGTGTTGGCCACCGCGCTTCTGATCGTGCTGGATTGGATGAATGAAATCCCCGGGGAGTAAGTCGTTTGACTCAGGAAGGCCAACTTCTCGACCAGAAATCCCTGCGATCCGTGATCGGCAAAAGCGCCGATTGGAACGAGCTGGTCAAGGACTGCATCGCCTTTGCCAATGCGACCGGCGGTCGCCTGTGGCTCGGCATAGAGGATGGCTTGGACGAGCCGCCTCCGGGGCAACAGATACCAGCGGATCTCCCGGACATCATCCGACGCAAGATTGCCGAGCGCTGCGTCAACGTGGCCGTGCTCCCGCATGTGGTTAACGCCGCTAATGGCGGCCAGTACATCAACCTCGACATTTCCCGCGCCAACGCGGTGGCATCCACCACCGATGGCCGCTACTTCCTGCGCGTGGCCGACCAGAGCAAACCCATCACCGGCGATGACGTGCTTCGTTTGGCGTCCGAGCGCGCAGCACTGCCCTGGGAAACCCAGGCCACACTGCAGATTCCCAGATCAGCCACCGATCCGGGCAAGCTCGGCAAGCTGGTGGATGCGCTGAGGGCGTCGGACCGCGTCAAGCCGTCCGACAAGGAAAAGTCCGACGACGAGCTACTCGATCACTACCAGCTCGCACGGGGTGACCACCTCACCCACCTGGGCATCCTTTGCCTGGGACAGCAGCATCACCGCGCCCAACTGACCACGGCTCCGATGGTCCAGTTCATCAAGTACGACGAGCACGGCCAGAAGGTCAACAAGCTGGTCTGGGACGACCACACGTTGAGTCCGATGGAGCTGATCGAGGCGGTTTGGCTGGAAATACCCGATTTCCGCGAGCGTTATGAACTGCCGGACGGCCTGTACCGTCAGAACGTGCCGGCCTTCGACGAGGTGGTAGTGCGCGAGCTCTTGGTCAACGCGCTGGTCCATCGCCCCTACACCCAGCGGGGCGACATTTTTCTGAACCTGCACCCGGACCGGCTGGAGGTGGTCAACCCCGGCCCGCTGCCGCTGGGCGTCACGCCCCAAAACGTGCTGCACACCACCGTGCGCCGAAACGAGCACTTGGCCCGCCTGTTCCACGACCTGAAGCTGATGGAGCGCGAAGGCAGCGGCTTCGACAAGATCTTTGAGGTGCTGCTGTCGCAGGGCCGCCCGGCGCCGGAGCTGATCGAAACTCACGACCGGGTGCAGGTCACGGTACGCCGTCGCATCCTCAAACCCGAAGTCATCGACTTCATCGTCAAGGCGGACCAGACCTACCAGATCACCCAGCGCGAACGCATCGCCCTGGGCCTGCTGGCGCAACACGATGCACTGACTGCCCGCGAATTGGCCACCGTCTTGGAGCTGCCTTCGGTCGAAGCACTCCAGCCATGGCTCAAGCGCCTGCTGGAATGGGAGCTGATCCAGAGCGCCGGCCGTACGCAAGCCACGCGCTATTTCGTCGACCCGGGCTTGCTGCGCCATCTCGATTTCGCCGGGGAAACGACTCTGAAGCGCATCGAGCCTCACCGGCTCGCGGCCCTGATCCTGGAAGACCTGAAGCGCTACCCCGAATCGGCCATCGGCGATATCCGCCAGCGTATCGGCAGTGAAATTCATCCCAGGCAGGTCAAGCGTGCGCTGGATGGTCTGGTCGACAAGGGCGAGGTGCGCTTCGCGGGCAACTATCGCTGGCGGCGTTACTGGGCGGTGTCATGAACAGGCTATTGGACAACCTGCGCCCTATCGACAGTAGCCGGGCAATACAGAGTGAGCGATACGCCCGCGCAGGCCGCGTAAATCCAAGGTTTCTATCGACCACCGGGATACACCGTGGTCGATAGATAGTGAACCACCGCGACACTCTAGGAGGCTTTACGTCCTCAAGAGGCTGCGTCCTGAACAAAGCAACGAGGTACTGGCCGGAGGTTCGGGAACGGGCAGTTCGGCTGGTGTTTTGAGCGCCAGGGGGAGTACGAGTCACAGTAATCGGCGACCAAATGCAGTAGGTGCATGGGCATTTACGCGCCTGCCAGGGAGCGAGCCGGAAAGCCGCGCCAGGTCTTGAGATCGCAGCCTTTCGCCCGGCGTCGCAGCGGCCCGAAACGGCTACCACTACAGCGGCACCCCGAAATACTCGTCCTCGCTGCCGCCGCAGGCCTCATGCAGGGCGAGCGCATCGCGCCACCGCGCCAGTTCGGCGGTGTCGGCCGGCCGGTGGGAAATGTCGCCGTCCGGTCTGCCGGCGAGCAGGAACGGCCGGCCGCTGCGGATGAAGCGTTGCAGCGCCTTGGCGTCGTTCGGCCGCACCACGCAGCGCGGCGCCTCGTCGACCAGGATGGTGGTGGGCAGCATGGGCCGGTCTCCTTGCCGCGGGCCGGCGCGAACGCCGGCGTGCCGATGGCGGGCGCGGGTCAGCGCACGAGATTGGGCGTCACGCCGCTCACGTCCACGTAGATTTCGTCGCCCCGGATTTCGAGCGGGTAGTTCGCCAACTCGCAGGGCTTGCCGCGCAGGCAGGCGCCGGTGGTGCCGTCGAAGGTCCAGTCGTGGTGGCGGCAGGCAATCACCTTGCCGTCGAAGAAGGCATCCATCAGCGGCTCGTTGGCGTGCGGGCACATGCCCTGCCAGGCCGTGGGTTGGCCGCCCAGGGGCCAGACCAGCAGCACCAGCGTGCGGTTCACAGCCGCCACGTCGGTTTTCCCTTGCTTCAGTTCGCTCAGGTCGCAGGCTTTGATGAACATGAAAGGCTCCTGACGGCCGCGGTGCGCAAGCCGTGTCCGGGCATCACGGGGCCGGGCGTCGGCTGGACGCCGGCAGCACGACAGGCCGGGCGCTCAGTCCGCCGGCTGCATGGCGTGGGCACCGCACTTGGTGCACTTGTCGAGCACGTCGAACGCGTGGCCGGTGCAGGTGCCCTGGTTCTGCTTGCAGCCGCGGGCGCCGCACTGGCCGCACTGGTACACGGTGCCGTTGCACTGCTGGCCGCCCTTGCGCGTACCGGTGCACAGGGGCAGGTCGGTCTTGAGCTGGTCGTAGGCGAGTGCCATGGGGAGCGTCCTCAGGTGGGGGATGAAAATCTGCGAAGCGGCGCGAGCCGGTAGTGCACGCCGCCCTCGAACAGCCGCGTGCCGCCGCCTTCGGCGACGGTGCGGCGCAGGAGGTACGGGTCGCCGCTGCCGACGCCGGCGAGGTAGTCGAGGCCGAAGTCGGCCAGTTCCGCCAGCCAGGGCGTGCCCGGGCCCATCAGCACCGTAGTGGCGCCGCGCGCCAGCTCAGCCAGGCGCGGGAAGGTCTTGTTGGTGAGGCTGCTGGCGCTCAGGAACACCCAGTCGGCCGCCGGCAGCAGGTATTCGCAGGCCGGATCGGGCAGATCGCCCGGCCCCGGCTGGCGTTCCAGCACCACCAGGTCGAGCTCGCGGGCGAGCGCATCGAGGCCGGGATAGCGGCCGATCACCACCACGCGGCGGCCGGCGAGCTGCGGCAGGAAGTGCGCGAACACGGCGAGGTTGCCGGGGCCGCCCTTGTCGAGTGGACTGTCGAGCGGCCGGGCGCCGGCGAGCAGCGGGTTGTCCGCCGTGTTGACCTGTGCGTTGACGGCGGCGAGGCCCACGCTGGCGGCGTGCGGGTCCCAGTCGCGCAGCCAGCCGGCGAGTTCGGCCAGCGGCCGGCCGGCGAGCGTGCCCGGCCAGGCCAGGGTGCGCGGCGCGGCGGCGGGCGTCATGGCCAGACCCGTGCCGCGCGGGCCGCGGCACAGCGTCCACACCAGGCCCATCACCAGGTCCTCGGCCACCGCCGGCCCGCCGGCGGCGCGGTCCAGCAGCAGCTCGTACACGGCCCAGGGGTTCACGGCGCTCAGGCGGCGTCCGCCGCGCCCTGCAGCAGGCTGCGCGTGACGGCGGCGCCGACCCGGTCGGCGGGGTCGAGCCGCGCCAGGGCGTCGAGCAGCGCTCCGGCCTCGGCCAGATCGCCCCGGCGCAGGCGCAGGTACGCCAGCGCCTTCAGCGTGAACAGATAGAAGTGCGCCGCGCCGTGCACGTCGGCCCAGTCGATGGCGTCCAGATCGGCGGCTTGATCGAGCGCCCGCCAGTCGGCCGGCAGACCGGCCTGACGGCCGGCTTCGGCCAGCGCCGCGCGGGCGGCCGCCTCGGCCAGCGCGTACTGGCCGTGGCTGCTGTGGAACTTGTAGCGGGCGTAGTGCAGCGGCAGGCAGTCGGGCGCCTGGGTGAGCGACTCGGCCAGCAGCACGGTGGCGGCCGGCACGTCGTGCCAGGCGGCGCGGGCGCGCGCCAGCAGGGCGTCGGCGGCGGCCGGGATGGCGCGGGCGGGCGGTTCGCGGTCCAGGGTCATGCCGTGCCTGCCGCCTGCGCGATCACTCACCCGGGCACTCACCCGAACTTGAACAGAACGCCGTAGCCGCCGCGCGGGTACTGCCAGTCGACGTTGCCGTGTTCGTTGCAGATGATCCGGCAGGTGCCGCACTCGAGGCAGCCGTCGGTGATCAGCGTGACGCGGCCGTCGCCCTCGCGGGTGTAGCAGGCGGCCGGGCAGCACACCGTGCACGGCTTGCCGGTGCAGCGGTGCTGGCACACGTCGGCGTCGCGGATGGCGATGTGCGGCCGCCCGGCGTCGACGCGGTAGCGGTTCTGGAACAGCTTTTCCTCGACCTTGATCATTCGAAGGCCCTCCACAGCTTGAAGGCGTCGCCCATCAGGCCAAACGGCGAGCGGCGTTTCACGAAACTCCGGCGGATCGCCTTTTCCTTGCTTTTCTTGTCCACGCCGTCGACCGTGAGCAGGGTGTGCGCGGCGCCGGCGAGCAGGTCCGGGTAGTCGGTGAAGAACTGGTGGTTACTGTCGAACACCTGCGGCAGGCGCTGGTACTTCTTCAGGTCCTTGAGCACGAAGCTGTCTTCGAGCCGCGCGCGGTAGGCGGCGAGGTTGCGTGCCGACATCGGCTTGTCGGCGGCCCTCAGTTCGAGCGCCGTCTCCGCCGCCAGGCGGCCGGAGGTCATGGCCAGGTTCGAGCCCTCGCGGTGCACGCTGTTGACCAGCATGGCGGCGTCGCCAACCAGCATCCAGCCGTCACCGTAGGTCTGCGGCACCGCCTTGTAGCCGCCCTCCGGGATGAGGTGGGCGCAGTATTCCTTCATCTCGCCGCCCTCGATGAGCGGCGCGATCGCCGGGTGCGCCTTCATTTCCTCGAGCATCCGGTACGGCGGCACGCCGCGGGTCTTGAAGTCCGACAGCAGGCAGCCGACGCCGATGGTCAGCGACTCGCGGTTGGTGTACAGGAAACCGGTGCCGACCATGCCCTGCGTGATCTTGCCGGCCATCTCGATCACCACGCCCTGGTCGGCCTGCACGTTGAAGCGGGCCTCGATGGTCGGCTCGGGCAGGAAGTGGATTTCCTTGACCGCCAGCGCCACGTCGCGCGGCTTGAGCTCCGGGTGAAAGCCGGCGTTCTTGGCCAGCAGCGAGTTCACGCCGTCGGCCAGGATCACCAGATCCGCGTACACCGACCCGCCGCGGTCGGTGTGCACGCCGGCCACGCGGTCGCCGTCGTGGATCAGGCCGGTGACGGTGGTCTCGCACAGCAGCAGCGCGCCGGCCTCCTGCACCTTGCCGGAGAACCACTTGTCGAACTGCGCGCGGATGATGGTGTAGCGGTTGTACGGCTCCTGGTCGAAGGCCGCCGAGCGGTAGTTGCTGCCGACGTAGGCGTCGTCGGACAGCACCCACATGCGCTGCTCGATGACGTGCCGCTCGAGCGGCGCATCGTCGCGAAAGTCCGGGATGACGCGCTCGAGCGCGTCGGCGTAGAGGATGGCGCCCTGCACGTTCTTGCTGCCCGGCGACTCGCCGCGTTCGATCTGCAGCACGTTCATGCCGCCGCGCGCGAGCGTGTAGGCGGCGGCGTTGCCGGCCGGGCCGGCGCCGACCACGATGACGTCGAATTTCTCGCTCATGACGGGGCCCTCGGTCAGACGGCCTGGCGCGCGGTGGCCAGGTGTTCGCGAAACGCCGCCGTCAGCGCCGGCAGGATCTGCATGGCGTTGCCGACGATGCCGTAGGTGGCGAAGTCGAAGATCGGCGCCGCCGGGTCCTCGTTGATGGCGATGATGACGTCCGACGCCTCCATGCCCACCCGGTGCTGGATGGCGCCCGAGATGCCGGCGGCGATGTACAGCTTCGGCCGCACGGTCTTGCCGGTCTGACCCACCTGACGGTCGGCGCCGACCCAGCCGGCCTGCACCAGCGGGCGCGTGGCGCCCACCTCGGCGCCCAGCACCTTGGCCAAGTCCCACACCAGCTCAAAGTTCTCGGGCCGCTTCAGGCCCCGCCCGCCGGACACGATGATGTCGGCGTAGGCCAGCTGCGCCTGGTCGCGGTTCTGGTCCGGGATGAACTCGAGCACCTTGGTGACGATGTCCGTCTCGACCAGTCCCAGCGAGTGCTCGACGATCTCGCCGCTGCGCGTGGTGTCCGCGTCTGGCAGGCTCATCACGCGCGGGCGCACGGTGGCCATCTGCGGACGGTAGTTCAAGGTCTGGATGGTGCACAGCAGGCTGCCGCCGAAGGTGGGCCGCGTCGCCGCCAGACTGCGGTTCTCGGGGTCGATGTTGAGCTCGGTGCAGTCGGCGGTGAGGCCGGTCTGCAGCGTGGTGGCGACCGAGCCGGCCAGATCGCGGCCGAGCGTGGTGGCCCCCAGCAGCAGGATTTCCGGCTGAAAGGCGTTGACCAGGTCGGTCAGGCCGCGCGTGTAGGACTCGTTGCGGTAATCGGCCAGCAGCGGGTCTTCGATCAGGTAGCAACGATCGGCGCCGTAGTGGAAGGCCTGGGCGCAGAAGCCGCGCGTGGTCTCGCCCGGCGCGCCCAGCACCACGCCACACAGCTCGACGCCGAGCGCATCGGCCAGCTTGCGGCCCTCGCCGAGCAGCTCGAAGGACACCGTGTGGGCCTGCCCGCGCTCGTGCTCGACGAACACCCACACGCCCTTGTAGGCGGCCAGGCGCGGGTCGAGCGCGATCTTGCGGCGGTTGGGACGGGCGGGGGTCTGTTCGCTCATGACGGAATCCTCCGGTTCACAGGGCCTGACGCTCGACCTGCGCCTTGACCTGGGGGAAACGCGTGAACATCTTGGCCAGCAGCGTGGCGGCCAGGTCGCCCGGCGTGTTGCTGTGGGTTTCGATCAGTTCCGCCCGCTCGTGGCGGGCCTGCGGCGCGAACACCTTGGCCACCACCGTCGGCGAGCCCTTGAGCCCAATGTTCGCCACGTCCTCGATGCCCGCCTGCTCACGGTTCCATACCTTCAGCGGATAGCGGGCGGCGCGGAACATGGCGTCGAGGTCGGCAAAACGCATCTCGTTGATGCCCTCGAGCACCGTCAGCAGCGCCGGCAGGCGTGTTTCGAGCACCTGCACGCCGCCCTCGGCGCGCCGCTGCACCACGATCCGCCGCTGCTCGAGGTCGATCTCGTCGATGCTCGCCACGTAGGTGAGCAGCTGCAGGTCGAGCCGCTTGGCGATGCCGGGGCCGACCTGGGCGGTGTCGCCGTCGATGGTCTGCTTGCCGGTGAACACCAGGTCCACCGCCATGTCGCGCTGGATCTGGCGGATGGCCGAGGCCAGCGCGAAGCTGGTGGCCAGCGTGTCCGAGCCGGCGAAGGCGCGGTCGGTGACCAGGATGGCCTCGTCGGCGCCAAACGAGATGGCCTTGCGCAGCGCGGCTTCCGCCTGCGGCGGGCCCATGCACAGCACCGTCACCTGCCCGCCGTAGCGGTCCTTCAGGCCGAGCGCGGCTTCCAGCGCGAACAGGTCGTACGGGTTGATGATGGCCGGCACGCCCTGGCGCATGATGGTGTTGGTCACCGGGTGCACGCGAATCTGCGAGCTGTCCGGCACCTGCTTGATGCAGACCACGCTGTGCATGGCTCAGGCCCTCTTGCGCTGGGTGTGGAGGGCGTCGCGCAGCGCCGCCAGCGGCACCGACTTGCCCTCCTGATCCTGGAACACCTTGAACACCTTCTCCTGCGCCGCCGTGGACTGCACGAAGTCCGCATGGGCACGCGCCAGCAGCGCCCGGCAGGCGGCGCGCTGGCCGGCCTCGTCGGTCGCCTCGGGCGGCGTCGCCGCCAGGTACTGCTGAAAGCGCTTCAGGATGTGCAGGCGGTGCACGTGCATCACCTGCGGGTCGTACGGCAGGTCGAGGTAACTGAAGAACTCCTCGGCCGCCGACAGGCCGGCCATGTGCTCGAGCACGGTACTCATGGCGTGGCTCCGGTTGGGGTTGCGGTGCGGCTGGGCATCAGGCGGCCTGCGTGTGGATCTGGCGGTGAAAGCGCTTGAGGTCGGCGGCGCTCGGCGGCTGCTTGCGCGTCACCGCGTGGGCGCGGATCCGCGCCAGCAGCGTCCGGGCGGCGGTGGCGTCGACGTCAATGCCGAGCGCCGCGTAGGCCGCGCGCACGGCAGTGCCGCCGGAATGCTTGCCGAGCACGGTGTCGTGCCGGCGCGCCAGTTCGGCCGGGTCGAACGCCTGGTAGGTCGCCACGTGCTTGGCCAGACCATCCACGTGGATGCCGGCCTCGTGCGTGAACACCCGCGCGCCGACGATGCTCTTGCCGGCCGCCACCGGCCGGCCCGATGCGGCCGCCACCAGCGCCGACAGCGCCGGCAGGCGGCGGCTGTCGATGCCGGTGTCGATGCCGTACAGATGCCGTAGCGCCATCACCGCCTCCTCCAGCGGCGCGTTGCCGGCGCGCTCGCCCAGGCCGTTGACGGTGGTGTTGACGTGCGTCGCCCCGGCCCGCACCGCCGCCAGCGTGTTGGCGGCGGCCAGACCGAGGTCGTCGTGGGCGTGCATCTCGAGGTCGATGTCCACCGCCGCGCGCAGCCGGGCGATGCGCTCGTGCGTGCCGAACGGGTCGAGCACGCCGAGCGTATCGGCAAAGCGCAGGCGGCAGGCGCCGGCCGCGGCGGCCGTCTCGGCCACGCGCAGCAGGAAATCCTCATCGGCGCGCGAGGCATCCTCGGCGCCGACGCACACGTCAAAGCCGGCGTCGCGGCCGGCCTTCACGAAGCGCTCCACCTGCCCGAGCGCCCAGGCGCGGTCGCGGCCGAGCTTGTGCGCGAGGTGGATGTCCGACACCGGCAGCGACAGGTTCAGCAGCGCCACCGGGCAGGCGCGGGCGGCGGCGAGATCGTCCGCCGTCATGCGCGCCCACACCATCAGCCGCGGGCCGGGGCGGGCGGCGGCGATGGCCTTGATGCCGTCGAGTTCGCCGCCGCCCATGGCCGGGATGCCGATTTCCAGCTCCGGCACGCCGGCCGCGGCCAGCGCGCGGGCGATGGCCAGCTTTTCGTCGACCGTGAAGGCGACGCCGGCCGTCTGCTCGCCGTCGCGCAGCGTGGTGTCGTTGACGATGACCGGTGTGCCTGGCATGGCGAATGTCCCGAAAAGCTCTCGGAACATGGCTTCGCACGCGCCGTGCCAGTCGTGCCGCGGCCGTTAACTCAAGACATTACAAAGGAGTTTTGCGAGAAGGTCACAGCCAGGTCACGATCGACTGTGGGCTTTGTCGGCTTTCGTACAGGCTCGTGAACGACAGGGCGTCGGTCGCAGTGACGGGAGATCGGCCACGGCCGGTCGGTGAGTTCGGCCAAGTCATGTCGGCCCAATTCGAAAACGCGCCGGGCGACGAGAAGGAGATGCCGCGCCGACGGCGCAGGGACCACAGCACGTTGGCGGGACGGCGCCTGCGTCGACCCGCGTTAGGGAAGCGCTGATTTATTCAGCGCTTCCCGTCCGGGGCAGGACGCCCCGGCGTGAATCAAGCATAAGTGCTTGATTCACGGAGCCCGTCGCGGGCATGTACCGCGACGAGGCGAGCTGAAAAATTCCAGGGACGGGATTTTTCAGCATTTCCTTAGCTGGCGGACAGGACGGACGGCCCCCGCCCGCGAGCGGGCGGGGTAAGCCAGGGCCGGTCAGATCGGGTAAACGATGTAGCGCGGGGCGACGTTGGTGTCCATCACGGCGCGGCGCGACTTGAGCTTCGCGCCGCTGCCGTTGACGGCGATTTCGTCCACGTAGCGGCCGGTCACCAGGATGCCGGTGTTGCCGGCCGAGTCGGTGTAGAACACGCTGAAGTTGCTCACCGCGTCGTACACGTCGCCGCCCTTGGGCGCGCACGAGACGCGCTGCACGAAGTGGCGCGTCTGGTAGTCCTCGAAGGTGCCTGCCCAGACCTTGGTCACGTAGGTGACGCGGTCCTCGAGACGCTCGTGGCAGTCGTCCATCATCAGCGCCAGCGGCAGGCCCTGTTCCTCGTTCTCGTTGGCGATGCAGATGTAGGAGCCGTCAGCGGTGAAGCTGTCCAGCCAGCCCTGCATGTTCTTGCCGTCGAGGGCGGCGATATAGCTCATCTGCAGCGCGTCGATCTGCTGCAACACGTCGGTGGTCATCGGCTCAGTTCTCCTCTCGTTCGAAACCCATCACGCGCCGGTAATACTCCCACTTGGGCAGGTTGCCGGCCTCGTCGTTCTGCTTGAAATCGAACCACATGCCCTGTTCCTGCTTGACGCCCTTCTGGAACACGGCGTTGCCCGGCGTGCGGTTGCCCTGCTGCACGCGCAGGAAGATCGATGCGTCCTCCATGGACACCATGCCGCACGGGCCGAGCATGTTCGACGACTGGCGCAGGCGGTGGCGCACCATGTCCGCGTCGTCATCCACATGCGCGAAGTAGGCGTAGTGCACCTCGGTCTTGAGCAGCGAGCGGGCGACGGCGAAGCGCACGTTGATCATGTCCAGGTGCTTGGTCATCACCGTCAGCGGGTTCAGGCCGACGATGACCGAACCCTTCGACGTGTTCGTGCCCTTGAACTCGATCAGCGAGGGATCGCGCAGGAAGCCGGGGTTGTTCGGCACCTTCAGTTCCGACTGAAACGCGATGTGGCCGTTTTCGGTGGCGAACTGGGTGCCGCCGCCGCCCTGCCAGTTGAGCATCTTGAACGCCAGATGCAGCAGCGGGGCGTGGTAACCGTCGTTGTCGACGTAGGCTTTCCAGTTGCAGTCGTAGCTGACCTTCTGGTAGCCGAGCAGACGCAGGCGGCCGTCGCCGCCCAGCAGCTGCAGCAGCGCCGGCTGGGTGCGTCCGAGCCAGGCGTCGATGTCCGGCGTGTCAGGGTGCAGCGTGGTCAGGATGAGGCCGCCGACCATCGCGGTGCGCAGTTCCTCGAGGCCCGCGTTTTCCTGGCGGAAGCTCGGGGAGAAATCGTCCTTGCCCGGGCAGCCGCGCAGCGCGCCGGTGCTGTCGAACAGCCAGCGGTGATAGGGGCACTCGAATTCGGCCTTGTTGCCGCGGTTGCTCGTCTCCAGCAGCGTGCCGCGGTGCGAGCAGGCGTTGTAGAACACCCGCACCTGACCGTCCTGGCCGTGCACGATGAGCAGCGGCCGCTCGCCGATGTGGAAGGTCTTGAAATCGCCCGGGTTCGGGATCTCGCCCAGGTGGGCCACCGGGTGCCATTCCGGACCGTAGAAGATGCGCTCGAGCTCCCGCTCGAAGACATCCTGGCGGTCGAAGATGTCCTTGGGAATCTCGTTGATCTTGGCCGGCCAGCGGACTGGCGTGCCGAACACGGTGGGAGCGTTCATGGTGGGGGGCTCCAAGGGTGGGCAAGGTTACCGAATGATCGTCCAGGCGCTGCCCGGCACGCAATGCCGGGGCGAATCCTTCACAGATCCTCGCCGCCGGCCATCTTGGTGAAACCGCGCGCGCCGAGACCGCCGTCGGTGTTGATCACCACGCCGGTCATCGGCGCCGAGTTGGCGCGCGAGGCGAGCAGCACGTAGGGGCCACAGTAATCGTCCGGCGTGGCGGCGATCTGCAGCGGACTGATGGTGCGCATCATGTCCTCCAGGCCCTCCATCTGGCTGAGCCTGACCTGCGCGGTGCCGGTGGCGGCGAGGCCACCCAGCTCGGTTTTCATGCCGCCCGGGGCGACGCCGTTGACGCGCACCTTGGGCGCCAGCTCGAAGGCCAGTTCCCGCACCAGGCCGACCACGGCGTGCTTGGAGGCGGTGTAGATCGGCCCGCCGCCGGCCGGGTAGAAGCCGGCGTTCGATATGGTGTAGATGATGTTCCCGCGGGTTTTCAGCAGTTCCGGCAGGGCGGCCTTGGCGCCGAGCAGGTAGCCCTTGACGTTGACCGCGAACAGCTCGTCGAAGGCGGCCGAGATGCGCTCGGCGTCGAGCTGCGGCAGGGTCTGGAAGTAGTCGAACACGCCGGCGTTGCCGATGAAGGTATCCAGCTGCCCAAAGCGCGCGACTGTCTCCTGCACCACGCGGGCGTTGTCGGCATAGGTGGTCACGTCGCCGGTGATGGCCAGCACCCGATCGCCGAAGTCGCGCTCGAGTTGCGCCGCCTTGGTGGCGTCCCGTTCGAGCACACCGACCGACGCGCCCTCGGCGATGAAGCGCTGCACCAGCGCTCGCCCGAGTCCCGAGCCGCCGCCGGTGACGATGGCAACCGTATCGTCCAACCAACCCATGAAATGCCTCCCGTCCTTGAGTGGTGCCGAGGTCCGGCGTCACGCCCCGCTGCGGGCGCCGGATTGTACCCGCGTGTCGCCGGCGCAAATTGCCGCCGATTCTACCAATCGTTAAGATGACTGCCCCCACACCGCAAGCTGTGCCAGCGTCGTCGCCCGGCCCGATACCGGGCGGCCGACGCCATCCCGGAGGCTCCCCCATGAAACCCTTCGAATCCATCAATCTCGACGCCTACCTCGATGAGCGCCCGGCCGAAGGCGTGATTCGGGTCGACCGTTCCATCTTTACCGACCCGGCCATCTTCGAGCTCGAAATGGAGCGCATCTGGGAGCGTTCCTGGCTGTACGTGTGCCATGAAAGCCAGATTCCGAAGCCCGGCGACTTTCTGACCACCTACCTGGCCCGCCAGCCGGTCATCGTCATGCGCGGCGCGTCCGGCCAGGTCAACATCTTCATCAACGCCTGCGCGCACCGCGGCTCGCTGCTGGTGCACGAGGAGCGCGGTCACAAGACCGACATGACCTGCTTCTTCCACGGCTGGTGTTTCGACACCGACGGCAGGCTGATGTCGGTCACCCGCGAGAAAGGCGGCGGGTACCCAGACCAGTTCTGCAAGGAAAACTACAACCTGACCCGCGCGCCGCACGTGGAGTCCTACCGCGGCTTCGTGTTCGCATCCCTGAGCGACGAGGTCCCGACGCTGGCCGAGCACCTGCGCGACGCGCGCGTGATGATCGACATGATGGCCGACCAGGGCGGCGAGGACGGCCTCGAGGTGCTGCGCGGCAACTCGACCTACACCTTTGACGGCAACTGGAAGCTGCAGGCCGAAAACGGCGTGGACGGCTACCACGTGCACGGCCTGCACGCGAATTTCGCCATGACCACGCAGAACCGCGAGCGCATCCGCGCCGGCGACAACGTGACCAAGTCCATGGACGTGTCGCAGCTGGGCAACCTCGACGCCGGCTTCTTCGATTTCGGCAACGGTCACGTGGTGTTGTGGGGCGACTGGCCGAACCGCGGCGACCGGCGACCGAACTTCCATATGTACGACGCCTGGAGCAAGCAGTTCGGCGAGGTCTACGCCAACTGGATGATCGGCAAGCTGCGCAACACGCTGATCTACCCGAACGTGTTCCTGATGGACCAGATGTCGAGCCAGATTCGCGTGTTCCGGCCGGTCGCCGTGGACAAGACCGAGGTCACCATCTACGCCATCGCGCCCAGGGGCGAGTCGCCGAAGATGCGCGCCCACCGCATCCGCCAGTACGAGGACTTCTTCAACGCGTCCGGCATGGCGACGCCCGACGACCTGACCGAGTTCGGCTACGCGCAGACTGCGGCCCAGGGACGCCTGGCGCGCTGGAACGACCTCACGCGCGGCATCAAGTTCCTGACCAAGGGCCCCGACGAACGGGCCAGGGCGCTGGGCGTGACGCCCGATTACTGCGGCGGCAAGGTGGAGGACGAGGGCATCTTTCTCGCCCAGCACCGGCACTGGCTGCACGCCATGCAGAAATGACCGTGGCCAGGAGCGTCGTGCGCAAAACCAGACTCAAGGACCAGAACAATGGATGACGTCGCGCGCTGCGCCGACCTGCTGTACACCGAAGCCCGCCTGATCGACCACAAGGCCTGGGACGACTGGCTGGCACTGTACCTGCCGCAGGCCGAGTTCTGGGTTCCGGCCTGGGAGTCCGAGCACAGCTACATCAGCGATCCGCAGAACGAAATCTCGCTGATGTACTACGCCGACCGCAGCGGCCTCGAAGATCGCGTGTTTCGCCTGCGCACCGGCATGTCGTCGGCCTCGGTGCCGCTGCCCCGGACCAGCCATCTGGTGGGCAACGTGCAGGCGAGCCGGCAGGCCGACGGCGATTTTCTGGTGCACGCCGCCTGGCAGGTCACCTACTTCAAGCACAAGCAGACCCATTTCTTTGCCGGCCAGTACGAGTATCTGCTGCGCCCACAAAGCGACGGCAATCTGCGTATCGCCAAGAAAAAAGTCATCGTCATCAACGATCTGATTCCGCAGGTGCTGGACTTCTACCACGTCTGACGGCCGCCACCGACGGCGGCGGGGGTTGGTCATGGACACCATTTCCTGGGGCACGCCGCCGGTCGGCCTGTTCAATTTCCCGATCGAGCTATGGCAGCGCAACGGGCGCTTCGCCGAACGCGGCCTGGACCTCACCCTGTCGAGCCACCTCACCGGCGAGGAATACGGCGCGCGCATCCGCGAGGGCGCCTACGACATGGGGCAGATCGGCACGCCGGTGTTCCTGCCGGCGGCGGTCGGTTCGCGCGAGTACGCGGTGGTCAGCGTCGGTTTTTGCGATTTCGCGCCCTTCTATCTGGTTGCGGCGCCGGAAGTCGGGGGCCTGTCCGACTGCCGCGGCGAGAAAGTGGTCATCAACAAGCGCATGACCTGCCCCGGCAGCCTGCTCGAATGGCACGCCCGCCAGGAAGGCCTGAGCATCGACGATTTCTCGGTCGTCGAGCTGATGAAGGACAGCAGCTTCGACAACTACGGCCAGGCCTTCGCCGACGGCATCGAGCGCGGCGCCTTTCGCATCGGCATCCTGTACGAGCCCTACGTCAGCCTGGTCGAGCGCCGCTTCGGCTGGCGCGTGCTGGCGGATTACGCCGACCTGCTGCGTCCGGCCAACTACGGCATCCTGCTGTACGCGCGCCGGCGCTGGATCGAGGACAAACCCGATCTCGTGCGGCGCATGGTGCAGGCCTACTTCGCGGCGGCCGGCTACGGGGTGGACCACCCGGCCGAACTGCGGCCCTTCGCCGAACAACTGCCGTTCGTGACCGCGGACGACATCGAGAACGCCATGCGCCGCGACGGCCGCCACTGGCTGCGCGAGCCGAGTCTCGATTGGGGATTTCTGGAACGGGTCGAGGAGGAGCTGAAAACCCAGCGCCGCGTGCCGGCGGATTACGACATCCGCGACTACGTCGCCGCGATCGGGTAGGAGAAGCGGTCATGCAGCTGGGTTTCGTCGGCGTGGGGGTGATGGGCGTGCCCATCGTGCGGCATCTGGTCAGTGCCGGACACGCGGTGAGCGCGTTCGACCCGTCATCCGCAGCGCTCGACAAGGCGCAGGCCGCGGGGGCGCAGGGCGCCCCATCGGTGGGCGAGGCCGCCGCCGGCGCGCAGGTGGTCTTCGTGGCGGTGTCGAACCAGGACGTGCTGGGCGAGGTGCTGCGTCAGCCGGACGGCATCTTCGAGCGGGCCGCGCGCGGCGCCGTGGTGGTCGATCTCGGCACCACTGCGCCACCGCGCTGCCGGGCCTTTGCCGCCGAGGCCCGCGCCGCGGGCATGGCCTACGTCGACGCGCCGCTGAGCGGCTCCGCGCCCTGGGCCGAGGCCGGCACGCTGGCGGTGATGGTGGGCGCGGACGCGCCGGCATTCGCGACCGTGAAGCCGCTGCTCGACACCTTCGGCGGCAACATCTTTCATCTGGGTCCGCCCGGCAGCGGGCAGATTGCCAAGCTGTGCCATCAGCTCGCTTTCATGGGCACGCTGGTCGGCCTCGCCGAGGCGGTGGTGCTGGGCGAGCGCTGCGGCATTAGCGGTGTGCAGCTGATGGACGTGCTGGGTGCCTGCGTGTCGCCGCGGCACGTGCTCGACTTCTACAAACCCAAGCTCGCCGCGCGGCCGTTCGGCGAGGGACCGACCGGGCTCGGCATCTTCTACAAGGATCTGAAGGCCGTGCAGGAATTCTCGCAGCAGGATGCGGGACTCACGCTGCCGCTCGGCGAGGCGCTGCTGGGGCTGTTCCAGCAGGCCATGGATGCGGGCTACCGGAACTTCGATCCGTTTGGTCTGAGTGAATTGATCGACAAGGGCGTGATCAAGCGGTAACGCAGAGCCCCAAAACAAAAAAGGCGCCATGAGGCGCCGTTTTTGTCGACCATCGGCCCGGTCACTCCAGATACGTGTCCTGCGTTTTGACGATGCGGTACACGGTTTCCAGCACCGGCACGGCGATGCCGAGCTCCGCCGCCTTGTCCAGGAACGGCTTCAGCAGAAAGTCGACCTCGGTCTTCTTGCCGCGGATGACGTCCTCGTGCATGGACGTGCGCCCGCGCATGCCCTGCTGCTTCAAGCGCTCGCCGAGCTTCATCATCATGGCGACGCCGCCCTCGAAGTCGAGCTCGTTCAGCTCCTTGAACTGCGACATCGGGGCGTAGAAGTTCTGCGGCGTGTAGCCCATGGCGCCATACACGCGCAGCATGTCCTTGGCCAGCGCCACATAGTGCTCGGCGCCCTGGCGGACCAGCAGGCCGTCCTGGAAGTACAGGCGCAGGCTGAGCGTGCTGACCGACCAGCCGGACGCGGTGCCGATCTGCACCAGCTTTTCCCACAGCACCTGCATGATGTTGGGCACCGATTTGGCGACCAGGCCGCTGCGCGTGAAGGCCTCGGCCAGCGCGTCGGTGCGCGGGCTGGTGCCGCCGTCGAGCTCGCCGAACCAGGCGGTGGTGGGCGTGGTGAGCGGGTTGCTGACCACGCCCGGCTCGTGCAGGGTGCCGCCTTCGATGGTGGAGGCGCCGATCACCTTGTCGCGCCCCGCCCATTGCCGCAGGCGCTCTTCCTTGCCGACGCCGTTCTGCAGCGAGAACACGCTCTTGCAGCGAGCCTTGAGACCCTCGGCCTGGGCCAGCGCGGTTTCGGTGTCCTTGCCCTTGACCAGGATGATCAGGTGATCGAACTCGCCCTTGGCCTCGTCCGGACTGGTGACGGCGGTAAGGTTCTCGCGCACCAGATGGTCGCCGCGAACGCCGCTGATCTTCAGACCGTTGGCGTTGATGGCCTGCGCGTGCGCAGGGCGGGCAATGAGGGTGACGTCCTCGCCGGACTTGGCGAGATAACCGCCGATGACCGAGCCAAGACCGCCGGCACCCAGAATGACGAAACGCATGAGATTTCCTTGAGTTGATGGACCGATCAGGCCTTGCGCCGGCGACGTACCAGGAGCGTCGTCAGCACAACCAACACGACGATGGCCGGCACGATGACCGTGAACAGCCGCGGCCGGATGCCGAAGTTCCAGATTTCTTTGAGCGTCGGCGGGTTGGCGTAGGCGCCACCGGGGTGCTCCGCCGGCACCTTGTCGGCCGGCGTGCTACGCACGTACTCGACCAGGCGCTCGAGTTCGGCTTCGGTGACGTCGGTGGGGCGCAGCGGCGGCATGCCGAGCAGGCCGTTGCGCACCACGTGCGCGATGTACTCGGCCGGCAGGTCGTCGCGGTTCAGGATCACCGACTTGTCGGCACCCTTGGTCAGCGCCAGTTTGGCCGTGCCCGGGTGCTCCGGGCCCGGCGCGTGGCAGGCGCGGCAGAACAGCACGAACAGCTCCTCGCCGCCGCGCTCGCCGACCGGGGTGGCGGCTTCGGCCGGGGGGGCGGCCGCGGCATCCGCAGGCGCGGTGTCGGCCGCAGTCGCCACCCCTGCGCCGCACAGGCCCAACAGGGCAGCACCGGCCAGACGCGTGATTGTCGTTTTGATGCTCATGTGCGCCGCCTCAGTACCGCGGGCCGGTCCAGTTGGACGGCCAGATGCCGGATTTGCCCGGCGACAGGATGCCGTTGGGGTCCAGCGCGTCCTTGATGCGCTGGTTCACCTTGCGCAGCGCGTGGTCCTGACCGTCGTACATGTCGGCGATGATGTCCATGTAGGTGAGGTTGGCCTTCAGCTCGCCGTAGCCGTGCGCCTTGGCGATGGCCACCAGCTCGCGCGAGCAGGCGTCGGCGCGCTTGCGGGCGTCCTCGTCGCGCGGGTCGAACATCACCATGACCAGCGTGATCATGGTGCGGAACATCGCCACTTCCTCGCAGATCATGTCGAAGCCGTGGCGGTTCAGCAGTTCCTTGAAGATGGTGAACATGTCCCAGGCGTTCTTGCCGGTCATGGCCGCCATGGGGGTGAAGTTCAGATGCCCGCCGCCGGCCCAGTTGACCAGGTTGAACTCGGTCATGTTCGGCTCGCCGCGCATCAGCTTTTCGCGGTAATTCCAGCCGGCATCGTCGGCCGGGCGGTCGCCGTGCAGGTAGATCTTGGCGCCCGGGATGCGCTTCATCTCGAGCTCGACCAGCTGGAACGTCATCTCGACGTTTTCCGGCAGGCCGTACAGGGCGCCGTACAGGTTCCACATGCCCAGATCGAGTTCCTTGGCCACTTCGCGCCAGCGCTCGTCCGGAACCAGGCCGGGCTTGTCCCAGATGTCCTTGCGCAGGCGCTGCACCGAGGCGCTGTAGGAGATGTGTTCGATCACCGCGCCGTTCTGGATGACCATGTTCATCTTCAGCGGCCGCAGGATGTCCATCAGCGGCTTGATGTCCTCCTCGTTCGGGAAGGTGACCATGAACGGCTTGTAGGCCGGGGGCTTGGGCATCAGCCAGAAGCCCATCTTGGTGACGATGCCGAAGTTGCCCTGCGAGAACATGCCGTCCACGTACGGGCCGAAGCCGTACTTGAACAGCTGCCAGCTGTTGTTGCCGGGCATGGCGCCCATGCCGGTGCGCAGCAGCTGACCGTCGGCCAGCAGCACTTCCATGCCGCAGGAGAACAGCAGGTGGTCGGCGTACGGCGTGTAGCCGGCGCCGTGCTCCAGCGCATTGCCGATCACGCCGCCCCAGCCGGGCGCGGCGCAGTCGATCCACAGCTGGTAGCCCTTTTCCTGCAGGTGCTGGTAGAGCTGGTAATACGACACGCCGGGCTCGACCAGGCAGTAGCCAGACTCTTCGTTGACCTCGAGGATGCGGTTCATGCGCTTGAGGTCCAGCACGAGATAACCGGCCTGCTTGGGCGCCGGACCGCCGTAGGCAAAGTTCTTGCCGTTGCCGTAGGTCCACAGCGGCAATTTGTACTTGTTGGCCACCTGCAGCACGCCCTGCACTTCCGCCACCGAGGCAGCCGAGATGGCGGCCGATGGCATGCGGCTTTCCGGCGGCACCGCGGACATGTGGTCCAGGTACGGCTGCAGATCGCCCTCGGGATCGGCAAAGACCCAGGCGGCGCCGACGATGGAGCGAATCTCGGCCAGCGCGGACTGTAAGTCCTCGCGCGTCACGCCGGGCGGCAGGTATTCGGGCATCGACATCTCCTTGTCGCCGGCGGGCAGCCGGCGTGTTTCTGCTTATGGAAGGCGAGGCGTCAGGCGGTCAAGACGGGTGCCAGCAGGCGCAGCCACTCGCGATACTGGCCGTGCAGCAGGACCTCGTCCTGGAAGTCCGGACCGCTCATTTCGACGGCCATGCCGACCGCCGCCGACTCGGCGTCGCCGCCGGCATGCACATGCGCGAAGCCGCGGTCGTAGCCCAGCTGCCAAGGCACCAGACGGCCCTGCAGGCCGTCGTGACAGGCCTCGAAGGTAGCCAGATCATCCGGCGTGGCCAGACCCGTGGCGTTGTAGAAGTCCTCGAACTGGCGGATGCGCTTGGTACGCACGTCCGGGCTGTCCTCGCGGGCGCCGAGTGCGAAGCTCTCGACCTTGGTGAAGTCCACCGACACCGGCTTGATGACGCGAATCTGCGTGGCCGCGTGGTCCATCAGCAGCAGGTTCGGGAAGATCAGCAGGTTGCGCAAACGGCCCACCACCCACTCGGCGTGCGCGGCGCCGTGTCGGGCCGCGAGCTGCTCACGCCGGCTCCACACCGGACGGTTCTGCGGCTGACCGAAGCTGCCCCACATCAGGGTGTGGCCGTGGCCATAGTCGTACCAGCCGCTTTTCATCTGCAGCAGCGAGTCGCCACCGAAGCTGCGCTCGACGCCGCCGGCCGCCGCCTTGCGCGCCCGCCGCTCGGCGTCGCGCTTCATCACGCCGACGTAGTTGGCGTGCACGGCGGTGAAGTGGTAGCCGTCGATGCCGTTTTCCGGTTGCAGCTTCCAGTTGCCGCGGTGCGTGTAGCTGGACCAGCCGCGCAGCACCTCGAGCGGGTGTTCCGACTGGTCCATGACGAAATCGATCGCCTTGGCCGCGCCACCGAGGTGCTCGGCGAGCGTCGGCACGTTCGGGTTCAGCGAGCCGAACACGAGGCCGCGGTAGGACTCGAGCCGCGGGATGGCCTTCAGGTCATGCGACTGCTGCTCGAACACCGCCGGGTAGGCGCCGGTGGCGTGATCCTTGATGTCCACGTTCTTGCCGGTGCTGTCGTACACCCAGCCGTGGTAGGGGCAGGTGTGGAACTGCTGGTTGCCCTTGCGGGTGCGGCACAGCGTGGCGCCGCGGTGGGCGCAGGCGTTGACGAAGCCGTGGACCTTGCCGTCCTTGCCGCGCGAGATCACGACCGGCTGGCGGCCCATCTCGGTGGTGAAGAAATCGCCGGGGTTCGGAATCTGCCCCTCGTGGCACAGGAACAGCCAGGTGTTCTCGAAGATGTACTTCATCTCGAGCTTGAACAGCTCGGCCTCGTTGAACAGGCGCCGGCTGACCAGGAAGGTGCCGTCGGTAGGTTCGTCGACCACCAGCTCCCTGGGATTGAGGAGGGCTTGCGCCTCGACGGGCTTGTTCATGGCGTGATCTCCGTGGGGGACGGCGCGCTCAGCGCTGGCCGGTCAGCAGCTGCTGCCAGCGGCGGTAGAAGCTGTGGAAGATGTTCTCGTCGGCCCAGTCGGGGCCGAGCGAGTGCGGCGCGGCGCCGATGCTGCGCGCCGCCTCGTCCGGCTCGAACTGCACCCGCGCGAGGCCGCGGTCGAGGTGCTGCTGGCTACCGGCAAGGCCGCGGTTGCCTTCCTGGCAGGCCTCGAACTCGCGCAGGTCGTCCGGCGTCGCCATGCCGGTGGCGTTGAAGAAATCCTCGTACTGGCGGATGCGGCGGTTGCGTGCCGGTGCGCTCTCGCCCTTGGGCGCGATGCCGAAGATGGTGACCTCGGTCTTGTCCACGCTCAGCGGCCGGAACACGCGGATCTGCGTCGAGGTCTGGTCCATCAGGAACACGTTCGGGAACAGGCCGAGGTTCCTGCTGCAGTCGATCATCCAGTGCGCCTTGACCTTGCCGACGCGCTGTTCGAGCGCGTCTCGCTGCATGGCGAGCGGCCGGTCCATGGCGCCCGGCACCACGCCCCACAGCAGCGTGTGGCCGCTGCCCAGATCGTAGGCGCCGCTTTTCATCTTGGTGATGTCGCCGCCGCCGACGATGGCCTTGACCTTGTCTTCCTTGCCCGTGGCCATGCGCCGCTGGACCATGGCCACGTAATTGGCGTGCACGCTGGTCACGTGGTAGCCGTCGACGCCGTTTTCGGCTTGCAGCTTCCAGTTGGCGTTGAAGGTGTAGGTGGAGCTGCCGCGCAGCACCTCGAGCCCATCCGCCGACTGCTCGGCCATGAGGTCGATGAACGGCCGGGCCGCGCCGAGGTGATCGTGGAGCGTCGGCACGTCCGCCGACAGCGAGCCGAACACGAAGCCGCGGTAGGACTCGAGCTTCGGAATGGCCTTCAGATCATGCGATTGCTGCTCGAAGGCGGGCGGGTAGGCGCCGGTCGCGTGGTCCTTGATGTCCACGTTCCTGCCGGCGCTGTCGTACACCCAGCCGTGGTAGGGGCAGGTGTGGAACTGCTGGTTGCCCTTGCGGGTGCGGCACAGCGTGGCGCCGCGGTGGGCACAGGCGTTGACGAAGCCGTGGACCTTGCCGTCCTTGCCGCGCGAGATCACGACCGGCTGGCGGCCCATTTGGGTGGTGAAGAAGTCACCCGCGTTCGGAATCTGGCTTTCGTGGCACAGGTACAGCCAGCTGCTCTCGAAGATGTGCTTCATCTCCAGCTCGAACAGCTCGGGGTCGAGATACACGTCGCGGTTGACGGCGAACACGCCGTCGCTGGCACGGTCGTCCAGCAGCGTCTTGAACTGTTCGATCTTCATGTCTCGGCTCCTCTCGGGTGTGGGGGCGCCCGTCCGCGCCGTCTAGGCGGCGCTGACAGCGGCACCGGGTGAAAGCCAGTCGGGCCAACCGGCGGCGCGGTTGGCGGCAATCGCCAGTTCGCGCTCGCGGGCGCTGGCGTGGTGAACGTCCCAATGCTGCAGCAGCGGACGGCCGATCAGCCGTTCCCACAGCGGCGGGATCAGCGCCAGCACGAAGCAGGTGACGGCGCTCGGCATCTGCGGCGCGTTGGGCCTCGGCGTCAGACGCCAGTACGGCCGGTCCGGGTCCACGTGATGCTGGGAATGGGTGACGATCTCGAAAGTCAGCGCGCGACCCAGCGGCGTCAGGTGGTTCCAGGCGTGGCGGTCCTCGATCGGCGTGCCCGGCTCGCGCAGCAGGCCGTAATGCTGGATGTAGCTGAAGATTTCGAGGATGAACAGGCCAAGCGCCGACACCAGCATCAGCAGCAGCATGCCGGTGAGACCCGTGGCCAGGTAAAAGCCGCCCAGCAGCAGCGCGTACATCGCCAGGCCCCGCAGCACCAGATTGCGCGGCGACCAGAAGCCGAGGCCGAGCTTGCGCAGGCGCGCCAGCTCGATCTGCCAGCTGCGCCGGTGCTGGCGGTAGGCAGCGCGCAGCACGAAGTGGTACACGCTCTCGCCGCGGCGCGGCGTTTCGGTGTCGTCCGGCGTGTCGGTCTCGATGTGGTGCACGTGAACGTGGGCGAGCGAGCTGTATCCGGACGCGAAGATGGTGCCGAGCACGCTGCCGACGAACTTGCCGAGCGCGCTGTGGCGATGGAACATCTCGTGCGCCGCCGGCAGACCGCCGATGGCCGTCATGAACGCCACCGACACGGCGGCGCCGAAGTAATCGAGCGGCACAAGTCCGGCGTTGGCGTGGCCGATGCGCCAGGCGAACGCCACCCACAGCAGCGCCACCGGCACCACCTGGAAGTACAGGATCACGTCCGCCAGCCGCGGATGGGCGCCGCGGCGCATGCCGTGGTCCTTGCCCAGCAGCGGGTCGATGGCCGCCACCAGCAGGAAGGCGCCAAAGCCGAGCCACACCCAGTGCCCGCCGAGCAGCAGGCCAAGCGCGCCGCTGGCCACCAGCAGCGCCGGCGACATGTAGCGCAGGTAATCGAGTCGGGTCATTGGAGTTCCTTCTCCTTGACGTGGGGTGATGGGCGCCACGGCGCAGCCGGCTTAGCGCGCCACCGGCGGAATCACCACCCCGAAACGCTCGGGATGGCTGGGGTCGATCTGGAATACCTTGCGGCGCTTGGCGGGGTCGATCGACAGCGCCGGCTCGGTGTCGCGCCAGGTGAAGCAACAGGCCGTGCAGTAGTGCACGGTCCAGATCACCTCACCGTTTTCCTTGCCCTGGTATTCGACCCGGTTCTCGTCGCCGCCACAGCGCGGACAGTTCACGGCCATGCTCAGAGTCCTCCCTGCAGATCGCGGATGCGCGCCGCCAGCGCGTCGATGGCCGCCCCGGACGGCGGGGTGACGATCTCGACATCGCCGCCGATGGGGTCGGGCGGCATGTGGGTGGTGGCGTCGATGATGAGGTGATGGCCCTTGCCCGGCGTCACCGCGGCGGGGTCGATCATGATCATGGCCATGTCGTTCAGGACCATGATGTCGCTGGCGCGGGTGCGCACCGACAGCGCCCACATGACCTGGTTCAGGTCGAACGGATCGACGTCGGCGTCGACCATGATCAGGTTTTTCAGGTACATGAGGCCGTGCGGCGTCGACAGCGCGCGCAGCGCCACGCTCTTGGCGAAGCCGGCGAAGCGGTTCTTGACCGCGATGATGCCGGTCAGGCCGTGCTGGTAGAGCGCGTTGACCGCCACCACCTCCGGGAATTCCTTCTTCAGCTGGGCGTAGATCGGCGCCGAGGTGTTCAGACCGATCAGCGTGTCGTGCTCGGTCCAGCCGCGGCCGATGTAGATGTTCTCGAAGATCGGATTCTTGCGGTGCGACACCGCCGTCACCTTGAACACCGGCGCCCGCCGCACGCCGCTGTAGGAGCCGGGGAATTCGCCGAACGGCCCCTCGAAATCGCGCCGGCCGTGCACGTACTCGGCCTCGATGACGATCTCGGCGTGCGCCTGGATGTCGAGCCCGTTGCCCGATTCGGTGAGCTCGATGGGAGCGCCCATCATGGCCGAGGCGTAGCTGTACTCGGACTCGTCGTAGCCGATGGGTGTGGCGGCGAACATGGCCATGGCCGGGTGGTTGCCCAGCATGACGGCGATCTTCAGCGGCTTGCCGGTCTCCTCGGCCGCCTGCATGTGCCGGCCCATGTCGTGGATGGGCACGCTCATCAGCGTGAACTCGTCCGGGCCGTGCGGCTGGATACGGTAGATGCCGACATTCTGCTTGCCGAAGTTGTCGGGGTCGTTCGGGTCGCGGCTGACCACGTTGGCCTTGCCGATGTAGTAACCGCCGTCGAAATCGTTGATGCGGTACAGCGGCAGGATGTCGTACAGGTTGATGTCGCGCTCGATGCGCACCTCGTGCACCGGCGCCTGCTCGGGCTTGATGCGCGGCAGCTGCGCCTTTTCCGAGCCCCATCGGCTGATGATGTCGTAGAACATCGTCTTGATGGTGGTGCTCTTGGGGTGCCCGAGCAGCACGGCGAGGTTGGCCCAGCTGCCGTGCACGCCGGTCACCAGCCGCTTGTCCGGGTAGCCGCGAATCTTGTCGAACAGGATGGCCGGCGCGCCCGGCACGTCCTGCCCGGCGGCCACGCAAATCTCGCGGATGTCCGGCTCCGGCATCACCGCGTCCGGCCAGGTGATGCACTGGCCGTGGCTGTCGAGCAGCTCCAGGAAATCCCGCAGCGAGCGCACCGAGGCGGCGAGCTTCACGGGCAGGTCGGAATACTTGTTCACGGATGGCCTCCTGCGGCGGTGCCGCGTGCGGTCAGTGATGTCCGGCTACGTCGCTCGGCAGCTGGATGGTGACCCACTTCCACTCGGTCATGGCGTCGAGGTCGCACTCGGTGCCCTCGCGGCCCATGCCGCTCTGGCCGACGCCGCCGAACGGCACGTGCGGCTCGTCGTACAGGCTCGGCGCGTTGATGTGCACCATGCCGGTGTGGATGCCGGCCGCCGCCTGCAGCGCGGAGTTGATGTTGCTGGTGTAGATGGCGGCGGACAGGCCGTACGGCGTGTCATTGGCGATGGCGAGCGCCTCTTCCAGCGTGTCGAACGGATACAGCGTGGTCACCGGGCCGAAGGTTTCCTCGTAGTAGAGGGTCATGTCCCGGGTGACGTCGGTGAGCACCGTCGGCGCGCACTGGAAGCCGCTGAACTGCCCGCCAGCCAGCACGCGCGCGCCCTTGGCGGCGGCATCCTCGATGTGCGTCTTGACACGGCTGCGCTGGCGGCCGGAGATGATCGGGCCGAGCGTGGTGCCGGGGTCGCGCAGATCGCCGCCCTTGAGGCCACCGGCCGCGCCGGCCAGGGCCTGCGCAAACCGCTCGAAGATGCCGCGCTGCACCAGGATGCGCGAGGAAGCCATGCAGGCCTGGCCCTGATAGAAGAACGTGCCCATGGCGGCGGCGCGCACGGCGCCGGCGAGGTCCGCATCGTCCATGACGATGAGCGGGCTCTTGCCGCCGAGCTCCAGCGTGAACTTTTTCAGCTGCCGGGCGCAGATTTCCGCGATGTGCCGGCCGACCACCGACGAACCGGTGAAGGTGACGGACTTCACCCGCTCGTGGCCGGTGAGCACGTCGCCGATCACCGCGCCGTTGCCGAGCACAACGTTGAAGCTGCCGGCCGGGAAGCCGGCTTCCTGATACAGCTGCGCCACGCGCAGCGACAGCCGCGGCGCGTGTTCCGACGGCAGGTTGACGAAGGTGTTGCCGCAGGCCAGCGCCATGGCCGACTGCTTGATGACCTTGATCATCGGCACGTTGAACGGCGTGATGCCGGCCACCACGCCGAGCGGCTCGCGCAGCGTGAGGCTCCAGCGCTCCGGCGAGTCCGACGGCAGGGTCTGACCGGCGATGCGCCGCGGCACGCCGGCGGCGGCGCGCAGCATGCCGATGGCGAAGCCGACCTCGAAGCCGGCCTTCATGACCGGCGAGCCGACCTCGTCGATCAGGATGTCGACGAACTCCTGGCGGTCGCGTTCGAGCAGGTTGGCCGCCTTGTGCAGCAGCGCCTCGCGCTCCTTGGCCAGCAGCTTGCGGTAGGCCGGGAAAGCGGCGGCGGCGGCCTGCACGGCGCGCTCGACATCCTCGGCGCTGCCGTCGGCGGCACGGGCGTAGAGCGAATCGTCGACCGGGTTCAGATCGTCGAAGTACTGGCCGCCGGCGGGCGGCACGGCGGCGCCGCCGATCCAGTGGTCGAGGGTCGGGACGGATGCGGTTTGGGGGGCGTTCATGCGGTTACGGGGGTGTTACTTGGCTGCGGGTTCACGCAGATAGGCGATGAGGGCGTCGAGCTCCTCGTCGGTAATGTCGGTCGGGCGCAGCGGCGCCATCTCCAGCAGGCCGCGGCGCACCACGTGCTTGACGTAGGCGGGGTCCAGATCCTGGCGGCCCTTGAGCGGGGCCTTGTCCCAGCCCAGGCGCGCGGCGAGCACGCGCGTGCCCGGACCTTCCGGGCCGGGCATGTGGCAACCCTGGCAGAACAGGGCCCAGGATTTCTCGCCGCTGCGCGGGCGCGCATCGATGCCGTCGACGGCTTCTTCGGCGGCCGTGGCGGTGAGGCTGGCCGCCAGCAGCAGGAGTCCGAGTGTGCGGCGCATCAGGCTTTCTCCTCGCGCATGTGCTGCGGCCAGATGCCCATCTTGCCCGGCGCCAGGATGCCGTTCGGGTCGAGCGCGTCCTTCAGCCGGTGGTGCAGCTTCCACAGCGCGCCGTCGTTCCAGTTGTAGGTGCCGGCGATCCTGTCCATGAAGGCGAGGTGCGTGCGGTATTCGCCGTAGCCGGCCTTGGCCGCGTCGTCGATCAGCACCTCGAACAGCTCGCGCGCGCGGCGGCGCTCGTCGGCGTCGGAGCGGTCGAAGGTGAGCGAGAAAACGTGGTGCATGTCGCGCCAGCCGACCGCGAACTCACCGATGTAGTCGAAGCCGTACTCGTTGGCGCGCGCCTTGATCATCTGGTACTGGCGCGTGGCGTCCTCGCCGCGGGTCGGCGAAATGGGCGAGAAGTCCACGTGCGCGCCGGCGCCCTGGACCCAGTTGGTCATGTTGAACTCGGTCATGTTCGGGATGCCGCGCATCAGCTTGACGCGGTAGTCCCAGGACGGGTCGCCCTTGCGGTCCTCGTCGAAATAGAACTTCGCGCCCGGGATGGCGCCCAGCGCGTCGCGGACCACCTTGAAGGTGTTGTCCATCATGGGCTTGGGGCCGTACAGGGCGGCATAGAAATTCCACATGCCGAGCTTGTGGTCGGCCATGATTTTCTTCATGGCGCTTTCCGGCAGCGGTTTCTTCGGATCGCCGTACTGGGCGCGGGTGGTCTTGATGGACGCTTCCCACAGCAGGCCGACGGTGAAGGCGGCGTTCGGGATCAGCATGTTCACCTTGAGCGGGCGCACCGCCTCGGTGATGGCGTGCAGGTCCTCCTCGCGCTCGTAGGTGATCATGAACGGCATGTAGCCGGGCGGCTCGGGCATCAGCCACATGCCCATCTTGGTGACGATGCCGAAGTTCGACTGCGTGAAGATGCCGTCCAGCACCGGGCCGAAACCGTACTGGAACAGCTGCCAGCACTGCGTGCCGGGCAGCGAGCCCTGACCGGTGCGCAGCACCGTGCCGTCGGCCAGCACCACTTCCATGCCGCAATGCATCATGAAGTGGTCACCGTAGGGCGTGTAGCCCACGCCGTGCTCGAGCGTGTTGCCGAGCACGCTGCCCCAGCCGGGCGCGGCCGGGTCGATCCACAGCTTGTAGCCCTTCTTCTGTATGTACTCGTAGAGCTGGAAGTAGGTGACGCCCGGCTCCACCAGCGCATAGCCGAATTCCTCGTTCACTTCGAGGATGCGGTTCATGCGCTTCAGGTCCAGCACCACGTGACCGGCCTTGCGCGGCGCCGGGCCGCCGTAGGCAAAGTTCTTGCCGCTGGAGATGGTCCACAACGGCACGCGGTAGTCGTTGGCGATCTTGAGGATCTTCTGAATCTGCTCGACGCCGTCAGGGGCCACCACCGCCGACGGCAGGAACACGTCGTCCTCTTCCGGCGAGAACGCATCGCGGTAGCTGCGCAGGGCCGGGCCATCCTCTGAAACGACCCACTCCTTGCCGACCACGGCGCGCATTTCCTGCACGGCCTGGAAGAACTGTTGCGGGCTCAGCCAATCCGGCAGCGCCTGGGGCATGTCGGTACTCCTTGGGATTACTTTTTACGGGTGACAGCGGGCGTGGCGTCAGGCGCGCGCCGGCGCAAGCACCCAGGACACCAGCGGCGCGCCGGCGTCACGCCGCGCATCGGACGCGCAGGCGACGCTCTGGCTGGCGCTGCATTCCCGCTCCGTGGCCAGGCCGACCAGCGAACGGCCCAGCGCGCCCGGCCAGGCATCGGCGCTGCGTTGCAGCAGTTGCGCGAGTTCCGGCAGCCAGGCGTCGTCGCCGTGCAGGCGATGGTGCGGCTTGCCGTCCATGAGGGCGCCGTGTTCGCCGTGGAAGACCAGCCCGTAACCCTGCGGCGCGGCCATCTGGCGGGCGATCATCAAGGTGGTGGGGGTGGTCAGGCCGATCAGCAGCCTGCCGGCCGCCGTCGCATCCGCCACCACGCCGAGCACCGGACCGGGATCGACGCCGACGCCGTGACTGCGAAAAGCGCGCGGCGCTACGGCGGCAAGAAAGGCGTCGCCCTGCGCGTGGCGCGTGTCGCAGACCGCCTCGAAGGGGTGATGACCGCCGGTCGTGCGCGGCTGAATCTGTGCCCGGGCGACTGGCGCCAGGGCTGCCAGGCCGGCAAGACTGCCGCCTCGCAGAAACGCGCGACGCGAAACCATGGGGTCTCCTCCTGATTCGGTGAACGGTCGCCCCGCCCGGCATCCTTGCGGACGGCAGCGCGGCATCTTAGCCTCAGCCAAGACGGGCCAGCAAACGGTGCCTGAATGGCCCGCGCTGGAGATTGTCCGGCCGATCGTTAAGAATGCCAAACCGGCCGGCACCGGGCGGCCCCATCCATTCGCACGGAGACAGCGATGAGTCTGCACGCGGTCGAGAAAGTGTTCTGGGAATTCGGCAACAAGCCCACGCGCATCGACGATTTCCGACGCGACCCGGACGCCTACCTCGCGGGCTACAACCTGACCGCCGAAGAGCGCGCCATGATCCGTCACGTGGACCTGAAGGCGCTGTCGGCGCACGGCGTGAGCACGCTGCTCACCCTGATGGTCTGGCCGATGCTCAAGGGCTCCGACGAAATGCCCTTCGACTATCTGGTGCACATGAACGATGGCAAGCTGCCGGACATGGGCATGACCGGCTTCAAGGCGATCGGCCTGAAAGGCTACATCCGCTTCCGGCAGCTGCGTGCCGCGCTGCGGCGGGCTTTCGGCAAGGGCGGGCCGGCCCGGGTTGGCGCCTGAGCGCTGCGCCGATCTGCCCACAAATCTGCGCGCGTAGACGCACAGACACGCAAATAGATTGAGGAGGAGACACCATGGCAAGCATCGTCGGCGGGTTCTGCGTTCCACATGACCCGGCCATCACGGCTTTTCCGGAAGTCGCCAACAAACGCCAGGCGGCCAACATCATGGCCGGCTTCGAGCGCGTGGCCAAACGCATCGACGAACTTCGGGCGGACACCGCCATCGTGGTGGGTGACGACCACTTCGCCCTGTTCGGTCCGCACTGCCTGCCGCAGTTCCTGATCGGCATCGGCGACGTCGAGGGACCGGAAGAAAACTGGATGCGTTTCGACCGCTACCCGGTGCCGAACAACGTGCCGCTGGCCGAACACATCATGAATGTCGGCTTCGACCGCGGTTTCGACTGGTCGGTAGCCAAGTCGCTGGTGCTCGACCACGGCACCATGATTCCGGTGCACCTGGCCATCACGCCGAACCCCGGCGTGCGCACCATTCCGATTTACACCGCCTCTGCGGTGACGCCGCTGCTGCGCCTGAAACGCGCGCTGGCGCTCGGGCGCATGATCGGCGACGCCGTGGCGGCGTTTCCGGGCGACGACCGGGTGGTGGTGATGGGCTGCGGCGGCATCAGCCACCGTGTCGGCACGTCCGACATGGGGCGGGTGGATCAGGCCTTCGATCGGATGATCCTGGACATGGTGGTGCGCGGCGACGTCGAGGCCATGACCGAGCTCGACGACGCCTACGTGCTGCGCGAGGGCGGCAACGGCGCGTTCGAGATTCGCAACTGGATCGTCGCCATGGGCGCCATGCCGCGCTTCAAGGGTGAGGTGATCTGCTACGAGCCGATTCCGGAATGGATCACCGGCCTTGGTCTGGCGGAGCTGAAGCTCGCCGCCTGACGCTTGCCTGCGAAGGACTGCCATGAACGCGCCCAACCCGTCGTCCTCCTGGTGGCCGCAGTCGGCCGTCACGCAGGTGCCGTACGCCCTGTATACGGACCCGGCGGTTTACGCGCTGGAGCGGGAGCGCCTGTTCCGCGGCCCGACCTGGAATTTCCTTGGTCTCGCCGAGGAGGTGCCGAACGCCGGCGACTTCAAGACCAGCTTCGTCGGCGACACGCCGGTGGTGCTGACGCGCGACTCCGACGGCTCGCTGCACGCCTGGGTCAACCGCTGCGCGCATCGCGGCGCGCTGGTGTGCCGCGAGCTGCGCGGCAACAGCCCGTCCGGCACCCACACCTGCGTTTACCACCAGTGGGCCTACGACAACCGGGGCGAGCTGGTCGGCGTGCCGTTTCGCAAGGGCCTGGGCGGCAAGGGCGGCTACCCGGCGGATTTCGATCTGCGCCAGCACGGCCTGCGCCGCCTGCGCGTGGAATGCGCCGAATCGATGGTGTTCGCGAGCTTTGCCGACGACGCCGAGCCGCTGCACGACTATCTGGGCCCGGTCATGCTGGCCAACATCCGCCGCGTGCTCGGCCGGCCGATCGAGGTGCTCGGCACCACCCGCCAGCACATGCGCGGCAACTGGAAGCTGTACGCCGAAAACACCCGCGACAGCTACCACGGCGCCCTGCTGCACCTGTTCTACCCGACGTTTGGCATCTACCGCCCGGCGCAGGCCAGCGCCGCGGTGATGGACGAGGGCCACCGCTTCCACAACCTGTTCCAGATCCTGAGCGCCGGTGACCGCGGCGACGTGTCGGAGTACCAGAACAAGGGCATGCGTGCGATGCCCACCGCCGACAGCCTGGCCGATGCGCGCGTCATCGAGTTCCGAGACGACTACGGCGATGACATTTCGCTGACCATCCAGTCGCTGTTCCCGAACGTGGTGCTGCAGCAGATCCAGAACACATTGGCCACGCGGCAGATCGTGACCCGCGGCATCGCCGACACCGAGGTGGTGTGGACCTTCTTCGGTTACGTGGGCGAAAGCGCCGAGCAACGCGCGCATCGCCTGCGCAACATCAACCTGGTCGGCCCCGGCGGGTTCATCTCGATGGAAGACGGCGAGGCGGTCGAGATCGTGCAGCAGGGACTCACCGGTGTGGAAGCGGATGCTTCATCCGTGCTGTCCATGGGCGGCGACAGCGACTCGGACCTCGATCGGCTGGGCATGGACGAGAACTCGATCCGCGGCTTCTGGCGCGGTTACCGGCAATTCATGCAGCTGTGAATCACCGGCAGGCGGGAGCCTGCGCGGATGCGAAGCGGCTGCGGCATAATCGCCACCCCCACACGGGTCGGGGTTGACCCGTCGCGTCAACACGGAGGTGAAGCGTGGTCGATGTAAACCAACTGGTGGACGTCGCCGGCGGCGTGCAGAGCAAGCGCGTGTTCTGGGACCAGGAAGTCTACGAGCAGGAGCTCGAGCGCGTGTTCGGCCGCTGTTGGCTGTTCCTGACCCATGAGAGCCTGATCCCGCAGCCGGGCGATTTCGTGACCGCCTACATGGGCGAGGACAAGGTCATCGTCGTGCGCCAGCGCGACGGTTCCATCAAGGCCTTCCTGAATTCCTGCACGCACCGCGGCAACCAGGTCTGCCACGCCGACAGCGGCAACGCCAAGGCCTTCACCTGCAGCTACCACGGCTGGTCGTTCGGCATGGATGGCTCGCTCGCCGCCCTGCCGCTGGAGCAGTCGGCCTACTACGGCAATTTCGACAAGGCGGAGCATGGCCTGCGTCAGGTTGCCAAGGTGGACAGCTACCGCGGCTTCGTGTTCGGCTGCTTCGACCCGCAGGCGCCCGCGCTCAAGGACTACCTCGGCGAGATGGGCTGGTACCTCGACACCTGGATGGACGGCACCGGCGGCGCCGAGCTGGTCGGCCCGCCCATGAAGTCCATCCTGCGCTGCAACTGGAAGGTGCCGGCCGAGAACTTCATCGGCGACGGTTACCACGTCGGCTGGACCCACGCCGCTGCCATCAAGGTGTTGGGCGGACCCTTGTCCGGCCTCGCCGGCAATGCCGAGATCCCGTTCGACGACGCAGGCCTGCAGGTCACGTCGCGTCACGGGCACGGTTTCGGCGTCATCTGGGACGGCGTCGGCCTGATCCATGACGATCCGGCCTATCGCATCTATGCGACGGAAAAGCAGCCCGAAGTGGCGGCGAAGCTCGGCGATTGGCGCGCCAAGCTGTACATGGGTCACTGGAACGCCGGCATCTTCCCGAACTGCTCGTACCTCTACGGCACCAACACCTTCAAGGTGTGGAACCCGCGCGGGCCGAACGAGATCGAGGTGTGGACCTGGACCCTGGTCGAGAAGGCCATGTCGCCGGAGCTCAAGCGCGAGGTTGTCAAGCAGGCCATCCATACCTTCGGCACCGCCGGCACGCTCGAGAGCGACGACGGCGAGAACATGGAAACCTGCACCTGGTCCAACCGCGGCCCGCAGACCCGCCAGGGCACCATGAACGCCCAGATGGGGCAGCTCAACGACACCGAACACCCGGACCTGCCGGGCATCGTCGGCAAGAACTTCATCGGCGAGACCTCGTACCGCGGTTTCTACCGTTTCTGGGCCGAGATCATGCAGGCCGAGAACTGGGCCGCCGTGCGCGCCAACGACGCCACGTGGAAAGAACCCCTTATCCGCGGCGCCGCCAAGGCCCAGGGGCGTGCGGCATGAATGCGCCAACCCGCATCTTCAGCCCCGTGCAGGCCGACGAGAGTCGGCCGGTCGATCTGGCCGTGCACCACGAGGTCTGCCAGTTCTACTACCGCGAGGCGCGCCTGCAGAACGCGCGCCAACCGCGGCAGTGGCTCCAGACACTGGTCGATCCGGACGTCCACTACTGGCTGCCCATCCTCGAAGACCGCTTCGCCAAGGACCAGCGCCCGCAGCCGACGCCGGACGAGCCGGCCGTCTACAACGACAACTACGCGGATCTCGAAAACCGCATCGCGCGGCTGGAGACGGGCCTGGTGTGGATGGAAGACCCGCCGTCGCGCGTGCGCCTGCTGGTGAACAACGTCGAGGCCTATCACACCGCCGAGCCCGACCTGATTGCTGCCTATTGCAACGTGCACGTGTATCGCAGCCGGCGTCAGCGAGACGAAACGCACCATTTCTATGGCCGCGAGGACGTGCTGCGGCGCGGCGCGGACGGCCGGCTGCGCCTGCTGCGGCGCAAGATCGTGCTCGATCAGCGCGTGGTGCTGGACAAGAACCTGTACATGTTCCTCTAAGCCACGGAGCCCATCGTGAGCCTGAACGCGGTCGAGAAGGTGTTCTGGGAATTCGGTACCGATCCCGCGCGCATTGCGGCGTTCCGGGCCGATCCGGAGGCTTATCTGAAGCCCTACCGGCTGGAGCCCGACGAGCGGGAGATGATCAAGAACGTCGATCTTAAGGCGCTGGCCGAACGCGGCGTGAGCACGCTCCTGACCATGATGGTCTGGCCCATGCTGAAGGGCCCGGAAGGCATGCCGTTCTCGTACCTCGAGCACATGAACGGCGGTGTCATGCCGCCGTTCCCCGGCATGCCCGGGCAATCCTGATTCCACCCCACGGAGAGCTCACATGGCACAGATCGTTGGCGGCTTCGTCATGCCGCACGACCCGCTGATCACCGGCAATCCGGAAATCGCCGACCAGGGGCAGGTGGAAAAGGTCAACGCCGCCTTCGCCCGCGTGGTGGAGCGGGTCAAGGAGCTCAGGGCCGACACCGCCATCGTGATCGGTGACGACCACTTCACCATGTTCGGCCCGCACTGCCTGCCGCAGTACCTGATCGGCATCGGTGACGTCGAGGGGCCGGAGGAGAACTGGCTGCGCCTGGAGCGCCGCCAGGTGCCGAACAACGTGCCGCTGGCCGAGCACATCATGAACTTCGGCTTCGACCGCGGTTTCGACTGGGCGGTGGCGAAGTCGCTGGTGGTCGACCACGGCACCATGATCCCGATCCACATGGCCGCCACCCCGGCCGGGCTGCGCACCATCCCCATCTACACCGCCGCCGGCGTCACACCGCTGCTACGCACCAAACGCGCCAAGCAGCTCGGGCAGATGATCGGCGAGGCGGTGGCCGCCTTCCCGGGCAATGACCGGGTGGTGGTGTACGGCACGGGCGGCATCAGCCACTGGGTCGGCACCGCCGAGATGGGCCGCGTGAATGTCGAGTTCGACCAGCTGGTACTGGGCATGGTCGAGCGCGGCGACGTGGACGGCCTGGTCAATCTCACCGACGAGTACGTGCTCGAACACGGCGGCAACGGCGCGCTCGAAATCCGCAACTGGATCGTCGCCATGGCGGCCATGCCGGCCGGCATCCGTGGCGAACTGCTCGTGTACGAACCGATGCCGCCGTGGATCACCGGCATCGGCATCGCGGAACTCAAACTCGCCGCCTGACCGGAGCCGTCCCGATGAGCCAACTGCCCCTGCGGTACGAAGTCGAGGAGCTGATCCACGCCTACGTGCAGTGCATCGACGACGACCAGCTCGAAAGCTGGCCGGACTTCTTCACCGACCCGTGCGTCTACAAGGTCATTCCGCGCGAGAACGCGGACCTTGGCCTGCCGGTGGCGGTGATGTTCTGCGACAGCAAGGGCATGCTGCGCGACCGCATCGTGGCGCTGCGCAAGGCCAACATCTACGCCCCGCACTTCTACCGCCACCTGGTCAGCAACGTGCGCGTACTCGGTGAGGAGAACGGCGTCATCCGCGCCCAGACCAACTACGTGGTGTTCCAGACCCTGCTGGACGGCGAGACGCGCATCTACAACGCCGGCAAGTATCTGGATCAGATCGTGCGGGTGGACGGACAGCTGCGCTTCAAGGAGAAGCTGTGCGTGTTCGACACCAACCGCATCCAGACCCTGATGGTGACGCCCATCTGAGACCGGCGGCGCGCTGGCGCCGCCTGCCGCAGCGATCTACCGCCCCGCCGGAGAGCGCTCCGGCGGGGCGGTTTGCGTTTGGGGCCCGTGTTGGCCGGGCGCCGTTTGGGTATAGTGCGCCGTGCCGAACGATCGTTCGGCACGGCTGGATTCCAGCACGCGTTCAGACCCTCCGGGAGGCACACCATGCCAGGTCGTTTCGAGGCGCGCAGCGCCCTGATCACCGGCGCCGCCAACGGCATCGGCCGGGCCACTGCCCTGCGCCTGGCAAGCGAGGGCGCCCGCGTGTGCCTGGCCGACGTCGACGAGGCCGGTAACGCCCAGACCCTGGCGCAAATCAGCGCCGCCGGCGGGCAGGCGTTTGCCTGCCACTGTGACGTGACCGACGAGGACAGCGTGATCGCCGCCGTGACGCAGGCCGAAAAGGCGCACGGCCCGCTGCGCGTCCTGTTCAACAACGCCGGCACGGAAGGCCACGACAGCAACGTCGACAGCCTGAGCCTCGACGACTGGGAGCACATCCAGGCCGTGAATACGCGCGGCGTGTTCCTGGTCGCCAAGCACGCCATCCACAGCATGCTGCGCGGCGGTGGCGGCGCGATCACCTGCACCGCCTCGGTGGGCGGCCTGATCGGCGGACCCGGGCTGCACTCCTACAGCACATCCAAGGGCGCGGTCATTTCGCTCACGCGCACCCTCGCGGTCACCTATGCCCGCCAGGGCATCCGCGCCAATGCGGTGTGTCCGGGCCTGGTGCTGACGCCGATGGTGGACCGCATCGGCCGGCAGTTCGTCGACATGGCCATCGGCATGACGCCGCTCGGCCGCGGCGCGCAACCGGTCGAGATCGCCAACCTCGTGGCCTTTCTGTCGTCGGACGAGGCGAGCTTCATCACCGGCGCCATCATTCCGGTCGACGGCGGTTTCACCGCCCACTAGGCACGTCCGGACGGTGAACATCGACCCTGCCCTGTTCCGCCTGGACGGCCGCGTGGCCTTGGTGACCGGCGCGGGCGGGGGCCTCGGGCGCGTGCTCGCGCACGCGCTGGCCGGCGCCGCGGCGCGCGTGTACTGCGCCGACCGCGACCTTCCGGCCGCGCAGGACACCGTGCGTTCGATCGCGGCGAGCGGGGGCACGTCGACTGCCTTGGCGGTCGACGTGAGCGACGAGTCTTCGGTTGCCTCCCTGGCGCAGGAACTCGAAGCGGCGGGCCGGCTCGACGTGCTCGTCAACAACGCCGGCATCGCCACCCGCACGGCGCGCGTCCATGAAATGCCGGTGGTCGACTGGGACCGCCTGCACGCGGTCAACACGCGCGGCGTGTTTCTGGTTACCCGCGCCTGCCTGCCGCTGCTGCTGCGCACCGGGCGCGGCTCGGTCATCAACCTGGCGTCGGTGGCCGGACTGGTGGGCGTGAGTCCCGAACTGCCCGCCGTGGCGGCGAATTACTCCGCCTCCAAGGGCGCCGTGATCGGCTTCACCCGTCAGGCCGCGGTGGAATACGCGGCCGACGGCATCCGTTTCAATGCCATCGCACCGGGCTGGCATCTGGGGACCGATCTTGGGCGCGAATCGGTCGGCGCCTGGTCGCCCGAAACGCTGACCGCGTTCATGGACGGCATCGTCGCCCGCACGCCGATGCGACGCACCGGCGAGCCGGCGGAGCTGGCGGGCCTGTGCCTGTTTCTGGCGAGCGATGCGTCGGCCTTCATGACCGGACAGGTCATCGCCAGCGACGGCGGCTGGACCGCCTGGTGACGGCCGCCGAACGTGGACACCGCTGGCGGCATCCGCTAGCATCCGCCGTCCACACAATGCCGATTCACAGGCTCCATTTGAGCGAGGGAGACGATTCATGAGCGAGCAATTTTCACGGGTGAGCGCGCTTCTGTTCGAGGAAGCGGCGGCCCTCGACGAACAGCGCTGGGACGACTGGCTCACCCTGTTCACGGCCGACATCGAGTACTGGATGCCGGCTTGGGACAGCGAGCACGAGATGACGCAGGATCCCACCAGCGAGATCTCGCTCATGTACTACAGCGACAAGAGCGGTCTCGAGGACCGCATCTGGCGCATCAAGTCCGGCATGTCGTCGGCGTCCACGCCGCTGCCGCGCACCTGCCATCTGGTCACCAACATCCGCGTCGGCCAGGTGGTCGACGGTCTGCTGCAGGTCAAGGCCAACTGGCAGGGCAACGCCTTCCGCCACGAGAAGACCGATTCCTTCTACGGCCGCTACGAGTACGGCCTGCGCGAAGAGCAGGGCAAGTTGCTGATCGCGCGCAAGAAGATCGTGCTCATGAACGACGTCATCCCGTCGGTGGTGGATATCTACAACGTCTGAGTCGCCTGTCGCGCCGTTCGCGGCCTCGGTGCCCCGCGCGGGTGCCGGGGCCGTTGCGTTTTGAATGCCGGGGCCTGGCGGCGCCCCGGCACAGCCCGCCAAGGAAGTGCGCATGTTTGGTTTGTTCAAACGCCAGCCCAAGGAACCGGGCATCGTCCGTATCGAACCGCTGGGCGTCGAGCTGCCCGTGCCGGGCAATCAGAGCGTGCTGCAGGCGGCGCTGGAGGCCGGTGTCGATTTCCCGCACAGCTGCAAGGTCGGAACCTGCATGGCCTGTCGCAGTCGTCTGCGCGAGGGCAAGGTCAAGGCCATCCGCGACTTCTCCTATGTGCTGAGCGCCGAGGAACTCAAGGCCGGCTACATCCTGGCCTGCCAGGCCAAGGTGGCACCCGGCGAGCGCATCGTGCTGGAGGTCGAGATCGACAGCCACCGCCCGCACCACCCGCAGATCACGACCCAGGGCCGCATCACGGCGCAGACGCCGCTCACGCATGACATCGTGGAGCTGCGCATCGCCCTCGACCAGCCGCTGGCGTACACGGCAGGACAGTACGCGGCGCTGCGTCCGGCGCACATCGAGCGTGCGCGCGAGTATTCCTTCGCCCGCGCCCCGCAGGCCGGAGGCGACCGCGAACTGAGCTTTTTCATTCGTCTGACGCCGGGTGGGCAGTTCACGACCTGGCTGTTCGAGCAGGCACGCGTTGGCGAGGCGCTCGAAATCACGGGCCCCGGCGGCGATTTCTGGCTACGCGAGGCGGACGCGCCGCTGGTGTTCGTGGCCGGTGGCAGCGGGCTGGCGCCCGTGCTTTCGGTGCTCGACGCCGCCGCCAGCGCCGGCGTCGCGCGCGACGCGGTGTTCCTGTTTGGCGCCCGCACACAGGCCGATCTGTACCAGCTCGACGCCATCGCGGCGATCGGTGCGCGCTGGGCGGGGCAGTTCCGCTTCCTGCCGGTGCTGTCGCATGAACCCGCAGACAGCGGCTGGGCCGGCGCGCGCGGCTTCGTGACCGACTTCCTCGCCGCGCCCCACGTGCCCGATCTCGCTGCCCGCCACGCGTACATGTGCGGCCCGCCGCCGATGATCGACGCCGCGATCGCCGTGCTGTCGACGGCCGGCGTCGCCGACGCACACGTCCACTACGACAAGTTTCTCGACTCCAGCAGTCTGGGCCCGAAAGCCTGATTGCCCGCACCCGGTCGGCGCAGGTCGGCCGGATCAGCGCGTCGACATCCCGCCGTCGACGGTGTAGATGCCGCCGGTGCAGTAGCGGCTCTCGTCGCTGGCGAGAAACAGCATCAGATCGGCCACTTCCTCGGCCGTCCCGTAGCGCTGCATCGGAATGCGCTGGGCGAGCACGGCCTTGGCCGCCTCCGGCTGGGCAGGCATGAAGCCGGCCTCGAGCGAGCGCATCATGCGGGTGTCGATCGGCGCCGGGTTGACCGTGTTGACGCGGATGTTCTGCGCCGCGCCTTCCAGCGCCGCCGTGCGCATCAGCCCCACCGCCGCGTGTTTGCTGGCGCAGTAGGCGGACATGTTGTCCGCGCCGCTGATGCCGGCCACCGACGAGGTGATGACGATGCTCCCGCCGCCACGGGCAGTCATGGCCGGGATGCAGTACTTCAGACCCAGCCACACACCGCGCACGTTGACGGCCATCACCCGGTCGAAGGTGGCGATGTCGTAGTCGGGTATCGGGCTGACGTCGCCCTCGATGCCGGCATTCAGCACGGCAACGTCGAGCCCGCCGAAGCGCTCCACCGCCGCCTGCACGCAGGCGGCCATCTGCTGCGGCTGGGTGACGTCCGCGACGCACACGCTCATCCGTTCGTTGCCATCCGCCACCGCGTCCAGCGCCGCCTGGTCGAGGTCCACCAGCAGCACGCGTGCGCCCTGGGCGGCGAAGCGTCGCGCCGCTGCGGCGCCAATGCCGCCGCTGGCGCCGGTGATCATGGCAATCTTGTTCGCGAGTCGATTCATCGGACGGGCCTCCTCGGGCGTTGCGTTGCTAATCCCGTGCAGGGTGTAACGCGCCCGCGGCGAGGTCCGCAAGCCTGCGACGCAACGGGAGGAGTGTTTCTTGGACGTCATCGAGGCGATGCGCGGCCGCACGTCGGTGCGGGCGTATCTGGACCAAGCCGTCAGTCGGGAGACGCTGACACAGGTGCTCGAAGCGGCGCGCTGGGCGCCGTCCGGCACCAACACCCAGCCGTGGCGTGTGGTGGCGGCCGATGGCGCCGCACAAGGCCGCATCGCCGACGCGCTCCTCGCGCACGTCGCCGCCGGCGGGGCGCCCAGTGCGCACTACGACTATTACCCCGACAGGTTCGTCGAGCCCTACAAGGCCCGGCGTTGGCGCTGCGGCATGCAGCTCTACGGCGCACTCGGCATCGCCGCCGACGACAAACCGGCCCGGCAGCGGGCCATGCTGCGCAATTTCGAGTTCTTCGGCGCGCCACTCGGGCTGTTCTTCTACATCGACCGCGCCATGGCCAAGGGCTCATGGGTCGACATGGGCATGTTCCTGCAGAACGTCATGCTGGCGGCGCGCGGCTTCGGGCTCGAGACCTGCCCGCAGTTCGCGCTCGCCATGTATCCGGACATCGTGGCGGAGCACCTGCCGGCACCGCCGCAGCACGACCTCGTGTGCGGCCTGTCGATGGGCTACGGCGATCCCGCGGCGCCGGTCAACCGCTACCGCACCGAGCGCATGGCGGTCGACGAGTTCCTGACCTGGGCCGGCTAGGCCCCGACCTCAGGCCCCACTCGCCGCCGGCAGCCACTGCGCCCAGCCGGCGCGGGCGTTCGCCTGCGCGGCGAGCTGCTGCTCGGCCGGGCTGGCGTAGTGGCGGTCCCAGTTTTCAAGCCGCGGCTTGGCGATGACCCGCTCCCACAGCGGCGGCACGAAGGACGCCAGAAAGCACGCCACGATGCTCGGCATCTGCGGCGCCTGCGTGTACGGTCGCAGCAGCTCGTAGTGCTTGTCCGGATCGAGGTGGTGCTCGGAGTGGGTCGAAATCTCGAACGACACCGCGCGGCTGAAGGTGTTGAGGTGATTCCAGGAATGATGCGGCAGCAGCGGCGTGCCCGGCTGGCGCACGATGCCGTAGTGCTGCGTGTAATTGAAGCCACCGAGGATCAGGAAACACACCGCCCAGGCGGCCAGCAGCCACGGCAGTCCGGCCGGCCCAGCCAGCCACAGGAAGGCGCCAATCCACGCCGCCTCGCTGACCAGCGCCCACACCACGCGGCTGCGCCACCACCACACCGAGTGATCACGCTTGGCCAGACGCGCCTTCTCGAACCGGTAGGCCTTGACCGTGCCGTCCACGATGGACCGCCACACGAAACGGTAAACCGACTCGCCGCGCACCGGCGTGTCCGAATCGTCGGCGGTGCCGACGAACGGGTGATGGCCGTGCACGTGGTTCAGGTCATTCATCGGCAGCCCGAACACCGTCAGGTACAGGCTGCAGCAGGCGATTTCGACCGGATGCTTGCGGTGCATCAGCTCGTGCGCCGACGGCAGGCCGCCGAGCGCGCTCAGGAACGCGACGGCGATCAGCGCGCCGATCATGTTGAACCAGCCGAGATCACCGGCGCGGATGTGCAGCGCGAACAGCACCCACAGCGTCAACATCAGCGGCAGCTGCAGGTACAGCACGCCGTTGTAGAACCACTTGCCGGCGCCACCGCGCTGGCTGTGATCGGCGCCGGCCGTGAAGTCCAGCAGCGCCAGGCTCACGAAGCCGGCCAATCCCAGCCAAACCCAGTAGCCGCCCAGGTAGAGGCCGAGAATGCCGTTGCACAGCATGGCGGTCGCGATCAGGTAACGGGCGTATTCGCCAATCCTTGGCATGTCGTCTCTCCGGACGCGGGGCTGACGATGGCGTGCCAGGCACGCCATCAAAACAAGGCAATGATTTTGAAGCCAGACGTGCGCGAGCGCAAAAGCCCGCGCGGCACCGCCGGACCGACCGAATGAGGCGCCTGCCTACCGCGCCACGACCGTGTACGGATGCTCGGTCTTGCCGTAGCGACTGATGATGCCGGCGACGTAGTTGCGTGTTTCCGCGTAGGGCGGCAAGCCGCCATGGCGCATCACGGCGCCCTCGCCGGCGTTGTAGCCGGCCAGGGCCAGGCGCACGTCGCCGCGAAAATGGCCCAGCAACCAGCTCAGGTAAGCCATGCCGCCGCGCAGGTTCTGTTCCGCATCCCAGGGGTTGCTCACCCCGAAGCGCGCCGCCGTGGCCGGGATCAGCTGCATCAGGCCCTGCGCGTTTTTCGGCGAGCGGGCGTTGCTGTCGAAAGCCGACTCGGCAGCCACCACCTGCTTCACCAGCGCCGGGTCGAGGGCGTATTGCGGAGCCAGGCGCTCGATGAGCCGCTCGACCGACTGCCGGCCGGGTCCGATCAGCGTCGGGCCGCCACTCAGGCTGGGCGTGATCAAGGTCGGCCCTTCATACTTGCGCGGGCCGCGACGGGCGGCGTAGTTGGCCGGCGCGTAACCCGGCTTGGTCAACACGCGATCGCTGAACACCGTGTGGCCGCCCGGCGTGCGGTAGATGAAAAGCTCCGCCCGCGCCTGGCCAGCCGACAGTGCCAGAAAGACAATCAGCCACCGCATGGACCGTTCACAGCTCCCCGGGTATCCGCAGTCAAGCATAACCGCGCCGCGTCGATAAAGTTTCAGGACTTACTATCGGCCGCATCGGACAGACAGTTGAGCCGCCGCCGTGACTTCCGCCGAAACACCAAACGACGATCCCCGCGCCACGCGGCCGCTGCACAGCGCGGCCGAGTTTGGCGACGCCGCGCTGCGCCTGCTGGAAGCCGCCAGCGGTCGGGTGCGCATGCTGCCGCAGCGGGCCGACCTGCGTTATCTGAGCGACGAGCCCATTGTGGCCGCCCTGCGGGCGCTGTTGATCGGCGGTCGACGCGCGCGGCTGGAAATGCTGTTGCCGCCGGACCTCGCGCGGGATGACCTTGGACGGCCGCTGTGGGACCTCGCCCGGCGCCTGACCAGTGCAGTCACCGTGCACCGCCTGGCGGACGGTGACGCGCAGTTGAGCGAAGCCTGGCTGACGGTCGACCAACGCGCTTATCTGCACCGTCCCCAGGCCGAGCGATTGTCCGGACAGGCCTGCCTGCTGGACCCGCCGCGGACGAAGGAACTGAACCAGCGCTTCGACGCCCTGTGGCTGGCCAGCGAACCTGACCCCGACGTGCGCCGGCTGAGCCTGTGATGGCAGCGCGGCGGGCCATCGCGGGTGCGTCGGCTGTCTGGCTGTGGTGCGCTTGCGCCCTGTCGCCCGCGCAGGCCCGCCCCGAAATCACCACCATTCCCTTGCAGCAGCGCCCCGCCGCCGAACTGGCGCCGGTGCTGCAACCGCTGCTCGCGCCGCACGAGAGCGTCAGCGGCGACGGCTACACGCTGATCCTGAACGTCGAGCCGGCGCGTCTGGAACAACTGCGCGCGACGGTGCAGACGCTCGACCGCGCCCCGCGCCGCCTGCGCATCGCGGTGCGCCAGCTGCTGGCCACCGAGGACCGCCTGAGCACCGGCGGCGTAGTGGCGGGCCGGCACGCCCAGGTGATCGGCCCGCCGGACGCCGGCAGCGGCGCCGAGCTGCGCTACCGCGGCATCGGCGTGTTCGGCGCCGACCCGCAAGGCCGCCAGCGCGGCAGCACCGAGCAGACCGTGGTGGCGCTCGAAGGCCGCCCGGCGCACATCGCCGTCGGGCTGGTCGTGCCCTTCGACGCCCTGTGCGAGGATCGCTACGGCGGGCGCCAGCCATGCACCGAATACCGCGAGATAAGCACCGGCTTCGACGTCCTGGCGCGGCTCGACGCGGACGGCGTGACGCTCGACATCGCCCCGCAGGCGCAGCAACTGGCGGCCGACGACGTCACCGTCTTCCAGGCGGCGCAGACGCAGTTGCGGGGCCCGCTCGGCCAGTGGCTGGAACTTGGCGGCGAGGTCGCGTCCTCCGGCGAGAGCCGGCCCGGCGTGCTAGCGTCTACCGCCCGCAGTGGCCGCAGCGAACGGCGTGTCGTCATCAAGGTGGATCTCCTTCCGTGAACAGTACCCTCGGCAAACTTCTGGCGCTGGCCGCGCTTCTGTTGACCGCGAGCGTCCAGGCCGACGTTTACCGTTGGACCGACGCCCAGGGCCGCACGCATTACGGTGATCGCCCCCCCGCCGAAGGCGCCGAGAAAATCGTCGAACCACCGCCGCCCAGCGGTCTGTCGGCGGATGAGGCAAAAGCCAGACTCGACGCCATTCGCGCGCAGCAGGAAGCCGCCGCCGAGGATCGCGCCAAGGCCAGGGAGGAGCGGGCAAAAGCCGACGCCGAGCGCAAGCAGACCGCGCAGGAGTGCGCCGCGGCGCGCCGGCAGCTCGATTCCATGCGCGCCGCGCAGCGCGTCCGCGACGAGCAAGGCAACTGGTACACGGGCGAGCAGCGGCTGGAAAAGCAGCGCGAGCTGGAGCAAGCCATCGGCAAGCGCTGCGGCGGACAGTGAGCACGCCCTGGCGGGCGCTGCTCGCGCTGGTGGGCGGGCTGCTGCGCCTGCGCCGTGGCCCGCAGGACGTCCCGTATTCACCTACTTTCCTGCTGCTGTCGCTGCTGCCGTATGCGCTGCTGGGCAGCGCGCTCGCCAGCTTCGTCATCCCCGCGGATCGGGCGATGCTGTACGGCCCGGCCGAAGCGATGCTGCTCGCAGCGCTGGTCTACGCCGCGCTGGCGGTGCGCCGACAGCAGGCCCGCTATGTGCAGACGCTGACCGCGCTCGCCCTGACTGGCGTCGCCTTCAACGTCCTGTCGCTGCCACTGACGGCGCTGGCGACACCGGAAAACGGCCTCGGTCTGCTCATCCTGCTGCTGCTCGGCTGGAGCTTCGCCGTGTCGGTGCACATCCTGCGGCAGGCGCTGGAAATCCCCGTGCCGGCCAGCGTGCTGGTCAACATCGGTTTCTTCCTGGCGGCCTACTACGGCCTTGGCTCCTTGTTCGGGCTGCTTTGATGCACGTGCACATCCTGGGAATCGGCGGCACCTTCATGGGTGGTCTGGCGCAGCTCGCCCGCGCGCTCGGTCACACCGTCAGCGGCTGCGATACCGGCGTCTATTCGCCCATGCGCGAGCAGCTCGACCAGACCGGCATCGCCTGGCACGAAGGCTACGACCCGGCGCAACTGGCAAACCCGCCGGACCTGTGCGTCATCGGCAACGCGCTGTCCCGCGGCAATCCGCTTGTCGAGTACATCCTCGCCAAGGACCTGCCCTACACCAGCGGCCCGCAGTGGCTCGGCGAGCAGGTCCTGCGCGGGCGCCACGTGCTGGCGGTGGCCGGCACCCACGGCAAGACCACCACCTCGTCGCTGCTGGCGTGGATCCTGGAACACGCGGGACTCGAACCGGGTTTTCTGATCGGCGGCGTGCCGCAGAACTTCGGCGTCTCGGCGCGGCTCGGCACGGGACCGTTCGTGGTCGAGGCCGACGAGTACGACACGGCCTTCTTCGACAAGCGGGCGAAATTCCTGCACTACCGCCCGCGCACGGCGATCCTGAACAATCTGGAATTCGACCACGCCGACATCTACCCGGATCTCGCCGCCATCGAATGGCAGTTCCACCAGCTTGTCCGCACGGTGCCGGGCAACGGACGGCTCGTCGTGAACGCGGCCGACGCCAACCTCGCCCGCGTGCTGCAGCGCGGCTGCTGGACGCCCGTGACCGGCTTTGGCCCCGGCGGGCAGTGGCAGGCCACGCCGCTGACGCCGGACGCGAGCCGCTTCGAGCTCAGCGTCGGGGGCGAGCGCATCGGCATCGGCGAATGGGCGCTGGCCGGCGTGCACAACCTGCACAACGCGCTCGCGGCGATGGCGGCCGCGGCCGAGGTGGGCGTCAGCCCGGCACAAAGCCTCGCCGCGCTCGGCAGTTTTCGGAACGTGCGCCGGCGGCTCGAAGTGATCGCCGAGGTCGGCGGCGTCACCGTGTACGACGACTTCGCCCACCACCCGACGGCGATCGCCGTCACGCTGGCGGCGCTGCGCGGGCGGGTCGGCACGGCGCGCATCCTGGCGGTGGTCGACCTGCGCTCGAACTCCATGCGCGCCGGCGCGCACCGCGCCGGACTCGCTTCCGCGCTGGCCGATGCCGATCTCGCGCTGCTGCACTGCGCCCAGCCGCTCGCCTGGGACGCGGACGACGTGCTGCGCGATCTGCCCCGCAGCGGCGGCTTTTTCAGCGACGCCGAGGCACTGGTGGATACGCTGGTCGCGGCCGCGCGGCCGGGCGACCACATCCTTCTCATGAGCAATGGCGCCTTCGGCGGCGTGCATGCAAAACTCGCCGCCGGCCTGAAACGGTTACGGGCCGCAGGAGACTGACATGCCGGAACTGCAAACCTTCACCCTGCCGGTGTTCCCGCTCGGCAGCGTGCTGTACCCGGACGGCCTACTGCCGCTGCGCATCTTCGAGCCGCGGTACCTGGCCATGGTGCGCGACTGCCTGCGCGAGCAGCGCGGCTTTGCCGTGTGCCTGATCAGCGAGGGTCGCGAAACCGGCCAGGCGGCGCGCTTTCACCCTGTCGGCACGCTGGCGCAGATCGAAGACCACGACCAGGACGCCGCCGGCATGCTGCACATCACCGTGCGCGGCGAACAGCGCCTGCAGGTGGTGACCAGCCGCGTGCGGGCCGATCAGCTGATCCTGGGCGAGGCTCTGCGCCTGGAAGCCGAGCCCGTCACCGGCGTCGCAGAGCGCCACCGCCCGCTGGTCAAACTGCTGCGGCAGGCGATGGAGGAATACGACCCCGACTTCGGCCGCGCCGAGGAATTGATGGACGCCTCCTGGGTGGGCTTTCGCCTGGCAGAACTGCTGCCCCTGCCGCCCGCCCGCCGCCAATGGCTGCTCGAAGTCACCAACCCCACGCTGCGGTTGGAGGCACTCGCGCAATTCATCGACGAGCTGCGCATCGGCGATGAAATGCAAAAACGCTGACCGGGCGCTGCCCTCCGCTTCTCACGCCGTTCGGTCTATCCGGGGCCGCCGCGGAAACCACGAAGCCTGATCGTTGCCAGCGGGCTGGCCCGCGGGTCGGCGGCCTGCCTGGGCGTGCGCCCGTCGCCCTTCGGCACGGCCCACGTAGGGTGCGGTGAGGGACGAACCGCATCGATCGAGGCGCGAAGGATGACGCCAAGCAAGGCCCGTGACTGACTATCGGCGCGCCCGTGTCCCGGGGGGGCGACCTGGTTCTTCACGGTGGGGCTGGCCGAGCGGCCGGGAAAGGGTTTGCTGGTGGAGCGGATTGATGCGTTGGGAGCGGCGTTTCGCGCGGTGCGGCAGCGGCATCCCTTCCACATGGACGCGGTGGTGGTGCTGCCGGATCACCTGCACTGCGTGTGGTCGTTGCCGGACGGGGACGTCGACTACTCGACGCGCTGGGGTTTGATCAAGGCGCATTTCTCGCGCGGCGTGGAACGGGGCGAGCGGCGGTCGGCCAGCCGGATCAAGCGGGGTGAGCGCGGGATTTGGCAACGGCGCTTTTGGGAGCACTGCCTGCGTGACGAAGGGGACTACGCGCGTCACGTGGATTACATCCACTGGAACCCCGTGAAACACGGTTACGTACAACGCGTGGCCGGCTGGCCGCATTCCAGTTTTCAACGGCACGTTGCGCGCGGTGCATATCCGGTGGGTTGGGGCGGCGGCGAGCCCGGCGGGATAACTGCGGGGGAATGAGTCCGGTGTCCTCGACCGATGCGGTTCGTTCCTCACCGCATCCTTGTATTAACCCGTCAACCGACGGGTAGAGTGTTTGCAAGGCCGGACGCCGTTCGCATCCTGGGGTCTTGAGCCCGCAGCGTAGATGTTGCGCCGGCCTTGCGCTGTATCTCCCCGCTCGACATCGGACAGTCTCTGGGGTCCGGCCTTGGCCGGCAGCCCGCATGCACAAGGTCGATGGGCGTGGAGTGGACAAGGAGGTGTTGTATGTCTCATATCCTCGGAATCGATGTGTCCAAGGCCAAGCTCGACCTCGCCCTGCGCCGGCCGGACGGCAAGTGGCGCCAAAAGGTGGTCGAGAACAGCCCGGCCGGTTTCAGTGGGTTGCGGGAGTGGTTGGCCTCGCTTGGGGTCGGTACGGTCCATGCCTGCCTGGAGGCCACCGGCACCTACTGGGAGGCGGTCGCCGAGTATCTGGCCGATGCCGGGCACACGGTCAGTGTGGTCAACCCGGCGCAGGTCAAGGCCTTCGGGGGCGCCGGACTCGTGCGCAGCAAGACCGACCGCGTCGATGCGCGCCTGATTGCGGACTTCTGCGCCGCCCAGTGCCCGCCGCCGTGGCAGGCGCCGCCGGCGTCGGTGCGGACCCTGCGCGCGCTGGTCGCCCGCCGCGAGGCGCTCGATGGGATGCGCACGCAGGAGCGCAACCGCCTGCCGGTCGCCGACGCGGCGGTGCGCGCCGGGATCGACGCCCACCTGGCCCACCTCGACCAGGCCATCAAGGAGATTGACGCCGCAATCCGCCAAACGATCGACGACGACCCGGGTCTGCGCGGTCAGGGCGAGCTGCTGGTCAGCATTCCGGGGCTGGGGGAGCGCACGGTCGCGTCACTGCTGGCCTACTACGGCGGCCCGCTGCGCTTTGCGAGTGCCAAACAGGCGGTGGCCTACGCCGGGCTCGACCCGCGCCAGCACCAATCCGGGTCGAGCGTGCGCGGCAAGCCGCGGCTGTCGAAGGTCGGGCACGCGCGCTTGCGCAAGGCGCTGTACATGCCGGCCATGGTGGCCACCACGCGCACCGCCTGGGGGCGGGCGCTCAAGCAGCGCCTCACCGCCGCCGGCAAGCCGCCGATGCTGATCCTGGGCGCCATGATGCGAAAGCTGCTGTGCGTCGCCTACGGCGTGCTGCGCTCCGGACGGCCGTTCGACCCCAGCTTGCATTCGGTGGCCGGATAACAGTATCTACGCGGGCTCACGGCTTTCTCGCGTCATCTTGATGTTGGGCTTCCTGCGTCAGCCCAACCTACCCGGGCTAAGACGCCAAGCCAGTAGTTTGGCCGGTCATCCCCCGGAAGTTGACGAAGCAAGTTGACGACAAACGGGACCTGTTCGTAGAGCTCCTCGGGAGCGTAGTCGACCGATGTGATTGTCAACTGCATTTTGCGTCACCTAACACCTGAGTTAAGCCGCGCCGCGAAGCGGCGTCGGCTTGGACGAATTGTTAGGCCTCAGCCAGTGCTTTGTGGCTGCGACCGCTGCCCACGTGATCAACACGATTACTGCGGCCGGCACCCAGCCAAACATGGCCGCGAACGCGAGCGCCGCACCGTTCCGGTCCTCGGGTACGCGCGCAGTTATGGCCTGAGCGACGTTGGCATACGCAAGCGTGAGCACCCAACCTCCAAGAACGGCTGCGGCGGCAAAGGCCAGGACCGCCGACCGTGATTTGCGAGAGCTGCCCACTAAGAAGATAAAGATGGGCAGCGCCAGCGTGGCGAGCCAGATCACGGTGAGCGAGTGTCTTTCCATGGGGCCTAACGTGAAGTAGACACCTGCGCAGGTGTATATCACAAATCCAAATCGGTGTATAACACGTTCTGTTGCACGATAACTCGTTGTTCTATCGAAAGTGGGCTCAAAAAAAGGGGGCCAGATGCCGCCGGCAAACACACCTTCGGCGCAACCGCCCAAACTGCTCGACCGGGTGCGGGAGCGGATTCGCATCAAGCATTACAGCATCCGCACGGAAACTCAATATGTTCAGTGGGTTAGGCGCTTCGTCTTGTACCACGGCAAGCGGCATCCGCGCGACATGGGTGCGCCCGAGGTCGAAGCGTTTCTGACCCATCTCGCGGTGGATGGCCAGGTGGCGGCGGCCACGCAGAACCAGGCCTTGTCGGCGCTGCTGTTTCTGTACAAGGAAGTGCTGGGGGTCGATCTGCCGTGGCTGAACGACGTGACGCGCGCCAAGCGCCCGCAGCGCTTGCCGGTGGTGCTGACGCGCGAGGAAGTGCAGGCGGTGCTGACGCGGATGACGGGTACTTATGGCCTGATGGCGCGCTTGCTGTACGGCACCGGGATGCGACTGATGGAATGCGTGCGCCTGCGGGTGAAGGACGTGGACTTTGGGCGGGGCGAGATCCTGATCCGCGACGGCAAGGGGGCGAAGGATCGGGTGACGATGTTGCCGCAGTCGCTGGTGGTGCCGCTGCAAACGCATTTGCAGCAGCGGCGTGCGCTGTTCGGCGACGATCATCAGGCGGGCAAGGGCTCCGTGTACCTGCCCGATGCGCTGGCGCGCAAATATCCAAACGCATCGACTGAATGGGGCTGGCAGTATGTTTTCCCGTCGGGCAGTTATTCGGTCGACCCGCGCAGCGGGGAGGAGCGCCGCCATCATCTGGACGAGAAGCTGCTGCAGCGGGCGATGAAGAAGGCGGTGCAGGCGGCGGGGCTGGCCAAACCCGCTACGCCGCACACGCTGCGCCACTCCTTCGCGACCCATCTGCTGGAGTCCGGCCATGACATCCGCACCGTGCAGGAGCTGCTGGGCCATGCGGATGTGAGCACCACCATGATCTACACCCATGTGCTGAACCGCGGTGGGCGCGGTGTGCGCAGCCCGCTGGATCAGTGGTGACCGCAAGGCACCGCCAGCACCGATGTTTCGGCAGGCGGGCGGTCCTGCGCCGTAAGCGCCACCCCAATCGTGTGTATCGCCCTCAAAACAAAAAATACCGCTGCGCGAGCGGCAGCACCCTAGCCGGCTCGCAGGTGAGCAGCATCCCGTCGGCGCGCACTTCGTAGGTCTCGGCGTCGACCTCCATCACCGGCGCATAGTCGTTGAGCACCATGTCGCGCTTGCCGATGGCGCGGGTGTTTTGCACGGCGACGGCGCGGCGGCGCAGTCCCAGTTGTTGCGGCACGCCGGCGGCGAGCGCGGCCTGCGAGACGAAGCTGAGACACGTGCTGGCGATAGCCGGGCCGAGCGCGCCGAACATCGGCCGGTAGTGCACCGGCTGTGGGGTGGGGATGGAGGCGTTGGGGTCGCCCATGGGCGCGGCGGCGATGGCGCCGCCCTTGATGATGAGCGCGGGTTTCACGCCGAAGAACGCCGGCTTCCACAGCACGATGTCGGCCAGCTTGCCGGTTTCCAGCGAGCCGACCTCGTGGGCGATGCCGTGGCTGATGGCGGGGTTGATGGTGTATTTGGCGACGTAGCGGCGGGCGCGAAAGTTGTCGGCGCGCGCGGTGTCCTGCGGTAAGGCGCCGCGCTGCACCTTCATCTTGTGCGCGGTCTGCCAGGTGCGGGTGACGACCTCGCCCACGCGGCCCATGGCCTGGGAGTCGGACGCGATCATCGAGAAGGCGCCGAGGTCGTGCAGGATGTCCTCGGCGGCGATGGTCTCGCGGCGGATGCGCGATTCGGCGAAGGCCACGTCCTCGGCGATGCCGGGGTCGAGGTGGTGGCAGACCATCAGCATGTCGAGGTGCTCGTCCACGGTGTTGATGGTGTAGGGCCGCGTCGGGTTGGTGCTGGACGGCAGCACGTTTTGCGCGCCGCAGGCCTTGATGATGTCCGGCGCGTGGCCGCCGCCGGCGCCCTCGGTGTGGTAGGTGTGGATGGTGCGGCCGCGGAAGGCGGCGAGCGTGTCCTCGACGAAGCCGGATTCGTTGAGCGTGTCGGTGTGGATGGCGACCTGCACGTCGTGCTGCTCGGCGACGCTCAGGCAGCAGTCGATGGCCGCCGGGGTGGTGCCCCAGTCCTCGTGCAGCTTCAGGCCCATGGCGCCGGCTTCGACCTGTTCGACCAGCGCCTCGGGCCGGCTGGCGTTGCCCTTGCCCAGAAAGCCGAGGTTCACCGGCAAGGCTTCCGCCGCCTCCAGCATGCGCGCGATGTGCCAGGCGCCGGGCGTGCAGGTGGTGGCGTTGGTGCCGGTGGCAGGACCCGTGCCGCCGCCGAGCATGGTGGTGATGCCGGACATGAGCGCATCCTCCACCTGCTGCGGGCAGATGAAGTGGATGTGCGCGTCGATGCCGCCGGCGGTGGCGATCAGCCCCTCGCCGGCGATCACCTCGGTGCCGGGGCCGATGACGAGCGTCACGCCCGGCTGCACGTCCGGGTTGCCGGCCTTGCCGATGCCGGCGATGCGCCCGTCGCGGATGCCGATGTCGGCCTTGACCACGCCCCAGTGGTCCAGGATCAGCGCGTTGGTGATGACGGTGTCGAGCGCGCCGGCGGCGCGGCTGGCTTGGGCTTGCCCCATGCCGTCGCGGATCACCTTGCCGCCGCCGAACTTCACCTCCTCGCCGTAGACGGTGCAGTCGCGCTCCACCTCGATCCACAGCTCGGTGTCGCCCAGGCGCACGCGGTCGCCGGTGGTGGGGCCGAACATCTCGGCATAGGCGCGGCGCGAAATGCGGCTCATGGCTGCCCCTCCAGCGCGCCCATCACCTCGCCGCGAAAGCCCCATACGGCGCGCGCCCCGGCGTAGGGCACCAGCGACACCTCGCGGCTCTGTCCGGGCTCGAAGCGCACCGCGGTGCCAGCGGGGATGTCGAGGCGCAGACCGCGCGCGGCGGCGCGGTCGAACGACAGCGCCGGGTTGGTCTCGGCAAAGTGATAGTGCGAGCCGACCTGGATCGGCCGGTCGCCGGTGTTGGCCACGGCCAGCGTGACGGCCGGCCGGCCGACGTTGAGGTCGATGTCGCCGGCGGCGGTGTCGAGTTCTCCGGGAATCATGGGGAAGGCTCCTTGCGCCTGCGCGCGCCCGCGTCCGGCAAGACGCGTGGCAAAGATGGGTGGCTTCCCGCTCGCCCTCCTGAGGCGTGCCGGCATCCTGCCTCAGGACGGGCGCCGGCTCAACTGCTGCGACACATGACCCGGCGCGCTCAAGGCCCGGGCAGGCACCGCTCCCACCGCGCTCGATCATCGGCGGCGGACCGGGTCGACCCGCCTGCCGCCGGGCAGGTGCGCCGGCGGCAGGACTTCTAACGCAGCCCCAGGCGCCGCGCCAGCCGTTGCAGGTTGCCCCGATCCAGGTCCAGCTCGCGGGCGGTCGCCGCCCAGTTGCCTTCGTGCCGGGCGAGCGCCTGTTCGATCAGCCGCCGCTGCAAGGCGTCGACCGCGTGGCGCAGGTTCGTGTCGCCAGTGGGCATGGCCGCGGCGTCCGGGTCGGGCGGGGCGCCGCCCGCCGGACCCAAATCCAGATGCTGTGCGTGCAGCGCCAGGATGCGCGGGCGCGGCGTCTGGCCGGCCAGCGCGCGCAGCGCCGCCCGCGCCAGCAGGTGTTCGAGTTCGCGCACGTTGCCCGGCCAGGGCTGATGCAGCAGCGCCTGCTGCGCGTCCGCCGCCAGGCGCAGGCCGCGCAGACCGAGCCGCACGCGGTTTTCCTCCAGAAAGCCGCCGGCCAGCAGCAGCACGTCGCGGCCGCGCTCGCGCAGCGGCGGCACGGTGAGCGGGTAGGCGCTCAGGCGGTGGTAGAGGTCGGCGCGAAACCGACCGGCGCGGACCTCCGCCGCCAGATCGCGGTTGGTGGCGGCCAGCACGCGCACGTCGACGCGGTGCTCGCGGTCCGAGCCCAGGCGCTGCAACTGGCCGCTTTGCAACACGCGCAGCAGTTTGGCCTGCACCGGCAGCGGCAGTTCGCCCACCTCGTCCAGCAGCAGCGTGCCGCCGTCGGCCAGCTCGAATTTGCCGCAGCGCTCGTTGAGCGCGCCGGTGAAGGCGCCACGCACGTGACCGAACAGCTCGCTTTCGACCAGGTTGTCGGGCAGCGCGGCGCAGTTGAGGGTGATCAGCGGCTGCCGGGCCCGGCGCGAGCGGGCGTGGATGGCCTGCGCCACCAGTTCCTTGCCGACGCCGGTCTCGCCGGTGATCAGGACGGTGAGATCGGCGCCGGCGACGGTGTCGATCTCGGCCTGCAGGCGGCGCATGGGCGCGCTGTGACCGATCAGTTCACGATGGCGCAGCGGGGCCGGTTCTTCGGCCAGCGCGCGCGCCAGCTGCTGCTCGCGCTGGGCCTGCAGGGCCAGGCCGCCGATGCGCTCGCCGGCCGCCACCAGCGCCGCCGCCAGCCGCCCAAAGGTGTCGAGAAACTCGACATCCACGGCGTCGAAGGCGTGCGGGTCGAGCGCATCCAGCGTCAGCAGCCCCCACGGCTGGGCCCCGACATACAGCGGACAGCCCATGCAGTCGTGCACTTCGAGCTGGCCGGGGCGACCCAGCACCAGGCCGTCGTAGGGGTCCGGCAGCTCGCAGTCGGCGGCCAGCCGCGTCGGCCCGCGCCGCTGCAGCAGGGTCAGCAGGCGTGGGTGATCCGCCAGACGAAAGCGCCGTCCGAGCGTGTCGTGCGTCAGGCCCGCCACCGCCAGCGGGCGCAGCGTGTCCCCCTCCAGGCGCAGCAGGGCGCTAGCGTCGCAGGGAAACAGGGCGCGCGCGGCATCCAGCAGGGACGTGAAGCGCTGTTCGTCCGGCAGGTCGTTGGCCAGGACATCGAATGCCGGCAGCAGCGTGGCAAGCGTCAATGATGGCGTCATTTGGACTTCGTTTGACGTTTAAACGACACGATTCTGAACGCGTCTTTTGTACATCGACACGATTTTTTTCGCACCACCACGCGGTTTTTTGGCTGGCATGAAACATGGGTTGGCACCGTCGGGGCATCGAGCCCTGGAAACGCCAACAAGGAGCCGACGATGCTTGCCGCACACCACCGCGATCTGGTCAAAGCCACCGTGCCGCTGCTCGAAGCCGGCGGCGAGGCGCTGACCCGCCACTTCTACAACATCATGCTGAGCGAACACCCCGAGGTGCGACCGCTGTTCAACCCGGCACACCAGGCCAGCGGCGCGCAGCCGCGAGCGCTGGCGAACGGCATCCTGCAGTACGCCCGCCACATCGACCGGCTCGACGCGCTCGGGCCGCTGGTCGGGCAAGTCGTCAACAAGCACGTCTCGCTGCAGGTGCTGCCGGAGCAGTACCCCATCGTCGGCAGTTGTCTGCTGCGCGCCATCCGCGAGGTGCTGGGGCCGGACGTGGCCACCGACGCCGTCATCGACGCCTGGGCGGCCGCCTACCAGCAGCTCGCCGACCTGCTGATCGGTGCGGAAGAAAACGTGTACGCCGCCGCCGCGGCGGCGCAGGGCGGCTGGCGCGGCGCGCGGCGTTTCGAGATCGTGCGCAAGGTGCCGGAGAGCGCCGAGATCGTGTCGCTCTACCTCAAACCGGCCGATGGCGGTCAGGTGATGGGCTTCGTGCCTGGCCAGTACATCGGCCTGCGGCTGGATATCGACGGCCAGGAGGTGCGGCGCAACTACTCGCTGTCCGCCCCGCCGAACGGCAGCACCTACCGCATCAGCGTCAAGCGCGAGCCGGGTGGCCTGGTGTCGAATCACCTGCATGACGCGCTCGCCGTCGGCGCCGGGTTCGACCTGTTCCCGCCGGCCGGCGATTTCGTGCTCAAGCCCGGCGAGCGTCCGCTGGCGCTGATCAGCGGCGGTGTCGGCATCACGCCGACGCTGCCCATGCTGCACGCCGCGCACGAGCAGCGCCGGCCGGTGACCTTCGTGCACTTCGCGCGGAGCGCCGCCGTGCACGCCTTTCGCGACTGGGTGGACGACCTGGTGGCGCGCAGCCCGCAGGCCCGGCGCTTCTACTGCCACGAGGAAGCCGGCGGCGCCCCCATCGACGCCCACGGGCGCGTCACGGCCGAGCTGCTGGCGCGCGCCCTGCCGCAGGCGCGCGACATGGAGGCCTACTTCGTCGGCCCGCCGCCGTTCATGGCCGCCGTCAGGCGCCTGCTCGGCGAGCTCGGCGTGCCGGCGCCGCAGATGCACTGGGAGTTCTTCGGCCCGGCGGCGGCGCTGGAGGGCTGAGTGCGTCGCCACCGTCCGCCGGGCCGGGTTACGCTCGGCGGACGCTCACCTGCGGCTTGTATGGAGGTATCGGTCATGTCCCACGACAACCCCATCCACCTGCTCACCCACGAGCACCACTACATCCTGAAGGTGGTGCACGGCCTGAGCGCGATCGACGAGGCACTCGCGCGCGGGCAGGCGCCGGACCTGGCCCGCCTGCGCGGCGTCGTCGCCTTCATGCGCGAGTTTGCCGACCAGTGCCACCACGCCAAGGAAGAGGCCATCCTGTTCCCGGCCATGGAGGCCAAGGGCGTACCGCACGACGGCTGCCCGCTGGAAGGCCTGCTGCGCGAGCACGCCCGGGGCCGCGAGCGGGTCGGCGCGCTGGCGGCGGCGATCGATGCCGTGGACAGGGGCGACGCGTCCGGCGCGGCGGCGCTGCGCGAGGCCATCGCCGGCATTCAGCAGCTGTACCCGAACCACATCTGGAAGGAAGACCAGATGGTCTTTCCGATGGCCGAGCGCCTGTTCTCGGCCGAGGAACTGGCCGCGCTGCACGCCCGCTTCGAGCAGGCGGAAGTGGAACTCGGCCAGGACCACGACCGCTACGTGGCCTTTGCCGACGAGATGGCGGCCCTGCTGGGTCAGGCGCCAGCGCCGGCATGAACGTCGCCGGCGGGGCGCCGATGTCGCCGGGTTCGCCTGAGCCGCCCGCCGGGCAAGCGCACGCCATCCGCGTGCGGCGCATCTACGAACCGCCACTGCCGGACGACGGCGCGCGCGTGCTGGTGGACCGGCTGTGGCCGCGCGGGGTGCGCAAGGCGGCCGCCGCACTCGACCTGTGGCTCAGGGACGTGGCGCCCAGCGCGCCGCTGCGCCGCTGGTTCGGGCACGACCCGGCGCGCTGGCCGGAATTCACCACCCGCTACCGGGCCGAACTGGCTGAACTGGCCGCCAACACCGGCGCGCTCGAACCGCTGCGCGAACGGGCGCGCGCGGGATCGCTCACGCTGCTGCACGCCGCGCGGGACGGCGTGCACAACCACGCCGTCGTGCTGGCGGACTGCCTGCGTGGGGGCCTGGATGCGCAGGCGGACACGGGTCCGCACGAATCGGTGGACCTCAGCTCGTCCCCCTGCTTCGCCGCCGACGCTGACGAGCGCTACATGGGCGGCATCGGGCGCGAGGAACTGTGCGCGGCGCTGAACGAACTGTTGGAGGCCGAACGCGCCGGCGCGCGCGTGGCGCAGCAAAGCGCCAACGGCGCACCGGCCGGACTCGCGGCGCTGCTGCGGGCCATCCAGCACGACGAGGCGCACTGGTGTGCCCTGCTCACTGGAGCGATCCGGCGGCTGGGCGGAAAGCCGTCGCGCCGCACGGGCGAGTTCCACGCCAAGGCGATGGCCATTGGCGACCTGCCGGCGCGGCTGGAGTTCCTGAACCGTGGCCAGCGCTGGGTCGTGCGCCGGCTGCAGGCCTTGCTGCCACGGCTGCGGGACGATCGCCTGCTGGCCGACCTCGCCGCCATGCTGGCGGCGCACGAGGACAACATCGGGCGCGTTGCGACGGCGCTTGGCGAGGACGCGGGACAGCCCCAGCCGGGCCGGCCCCCTGCCGCCGGGAAGCCGTGAGCCGGTGAGCCGCGCACACGCCGCCGGCCACCCCTTGTTCGGCCTCGGCTTTCGGCCGTTTTTTCTCGGCGCGGCCGCGTTCGCCGTGCTGGCGGTGGCGCTCTGGGCGGCCGGCTTTCTGGGCTGGCTGGCCATCGCGCCCCGCGGCGGGGCGCTGGCCTGGCACCTGCACGAAATGACGTTCGGCTTTGCCTGCGCCGTGATCGGCGGCTTTCTGCTCACGGCCGTGCAGAACTGGACCCAATCGCCCGGCCTGCGCGGGGCGCCGCTCGCGGCGCTGTTCGCCTTGTGGCTGGCGGCGCGCATCGGCTGGCTGTGGCCGGCCCTGCCGTGGCCGCTGCTCGCCGGGCTGGAGCTTGCCTTCCTGCCGGCGTTGGCGGCGCGGCTGGGCTGGCAGCTCGGCCGCGCCGGACAGCGCCGCAACTACCCGCTGGTCGCCCTGCTGGCCCTGCTCGCCCTGGCCGATGCCGTGGCGACCTGCGCCGTGCGCGACAACGACTTCGCCTTGCTGCGCCAGGCGGTGTGGGCGGCGCTGTGGCTGATCGGCGGCGTGATTGCGCTTATCGGCGCGCGGGTGATCCCACTGTTCACCGCCAACGGGCTCGGGCTGCCACCGCCGGCGCCGGTGTCACCGTGGGAGCCGCGCCTGGCAACGGGCGGCTTCGTGCTGCTCGCCGCGCTGGCCGGCGCGGGCGCCGGCCTGGCGCCGGACCCGTGGTTGGCGCCGCTGCTGCTGGCGCTGG
>JBMOQH010000011.1:0-777 GCA_049322795.1 Pseudomonadota bacterium | reverse complement strand
GGTCGGCGCGCTGGTACCGCTCCGGCGTGTGGCGGGTGGCGCTGCTGTGGTCGCTGCACGTGGCCTACGCCTGGCTGGCGCTCGCGCTGTTCGCGCTGGCCGCCTGGCACGCCGGGGCACCGGTCGTGGGCAGCGCGGCGCTGCACGCATTCACGGTCGGCACCGTGGGCGGGCTGACGCTCGCCATGATGGCCCGCGTGAGTCTCGGCCACACCGGCCGGCCGCTCACCCCGCCGCGGGCGATCGCGATCGCGTTTGCCGCGGTGGCGCTGGCGGCGGCGGCGCGGGCCGGGCTCGCCGGCGTGGCGCCGCGTCTGGGCGTGGCGCTTGCGGCCGTCGCGTGGTGCGTCGGCTTTGGCGTGTTCGTGGTCTGTTACGCGCCGATGCTGTGGCGTCCCCGGGTGGATGGCCGGCCCGGGTGAGTGTGACACCACGCAGACCCTGCAGCAGGTCATCCAGCAACTGCTGCTGCAGGGAACGCCCGCCCTTCATGCGCACGTCGAGCAGACGCTGATCCGAACGGCGTACGAGCTGCACCGCGGCAACCAGGTCCGCACGGCGCAGGCGCTTGGCATCAGTCGCAACGTGCTGCGCGAGCGCCTGCACCGGCTGGGCGTGTTGCCCTATGCGCCGTCGCGCCAGCGGGAGCCCTAGGCCCTGTTAACAATCGAGGTTAGACTATCTCTCCAATTCGCTGACGGAGTTGGAGAGATGGCTCGACGCGTATTGCGCAACAGCCAATGGGATCGGATCAAGGATCTTCTTCCTGGGAAGGCT
>JBMOQH010000010.1:0-126085 GCA_049322795.1 Pseudomonadota bacterium | reverse complement strand
TTTTCGGCATGTGCCGAAGGAAGCGCTGATTCATTCAGCGCTTCCCGTCCGGGGCAGGACGCCCCGGCCTGGATCAACGGCGTGAGCCATTGATCCAGGGAGCGCATCGCGGGCGTGTACCGCGCTGCGGCGAGCTGAAAAATCCCAGGGACGGGATTTTTCGGCGTGTCCCCAAGGAAGCGCTGATGTATTCGGCGCTTCCCGTCCGGGGCAGGACGCCCCGGCCTGGGTCAATGGCGCAAGCCATCGATCCAGGGAGCGCATCGCGGGCGTGTAACGCGCTGCGGCGAGCTGAAGAATTCCAGGGACGGAATTTTTCGGCATGTGCCGAAGGGATCCTGCGGCCGGTGCCACGGGTTCCCGACCGATACACGCGAAACGGTGATGGCGCGGTGTGCGTCGGCGCCGTGCAGCCGCGTGCCGCCGGCCTAGCGCCTACAATTCCACGCACGGTCCGCAGTGGCCGGCGATCTCACCGCAGGAGGAGCGGCATGGATCTGGATTTCTCGCCCGAGGACGAGGCGTTCCGCGCCGAGGTGCGCGCCTTTCTGGCCGAGCGTTACCCGGCCGACATCCGCCGCAAGGTGGAACTGGGTCTGGCGCTCGGCAAGGACGATTACGTGCGCTTTCAGCGCCTGCTGTACCTGCAGGGCTGGATCGCGCCGTCGTGGCCGGTGGAGCACGGCGGCTGCGGCTGGTCGGCCACGCGCCGCTACATCTTCGAGGACGAGCTGGCCGCCGCCGACACGCCGCGCATCATGCCGTTCGGCCTGAAGATGCTGGCGCCGGTGCTGATGGCTTTCGGCTCGCCGGAGCAGCAGAAGCGCTTTCTGCCGCGCATCCTGTCGTCCGAGGACTGGTGGTGCCAGGGCTACTCCGAGCCGGGCGCGGGGTCCGATCTGGCCTCGCTGCGCACCCGCGCGCAGGCGGTGGACGGCGGCTACCGCGTCAGCGGCTCGAAAATCTGGACCACCTATGCCCATTACGCGGACTGGATGTTCGCGCTGGTGCGCACGGATAGCACGGGCAAGAAGCAGGAGGGCATTTCCTTTCTGTTGATCGACATGACGGCCAAGGGCGTGTCGGTGCGGCCGATCGTCACCATCGATGGCCTGCACGTGGTCAACCAGGTGTTCCTGGAGGACGTGTTCGTGCCGGCCGATTGTCTGGTCGGCGCCGAGGGCAAGGGCTGGACCATCGCCAAGTTCCTGCTCGGGCACGAGCGCAGCAACATCGCCGGCGTGGCGCGCAGCAAGCAGCAGCTGCGGCGCCTGAAGCGCATCGCCACCGAGCGCGGCCTGCTGGCCGACCGCCGCTTCGCAGACCAACTGGCGCGGCTCGAGATCGACCTGCTGGCGCTGGAGTACACCGACCTTCGCGCGCTGTGGGAGGAGGCCGCCGGCCACGCCCCGGGGCCGCAGGCCTCGCTGCTGAAGGTGCGCGGCACGCAGATTCAGCAGGCGCTGACCGAGCTGCTGATGCAGGCGGTGGGGCCGTACGCGCTGCCGTACGACGTGAAGGTGCTGAAGCTCGGCTGGCAGGACACGGCGCCGGTGGGGCCGGAGTACGCGGCGCCGCTGGCGGCGAGCTACTTCGACAACCGCAAGACCTCGATCTACGGCGGCAGCAACGAGATTCAGAAGAACATCCTCGCCAAGGCCGTGTTCGGCCTGTAACGGCGGCGCCGACGCAATCGGCGCCGGTCAGGGGCAGGATGCCCCTGCGCGATCGAGGACCTAAGGCCTCGATCAGCGGAACGCCGGGCGGGCGTGTACCGCGCGGCAGTGAGCGTGCAAATTCCAGGGACGGAACTTGCACGCGCATCAAACGGAAGCACCAGTCATGGACTTTGCCCTGTCGGAATTCCAGCAGCTGTTGAAGGAGCAGGCCGAGCGCTTTGTGGAGCGCGACTACGGCTTCGAGCAGCGCCGGGCCATCGTCGCGGCCGAACCCGGCTACAGCCGGGCGCACTGGCAGACCTTTGCCGAGCTCGGCTGGCTCGGCCTGCCGTTCGCCGAGGATGCCGGCGGCTACGGCGGCACGGTGGCGGATCTGGCCATCCTGTTCGAGGTGTTCGGTCGGGGGCTGGTGGTGGAGCCGTACCTGCCCACGGTGCTCGGCGGGCTGGCCGTGGCGCGCGCCGGCACGCCGGCGCAGAAGGACGCCATCCTGCCGGGCGTGATCGCCGGCACGCACAAGCTGGCGCTCGCCAGCACCGAGACCGGAGGCCGGCCGGGCGCGTTGCAGGTGGCCACCAAGGCCAGAAAGGTGACCGGCGGCTGGCAGCTTTCCGGCCACAAGGCGGTGGTGCTGCACGGCGCGAGCGCCGACACGCTGGTGGTGAGCGCGCGCAGCCACGGCGCCCACGACGCGCCGGGCGGCATTGGCCTGTTTCTGGTGCCCGGGAACGCCTACGGCGTGACCCGCCGCGGCTGCGCCACCATCGACGGCCTGCGCGCGGCCGAGGTGACGCTGAACCGGGTGGAGCTGGGCGAGGACGCGCTGCTCGGCGAGCCGACCGGCGGCCATGCGCTGCTCGACGAGCTGCTCGACATCGCGGCGATCGCCGGCTGCGCCGAGGCGCTCGGCTGCATGGGCGCGCTGATCGACCGCACCGCCGAGTACCTGCGCACGCGCGAGCAGTTCGGGCGCAAGATCGGCGACTTCCAGGTGTTGCAGCACGCGCTGGTCGACATGTACATGGCGGCCGAGCAGGCGCGCTCGCTGACGCTGGCGGCGGCGCTGCGCTTCGGCGCGCGCGGGGGTGAATCAACCGCCGAGCGCCAGCGGCTGGTGGCCGCGGCGCAGGTGTTCTGCGCCGACGCCGGGCGCCTGGTGGGGCAGACCGCGGTGCAGTTGCACGGCGGCATCGGCGTCACCGACGAACTCGACGTGGCACACTACTTCAAGCGCCTGACCCTGCTGCCGTTCTGGTTCGCCGACAACGGCCAGCCGCTGGACCGGTTTCAGACGGCCGCCGCCTGATGGCGGATTCGAGCGCGGCGGTGTCGCCCCGCACCGCCGCGGGACTGTTCGTGCTGATGATCGCGCTGTGGGGCGTCAACTGGCCGGTGATGAAGGTCGGCCTCGGCTATTTCCCGCCGTTTCACTTTGCGCTGATGCGCCTCACGCTGGGGGCGATCACCATGTTCGCGGTGGCGGCATTGGCCGGCCAGTTGCGGTTCCCGGCGCGTCAGGACTGGCCGGTGGTGCTCAGCATTGGCCTCATCCAGATGTGCGCCTTCATGGTGCTGGGCTTCATCGGGTTGATGTATGTCGGCTCCGGGCGGGCGGCGATCCTCGCCTACACCACGCCGCTGTGGGTTCTGCCGCTGTCCGTGTGGGTGCTCGGCGAGCGCCTCAACGGCGCCAAGCTGCTGGCATTCGCGCTCGGCCTCTCGGGCGTTGCGGTGCTGTTCAACCCGCTCGGCTTCGACTGGTCCGACCGCCGCGTGTTGTTCGGCAACGGCCTTTTGCTGTTCGGCGCGGCGCTGTGGGCGGTGCAGATCGTGCACGTGCGCCGCCACCGCTGGGCCGGCACGCCACTGTCGCTGGTGCCCTGGCAGCAGGCGGTGGCGGTGCTGGCGCTGCTGCCGCTGTCGCAGGTCTTCGAGCGCGGCGCCGCCCTGCGCTGGACGCCGGAGTCGATCGCCATCCTGGCCTACAACGGCCCGCTCGCGACCGGCTTCTGCTTCTGGGCGCTGTTGACGGTGACGCGCGCGCTGCCGGCGGTGACGACCTCGATCGGCTCGCTGGCCACGCCGGTCGTCGGCATGCTGGCAGGTGCCTTGTGGCTGCGCGAGCCGCTGTCCTGGACCAACACCGGCGGGCTGGCGCTGATCGCCGCGGCGGTGGTGACGCTGGCGCTCGGCGAGGCCTGGGCGCGGCGTGCCTGACGGCGCGCGGGTAGGCGCCCCCCGGATCGGCACGGTAGGATTGGCCACCGCCGTGGTGGCGGACCGTCCGCCCGCCACTCGACGTGATGTCCCGATGTCCTGCCGTCGCCCTGTCCCCGCACCATGTCGATGACCCTGCTGGCAGCCGCCTTGCTGCCCTGGCTGGGGGCGGCCCTGTTGTTCGGCCAGCCGAACGATGCCCGTGGCCGCTGCGCCTGGCTGGCCGGGGCGGTGGTGGCGCTGGCGATCGCCGCGCTCGCCGTCAACGTGCCGGCGGTGACCGCTGGCGACATTGCGCGCGTCAGCTGGCCCTGGCTGCCCGAGCTGGGCGTGAACTTCGGCTTCCGGCTGGACGGCCTGGCGCTGATGTTCGCCGGGCTGGTGCTGGGCATCGGCCTGGTGATCGTGCTGTACGCCCGCTATTACCTGGCCGATGGCGAGCCGATCGCCCGTTTCTACGGCCTGCTGCTGAGCTTCATGGGCGCCATGCTGGGCGTGGTGCTGGCCGACAACCTGATCCTACTGGTGGTGTTCTGGGAGCTGACCGGCCTCAGCTCGTTCCTGCTGATCGGCTTCTGGTCCGGACGCGCCGACGCCCGTCAGGGCGCGCGCATGGCGCTCACCATCACCGGCGCCGGTGGTCTCGCCCTGCTGGCGGGGGCGGTGCTGATCGGCTCGGCGGTCGGCTCCTACGATCTGGATGCCGTGCTGGCCGCCGGCCCGGCGCTGCACGCGCATCCGTACTACCTGCCGGCGCTGGTGCTGGTGCTGCTGGGCGCCTTCACCAAGTCGGCACAGTTCCCGTTCCATTTCTGGCTGCCGCAGGCCATGGCGGCGCCGACGCCGGTGTCGGCCTATCTGCACTCGGCCACGCTGGTCAAGGCGGGCGTGTTCCTGCTGGCGCGGTTGTATCCGGCGCTCGGCGGCTCGGATGCCTGGTTCTATCTGGTCAGCACGGCCGGGGTCGCCACGCTGCTGCTGGGCGCCGTGCTGGCGCTGTTCCAGCACGACCTCAAGGGCCTGCTGGCGTACTCCACCATCAGCCACCTGGGCCTGGTGACGCTGCTGTTTGGCCTGGACCGGCCGCTGGCGGTGGTGGCCGGTGTGTTCCACATCATCAATCACGCCACCTTCAAGGCGTCGCTGTTCATGGCCGCCGGCATCATCGACCACGAGAGCGGTACCCGCGACATGCGCCGCCTGCACGGCCTCTACCGGCACATGCCGTACACCGGCACGCTGGCCATGACGGCCGCCGCGGCGATGGCCGGCGTGCCATTGCTGAACGGGTTTCTGTCGAAGGAAATGTTCTTCGCCGAATCGCTGATGCTGGGCGACCGCGGCCTGTTCGGCTGGGCCCTGCCGCTGCTCGCGACGGTCGCCGGGCTGTTCAGCGTGGCCTACTCGGTGCGTTTCATCCATGACGTGTTCTTCAACGGCGAACCGAAGAGCCTGCCGCGCGTGCCGCACGAGCCGCCGCGCTGGATGCGCGTGCCGGTCGAGCTGCTGGTGCTGCTGTGCCTGCTGGTGGGCGTGCTGCCGGGCCTGACCGTGGCGCCGCTGCTGGCGCTGGCGGCTGGCGCGGCGCTGGGCGGCGAACTGCCGGCCTACAGTCTGGCGGTGTGGCACGGGCTGAACGTGCCGCTGCTGATGAGCGTGCTGGCCCTGGTCGGTGGCGTGGCGTTTTACGTGGGCATGCACCGCTGGGTGGACCTGCACACCATCGAGTTCACCGCCTACAGCGGCAAGGCCGCCTTCATGCGCCTGATGGATGCCGTGCTGGCCGGGTCGCGGCGGGTGACGCAGGCGCTGGACGACGGGCGTTTACGTCGTTACCTGCTGTGGTTGCTGGCGGCGGCCGTGGTGGCCGGTGCCTGGCCGCTGTGGCGGCATGGCCTGTCGGCGGGGCCGCAGGCCGGCCAGCCGGTGGCCCGGCTGCTGGGGCTGGCGGCGGCGCTGGCCACGGTGGTGCTGCATCGCCGACGCCTGCCGGCGGTGGTCCTGCTCGGCTTCGCCGGCCTGGTGGTGGGCCTGGCCTTCGTCTATCTGTCGGCGCCGGATCTGGCGCTGACGCAGATTCTGGTGGAGATGGTCAGCCTGATCCTGCTGCTGCTGGCGCTCGGCCGCCTGCCGGTGGATGCGCCGACCGAAGCCGTCGGCCGGCGCCTGCGCGATGCCGCGCTGGCGCTGCTGGCCGGCGGCGGCGTGGCGGCGATCCTGTACGGCATGCTGACCCGGCCGTCGGCGTCGATCGCCGACTATTTCCTGGCCAATGCCTACCCGCTGGGCGGCGGCAGGAATGCCGTCAACGTGATCATCGTCGACTTCCGCGGCTTCGATACGCTGGGCGAGATCGGCGTGCTCGGGCTGGCGGCGCTGATCATTCATGCCGTGCTCCGGCGCCTGCGCTGGCCGGCGCGCGCCGAAACGGGTCTGGCCGCGGATCGCCATCCGCTGTTGTTGCAGCTGCTGTCGGGGCTGCTGCTGCCGCTGGCGGCGGCGGTGGCGCTGTACCTGCTGCTGCGCGGCCACAACCTGCCCGGCGGCGGCTTCATCGCCGGCCTGATGCTGGCGCTGGCGCTGCTGGTGCAGTACCTGGCCCGAGGCCGCGACTGGGTGCGCGGCCGGCTGCCGGAACGCTTCGAGCAGTGGATTGCCGCCGGCCTGTTGCTGGCGGTGCTGGCTGGCGTGGGCGCCTGGGTGTTCGCGCATCCCTTCCTGACCAGCGCCAGCGGTCATCCGGTGTTGCCGGTGCTGGGCGAAGTGCCGCTGGCCAGCGCCATGGTGTTCGATTTCGGCGTGTTCGCGGTGGTGGTGGGCGCCACCCTGCTGGCGCTGCTGAGTCTGGTTCGCCGGCCGGCGCGCGGAGGGGCGTGATGTCGCTGGAACTGCTGCTGTCGCTTGGCGTGGGGCTGCTGGTGGCCTGCGGCGTGTACCTGGTGCTGCGCCCGCGCAGCTTCGACCTGATTCTCGGCCTCACGCTGCTGTCGTACGCGGTGAACCTGTTCCTGTTCGCCAGCGGCCGGCTGGTCGTGAACCGGGCGCCGATCGTCGGCGATGGAGTCGCCACCCTGGCCGGCTACGCCGACCCGCTGCCGCAGGCGCTGGTGCTGACCGCCATCGTCATCAGCTTCGGCATGACCGCCCTGCTGGTGGCGATCGCCGTCGGCGCCCGGCGCAAGACCGGTGACGACCATGTCGACGCCGGCCGGCCGGAGGCGCCATGAGTCACTGGATCGTCGCGCCGATCCTGCTGCCGCTGACGGCGGCGATCGTGCTGCTGCTGCTCGGCCGCTGGCGGCCCGCCTGGCAGTTGCCGGTCAACCTGATCGCCACCGCGGCGCTGGGGGCGGTGTGTGCCGGCCTGCTGGCCGCGGCGGACGACGGCGTGGTACGGGTCTACCTGCTCGGCAACTGGCAGGCGCCGTTCGGCATCGTGCTGGCGCTCGACCGCCTGGCGGCGCTGATGCTGTCGCTGACCGCGGTGCTGGCGCTGGTCGCCCTGCTGGCGGCGGCGCCGCGCTGGCAGGCGCGCGGGGCGTTTTTCCATCCGCTGTTCCAGATGCAGCTGATGGGCCTGGCCGGCGCCTTCCTGACCGGCGATCTGTTCAATCTGTTCGTGTTCTTCGAGGTGTTGCTGATCGCCTCCTACGGCCTGCTGCTGCACGGCGGCGGCCGGGAGCGCCTGCACGCCGGCCTGCACTACGTGACGCTGAACCTGGTCGGGTCGGCGCTGTTCCTGCTGGCGCTGGGCATCCTGTACGGCGTGCTCGGCACGCTGAACATGGCCGACCTCGCGGTCAAGGCGGCCGAGGTCGCCGACGGCGATCTGGCCCTGCTGCACGCCGCCGGCCTGCTGCTGCTGGTGGTGTTTGGTCTCAAGGCCGCGGTGCTGCCGCTCGGCCTGTGGCTGCCGACCACCTACGCGGCCGCCAGCGCGCCGGTGGCGGCGCTGTTCGCCATCATGACCAAGGTCGGCATCTACGCCATCGTGCGCGTGTTCACGCTGATCTTCGTCGGCGAGCGGCTGGCGGTGGCGCAGCCGCTGCTGCTGCCGCTGGGGCTGGCGACCATCGCGCTGGCGAGCGTGGGCGCGCTGGCCGCCCACACCCTGCCGCGTCTGGCGGGCTATCTGACGCTGGTGTCGGCCGGCACGCTGCTGGCCGCGCTGGGGCTGTCGGCACCGGATGCCGTCGCCGCGGCGCTGTACTACCTGCCGCAGACCACCCTGGCGGTGGCGGCGCTGTACCTGATCGCCGAGCTGATCGCCCGCCAGCGCGGGCCGCAGGCGGGGGCGCTCGTGCCCGGACCGGCGCCACGGCAGCCGGCCTTGCTGGGCGGCCTGTTCCTGCTGGCGGGGGCCACGCTGGCAGGCCTGCCGCCGTTCTCGGGCTTCGTCGGCAAGCTGCTGATCCTGCGCGGCGCCGCCGGTGCGCCGGGCGGCTTCGCGCTGTGGGCGGTGCTGCTGCTGTCCGGTCTGGCGCTGGTCATCGCCTTCAGCCGCGCCGGCAGCCGCCTGTTCTGGAAGGTATCGCCGGCGCTGCCCGGCGGCCGGCACGGCGTCCTGACGCTGGCGCCGTCGGCGCTGCTGCTGGGCGCCTGCCTGCTGCTGGCGCTGGCGGCCGCGCCGGTGGCGCGCGTGACCCAGGCGACGGCCGGACAGCTGCTGGCGCCGGCGGGCTACGTGGCCGCGGTGCTCGCTGCCGCGCCGGTGCAACGGAGCGCGCCGTGAAGCGCTGCTTGCCACAGCCGCTGCTGAGCCTGGGGCTGCTGGTGCTGTGGTTGCTGCTGAACAACACCCTGGCGTCGGCCCATCTGCTGCTGGGCGCGGCGCTGGCCATCGTCTTGCCGCTGCTGGTCGCGCCACTGCGGGCCGATCCAGTGCGCCTGCGCCGGCCGCTGCTGGCGCTGCGCCTGCTGGCGCGGGTGCTGCTCGACATCGTGTTCGCCAACGTGGAGGTGGCGCGGCGCATCCTGGGGCCCGAGGCGGCGCTCAAGCCGCGTTTCGTGTGGGTGCCGCTCGATATCCAGCAGCCGTGGGGCATCGCCACGCTGGCCGGCATCATCACGCTGACGCCGGGCACGGTGTCGTCGGACCTGAGCGCCGACCGGCGCTACCTGCTGGTGCATGCCCTGAACGAGGACGATCCTGCGGCCCTGGTGGCCACCATCAAGGCCCGCTACGAGCGCCCGCTGATGGAGATTTTCACGTGAACGCCGTCAACGCCGTGTTGCCCTGGGTGGCCGGCATGCTGGTGCTGGCCATGGTGCTCAACCTGTACCGGGCGCTGCGCGGGCCGGGGCTGCCGGACCGCATCCTGGCGCTCGACACGCTCTACATCAACGCCCTGGCGCTGCTGGTGCTGCTGGGCATCCGCTTTGCCAGCAGCCTGTATTTCGAGGTGGCGCTGGTGATCGCGGCGCTGGGTTTCGTCGGCACCGTGGCGCTGGCGCGCTACGTGCTGCGGCGGGAGGTCATCGAATGAGTGCCGCGCTCGATTATCTGATCGCCGGTCTGTTGCTCACCGGTGGCGCCTTCGCGCTGATCGGTTCGTTCGGTCTGGCGCGGCTGTCCGATTTCTACAAGCGCCTGCACGGCCCCACCAAGGCGACCACGCTCGGCGTCGGCTGCATCCTGGTCGGTTCCATGCTGAGCCTGAGCTGGCTCGGCCCGGGCCTGAGCGTGCACGAGCTGCTGATCACCGTGTTCCTGTTCATCAGCGCGCCGGTGAGCGCCCACCTGCTGATCAAGGCGGCGCTGCACCTGGACCCGCAGGCGCGGCCCACGCTGCCACCGGACCGCGACGGCTGACGGGTTTCGGCGGGACATGCCCAGTCCCGCCCGCAGCGTTCCGGTGCCGTCCGATGGGCTGCGTCAGCCCTTGCCCAGCACCCGCCGGTCGAAGGACACGCCCTTGACCAGCGCCCACACGGTTTGCCCCTCGGCGAGACCGAGCGCCGCCACCGCCTCGCGGGTGACGCGGGCGCGCAGGTGCTGCGCCGGCGCACCGGCGAGTTCGAGCAGCACTTCGGCGTAGGCGCCGGCGGGCTCGGCGTCGATGCGCAGCAGGCGGGTCTCGAGCTGGTTGCGGATGCTGACGCCGTCCACCCGGGCGAGCGCGATGGACACGTCCCGGGCCCGCACGCGCAGGCGTACCGGCGTGCCGGGTTCGATGTCGATTTGGGGCAGGGTGAGGCGCTGACCGGCCAGGTCGAGTTCGGTCAGGGCGTATTGATCGATCTGCCGGCGCACGGTGGCGCGCAGCAGGGTGCCGGCCTCGAAGTGGCCGGACACGGCTTCGGCCTCCGGCCGTTCCAGCACGGCGTGCACCTCGCCGCGCGCCACCACGCGTCCGGCACTCAGAATCAGCACCTCGTCGGCGAGCTGGGCGACCTCTTCCACGGCGTGTGAAACGTAGATCAGCGGGATGCCGAAGCGTGCCGGCAGGGCGCGGATGTAGGGCAGCAGCTCGGCCTTGCGCTTCAGGTCCAGCGCCGACAGCGGCTCATCGAGCAGCAGCAGGCGCGGGTTGGCGAGCAGCGCGCGGGCGATGGCGACGCGCTGGCGCTCGCCGCCGGACAGGCCGGCGGTGCGCCGATTCAGCAGCGGAGCGAGATCGAGCGCCGCCACCACCTCATCCAGCGCCGGGGCGGGCGCGCCGCTGTTGGACGGTCGGGCGCGCTGTTGCGCAAACCGCAGGTTGCCGTGCACGCGGCGGTGGCTGAACAGGCGCGCGTCCTGGAACACATAGCCGATGCCGCGCCGGTGTGGCGGCAGGCCCACGCCGGTCGCGCTGTCGTGCAGCACCGTGCCATCGAGTGCGATGCGCGCCCGCGTCGGGCGTTCCAATCCCGCGAGCACCCGCAGCAGCGTGCTCTTGCCGCTGCCGGACGCGCCCATGATGGCGGTGATGCCGGCGAGTTCCAGCGCCTCATCGATGGCCAGCGTGAAGTCCGGGTAGCGCAGCTCGAGGGAGCATTCCAGCCTCATGTGGCGTGCACCGGGTAGCGGCGGTTCAGCGCATAGACCAGCACCAGCACGGCGAACGAGAACACCAGCAGGCCGGCCGCGAGCACATGGGCGGCGGCGAAGTTGAGTGTTTCGACGTGTTCGTAGATGGCGATCGACACCACCCGGGTGCGGCCGGGGATGTTGCCGCCCACCATCAGCACCACGCCGAACTCGCCGAGCGTGTGGGCGAAGCCGAGCACCGCGGCGGTGACATAGCCGCGCAGCGCGAGCGGGCTTGCCACGGTGAAAAACGCATCGAGTGGCCGCGCACCGAGCACCGCGGCCGCTTCCAGCGGGCCGCGGCCGACCGCCTCGAAGGCGCCCTGCAGCGGCTGCACCACGAAGGGCAGCGAATACAGCATCGAGGCCAGCACCAGGCCGCTGAAGGAAAACGCGAGCGTGTCGCCGGTGAGCCCCAGCCAGGCGGCGCCGAGCGGCGCGCCCGGCGCGAACAGCACCAGCAGATAGAAGCCGATCACCGTCGGCGGCAACACCAGCGGCAGCGCGGTGACGGCCTCGATCAGGGGCTTGAGGCGCGTGCGGGTGTGGGCCAGCCACCAGGCGAGCGGCGTGCCCACCAGCAGCAGCAGTGAAACGGTTACCGCCGCCAGATGCAGCGTGAGCCACACCGGGCCGAGGTCGAGAGTGGTCATCGTGTGCGTGCCAGTCCGACCGGTTTCATTGCAGGTCGTAGCCCAGCGCGGTGATCACCTCGCCCGCAGCCGGCGTCTTGAGGAAATCCAGAAACGCCTGCGCAGCCGGGTTGGCGCGCGCGCGGGTGACCAGGATGGCGTCCTGGCGCAGCGGCGTGTGCAGGTCGGCCGGCACCACCCAGCGGCTGCCGGGCTTGGGGCCGGCGATCACCGCCGACAGGGCGACGAAACCGGCCTGCGCCGCCCCGGTGCTCACCATGGCGTACACCTGCCCGATGTCCTCGCCGCGCACGATGCGGTCCTGCACGCCGTCCCATACGCCGAGCTTTTCCATGGCCTGCTGCGCGGCCACGCCGTAGGGCGCAACCACCGGGTTGGCGATGGCCAAGTGCCGGAACGGCGCCGCGCGCAGGTACCCCGGCCCGTCGCTGATGGCCTGCGGGTCCGGGCTCCACAGCGTGACCCGGCCGACGGCGTAGGTGAAGCGCGAGGCGGCGACACCGACACCGGCCCGCTCGAGCGCCATGGGGCGCTCCTGATCCGCCGACAGCAGGACATCGAACGGCGCGCCCTGCTGGATCTGCGCGGCGAGTTTGCCGGATGACCCGAGCACCACGGTGAGCTGATGCCCGCTGGCCTGCTCGAAGGCGGGTTCGAGGCGCGCCATGGCGGCGGCGAAGTTGGCCGCGACCGCGGCCACCACTTCGACCGCCTGGGCGGCGGGCAGGGCGAGCGCGAGCGCAGCGGCGAGCGCCAGGCGGTTGAAAAAGGGGCGATGAAGAAAAGGACGGATCATGGCGGCGGGTCTCCGGGTTGGGCGGTCAGAAGTCGAAATGCAGGCGGGTGGTGAAGCTGCTCGGCTCGTCGCCGTCGGCGGCGCTGCCGGGGCGGTCGAGCTCGAGCACGCGCACGTAGTCGGCCATCAGGCGCAGGTTCGGCGTCATGTACCAGTTCAGCGCCAGGGTGAAATCGCGCTGCTCGCCGCCGACGATGCCGGCGTCGGTCAGATCGACGGTGCTCAGGCGCGCCGCGACCTCCCAGGCGCCCCAGCCGCCCAGCCCGACGCTCGCGGTCGGGGTGAGGCGGTCGAAGATGCCCTCGGCCGCCTTGTACGGCCGCGTTTCGCCGGTCAGGAACCAGCTCGCCTGCACGTAGCCGCCGTCGAAGGTCGCATCGGGCAGGCCCTTGCGGTTCACATCGGCGCGCATGTATTCGGCCTGCGCCGACAGCGGCCCCCACACGCCGGCCAGCTCCAGCCCGCCGGCCAGCACGTCGTTCACGTTCGCGAGCGCGCCGGTGTCGACCAGGAACACGCCGGTGACGTTCGACTCCGGCTTGCTGCGCCAGCGCAGGGCGTTGGTCGAATCCTCCGGCTCGTGACGCCAGGCGGCGGCGCCAAAGTGCAGGATGCGCCCCGGTGTGACGAAGGGCGCGAAGGTGCCGCGCGCCGTGAGATTCCAGCCCTCGTCGCCCTCGGCTGCCACCTCGCCTTCCGGGCGCTCGCCGGCCACCGCCCCGGCCAGGCTCCAGTTCAGGCCGGAGGTCTGCACGCCGAGACCAATGCCGCGCCCGGGCACGAAGGTCTGCGACAGCGCGCGCTCGGTGAAGGTGAGGTTGTGGGCGCTCATCATCTGCTCGAGCCCGAACGGCTGCTTGAAGTTGCCGGCGGTGAGCAGCAGCGGCGCGAAGCCCTTGTAGCGCAGCCAGGCGTCGGTGATGCCCTTGGCGTTGGTGCTGGTGGTTGAGTTGTCGGCGAACTCGTACTCGAACTTCCAGTCCCAGTCGCGGTAGACGGTGCCCTGGGCGTACAGGCGGCCGCGGCGAATGTCGGTGCCGTCGCCGAGCGACTGTTTGTCCTCGTCATAGGTGGCGAAGTCCGCCTCCAGCCGGCCGCCCATCTGGAAGGCGAAGTCGGCATTGGGCGATTGGAACTTCAGGCTCTTGCCGTCGCTGACCGGGCGGATCACGGCCGCCGCCTCCACCTGCTGGCGCGCCGTGCGCTCGGCGTCGAGCTGGGTCTGCAGGTTGCCGACCAGGCGTTCGAGCTGATCGAGCCGCTGCTGCATGGCGGCCATATCCGCCGGCGGTGCCTCCGCGGCCTGCGCCTGCGCCAAGCCGAGCAGGCCAGCCAACGCGATACCCATCTGCGTGTTTCGCATTTTTTTCTCCCTGGGTTGAATGAATCGAAATCAGGCGTTGACGCCGAGGATCACGCTGCCGGCCTTGAACACCGCGCAGGCGCGGCTGCCGGGAGCAAGGGCGAGGCGGTCCAGGCTGTCGAGCGTGACGATGGCGCTCACCGAAGCGCCGCCCGGCAGGTCGATCACCACGTCGGCGTTGACGCTGCCGCGGGTGACGCGCGACACCGTGCCGCACAGGCGGTTGCGCGCCGAGAGCTTGATGCCGGGCTCATCGAGCGTGAGCAGCACCGAGGGCGCCTTGACCAGCGCCCACACCTCGCTGCCCGGGGCGAGCTGCAACTCGGCGAGGCTCTCCATGGTGACGGTGGCGACCAGGCGGTCGTGGTCGTTCAGGGTGACGGTCACCTCGGCGTTGACCGCGCCCAGGCGGATGCCGGAAACGGTGCCAAAGAACTGATTGCGGGCGCTGGTTTTCACGGCGAGCCTCCGGAGCAGTTGCAGGGTGTCGGGGTGGTCGAGCTGCGCCTGCAGCCCGACGAGAAAGCGGCGCTGGTGCTCCAGCGCCGCGCGGTAGGTGCGCAGCAGGCGCTCGCCGGCCGCCGTGAGGCGCGTGCCGCCGCCCTCGCTGCCGCCGGCCTGGGTCACCAGCAGCGCTTCGCCGGCCAGGTTGCGCAGCGCATCGACGGCATTCCAGGCGGCCCGGTAACTCATGCCGAGCGCCTTGGCGGCACGGCTGATGGAGCCGGTGTCGGCGATGCGCTCGAGCAGGCGCAGGCGCCGGTCACCCACCAGGGCATCGCCCTGCGGGCCGAGGTCGACCCGGCCCTGCAGTTGCCATGAGTTCGCTTGCGACATGGGTCTCTCCTGGGTCGTCATGCATGTCGATGCATAACGGTGGGCGAAGCAGACGCCGATCCAATCCCAAGAACCGGGCCAGATCGGCGAATTCAACGCAAGTTGCTGGTTCCGAGGCCGGTTTTTGCTTTTGCTGCCGACCTGTCGTGTCCGGTTTGCCGCGATCGCGACGTCGGGTTTGTCACGACGCCTGCAACCGGCCGTGCCCGGCGCCGGTCAAAAAAAAGCCCGGCCGCCTTGCGACGGCCGGGCTTTTTTCGTCAGTGCTGGAACATGCCCAGCGGGCCTTCCTGCAGGTTGATGATCACGCTCTTGGTCAGCGTGTAGTGGTTCAGGATGTCGAAGCAGAACTCGCGCCCGAAACCGCTCTGCTTGTAGCCGCCCACCGGCATGCCGGGCATGAGGTTGTAGTAGCGGTTGACCCACACGGTGCCGGTCTGCATGGCGCGCGAGATGCGGTGCGCACGGGTGAGGTTGCGCGTCCACAGGCCGCCACCCAAGCCGTAGTCGCTGTCGTTGGCCAGCGCGATGGCTTCCTCGTCGGTCTTGAAGGTGATGGCGCAGGTCACCGGCCCGAAGATTTCCTCACGCGCGATGCGCATGTCGTTGGTCACGTCGGTGAAGATGGTGGGCTGCACGAAGTTGCCTTCGTCGAGCCCGGGGCCGGTGGCACGGGCGCCGCCGCACAGCACGGTGGCGCCTTCCTGCACGCCAAGTTCGAGGTAGCCCAGCACCTTGTCGAGCTGCGCCCGGGATGCCTGCGGCCCCATGGCGGTGCCGGGCTGGGCCGGATCACCCAGCGGCACGTTGCGCAGGATGCCCGCGAGCTTGCCAAGGAACTCGTCCTTGATCTTTTCCTGCAGGAACAGGCGGGTGCCGGCCAGACAGATCTCGCCCTTGTTGAAGATGGTCGAGATGGCCGCGGCTTCCACGGCGGCGTCAAGATCAGCGTCCTCGCACACGATGTGCGCCGACTTGCCGCCGAGCTCCAGCGTCTGCGGAATGATGTTGACCGAGGCGTAGTTCATGATGCGCCGGGCGGTCGGCACCGAACCGGTGAAGGCCACCTTGCGCACCTTGGGGTGGGTGACCAGCGGCTCGCCGACGTCCGCGCCGTAGCCGGTGATCACGTTCACCACGCCGGGCGGGATGATGTCCTGCATCTCGCGGAAGAACTCCAGCACCGACAGGCACACCGTCTCGGCGGGCTTGAGCACGATGGTGTTGCCGGCCGCCAGCGCCGGGGCGATCTTGCACGCCATCATGATCAGCGGCACGTTCCACGGGATGATCTGCGCCACCACGCCGTACGGCTCTCGGTGCACCACGCCGACGGCGTCTGGGTAGTCCAGCGACTCGCCGTGCAGGTGCCAGGCGGCGCCGGCGAACATCTCGAACTGGCCGATCGCCGCCGGCAGGTCGAACATCATCGCTTCGCGCACGGTCTTGCCGTTGTTGAGCGACTCGATCATCGCGAAGTCCTGGGCGCGGGCCTTCAGGCGGCGGGCGATCTCGACCAGCAGCTCCTGGCGCTCGGCCGGGCTGCTGTGGCCCCAGGTCTTGAAAGCCTCGGCGGCGGCGGCGACGGCGCGCTCGACGTCCCTGGCATTGCCGGCGGCGATGCGCGTCAGGCGCTGTCCGTTGGCCGGATTGATCAGATCGATGGTGGCGCCGCTGGCGCCCTCCACCCACTGGCCACCGATGAATTGGCCGTACTGGGACTGGTAGAGGCCGCTGGCGGCGGCGGTTTCGACGGGCTTGTTCATTCGTCCTCCTGACGATGCGCGATGGATGAAAAGGTGGGGAAATCGAGTCGCGCGGCGGGCCGCGGCGCGCTGACTGAAGGGATTTCGTTATTTACCTTCAGAAATAACGAAGATGTCAAACCGATGGTGGCTCTGGGGCATCGGGCACCCGAAGCCGCGCGGCCAACTGCCGCAGGCTGTCGGCCACGGACGCATTGGTCGCGCCTTCCAGCGCGAAATACATGTCGAGAACCTGCGCACCCAAGGACGTGAGCTGGGCGCCGCCGCCCCGCGCACCGCCCCGGGTCGCGCTCACCAGCGGGCTGTCGAAGTGCCGGTTCAGCGCATCCACCAGCTGCCAGGCGCGTTTGTAGCTCATGCCGATGCGCCGGCCGGCCGCCGAAATGGAGCCCGTTTCCGCCACGCCGCGCAACAGCTCGGCCTTGCCGGGGCCGATCGCCACGCCGGGCGCCAGATCCAGCCGTATCCGCAGCGTCGGAAACACGCCAGGCCGGGCGCCGCTCATGCGTTCGCGGCGCCATCGTGCGTGTGCAGCTTGAAACCGGCCGCGGCCAGAAACTGCGCCTCCTGCTTGAGGTCGGCGCCGGTCAGCGGGTGGCGCTCCAACCAGCCGGGTGGGAAGTGGATGGTCAGCGTCTGGTCGACCGCGCGCAGCGAGAATTTCGGCGGGCGCAGTGCGGCACGGCTGCGGTGCAGCACCACCGCCAGGCGCAGCAGCACGGCCAGGCGCAGCAGGGACTGGCGCTGCTCGTCGTCCAGCACCTCGAACTCGCCGAGCGCGACCTTGCGCCGGTGCACCCGCACCAGCAGCGCCAGTTGGCGCTGCTCCTGACGCGAGAAGCCGGCGAGGTCCGCGTGTTGCAGGATGTAGGCGCCGTGCTTGTGGTACTCGGCATGGGCGACGTCAAGACCGATCTCGTGCAGCAGGGCCGCCCAGCCCAGCAACTGCCGCCAGTGCGGCTCGGTCAGTCCCCAGTCCGCGCCGGTCAGGTCCAGGCAACGCCCGGCGGTGCGCATCACCCGCCGGGCGTGCCCGGTATCGACGTGATAGCGGCGCTTCAGCTGCGCCACGGTGCGGTCACGGATGTCGTCGTGGTGGATGCGTCCCAGCTGGTCGTAGAGCACGCCCTGACGCAGCGCGCCGTCCGAAATCTCCATCCGGCTGATGCCGAGGCCCTCGAACAGCGCGAGCACGATGGCAAGCCCCCCGGTGAAGACCGGCACACGGTCCGGACGCACCTGCAAGCGGTCCAGGCGATCCACGCGGCCGAGCTCCAGCACCCGCTTTCGCAACTGGCGCAGGCCATTGGCCGTGATGCCGCCACCGGCCAGCCCCTCGCTGCGCAGCGCATCGGCCACCGACACCAGGCTGCCGGAGGCACCCACGGCGTGCTGCCAGCCGAGCGCCCGGTAGTCGGCGGCCACCGGTTCGAGTTCCTGCAGGGCGGCCAGCTCGGCGTCGCGCAGGCGGGACGCGGTGATGCGCCCGTCGCCGAAGAAGCGCTGGCTGTGCGACACGCATCCCAGGTACAGGCTTTCCAGGCGCAGCGGCTGGTAGCGGCGGCCGATGATCAGCTCCGTGCTGCCGCCGCCGATGTCGATGACCAGCCGCTGGCGGTCGTCCGGCGGCACGCTGTGCGCGACGCCGAGGTAAATCAGGCGCGCTTCCTCCACGCCGGCGATGATCTCGATCGGATGCCCGAGCGCGCGCCGGGCGTCAGCCAGAAAGCGCCCGCTGTTGCCGGCTTGGCGCAGCGCGTTGGTGCCGACCGCGCGCACCGCGCCCGGCGGCAAACGGCGCAGACGCTCGCCGAAGCGGCGCAGGCAGGCCAGCGCGTCGGCGCACATGGCGGGCGTGAGGTTGCCGTCGGCACCCAGCCCGGCGCCCAGGCGGATCGGCTCGCGCAGGCGGTCGATGACCTGCAGCTGATCACCGCTCACGCGGGCCACCATCAGGTGAAAGCTGTTCGAGCCGAGATCCACCGCGGCGATGGTGTCGAAAGCCGTGCCGGACAAAGCGGCCGGAACGGCGAGAACGGATTCGGGCATGGGACAGTCTCAGCGGCGCGCCATGCGCGCCAGGTGGTCAGGCGTCATCAGCCAGTGCAGGCGGCCCCCGCCTGCCCTGGGCAGGCCCGGAAACTCCAGCAGGCAAGCCGCCGCGCGCTCGAAATGAAAGAATCGCCCGCCCAGACCGGTCAGCATGTGGCACACCCAGTAGCTCAGATCGTCCTCGTGTCCGACCAGCGCCACGGTACCCGACTGCGTCGACAGCCAGGATGACAGCCCGTCGAGTTCGCCCGGCGCCAGCGTTTCGGTTTCGCACAACGGCACCGCGAACACCTCGGCCAGCAGGGCCGCCGTCTCGCGCGCCCGGCGCAGCGGGCTGTGGGCGATCAGCCCGACGTCCGGCACCAACGCCTGCAGCGGCCCGCGCACCTGCCGCAGCAGGCTGGCGCCGGCAGCGCTCAGCGGGCGCTCGGCGTCGGAGGGGCCGGACTCGGCTGGGGCATGGCGGATGACCAGGCAACGCACGGATGACTCCGGATCACGACGGGGCATCGGTATTATCGCCGCCAGGCCATCCTTGACGATGACGCGACACGCGCCGGCGAGCCTCATGTATGACCCGACCCACGAGCAGCGCTGGCGCCTGATTGGCTTGGCCATGGTCGCGCTGGCCGTTTACGGCTCGCTGTATCCGTTTCACCTGCTGAACAGCCCGCGGCCCTGGCAGACGCTGTTCGACGTGCCGGCGCACGTGTCGCGCGGCGACATTTTGGGCAACATCGCGCTGTTCGTGCCCATTGGCGCCTGCGGCGCGCTTGCTCAGCGCCGCTTGCGAATCGGCGGGGCGCTGCTGGTGCTGGCCGGTGGCGGCGCGCTGGCATTGACGCTGCAGGTGGCGCAGTTGTGGGCCGCGCAGCGCACCGCGGCACTTTACGACGCGGCCTGGAACGGCGTGGGGCTGGTGGCGGGCCTGTCGCTGGTCGCCCTGCTGCGCGGGCCGCTCACCGCCCGGCTGCGGCAACGGCTGCCGCCGCAATCGATCATTGCCCTGCTGGTGGTGCTTGCCTGGCTGGGCAGCGAGCTGCTGCCGTGGGTGCCGTCCCTGGACTGGCAGCACATCAAGGACAACCTCCGCCCGCTCGGCACGGGCGCATCCGGGATCGACATTCTCGCCGCCATCGATTCCGGCCTGCGCACGGCCGTGGCGGGCGAAGCGCTGACCGTCGCGATCGGCGGCGCCGTCGGCGCGCTGCTCCTGCTGCCGCTGTGCGGCCTGCTGCTGCTCGGCAAGGCGCTGGTGGTCGGCCAGACGGTCGACGCCGGCGTGGTGCTCGGCATGGCCGCGGGCGCAGCGCTCACGCTGGCCGGCCGGCTGCTGGCCGGGCCCACGCGTCGCCTGTTGCTTGTCCTGCTGCTGGTGGGCGGCATTGCCGCGCTGGCGCTGCTGCCGCTCGATCCCTACGCGCCGCGGCTCGCCGCAGACTGGGTGCCGTTCGCCGGCCTGCTGCGCGGGGACATGCTGCTGAACACGCAGGCGCTTGCGGGTCGCCTCGTTCTGTACGGCGGTCTGCTGTGGCTGCTGCGGATGGAAGGGGCCCGGCTCGTGCCGGCGACGGTCGCCCTCGCCCTGTGGGTGGCGTTTCTGGAGCTGCTGCAGGTGATGTTGCCCGGGCAGCGGGCGGATATCACCGAGCCGGTGTGGGTGCTGCTGTGCGCCTGGGCGCTGAGTGTGCTGCCCATGTCCGCCAGCGAGCCGGCCATGCCGGCCGGGCCGGAGCCGCCAATCGCCTTGCCGCCGCTCGCCCCCGTGCGGCCCGCCGACGTGTGGTCGGCCGCGCTGCGGGCGGCGATCCTCGCCGCCGGCATGACGGCGGTCGTCACGGCGGTGCTGCGTCTGCCGGCGCTGCCCTACAACGTGCGGGAACTGTTCCGGCATGACGGGGCTGCGCTGCCCGTGTTCGTGTTCAGCCTGGCGGCGTTGTGGGTGGGCGCGTCTGCCGCATGGATCGGTCACGCCCTGGCCGCCGGCCGCCGGCCGTGGCTGTTTTTTCCGGCGGCCGTGCTGGCCGCGACGCTGGTGAGTCTTGGCCTGCTGTACCGCAGCGTCACCAGCGAGAGCATTCTCGACATCTGCGGCTCGAACAACCTTTACACCTTCGTCACCCGGCACGAGTTCAGGGCGCCGGTGTTACGCGAGCTGTTCCTGCTGGTCGGGCCGACGCCGGTGGCGATCGTCGAACGGCCGGTCCGCTACGCGGCGCTCGTCAGCCCGCTGTGGTTCTTTCTGGCGTTCGCGATCGCGGTGTCACGCGGCCTGCGCGGGCGAGCGGCACTCACGGTGGTGCTGGCGGCCGCGCCCTGGCTTTGGCTGTGCCAGAACATCGCATTCGATGGCGCTTCCACGGACAACCTCACCGAGCTGATCGCCCGCCAGGGCCTGTGGGGTACCGGCGGCGGTGGCTATCTGTACGGCCTGCTGGCGCTGGTGTGCGCCGGCGCCGCGCTGCTCGCCCACCGCTGGCGTGTGCGCTGGCTGGCGCCCGCCGCCTGGCTGCTGGTGCTGGCCGGCGTGCCGCTCGGCTGGTGGCTGCTCACGCACGGCCTCGAGCCCAGCGTTCACAAGTACGACCGGGTCTTCTCCGGCTGGCAGTTCCTGCTCGGCCCGGACCGCGACCAGCGCTTATCCGACACCATCCTTTTCTGGCGCTTCGCCGCCGTGCAGCTCGGCCTGGTCGCGACGCTCGCCGCGGGCGCCTGGGCGGTGGCGCCCTTGCTGCCCCGACGAGCGCGGTCCCCCACGCCTGTCGAGGCGTCTGAAGGCGAGTCACTCAAACCGGCCGCAAGGCCATGAGCGCGAGGACAACTGTCGCCGATATGTCACGGATCGGTCCGCAAAGGTGAATTATGTTGCAGCGTCGGCGGGTGATGCTATGGTGGCGCCGCGGGTGAGCCGCGGCGCAATTTGGCGAGCAACAAAAATCGGCGCAGCTCATCCGGGCCGGCAGCCTGACACCCATCAGGGCCCATCCAGCGTGAACATGATGCCAGTGGATCCGGGCCACCCATCGGGCTGTCCATACCCGGTTGCCCATCCTCGTTCGACGAGGCTTCCGATGATCAAATACTTTGCCCCGCAACGCCCTTCAGTCATCGTGGCGCTGGCTGATACCGCGGACAGTCAGCGGCTTCATCACCGCCTGCGCTACCAGGTCTACTGTCAAAGGCTTGCCTATGAAGACCCGACACGATTCCCGGATGGCGAGGAGCGTGACTGTTATGACGAGCACGCCGTGCAGTTCATCGCCTACGACATGCGGCGGGCGGATTGGGTCGGCACGCTGCGGCTGATCCCGCCCGACCCGCTCGGCTTGCCGATGACGTCGCTCGCCGGTTTGGCGTCGCATGTCGTCCCGCTCATCAGGCAACGGCGGGTCGCGGAGATCTCACGCATGTGCGTCGCGCCGACGGCGCCTTCCGACGCATCGAGTCGACCGGGCGGCGGCGACAGCGCGCTCGCCTTCTTCGCCCTGATTCGGGCCAGCGTCGCGTATGCCTGCCGCCAGGGGTTCGACCATTTGGCCTTTCTGACGACCCTCTCCCTGAGCCGTCTGCTGGGTCGCATGGGCATTGCCGACCAACCGGCCGGCGATGGCTGCCATCATCACGGTGTTCGCTATCCGCGCATCGCCAACGTGATGCAGGCGTACCGCACCCTGGTCGAGGCTCCCGATGACACCCCGTACTCGCGACAGCTTGCGCGAGAGCCGTTCGTTCGTTTCTCGGCATTGGTCGGTCCAGGCCTGCCGTTGACCGCGCTTGGCTGATGGCGGGTGAGGTCGAACGCCGTGCCCAGCGTCAGTGAAACCTTCTCGAAATACTTCGAACTTTCCGTCGGTTGCGATCCGGCCCGCAGGGAACTCGCGCAGCGCCTGCGTTACGAGGTGTACTGCCGGGAATTCGGCTTCGAACGCGACGAGGACTGCCCGGGCGGCCTCGAGACGGATGCCTATGACCGGCAGGCCGACCACTGCCTGATTCGGCATCGCCCGAGCGGCGAGGTGGCCGGTTGCCTGCGCCTGGTCCATCTGCAGAACCCCGGCGCAATGACCGAGCTGCCCATTCAGGTCCACGCGGCGGCCGCATTGGCTGGCGCGTCGATCGACCCCTCGACGACCCCGGTATCCGAGCGCTGCGAGATTTCCCGCATCGCGGTGTCGGCTGGGTTCCGCCGCCGCGCGTCCGAGCAAATGAGCCCGTTGGGCGACGAGGAGTCCGCCGCCGTCGACACGCCGGATGCGCGCAGCTTTCCGCTGCTGGCGGTGGCGCTGTTCATGGCCTCCCGCTTGATGGTGTTGCACCGCGGCACGCCGCACGTGTTCGCCATGATGGAGCCCCGCCTCGCGCGCATGCTGGCCCGGGCGGGTCTCGATTTTCGGCGACTGGGTCCGGTCATCGAGTACCACGGCCAACGCGCCGCCTACTACATCCACTACACACAGCAGGCGCACGACGCCTCGTTGGCTTCGTTGCGCGACGACTTGGCCGAGTTGTTCCAGGCCGTCGAAGCGCAGTTGCTGCCACAGCTGGCCGCACCCGGGAACGCGGGGCAGCCGACATGACACCCGCGCCCGACGACGCCAAGGTCGTGGCCGACACAGCGGGCTTCGATTACGCAACCGCGTTCACCCGCACGCTCGGCTGGGTGACGGGCGACGAACTCGCGCGTCTGCGGGCGGCGCGCATCGCCATCGCGGGCCTTGGCGGTGTCGGCGGCAGCCACGTGCTGACGCTCGCGCGGCTCGGCGTGGGCCACTTCAATCTGGCCGAGTTCGACCGCTTCGAGCTGCACAACTTCAACCGCCAGGCGGGCGCCTTCCTGCACACCATCGGCCAGCCGAAAATCAGCGTCGTGGCCGACATGGCGCGCGCCATCAACCCGGAGCTCGACCTGCGCCTGTTCCCGCACGGCGTGAACCTCGACAACCTCGACAGCTTCCTTGAGGGCGTGGACGTTTACGTCGACGGCATCGACTACTTCGCCTTCGACATCCGCCGCGCCGTGTTCGCGGCCTGCCGCGCGCGCGGCATCCCCGCCATCACCGCCGCGCCGCTCGGCATGGGCGCAGCGCTGCTGGTGTTCATGCCCGGCGGCATCAGCTTCGACGACTACTTCCAGATCGCCGGTCAGCCGCCGGCCGAACAGGCGCTGCGCTTTCTGGTCGGTCTGGCGCCCGCGCTGCTGCACGGCGGTTATCTCGCCGACCCCGGCCGGGTCCGCTTCGGCGATCAGGCCGGCCCGTCCACGCCCATGGCCTGCGAGCTGTGCGCCGGCATCGCCGCCACCACGGCGCTCAAGCTGCTGCTCGGCCGCGGCAAGGTCCGGGCCGCACCGCACGGCCTGCAGTTCGACGCCTTCCGCGGCCGCCTGGCCCACACCTGGCGCCCCGGCGGAAACCGCAACCCCTTGCAGCGACTGTTGATATGGCTGGTGCGAAAACGCCTCGGTGCCGGCTCGACGACGGATTGACGATGAATTCCCCCCTGCATCTACTTGGCCGCGGTCTGCTGCTGGCGAGCCTATGCCTCGCGGGCACCTTGACTGCTCGCGCCACCGCCGAAACGCCCGCCGACGCGGCTGACCTCGCGCAGCGCGTGTATGACCGGCCCGACGGCAAGGACGCGGCCACCCGCTTCACCATGACCCTGACCCGCCCGGGCTCCAGCACCCGGCAGCGGCTCGCCTTCAGCTTTCGGGCCGACGCCGGTTCCGGCAACGTGCGCGCGCTGCTGCGCTTCGTGGACCCCGCCGACATCCGGGGCACCGGCCTTCTGGTGCACAGCAAGGCCGAGGGCGACGCCGACCAGTGGCTGTACCTGCCGGCACTGGACCAGGTGCGGCGCATCGCGTCCGAGCGGCGGGGTGGAAGCTTCGTCGGGTCCGACCTTTACTACGAGGACCTGCAGGATCGCCGCCCCGAACGCGACCGACACCAGCTGCTGGGCGAGGAGACGATCGAGGGCCAGCCCACGCGCATCCTGCAAAGCGTGCCGGTGGACCCCGGCAACTCGGTTTACAGCAAGCGCGTCGCCTGGATACACGAGCCCACCCTGCTGCCGCTGCGCGTCGATTTCTACCAAGCCGGCGAGCAGCCGGCCAAACGCCTCACGGTGCACCGGGTCGAGCAGATTCAGGGCTACTGGACGGTTACCGACAGCACCATGACCGACCTCGAAAGCGGCCACCAGACCCGCATCACGGTGGACAAGGTGAATTACGATCAGGGCCTGCCGGATTCGCTGTTCACCACGCAAACCCTGGCGGACCCCGCGACGGACAGCGCCTACAGGCCCAAATGAACCCTCGCGCCCCCCGCTTTGGCCGCATCCGGCGGCGACTCGCCGCCGGCGCGCTGTTGGCCGGCGTCGTCAGCGTCGGCGCCGCCGCGGCGCCGCTCACCGCCGTGCGTGTGGTGGGGATCGAGGATGCCCACCGCGCCGGCGAGCTTGCCGCCAAGATTCGCCAACTGGGCAGCCCGGCGCTCGTGCGGCGCGCGGCGGACGGCAGCTACACGGTCCAGGCTGGCGCGTTCCAGAACCTGGCCTTCGCCGAGCGACACGCGCAGCGCCTTCGCGCCGCCGGCCTGGAGCCGGTCAGCCTGCAGGCGGTCGCGCTGGCACCTCCCGCTACTGTCCCATCGCCCCACATCGACAGCGTCGAGGCCGTGGCTCCGCCGGAGAGGGACGTCTCGCCTCGCCCGGCTCCGGCCGCCGCGCCACCCAGCGCCGCCACCATGGCATCGACTGCACCGCTGGTGCTCGCATTCGGCGACGCCGCGCCGCCACCGGCCATGCACCCGGCCGACGCCCCCGCTTCGCCGGTCGCTTTCGAGCTCAGCCGCGTGCAGGCCGAGACGATGGCCTTCACCGGCGGTCACCGGCTCGCCCGCCATGGCCAGTTCCTGCACGCCACCGGCGGGCTCGCGTGGCAAGCCGCCGCCACCACCGAGCTGCGCCTGACGGCGCGCGGCGACGCCTTCCGGCAGAGCGGCTGGCGAGACTACAGCGAAGCCCTGCTCGATTACGACGAGGTCTACCTGCGCCACCGCTGGTCGAGGATGCGCGTCACCGCCGGCGCGCAGCGCATCGCCTGGGGCCGGGTGGACGAAATCGCCCCCACGGACCGCCTGTCGGTGGTCGACCTCACGCGCATGGTGCTGGACCGCCTGCCCGAACGCCGCCGCACCGTGCCCGCGGTGCGGGCCGAATGGTTCGGGCTGCCGGGCAAGCTCGACATGGTGTGGATTCCCGCCTTTCGCCCGGCGGAGCTGCCGGACGACGACAGTGCGTGGCATCCGGTCAACCGCCGCGAAGGCCGCCTGCTGGGCCTGCCGCGCAGCGATTTGCAGCGCACGCTAGTCCAGGCAGGTCGCTTCGACGACGACGAAAGCGGCAGCGGCGGCGGCGCGCTGCGCTACAGCCGCGAGCTGTCCGGCTTCGACTACGCCCTCACCGCCCAGCGCGTGCGCCACTCGACGCCCTATTACGAGCTGGACGAGCGCGTGCGCCTGGCACTGGCGACGGGCGCCAGCGTGCCCGCAGCGGTGGCGCTGGCGCCGGATACCTTCGTCGGCCGCCACCCCTACACCTGGGTGCTGGGCGGCGACGCCGGCTTCGTCACCGGCCGCACCACGTGGCGCGTGGAGGCCGCCTGGCTGAGCGCGGTGCCGGTCACCGACTCGCTCGGCGCGCTCGACACGGTCGATGCCGTCAACGCGGTCATCGGCGCCGAGTTCTACCCCGGCGACCGGGACATCCGGGTCAACCTGCAACTCGGCGCCAACGTGCTGCTCGGCCCCGCGTCCCTGCTCGACCGGCGGCGGCGCTACTTCACCAACGGCACGGTGCTGTACCCGTTCGGCCAGCACCGCTTCGAGTTCGAGCTGCGCTACGCGCTCGGCCTGAACGCGCGCGACATCTACGTCAATCCCGAGCTGCGCTTTCTGTTTCTGGACGCGCAGCAGTTCTACGTCGCCGCGCACGTTTTCCGGGGCAGTGACGACACCCTCGGCGGCTTCTTTCACGACAACAGCGGCGTGACGCTCGGCTGGCGCGCCAAGCTGTGACCGGCTGGCTGCTCGACCGTCCGCGGCTGGCGGCGTTGTTGTTGGCCGCCCTCATCCTGCTGCCGCTGGCCAGCCTGCCGCGGCTCAAGCTCGACAATTCACCCGAGACCTATTTCCCGGCGGATGCGCCCGCCGTGCTGCTGACGCAGCAGTTGCGGCAGCAGTTTCCGGAAGACCAGGTGCTCGTCGCCCTGTTCAGCGGCGAGACCCTGTGGGAAACCGCCACCCTCCAGAAACTGCAAGGTCTCGCCCGCACGCTCGAAGCGTCGCCCCAGGTCGAGCGCGTGCTCAGCGTGGTCAGCGCCGACCACATCGCGCCGACCGACGATGGCTTTGCCATCGCGCCTTTGATAGACCCGTCGCGGGGCGGGGCAGCGGCCGCCGCCCGATGGCGCGACATCGCGCTGGCAGACCGTTTCGCGCCCGGCGCCCTGGTGGCTCGCGACGGTTCGGCCTTGGCGCTGGTGGTGCGGCCGCATCGGTTGCAGGACAGCCGGCAACGCCTGGCGCTCGATGCCACGGTCCGGGCCGCAGTTGCCGAGGCTGGCCTCGAACCGCTGCTGGAGGCCGTTGGCGGACCGATCGCGCTCGACGTCGCGCAGTTGCGCTCGATGATCCGCGACGCGGCGACCTTTACCCCCATCACCACGCTGATCGGCCTTGCGCTTCTGTGGTGGATGTTCCGCCGCTGGCTGGTGGTGGTGCTGGCCGGCCTGACGTATGCCGCCGTCATTGGCGGCAGCGTCGCCGCGCTGGCCTTGGCTGGCCGCCCGTTCACGCTGGTCTCGTCGATGCTGCCTCCCTTGTTGCTGGCGCTCAGCACGGCGGCCCTGATGCACCTGTTCAGCGGCATCGCGCACGCCAGCCGGCGCCCGGTGCCGCCACGCGAGCGGGTCCTGGCCGGCGTTCGGCACATCGCCCGGCCGGCGCTGTTCGCGGCCCTGACCACCGCAGCCGGCCTGCTGTCGCTGGCCGTCACCCCGGTACGGCCCATCCGCGATTTCGGCATTGCCGGCAGCGTGGGGCTCGGCCTGATCTACCTCGTCAGCGTCTGGCTGCTCCCCGCCCTGGTGCTGCGGCACGATCATCACCCCTGGCCGGCGGGCGATCTGGGCCTGAACCGTCTGCTGCCCCTGGTGCGGCGTACCACCCGCATCGCACTGCGCCGGCCCGGCTGGGTGCTGGGCGCCTTCGGGCTGGTCTTGCTGGCCGGCCTGCCGCAACTGGCGAACATCCGCGTGCAGACGGATCTGTACCGGTTCTTCCCCGAAGACCACGCCCTGACGCGCGCGACCCACGCCATCGAGCAGCGCCTGACCGGCGTCACGACGATGGAGATCGTCTTCGACGCCGCCGCGCGGGACGGCCTGACAGAACCCCCCGCCCTGGCCGCCATCGCCGCGGTACAGAACTGGCTGCGCCAGCAGCCGGAAGTCACCTACAGCCTGTCGCTGCCGGACTTGCTCAGCGAGATGCACTGGGCGGTCGGTGGCGGGGACGCCGCGGAGCGCACGCTGCCCACCAAGCGCCAGCTGATCAGCCAGTACCTCCTGATCTACGACGGCCGCGACCTGTACGACCTGGTCGATCGGGAGTTTCAGCGCACCCGCCTGCTGCTGAACCTCGATACCCGCGGCAGCACGGAAATCAACGCCTTCATGGCGCGCATCCAGAACCATCTGACCGAGCAGCCGCCGGGCACCCTCGGCTGGCAGATTGCCGGCTACGGGCGCCTGTTCGGCGACCAGGAGCGGCTGCTGATGCGCGGGCAGATCTCGAGCGCCACCGCGGTGGCGCTGATGGTGTTCGCGCTGCTGGTCATCCTGTGGCGCTCGCCGCGAGCCGCGGCGCTGTGCATGGTGCCGAACGCCACGCCGGTGGCGCTCACCTTCGTGCTCATGGGCACGCTTGGCATCTGGCTCGACATGGCCACGGCGCTGATCGCCAGCGTCGCCACCGGCATTGCCGTGGACGACACGATTTATCTGTATCAGGGATACCGCGCCCGCCGGGCGGCCGGCGCCGGGCCGGTGTTCGCGCTGACCCGCGCGCTACGCCGCACCGGGCCGGACTGCCTGGCCACGGGCACCATTCTTGGCGCGCAATTCCTGCTGCTGGGCCTGTCGGCGTTCATTCCGACCCGCGAATTCGCGTTGCTGACGGCCTTCGGGCTCATCATTGCGGTCGCATTCGACCTGCTGCTGCTGCCGGCGCTGCTGCTGGCGGCCGACTCGCCGTGGCGCCGACGGGGCGGCCCGCGCCCCACCCCCGCCCAGCCGTGAGCCCGGCTAATCCTTGGGCGACCAGCCCACCTTGAGCCCACCCAGCCGGAACAGCAGATCGAGGTCGCGATAGTCGGCCTTGTGCCAGGACGGCAGCCGGTCGAAAAGCGCCTTCAGCTGCTGGCGCGTGCTTGTGTTCAGTTGCTGCCGGATCGCGCTCTTGACGCACACCATGTACGGCAGCGGCACCATGCGGCGACAGCGTCCAAAGCCGCTCAGGTGCGCTGCGTGCGCGCGCCGCCAGTCCGCCAGGTCAAAGGCCGCCCGCAGCGAGTTGTGGTAGTCGCGGGTGAACAGCTCCGGCTGGCGATCCGCGTACTGATGGGCAAAGTAGCGGATCACGCGCTCGGTCTTCAAGTGCGCGAAATCGACCAGATACAGACCACCGCCCGGCCGCAGCACCCGCGCCACCTGCCTGAACACCGCCTCGAACGCCGCCACATCCGGCAACTGGTGCAGCACCACGGTCGAGTACACCGCGTCCACGCTGGCGTCGGCGAAGGCCTCCAGACGCGTGATGTCCTGCCGCAGCAGCGTCACGTTGGACAACCCGTCCAGCTCGACGCGCTCGCTGGCGAAGCCCAGCATCTCGTCGGACAGGTCCAGACCGACGAAGCGCGTGTCCGGGTTCAGGCGGGCGATCATGGCGAGCTGGTTGGCCGGCCCGCAGCCGAGGTCGAGCACCGTTTCCCCGGGGCGCACCACGGACGACACGTTGGCGGCGTGGAACAGATACACCGGCGCCATCACGCCGTTTTCGAGCCCGGCCTCGCGAAAGGCGACCACCTGGGCCGGGTCATCCATCACCAGGTTCGGCTCGGGCACGCGCGGGGCGTCGCGCACGGCAACCAGCTCCGTCAGAACCTGTTTCAGCACCGCACTGCTTGGCATACGCGAGCCCCCGATCATCCGTGTCCACGCCACGGGCCGGTCTGGTACCGGATAGGCATGCATCATGCCCGTATCGGCGCTACCCGGCCGCGACTTGACCTTCCCAGCGGCCCTTATTGAAACGCAGCCGGGCAGTGAGCTGCCAACGCGACGACCGACAAGCAACGTGAGGCCGGCAGCGCGCGATCCTGGCCACTCAGTCCCTGAGCGGCGAGCGGACAAAAAAAAGCCCGCTTGCGCGGGCTTTTCTTCACCGAAGCGGGTGTCGGTTCGTTCTCAGGCCTTGCGCCGCCGGCCCATGGCGGCCAAGCCCAGCAGGCCCGCGCCGAGCAGGCCCAGCGTGGCCGGGGCGGGGACAGCCGTCGCCAAGCGGAAGGTGCCGTCCTCGACGCCGCAGAAGAAGAACACACTCTGGTTGGTCGTCGTGCACCCGAAGCCGCCGCGCGTCTCGTTGAGCACCCCGTCGTTGTCGCTGTCGAGGTCGAAGTTGGAGTCCACCAGGCCGATCATCAGACCCGGTGCCAGTTCCTCGCCAGCCAGCGTCTTGAACACGCCGGGCACCCACACGTCGGTCAGTACGAAGCTCGCGTCGTCCGACCCGTCGAGCGTGCCGGCGACGTTGGCCGAACCGCCATCGCCTGCGACCGAGGTGAACGTGAGCACTTTCACGCCGTCGGTGTAACCGGCGCCGGTGCCGGGCGTCGCCTTGCCGCCGTCGCTCAGGTCGTCGATATAGAACGTAAGAAAGTCAGCCGGGTTGGCGACGTGCGTCCAGATTGGCGTGGCGGCAGTGCCACCGGTGATCTGGATCGTCAGACTGGCATCGTAGGTGAGCTCGTAGCCACGGAGCCCGGCAAATGTGCCATTGACATTGAGGAGGGGAGCCGGCACGGCACCCGACACAGAGTCCCCAAAGCCGCTGGCAAAGCCCCGGGTGAGCACGGTGTAGGTGTCGCCGATGGACCAGCCGGTCGTCCCGTCCGAGTCGTTCCAGGTCACGTTGAGGGGCGAGTCGTTGAAACCGATGAAATCGATGCCGGAGATTGCACTGGTGCCACCGACCGGATCCGCGCCGGGAACGATGACTCCGAAATCGATCTGCCAGTCGTTCAGCAGAAATGCCGCATTGGCCGTCCCCGCCATGGAAAGGGCGCCGATCGCCGCCACCGCTGCCAAGCCTTGTTTGAACCTGTTCATTGCATCGCTCCTGGGTTTCGATCGGGGCCGGTCGGCTTCGGCCGGGGTCGCGAGATCGCGCTTTCAGCCGAGATTAATCACCATTCGTGCCAAGAGCGGTATTTTTTAATTTTTATAATTTAGAACAGTTATTTATTTTTTTATCAAGCGCCAGGCAAGGCATCCGCGAGCCTTTCAGGGCTGGCGTTGTAAAAAAATCTGACAGATCGGCCCGCCGACGGCCCAGCCAGCCAGTCGGATAGGCCTATGAAATGACAAAAACCTCAATTCGAACAGAAAGTTAGAGATTGTAAAAAACGCTGACAAATCACTTTATCCGCAGGTCCGCATCGACTCCGGTTGAGCCCAGCAGCCTCCCCAAGGGCAACCGCAAGGATCGCGCCCGCGGCGTGGTGCCGGCGCCGACCCGGCCCATGAACACGGCCCGTTCCGCATCCCGGGCGCCGATCCGCGTTTCGAGCGCCTGCGTCACGCGCCCCGCACGGCCCCGCAGGGTTTGCTCCCGCGTGAAGGGCACGCCCTGCCGCAGGTAGCGGGCAAAGATCAGCGGCGTCATTTCCGGCTGCAGGTGCAGCCCCTGCTTTGTGGCCGTGAGCCACAGGCGCATCAGCTGCCGGCCGGCTGCGACGAAATCGTCCGCCGTCTGCGGCGCCCGGGGCGCCAGCAGCACCGCGTGCGCGGCGCAGGCCAAGCCCGGCAGAAAATCGAGCTGCAGGGCGGGCAGCAGCGTGCCGCCGAGGTAGCGGTTCAAAAACGACAGCCGTCCCCAGCTGCGCAGCGCCCAGCGCGACACGCGCGCGGTAAGCGGATCGAAACCCACGGCCTGCTCGGGGATGCGGTCCTCGCTGTAACGCGCGCCCCATTCGATGATGTCGCGGTGCAGCGGAAAGCCTTCCGGCAGGCGCAGGCGCAGGCGTCCGTTGTCGAACAGCAGGCGCGCCATGCGCCACCGCTCGGCGCCGGCGAGCCAGCGCACCGCGTAACCGGGCGCGAGACACGCCTCCAACGCCCGCTGCTGGTCGGCGCTTAGCGGCCGGCGCGACATCGGCCGCCGCTGCACGGTGCGCCGCTCGATGCAGTCCGCCAGCGGGTCCGGGACGACGGCCGGATCCGGCACCAGGCGCACGTCATAGGTCGGCGCCGGGTCCGGGCAGTCGGCGCGCGCCGTGATGTCGGCCCGCAGGCCGTGCCGGCTCGCCGCCAGCGCCATGCACTCCAGCAACGCGCCGTGCGCCAGCCGGCTGGCCTCGCCGCGCAGGTCGTACACGCAGTGGTCGCGGGTGTCGTGGCCCAGGACCACGATGTGGTCGGGGGCCTCGATACGAAACCGCCACGGCTGGGTGTTGTCGCCGCTTGGCGCCCAGCGGGCAAGGTCGAGTATCTGTTCGGCGATAAACGGATCGCTCACGGCGCGGCTCCGGCTGACGGACGGTGTTCCGTTATCGGCGCCGGATCGGCGTTGTCATAGCCCGGTTGGGCGCGGCGGTCAGGCGCAGCCGTCGCGCGCTTGCGGTTCGAACTGCGCTCCCGCCAGGTTGTGCAGCTCCGCCAGGTCCAGGATCTCCACCGCGCGGCCGTCGAGGGCCAGCACGCTGGTGTCCTGCAGCCGGCGCAGCAGGCGGCTGACGGTTTCCGCCGCAAGGCCGAGGAAGTTGGCGATGTCGATACGCGCCATGGGCAGCACGAAGCGCGTGGCCGAGTAGCCGCGCTGCTGAAAGCGCACCGACAGGCTCAGCAGCAGCACCGCCAGGCGCCGCTCGGGTGACTGCTTGCCGAGCGACAGGAGCTGCTCCTCGCGCTTGGTGATCTCGCGGCTCATCAGGCGCAGCAACTGGTGCTGCAGGGCCGGGATGTGGCGGGCCGCTTCCTCCAGGCGCTCGAACGGTACCTCGCACACGCTCACCGTCTCCAGCGTGCGGGCGCTGGCGGCGTGCACGCCCTCGGTCAGTCCATCCAGGCCCAGCAACTCGCCCGGCAGGTGAAAGCCGATGATCTGCTCGCTGCCGTCCGGCGCCACGGTGAAGCTCTTAACGGCGCCGGAGCGGGCCACGAAGATGGACGTGAACGGGTCGCCTTCGCGGAACAGGTACTTGCCGCGGGGCAGCGGGCGCGAGCGGTGGACGATCTTCTCCAGCAGCTCGATATCGGTCTCGCTGACGCCCAGCGGCAGGCACAGCTCGTGCAGGCTGCAGGTGCGGCAGGCGCGCTGCATGTTGCGCAGGGAGAATGACGTCTCGTTCACGGTTGGAGCCCGGTGGCACAAGGAACGCGCAAAGTATCGCGCACGCCGGGCAGCCCCGGCATGCGTCCGGGGCGCAGGTTCCCGATTCACGATGCGCATTGCGGACGTGTATCGCGCCGCAGCGCGCCGAATAATCCGCTGGATGGGGTTCTTGCCGGCCTTTTCTTGCGGCGACTGGCGGGCGCGGCACCCGGGCCCCGGGCGCATAATTCCACGCCCGCTCCCAGCCCCGTCGCGCCGACCGTGAATGTTCTCGCCCATGCCCTGCTCGCGCAGCAGGCGGGTTGCTCGCTGGTCGGCAACCTGCTGGGCGACCACGTGCGCGGAACGCTGCCGGCGCATTGGCCGGCCGCCTGGCGCGACGGCGTGCGGCTGCACCGGCGCATCGATGGCTTCGTCGACCGCCATGCCGCCTCGGCGCGCAGCGTGGCACGCCTGCCGGCCGACCGCCGCCGCTGGGCGCGCGTGGCGCTCGATGTCTATTACGACCACCTGCTGGCCCGCGATTGGGCGCGCCACAGCCAGCGGCCGCTGGCGCAGTTCGCGGCGTCCGTGTATGCCACGCTCGACGGCGAGCGTGGCCGGCTGCCGGCGACGCTGGTGCGGTTTGCCGATTTCATGGCCGAGCGCGACCTGTTGGTCGGCTATGGCGATCCCGGCGTGATCGAGGATGTGCTCGCGCGGATGGCGACCCGCGCGCGGCGGCCGAACCCGCTGGCCGAGCTGTTTGGGCTGCTGCAAGTGGTGGATGCGGGCTTGGGCGAGGATTTCGCCGGGTTGTTTCCCGCCACGCTCGCCTTCGCCCGCGCCGAAGTCGCTGCGCGCGCCTTGCAGCCGGCGGCCTGATGCGAATCGCCTGAAGCCAACCGAAGGGTGGGGCGTCGGCGGTCGGGCATCATAGGCGGCCGGCTGGCGGGCAGCGCCCGCGCCGACGGCCTGCCACCGCCCCGGAGAAGCCCGTGCCACAGATGATTCCCGACCTCGACGCCTACTTTCGCCGGCAGACCCGCCCGCAGCGCGCGGAACTCACGCAGCTGGCGATCGCCGCGACCGCCGATGGCATCCCCACCGTGGGTCCACAGCTCGGTCAGCTGCTGACGCTGCTCGCGCAGTTTGGCGGTGTGAGCCGGGCGCTGGACCTTGGCGCCGGCAACGGCTACTCGGCGCTGTACCTGGCGGACGGCATGGCGCCGGGGGGCGAGATCGTGGCGCTCGAACAGGATCCCGCCCGGGCCGTCGCGGCGAGGCAGAACCTGGCCGCATCGAGCGTCCGGACCCGCGTGCTGATCGGCGCCGCACGGGAGGTGCTGATGGGGCTCGGCCCGGCGTTCGACCTGATCCTGCTCGACATCGACAAGGAAGACTACCTGTTCACGCTCGACCACTGTGCCCGCCTGCTGCGCCCGGGCGGCCTGCTGGTGGTCGACAACACCGGCTTTGCCGATGCCGAGCCCTTCAACGCCGCGCTGCTGGCCGACGCGCGCTTTCGCAGCGTGAACCTGCTGTGCCTGCTGCCGGGCCACAGCCCGGAGCACGACGGCGTGGCGCTGGCGGTGCGGTTGTAGCGCATGTGTCTGCTGGTGCTGGCCTGGCGGGTACAGGCCGATACGCCGCTGCTGCTGGCTGGCAACCGCGACGAGCTGTACGAGCGCCCGGCCGCGCCGGCCGCGTTCTGGGCCGGGACGCCGCTGCTGGCCGGGCGCGATTTGCTCGCCGGCGGCACGTGGCTGGGCGCCACGCGGGACGGCCGCTTCGCGGCAGTGACCAATTACCGCGAACCGCGCAGGGTGGCGCCGCCGCCATGCTCGCGCGGTGAGCTGCCGCGCGATTACCTGCTCGGCGGGGCGCCGCCGGGTGAGTTCCTGCGCAGGCTGACGGGCCGCGCCGCCGATTACGCCGGCTTCAACCTGCTGTGCGGCGACCGTGACGAGCTGTGGTGGTACAGCAACCGCGGCGGCGCGCCGCGTCGACTCGAACCGGGCATCTACGGTCTGTCGAATGACCTGCTCGACACGCCCTGGCCGAAGGTGGAAATCGCCAAGGCAGGGATGAGCGCCCTGTGCGCCGCCGGCGCGCCGGCCACCGCCGACCTGCTGGAGCTGCTCGACGACCGCCGCACGCACGAGTCCGCCGGTGATCCGGCCATCGGCCTGGACGCCACGCTGGTGCGCGCGCTGTCGGCCATCTTCATCGAAACGCCGCGTTACGGCACGCGCTGCTCGAGCGTGCTGCGCCTGGGCGTGAACGGCCGCGCCGAATTCGTCGAGCGCAGCCACGCCCCCGATCGCGGCGAGGCGCATTTTCGCTTCACGCTGCAAACAACGAGGGTTCACGACACATGAGCATCTGGCGTCCCGGCCTGACGGTGGAGCAACTGAACGCGCCGCGCATCGGCGGCAGCATGGCCTGGCACCTTGGCGTGCGCTTCACCGAGGTGGGGCCGGATTACCTCAAGGCCACCATGCCGGTGAACGAGCACACCCGCCAGCCGGCCGGCATCCTGCACGGCGGCGCCAACGTGGTGCTGGCCGAGACCATCGGCTCGGTGGCGTCCGGCGTGCTGGCCGGGCACGAGGGCCTGCGCCATGTCGGTCTGGAAGTGAACGCCAACCACCTGCGCGGCGTGAGCGAGGGCGAGGTCACCGCCACCGTGCGGCCGGTGCACACCGGCAAGACCACGCAAATCTGGGACATTCGTATCGAAGACGGCGCGGGTAGAATCAGTTGCATCTCACGGCTCACCGTGATGACGCTCGGCCCGCGCCAGGCGTAGTTTCAGGGAAGCGCTGATTTATTCAGCGCTTCCCGTCCCGGGGCAGGATGCCCCGGCGTGAGACAAGCACGAAGTGCTTGATTCACGGAGCCCGTCGCGGGCGTGTACCGCGACGAGGCGAGCTGAAAAATTCCACGGAAGGAATTTTTCAGCGTCTCCTTAGTTTTCCCCCACCCACCGAAGGAGCGCTCCCATGAGCATCAAAGTTGGCGACAAGATTCCGTCCGTGACCCTGACGCAGATGACGGCCGAGGGCCCGAAACCGATTTCCACCGACGAGGTGTTCGCCGGCAAGAAGGTCGCCCTGTTCGCCGTGCCGGGCGCCTTCACGCCGCTGTGCTCGGGCCAGCACCTGCCGGGCTACGTGAAGCTGGCCGACCAGTTCAAGGCCAAGGGCGTGGACAGCATCGTGTGCGTGTCCGTGAACGACGCCTTCGTCATGGGCGCCTGGGCCAAGGACCAGCAGGTCGGCGACAAGGTGCTGCTGCTGGCCGACGGCAATGGCGACTTCGCCAAGGCCGTGGGCCTCGAACTCGACGGCAGCGGCTTTGGCATGGGCAAGCGCTCGCAGCGCTACGCGCTGATCGCCGACAACGGCGTGGTCACGCACCTGGGCGTCGAGGAAGGCCGCACCTTCGAGGCCAGCAAGGCCGAGACCGTGCTGGCGGCGCTGTAAGGCATTGCGCGACTTCCGGGGCGCGTGTGTTGCGCCCCGGAAGGCCGTCAACCGGGGTGGCTTCACGTGAAAACAGCCCTTCTCGAACTAGCCCGCAAGCTGACCGTGCCGGAACAGATCGACCTGGTGGAAGCGCTGTGGGACAGCATTGCCCAGCAGGCCGATAGCTCGCTGCCGACCGCTGCCCAGCGCGACGAGCTTGATCGCCGTGTGGCCGACCATCAGGCCAATCCGCACGACCTGCGCGACTGGAGTGACGTCAGGGCGGCTGCCCTTGCCCGCCTTGGGCGATGACGCTGCCGGTCACGTTCAATGCCGCAGCGCAGACCGAGTTCGTCGAAGCAGCCGCCTGGTACGAGGCGCAGCGACCGGGCCTCGGCGCCGTGTTCATCGCCCAGGTCGAGCATTGCCTTCGGCGCATCGCGGAACAGCCGGCGCGCTACCCTGTGGTCCACAATGGCGTCCGCCGGGTGATGACCGCACGATTTCCGTACAGCATCTACTTTGACGCGCATGGACCGCGCATCGTGGTGCTGGCGGTTTTCCACGGTCGCCGGGATCCGGCCAGCTGGCAGCGACGTGTTCCCTGACCACACCGCATCGATTCGATAAACAGCCACAGATCAAGGCGCCGCTTGGCGGCGCGAGCGAGGAGAACCATGGATTTCGGCTTCAGCGACGAACAGCTCGCCATCCGCGAGGCAGTGGCCCGTTACGGCGCCGAGCGCTTGGCGCCGCACTACCAGCGGCGCGAGAAGACCGGCTTCGAGCCGGGCCTGATCGAGGAGATGGGCAGTCTTGGTTACATCGCACCGGAGATGCCGGAAGAACTCGGCGGCGCCGGTCTGGACGCCGTCACTGCCGGCCTGATCGTCGAGGAAATTGCCCGCTGTGACTTCAACGCCTCCTACGTGCAGCTGATGGGCTCGCTGTGCGCCACCATCGTGGCCCGCCACGCGGCGCCCGAGCTGGCGCGCGAGGTGGTGGGGCAGATCTGCCGCGGCGAGGCGCTGGTCGGCCTGGGCCTCACCGAGCCCGGCGGCGGGTCGGACGCCGCCAACCTCAAGCTGCGCGCCACGCGCCGCGGCGACGTGTACGTGCTCAAGGGCGAGAAGGCGTCGGCCTCGTTCGCCGCGCACATGCACAAGATCGTTGTCTTCACCCGCACCGGCGCGCAGGAAGACCGCGCCCGTGGCGTCAGCGCCTTTCTGGTGGACATGGACAGCCCCGGCATCACGCGCCTGCCTTACGACGATCTCGGCACCAAACCCGTCGGGCGCGGCTCGGTGTTCTTCGACGACGTGGAAGTGCCGGCCAGCCGCATGCTGGGCGACGAGAACCGCGGCTTCGGGCAGGTGATGGCGGGCTTCGACTACAGCCGCGGGCTGATCGGCCTGCAGTGCCTGGGCGCCGCGCGGGCGTCGCTGGACGAGACCTGGGCCTACGTGAGCGAGCGCGAGGCTTTCGGCCGGCCGATCGCCAAGTTCCAGGGCGTCACCGAGCCGCTGGCAGAGTTCGAGACGCTGATCGAGGCCTGCCGTCTGCTCTGCTACAAGACGCTGTGGCTGCGCGACCAGGGCCTGCCGCACACGTCCGAGGCGGCCATGGTCAAGTGGTGGGGGCCGAAGCTGGCGTTCGACATCATCCAGCAGTGCCTGATCACCCAGGGCCACTACGGCTACAGCACCGACCTGCCGCACCAGCAGCGCCTGCGCGACGTGCTCGGCCTGCAGATCGGCGACGGCACGGCGCAGATCCAGAAGATGATCGTGGCGCGCGAGAAGATCGGCCGCGTGGCGGTGCCGTATGCCTGACGCCGGCGCGGTGCTGGCCGTCGGCCGCCACGGCGCCACCGCCGTGCTGGAGCTGGCCCGCCCGGACAAGTTCAACTGCCTGAGCGGCGCGCTGCATCAGGCCATCGAAACCGCGCTGACCGCCGCCGAGGCCGACCCCGCCTGCCGGGCGGTGCTGATCGCCGCCCAGGGCAAGCACTTCTGCACTGGCGCGGATCTCGCCGAAGTGCAGGCGCTGCGGGCCGCGGGCCGTTTCGACGAATTCATCGCCCACGGTCACCGGGTGCTGTGCCGGCTGGAAGCCTCGCCGCTGCCGGTGGTGATGGCCGTGCAGGGCCTGTGCCTGGCGGGCGGCATCGAACTGGCCCTGGCCGGCGACGTGATCCTTGCCGCCGCTGGCGCCAGGTTCGGCGACCAGCACGCCCAGTACGGTCTGGTGCCGGGTTGGGGCGGCAGTCAGCGCCTGCCGCGGCGGGTAGGGCTGACCCGCGCGCTCGATCTCATGTTCTCCGCCCGTTGGCTCGACGCCGGCGAGGCGCGCGACTGGGGCCTGGTGGCGCAGGTGATCCCGGACGCTGAGTTGCGCGCTCAGGCTTTGGCCTATTGCGATCAGCTCGCCACGCGCAGCCGGCCGGGGCTCGCCGTCATGAAGCGCCTGGCGCGCGAAGGCGCCGACCTGCCGCTGGCCGACGCGCTGCGGCTCGAACAGCGCCTGGCGCTGGAGGCCATGACCGGCCCGGACGTGGACGAGGGTCTGGCGGCATTCGGCGAGCGGCGGACGCCGCGCTTTCAGGCCAGCTGAAGGCGTCGTCCCGCGATGCGCGGGGCCTTGCCAGTCCGGACGGCAGCGCCGTCCGGAGCCAGTCAGGCCGCATGCTATCCTTGCCGCCCCCTGCGGTTGGCGCCGGTCCACGGGTTGTGGCTGCGGGCCTTTATTTCCCGAATTTCTGGAGACGTGCATGTCCCTGCCGCGCCGGCAACTCGCCAACGCCATCCGGGCGCTGGCCATGGACGCGGTAGAGGCCGCCAAGTCCGGTCATCCCGGCATGCCGATGGGCATGGCCGACATCGCCGAGGCGCTGTGGAACGACACCCTGCGCCACAACCCGGCCGACCCGGCCTGGCCGGATCGCGACCGCTTCGTGGTGTCGAACGGCCACGGCTCGATGCTGCTCTACGCGCTGCTGCACCTGTCCGGCTACGACCTGCCGCTCGACGAGCTCAGGCGCTTTCGCCAGCTGCACTCCAAGACCCCCGGTCATCCCGAGCACGGCCTGACGCCGGGGGTCGAGACCACCACCGGCCCGCTGGGGCAGGGTCTGGCCAACGCCGTCGGCATGGCGCTGGCCGAGCGGCGCCTGGCGGCGGAGTTCAACCGGCCGGGTCACGCCATCGTCGATCATCACACCTACGTTTTCGTCGGCGACGGCTGCCTGATGGAGGGCGTATCGCACGAGGCCTGCTCGCTCGCCGGCACGCTGGGGCTCGGCAAGCTGGTGGTGCTGTATGACGACAACGGCATTTCCATCGACGGCGAGGTCCGCGGCTGGTTTGCCGACGACACGCCGGCGCGCTTCGAGGCTTACGGCTGGCAGGTGATCCGTGCTGTCGACGGCCACGATGCCGACGCCGTGCGTGCCGCCATTGCGCAGGCGCGGGCCGAGACGGCCCGGCCGAGCCTGATTTGCTGCCGCACGGTGATCGGCTTTGGCGCCCCCAGCAAGGCCGGCAAGGCGGCCAGCCATGGCTCCCCGCTGGGCGCGCAGGAGATCGCCGGGGCGCGCGCAGCGCTCGGCTGGGCGCACGGGCCGTTCGAGATTCCGGACGAGATCCGGCAGGCCTGGGATGCCCGCGAGCGCGGCGCCGCGCAGCAGACCGACTGGCAGGCGCGCTTCGAGCGCTACGCGGCCGAGCATCCGTCACTGGCTGGCGAATTCCGGCGTCGCATGGCCGGCGAGCTGCCGGCGGATTTCGGACAGCAGGCGCAAGCCATCATCGAGCGCTTCCAGGACGAAGCCAAGGACGTCGCCAGCCGCCAGGCCTCGCAGCTCGCGCTCGGCGCCTTCGGGCCGCTGCTGCCGGAGCTGCTGGGTGGCTCGGCCGACCTGACCGAATCGAACCTCACGCACTGGACGGGCGCGCAGGCGCTGGACGCCGCCCAGCCGGCCGGCCAGCACCTGCACTACGGCGTGCGCGAGTTCGGCATGACCGCGATCATGAACGGCGTCGCCCTGCATGGCGGCCTGCTGCCGTACGGCGGTACCTTCCTGGTGTTCTCGGACTACGCGCGTAATGCGCTGCGCATGGGCGCGCTGATGGGGCTGCGGGTGGTGCACGTGCTGACGCACGACTCGATCGGCCTGGGCGAGGACGGGCCCACCCACCAGCCGGTGGAGCACGTGGCGAGCCTGCGCCTCATTCCGGGTCTGGACGTGTGGCGGCCGTGCGATGCGGCGGAGACCGCCGTGGCCTGGGCACAGGCGCTGCAGGCCGGTCGTCCGTCGGCGTTGGCGCTGTCGCGCCAGAAGCTGCCGCATCAGGCGCGCGATGCCGGGCAACTGGCGGCGGTGCAGCGCGGCGGCTACGTGCTGGCCGACGTCGATGGCGCGCCGGACGTGATCCTCATCGCCAGCGGCTCGGAAGTGGCGCTGGCCGTGGCGGCGCGCGAGCAGCTGGCGGGCGAGGGCATCGCCGCGCGCGTGGTGTCCATGCCCTGCGTGGAGCGCTTCGCGGCGCAGGACGAGGCGTATCGCGACAGTGTGCTGCCCGCGGCGGTGACGGCGCGCGTGGCGGTGGAGGCGGGTGTGCCGGACGGCTGGTGGCGTTACGTCGGCAGTGCCGGGCGCGTGGTGGGCATCGAACGCTTTGGCGAGTCGGCGCCGGCCGGCGATCTGTTCGACTACTTCGGCCTCACCGCGCGGGCGGTGGCCGACGCAGCTCGCGCCTCGCTGGGTCGCTGACCGTCCAGAGTCACGTAATTTCGGTTGATTTTTCGGGAGAACGAACGATGGCAATCAAGGTGGCGATCAACGGCTACGGCCGCATCGGACGCAACGTGCTGCGGGCCCTGTACGAGAGCGGCCGCACCGGCGAAGTGCAGATCGTGGCGATCAACGATCTCGGCGACGCCAACATCCTCGGCCACCTGACCCGTTACGACACCGCCCATGGCAAGTTTCCGGGCACGGTGGAAGTGACCGACGGCGCCATCGTCGTCAACGGCGACCGCATCCGGGTGACCAGCGAGCGCGACCCGGCCAAGCTGCCCTGGGGCGAGCTCGGCGTGGACGTGGTGCTCGAGTGCACCGGTTTGTTCACCAAGAAGGAAAAGGCCGCCGCGCATCTGACTGCCGGCGCGCGCAAGGTGCTGATCTCGGCGCCGGGCACGGGCGTCGACGCGACCGTCGTGTACGGCGTGAACCATGGCGTGCTGAAGGCCGGCGACACGGTGGTGTCCAACGCGTCCTGCACCACCAACTGTCTGGCGCCGATGGCGCAGGTGCTGCACCAGAAATTCGGCATCCAGCAGGGCCTGATGACCACCGTGCACGCCTACACCAACGACCAGGTGCTGACCGACGTCTATCACGAGGACGTGCGCCGCGCCCGCTCGGCCACGCAGTCCATGATCCCGACCAAGACCGGCGCCGCCGCCGCGGTGGGCCTGGTGCTGCCGGAACTCAAGGGCAAGCTGGACGGCTTCGCCATCCGCGTGCCGACCATCAACGTGTCCATCGTCGACCTGACCTTCACCGCCGGCAAGGCGACCTCCGTGGACGAGGTCAACGCCGCGGTGCGCGAGGCCGCCAACGGCGCCCTGAAGGGCATTCTTGCCTACACCGAGGAGCCGCTGGTGTCGGTGGACTTCAACCACAACCCGGCCTCGTCCACCTTCGACGCCACGCTGACCAAGGTGATCGACGGCACGCTGGTGAAGGTCTGCTCCTGGTACGACAACGAGTGGGGCTTCTCCAACCGCATGCTGGACACGGCGCTCGCGCTGGCCAAGGTCGGCTGAGGGCGCGTCATGGCCACCGTGCTGCGCATGACCGACCTGCCGCTGGCCGGCAAGCGGCTGCTGATCCGGGCTGATCTGAACGTGCCGATCCGCGACGGCGTGATCCAGGACGACACCCGCATTCGCGCCTTCCTGCCGACCGCGCGACAGGCGCTCGACGCCGGCGCCGCGGTGCTGGTGCTCTCGCACCTCGGCCGGCCCAAGGAAGGCGCCTTCGATGCCGAGGCGAGTCTGGCGCCGGTGGCGGCGCGCCTGGGCGATCTGCTGGGTCGCCCGGTGCCGTGCCTGCGCGACTGGCTGGACGGCGTCGATCTGGCGCCGGGCGACATCGCGCTCGGCGAGAACGTGCGCTTCAACGTCGGCGAGAAAAAGAACGACGAGGCGCTGTCCCGCCGCATCGCGGGGCTGGGCGACGTGTTCGTCATGGACGCGTTTGGCACCGCGCATCGGGCCGAGGCGTCCACGCATGGGGTTGCCCGCTTTGCGCCGGTCGCCTGCGCGGGGCCCTTGCTGACGGCCGAACTCGACGCGCTGCACACAGCGCTGGCCGCGCCCAGGCGGCCGCTGGTGGCCATCGTCGGTGGCGCCAAGGTGTCGAGCAAGCTGGCGGTGCTCACCAACCTGCTGCCGCTGGTCGATCGGCTGATCGTCGGCGGCGGCATCGCCAATACCTTTCTGGTGGCGGCCGGCCACGACGTTGGCCGCTCGCTATATGAGCCGGATCTGGTCGACACGGCGCGTGAGCTGCTGGCGCAGGCGGAAAAGCTCGGCCGGCCCATCCCGCTGCCCAAGCGCGTGGTGGTGGCGAGCGAGATCGGCGACACCGTGCCGGCCTCGGTCAAGGACGTCTCCGCGGTGGATGCCGACGAGATGATTCTCGACGTCGACAGCGGCTTTGCACGGGAACTCGGCGACATCATCAAGGGCGCCGGCACGGTGGTGTGGAACGGGCCGCTCGGCGTGTTCGAGTACCCGGCCTTCGCCGAGGGCACGCGCCTGCTGGCGCTGGCGGTGGCCGAGTCACCGGCCTATTCCATCTGCGGCGGCGGCGAGACGCTGGCGGCCATCGCCAAGTTCGGCATCACCGATCGGGTGTCGTACATTTCGACCGGCGGTGGCGCCTTCCTGGAGGTGCTGGAGGGCAAGACCCTGCCGGCGGTGGCTGTGCTGGAAGAGCGCGCCGCCGGCTGAAGCAAAACCGACCCATTGGTCTGCTGCAATGGGCCGGGCGTGGGGCTGGCGGCCATCAACGGCACCGCCCCCCAAAAAACAAGCGTGAGGAGGAGAACACCATGAGCCAACGTTTCGCCGGCAAGGTCGCCATCATCACCGGCGGGGGCGCCGGCATCGGCCGCGCCATCGTCGAGGAATGGACCCGCGACGGCGGCCAAGCCGTCATCTGCGACATGGACCTGCACGCCGCCGAGCAGGCGGCGGCCGACGTGGCGGCGGCCGGCGGGCAGGCGCTGGCGCTGCGGCTCGACGTGACGGATGTCGACGCCATCGGCGGCATGGTGCCGGCCACCGTCAAGCGCTTCGGCGGCCTCGACGTGCTGTTCAACGTGGCCGGCAACAACATGATGAAGAACGTCGAGGAGGCCAACGACGAGGAATGGCGCTTCATCGTCGACACCAACCTCACCTCGGTGTACCGCTGCTCGCACGTGGCGATTCCCGAGATCAAGAAGCGCGGCGGCGGCGCCATCGTCAACATCGCATCCACCGCCGGCATCCTGGCCGAGAACCGCTGCGCGGCGTACTCGGCCGCCAAGGCGGCGGTGATCAATCTGTCCAAGAACATGGCCATGGATTTCGCGCGGCACAACATCCGCGTCAACGCGCTGTGCCCGGGCGGCACCTGGACGCCGCGCATCCGCGGTTACATGGCGCGCTTCCCGCAGCACGAGAAGATGATGACCGACGTGTGCGCCATGCAGCGCATGGCCGAGCCGCATGAGATTGCCAAGCCGGCCGTGTTCCTGGCCTCCGACGATGCGTCCTTCATCACCGGCACGACGCTGGTGGTGGACGGCGGCATGACCGCCGGCAAGCGCTTCGAACTGTTCGATTCCATCTGAGGCGGCCATGAGCGCCGCCGCCGAAGCCGCCGTGCCGCTGGTGGACCTGTCCACCTACGGCTGCCCGCTGTACTTCGTCATGGCCCGCCAGGCACTGAGCCGCCTGGCCGATGGCGAGCGGGTGGTCTTCCTGTTCGCGGCCGGGGAATCCGCCCGGCAGGTGCGCGATGGCCTGGCCGCGGACGGACACCGCGTGCTGGCCGTCGAAGCCGGCCGCGACGGTTTGCGCGTCGAGGTCGCGAAGGGCGACTGACCGGCCGCGGGCGCGCGCGTCATGCGCCCCCGCCGCTCAGATCGTCGCCAGTCCTTCCACCAGCAGCTGCAACTGCCGCTCGCCGCGCCAGTCGTTGACCTGCGGCCGATACGCCACCCGCAGGCGCTTGCCGAGTTGTTCGCCAAGCGCCGCGGCGCGCCAGGCGATGGCCGTCAGCGGGGCGCCACCGCCGATCGGGGTGAGCTGCAGGCGCAGATGATCGCCGCCGACGATCCGCACGGCCCGCAGTTCGAATTCGTCGTCGAACAAGGGCGCCGCGAAGCCCTGGCCCCAGGGGCCGGCGCCGTGCAGGCGTTCGGCGAGTTCGAGCGTCAGCAGCCAGGGGTCGAGGGCACCGTCGCTCAGCAGCGCGTCCTGCGGCAGGGCGCCGGCGGTCTGTTCCAGCACCGCCTCGCACAACGCCGCCGGGAAGGCCGGCAGGGCGCCTTCGCTCACGGTCAGGCCGGCCGCCATGGCGTGGCCGCCGAATTTCTCGATCAGCCCCGGATGGCGCGCCGCGACCGTGGCCAGCGCATCGCGGATGTGCACCCCGGCCAGCGAGCGGGCCGACCCGCGCCAGCGCCCGTCCTCGGCCGGGGCGAATGCCACCGCCGGGCGGCTATAGCGCTCGCGCAGCCGCGCCGCGACGATGCCGACCACGCCCGGGTGCCAGTCCGCTTCGTGCAGGCACAGCACCGCCGGCAGCGGCTGCGGCAGGGCGTCCAGGCGCGCCGTCGCCTGCGCCTGCATCTGCGCCTCCACGGCGCGCCGCTCGTGGTTCAGCGCGTCGAGTTGCTCGGCCATGTCGGCCGCGGCGGCCGGGTCGTCGCACAGCAGGCACTCGATGCCAAGGCCCATGTCGTCCATGCGCCCCGCGGCGTTCAGGCGCGGCCCGGCGCGAAAGGCGAGATCGCCGGCCGTGACCGGCGCCCGTCCCGTTGCGAGACCGAGCAGCGCCCGCACGCCGGGCTGGCCGCCGCCGGCCGCGAGCCGGGCGAGACCCTGCGCCACCAGCAGGCGGTTGTTGTAGTCGAGCGGCACCACGTCCGCCACCGTGCCGAGCGCCACCAGATCCAGCAGCTGGGCGAGGTTCGGCTCCGGCCGCGTGGCGCCGAACCAGCCGGCAGCCCGCAGCCGCGCGCGAAGCGCCAGCAGCAGGTAGAACATCACCCCGACGCCCGCCAGGTGCTTGCTCGGGAAGGCGTCGCCCGGCAGGCGCGGGTTGACGATGGCGTCGGCCGCCGGCAGCTGATCGCCCGGCAGGTGATGGTCGGTGACGATGACGGGTACGCCCGCCGCGTGCAGGTGGGCAACGCCGTCGAAGGCGGTGATGCCGTTGTCGACCGTCAGCACCAGATCCGGCCGGCGGGCGAGGGCGGCCGTGGCCACTTCGGCGGACAGGCCGTAGCCGGTGGTGAAGCGGCTCGGCACCAGATAGTCGACCGCCGCCGCGCCGAGCGCGCGCAGGCCGCGCACGGCGAGCGCGCAGCCGGTGGCGCCGTCGGCGTCGTAATCGGCCACCACCAGCAGCCGGCCGCCGTCGGCGAGCACCGCCGCCGTGAGTTCGGCCGCGGCGGCGATGCCCGTCAGCGCGTCCGGTGGCAGCAGGCGCCCGACGGTGTAGTCGATCTGGTCGGTGGCGACGCCGCGTGCGGCGTAAACGCGCGCCAGTACCGGGCAGCCGAGGCGCGCCTGAAGCGCTGCCACGAGCGCCGCGTCCGGCGCCGGGCGGCGGCGGATGGGCCGGCCGAGGATCACGTCGGCGAGGGACGCACGCGCTGACGCAGCCGGGCCAGCAGGCCGCGTCGGCGCATGCGAAACATCCCGCCACCGGCCAGCAGCGTTACCGACTGCAGCCGGCCGCGGTCCAGCGCAGCCTGCAGCGCGTCCAGCCACGGCGCCGCGTGGTCCGGATGCGCCGCGCTTGCGCCAAGGCCGAGCAGGCTGTGGCCGTCGGGGAGATCGTGCAGCCAGTCGGGCGTTTGCGGCTTGGGTGCGGGCGTGAGCCCGGCGAGGCGCGCCAGGCCGCCGATGACCGGCTCGTCCGTCCACACGGCGACGAAGGGCGCGGGCGAGAGGATCGGCGCCGTGCCGCCGCCCCACAGCCACAGCCCGTTGGCGGGCGGCAGGTCGCGCGCCTCGCGGGCGAGGTTCGGCGCGGCATCGAACAGCAGCATGTGCAGCTCGTTGAGCCAGCCTTGCCAGCGCCGGGCGTCGGCGCCGCGGGGGTGCCCGGCCGCCACATCGCCACCGGGCAGGGCGTCCGGGGCCACGGTTTCGAGGTCGGGGGCATCGGCGCGCAGCACGTACCAGCGCAGCGGCGCGCCGAAGCGCCACTGCACGTCCGGGATCACGCCGGCGCTGCCGACCTGTGCAAAGAGTTCGCGCGCGTCGGCCTCGGCTAGCGGCGAGGCGGCGAGGTCGAGCAGGCGCAGCGTGGCGGCCGAGGGCATCAGGCACACCGGATCGAGGCGGGCGCACCAGCCGGCCGGCGGGGCGCCGAAATCGTGCGTGAACGTGATGGCGGCGAGTGGTAGTCCGGCGCCATGCAGGCCGAACAGCTCGCAGGCTTGAACGTCGCCGTCCGCGGCACCGGTCGGCGTGGGCGAAAGATCCGTCAGCGCCGCCAGCGTCGCCGCCGGGGCGCCCGCGAAATGCACGGTGAGGTGGGCAGGCATGGGCCGCGAGTGTGTCAGAACCGGCGCCTCCAAAAACGAAAAAGCCCCCGGCCGGGATGGCCGAGGGCTTTTCGGCAGCGCTGGCCGGCGATCAGCCGATCGTGGCCACACGCGCCTTCCACTTGTCTAGCGCTTCGGGGTTCTTGGTGTACAGCGGCGGCTCGCCGCGCAGCACGCGGCCGACGTTTTCGAGCGCCGCCACCGGCAGCGATGCCATCACGTCGTAGGTGTGGCCGATGATGTGCGGCGTCAGGATGACGTTGTCCGAACCCACGAACTCGCGCAGCGGGCTCGACATCGGCAACGGCTCCTCGACGAAGGCATCGAGCGCCGCGCCGGCGATCACGCCTTCCTTGAGCACCTTGTACACGGCCGCCTCGTCGAGCGCCGCGCCGCGGGCGGTGTTCACCAGGTACGCGGTCGGCTTCATCAGGCGCAGCTCGCGTTCGCCGATCATGGCGCGCGTCTCGTTGGTCACCGTCACGTGCAGGCTGACGAAGTCCGAGCGCTTGAGCAGCTCGTCGAGCTCCACCTTCCTGGCGCCCGCCGGCGCCTTGTCCTGCGGCACGTAGGGGTCGAAGTAGAGGATCTCGGTCTCCCAGCCCTGCAGACGATCGACCACGCCGCGCGCGATTCGGCCCATGCCGACCAGGCCGATGGTGCGCCCGCGCACGCTGCGCGCGGTGAGATCGCGCGGACGGGGTGCGTTCTCGGCCAGCAGGCGCTGCTTGAACGGCATCTGCATGGCGAGCGCCGCGATGAACAGCACCGAGGCCTCGGACATGCCAAGGAAATTCTCCGGCGTGGCGCCGTGGCCGACCAGAATGCCCAGATCCGTGGCGGCGTCGACGTCGATGCTCTCGACGCCGATCACCGGCGACATGATGGCGCGCAGGCGCGGCGCCGCCTGCATGATGGAGCGGTCGATCTTGGTGATGGGGCTCGCCACGATCACGTCGGTGCGCCCGAACAGCCGCTCGTAGTCGGCTGGGTTGTACACGGTGAAGCCGGGGCCGGTGGCCGCCGGGCCGCGGATGATTTCGCAGTCGAGCTTGCCGAGCGCGTCGGCCAGCACGTCCGAAATCCAGTCCGTGGAAACAAAAACGACCCCCTTGCTCATACGGGTTCTCCTCGCGTGATTTGTTGCTGAGTTGCGGAATAGCGGCGGGATGTGCGGGCGGCGGCGGCCATGGCCGCCGACCGAACGGTTGGATTGTAGGTGTCGCCCTTCTGCGCGGACAACCGCGGCGCGGCTTCAGGCCGGCGCGGCGGCGATCTGCCGCATGGCTTCGGCGGCGATGGCGTAGCTGTGCTTGCGTGCCGCGTGGTCGTAAATCTGGCTGGCGATCATCAGCTCGTCGGCGCCGGTGCGCGCGATGAACGCCGCGAGCTGCCGGCGCACGGTTTGCGGCGAGCCGATCGCCGCACAGGACATGGACTCCTCCAGCATGGCGCGGGCGGGCGGCGGCAGCTGGTCCAGATAGCCCGGCACCGGCGGCGCGAGCTTGCCCGGCCGCCCGGTGCGCAGTGCGATGAACGCCTGCTGCATGGAGCTGGCGAGCAGCTCGCCCTCGGCGTCCGTGTCCGCGGCGTACACGCTGAAACCGGGCATCACGTAGGGCCGATCGAGCTGCGCCGAGGGACGGAACTGCGCGCGGTAGATGTCGATGGCGTCCATCAGCGCCGCCGGCGCGAAGTGCGAGGCGAACGCAAACGGCAGTCCGAGCGCGGCCGCCAGCTGCGCGCCGAACAGGCTCGAACCGAGAATCCAGATCGGCACCTTGAGCCCGGCGCCCGGGGTCGCCTGCACCGGGCCGGGGTTGTCCAGGTGGCCGAGGTAGCGCATCAGCTCGACCACGTCCTGCGGAAAGCGCTCCGCGCTGGTGAGCAGGTCCCGCCGCAGGGCGCTCGCGGTGACCTGATCGGTGCCCGGCGCGCGGCCGAGGCCGAGATCAATGCGCCCGGGGAACAGCGTCTCGAGCGTCCCGAACTGCTCGGCGATCACCAGCGGCGAGTGGTTGGGCAGCATGATGCCGCCCGCTCCGACACGGATGGTTGAGGTGCCGCCGGCCACGTGCGCGATCACCACCGCCGTGGCGGCGCTGGCGATGCCGGGCATGCCGTGGTGCTCGGCCAGCCAGTAGCGCCGGTAACCGAGCGCCTCGGCATGGCGGGCGAGGTCCAGCGAGTTGCGCAGCGCGTCGGCCGCGGTGGCGCCCTCGAACACGGGGCACAGATCCAGAACGCTCAGCGGAATCATGGGGGCGGGCAGGTGCACGGAAGGTAGGCCGGATGATAGACCCTCCGGCCCTCCACCGCCGCCGCGCGGCAGCCTGCCTACGGTGCCAGGAGGATGCGGTCCTGCGGGCCGGGCGCCACGCCGGCCGGATTGGCCGTGAAGTACGCCTCCAGCGCATCGAGATCCTGCGCCCCGCCCAGGCGGGCGCTGCCCTCGCGCAGCACGTAGAGCTGATCGCCGCCGTCGGCCATGAAGCTGTTCACGGTCACCCGGTAGTTGCCGTTCGGGTCGAGCGGCACGCCGTTCAGGCGGATCGAGGCCGGATCGACGTTGTCGCAGGGCGTGCCTTTTTCCTTCCAGGTGTAGGTGAAGCCCTGCGACACCTGCAGGATGCGGTTGAAGGGCTGGCCGGCCGGCGGCGCGTCGGCCGGGTAGCCGACCGTGCAGCCGGTGAACTGCTGTTCGAGCAGGGTGTGGACCTGCCCGCCGGTGAGGCTCATGGTGACCAGCGAGTTGCCGAACGGCTGCACGGTAAAGGCCTCGCCGTAGGTCACGTCGCCGTCGATCTTGCCGGGCGCGCTGAACGGCAGGTCGGCGCGGATGCCGCCCGGATTCATGAAGGCGATCACCGCGCCGCCGACCCCGGCGTCGTCGGTGGCGGCCAGTTGCGCGTCGGCGATCACATCGCCGAGCGCCGACTCGCCCGCCGGGGTGCTGGCGCGCAGGAGTGTGGCGGTGATCTTGCCGATGACGCGGTTCCGTGGGCCTTCGGCGAGTGCCGTGTAGTTGGCGACCAGCGGCGTCAGGGCCGGCGACGGCGCCACCGTGTCGTTGTTCGGGATGGTGCGGTTCTCGGCGCTCACCGCGATCACGTCGTGGGTGCGCGTGTCGAGGGTGAGGTCGATGTCGGTGACCATGCCGCCGAAGGAGCCGGCCGAGGTCACCCGTACCGGCTGCCCGTCGCGATTGTCGAGCAGGCAGTTGTAGGCGCGGTGGGTGTGGCCGGATACCACCAGGTCCACGTCGCCATGCAGGCGCCCGACGATGTCGACGATCGGCCCGGAGATGCCCGTGCAGCCGTTGGCGTCGCCGCTGCTGATGCCGCCTTCGTGAATCAGCACCACGACCGAGCGGACGCCGTGCTCGCGCAGGCTGCCGATCAGCGCGTTGACGGTATCGGCCTCGTCCTTGAAGGTCAGCCCGGCGACGCCGGACGGGCTGACGATGGTCGGCGTGGCTTCGAGCGTCATGCCGATGAAGGCCACCTTGTGGCCGAGGAATTCCTTGATGCGATAGGCCGGCAGCAGCGTTTGCCCGCTCGCGGTGTCGATCACGTTGGCGGCAAGGAAGGCGAAGTCCGCGCCGGCGAACTGGCCGTGCCGGAGGTCTTCGGTCAGGCCGAGGCCCGAGTTGGGGGAGGTCGGATGGTTGCCGCCGCGCTGCATGCGAAGCAGCTCCTCGCGGCCGTCGTCGAACTCGTGATTGCCGACGGCGTTGAAGTCGAGCCCGATGCGGTTCATCGCCTCGATGGTCGGCTCGTCGTGGAACAGCGCCGACAACAGCGGGCTGGCGCCGATCAGATCGCCGGCCGACACCACCGCGTTGAGCGGGTTCTCGGCCCGCAGGGCGTCGATGACGGTGGCCAGACGCGCCACGCCCGGATTGCGCCCGGCGGCGTCGAGATTGCCGTGAAAGTCGTTGAAGGCGATCAGCTTGACGGCGAGCTGCGTCCCGACCGAAGACCGCTGCACGCTGGCGATCAGTCGCGCCCGCTCGCGGCCGGACAGCAGGTCGTTCTGCATCGGCGCGAGGGTGACCTCACCGACGTGCTGGCGAAATGCGGCCTGGCTGCCCCAGGCGTCCTCGTCGCGGATCAGGCCGTCCAGGGTCTGGCAGTCGGCGCCGAGCTTACGATCGGCGACCCCGGTGTCGAAAGCGCCGAAGGTCACGTTGCCGATTGGCGGCGTGCAGTCGGCGTGCGCGCTGGAAGCGGCCAAACCGGCGAGCAGGACGAAGGCAGCGACTTGCGGATGCATGCGGGTCTCCCGAACGGCGGAAGGGGTGCGCAGGCACCCCGGGGCTGGTTGCGGGGCCGGATGCTAGGCAGGCTGCGTGACGCTGGCGGGTCAGTGTTGTGACAGTTGTCGCTGCTGTCGGTGGCGGTCGGGCGGTGGTCAGCGCGCCGCCGAAAGCCAGTGCGCGTAGGGCGCCGGCAGCACCCAGGCGGGTTTGTCGAGGCCCAGTTGCCGCGCCGCCTGATACGGCCAGTGCGGGTTGGCCAGATGGCCCTTGCCGATCAGCACGAGGTCCATGTGGCCGTCCTGCAGCACCTGCTCGGCCACCTGCGGGTCGCCGAGGTTCCAGGCCGAGGCGACCGGGATGTCCGCTTCGCGCCGCACGCGGCCGGCGATCGGCGCCAGGAAGGCCGGCTGCCCCCACGGCACCTGCGATTGGGTGGTGGTGAACGCCCCGCTGACGGACAGCAGGTCGAGCCCGGCGGCCTTGAAGCGGCGGGCGAGTTCGATCGACTCGACCAGCTGTTCCTCGTCGTGGCCGTTGAATTCGAGCACGCCGAGGCGCGCCGTCAGCGGCAGGCGCTCGGGCCACACCTCGCGCACGGCGGCCAGCGTTTCCAGCAGGAAGCGGGCGCGGTTGTCGAAGCTGCCGCCGTAGGCGTCGGTGCGCTGGTTGGACAGGGTCGAGAAAAAGCTCTGCGCCAGATAGCCGTGCGCGAAGTGCAGTTCGAGCCACTCGAAGCCGGCATCGCGGGCGCGGCGGGCGGCGGCGGCGAAATCCCAGCGCACGCGGGCGATGTCGTCGAGCGTCATGGCCTGCGGCACGCGCGGCAGATGGGCGCCGAAGGGCACGGCCGACGGGGCGATCGGCTGCCAGCCGCGCGGGTCGCCGTCCGGAATGTGATCGTCGCCCTCCCATGGCCGGTTGGCGCTGGCCTTGCGCCCGGCGTGGGCAATCTGGATGCCCGGCACGGCGCCGGCCGCCTTGATGGCGCGCACGCTGGGCACGAAGGCCTGCGCGAGTTCGTCATTCCAGATGCCGGTGCAGCCGGGCGTGATGCGGCCTTCCGGCGACACGGCGGTGGCCTCGGCCACCACCAGCCCGGCGCCGCCACGCGCCAGACCGGCGAGGTGCGGCAGGTGCCAGTCGGTGACACGGCCGTCGACCGCCGAGTACTGGCACATCGGCGGCACGCCGATGCGGTTGCGCAGCGTGATGTCCTTGAGCTTGAACGGTTGGAACAGGGCGGACACGGGCGGTTTCCTGGGTGAATGGGCGGGATGCGCCCGCCATTGTGGCCGGTCGCGCCCCCGGTCGGCGCGGTTCAGCGCGGCGCGACGTAGACGGGGTCTTTCGGATGCCCGGCGAACCACGCGAACCAGTACTCGGTGGCACTCGGCACCGGTTTGCCGTCGGCGCCGGTCACCAGCGCGCGCTGATCGGCGTAGTTGAAGTCGATGCGGTAGCGCTTGCCGGCGAAGGTGTCGGTGAACGGCGCGTCGTGGGCGGCGAGCTCGGCGAACGGGTAGGCGCGGTAATGGTTCTGGTCCTGGATGACCAGCACCGGCTCCTTGGGGTGGTAGCGGCTGTCCGTTGCCGCCACCGGGAAGCGCAGTTCGCTGTTGCTGGTGTAATCCGCGTAGGGATCCTGGCCGTAGGGGCGTTGGTGGCCGGTGTCCGAGGTCAGCAGCTGGGTGTCCGGGTGGCGGGTCAGCCAGTCGGCCCAGCTGGTCTCCACCGCGACGATGCCGGGCAGGCGCTCGCCCTTGCGCGGCCCGGCGATGGCGACGCCTTCCAGCGGCAGCCACAGCGAGGCGCTGGCGCGGTCGAACAGCACGGTGCCGGAGTTGTAAACCAGCCCGGACACGCCGAATTGGGCGGCGCCCTGCGCGGAACGGGCGTCGAAGCCTGCGACGGTGCCGCTGAGCGGGCTGTAGACCAGCACGAAGGCTTGCTCGCCGATGCGGTCGTTGACCACCTCGTGCCAGATGAGCACGCTGCGCGGGTAGGCGCGGGCGACGCCGTTAATCTCGACGCCGACCACGCGTTCCTCGAAGCCGAGTCCGACCTCGCGCCCCGGCACGAACTTGGGCGCGTCGAGCGCCGGGATGCCGTCGCGGGGCTGCCCGCCGTGGATCAGTGAGTCCTTGGGGACGGCAAGACCGGTGAGGTCGAAGCCGTTCCACTCGTCATCCTGTGCCTGCGCCGCGACGCCTGCTGCCAGCAGCAGCCCCGCGGCCAGCCCGCGCCACAGGCGCATCAGCGCAGCGCCGCGTTCACCGCATCCAGCGCCGCCGCGCCGGGGCTCAAGGTCTCGAACGGCAGGCGGTTCAGCGCCGTGGCGTCGGTGCCGAGCAGGGCGTGCATGTCGCTCGGCTCGCCGTCGAGGTACAGCAGGCCGGTCAGCACGCTGCCGTCGGCCTGGTGGCGGTGCAAATAGTCCATGGCCGCGATACGGTCGTAGGGATCGTAGTCCTCGGCCAGCTTTTTCAGGTGCAGTTTCGAGCCGTCGTGCAGGCTCACGGTGTGCCGGTCACCCGGTGCATAGGCGGCGGTGATTTCCTGCGCCAACGGCACGAAGTCGGCATCGACCAGGGCGCGCTCGCGCCGCCGGGTGGCGGTGTAGCTCTTCGTGGACGACTCGTGGTTGTTGAAGGTCACGCAGGGCGAGATCACGTCGATGAAGGCAAAGCCCGGGTAGGCGATGGCGGCCTTCAGCAGCGGGACCAGTTGCTCCTTGTCGCCGGAGAAGCTGCGCGCCACGAAGCCGGCGCCCATCTGCAGCGCCAGTTGCACCAGGTCGATGGGCGTGTGCAGGTTGGCCTTGCCGGCCTTGCTCTTCGAGCCGATGTCGGCGGTGGCCGAGAACTGGCCCTTGGTCAGGCCGTAGGTGCCGTTGTTCTCGACCAGGTAGAGCATGTTCACGCCGCGGCGCATGGCGTGGATGAACTGGCCGAGACCGATGGAGGCCGTGTCGCCGTCGCCGGACACGCCGATGTAGACCAGATCCCGGTTGGCGGCGGCGGCGCCAGACGCAATGGACGGCATGCGCCCGTGCACGGAATTGAAGCCGTGGGCGGGCCCCAGGAAGTAGGTCGGCGTCTTCGACGAGCAGCCGATGCCGGACAGCTTGCCGACGCGGTGCGGCGGCAGGTCGAGCTCGAAGCAGGCCTGGATCAGCGCCGCGCTGACCGAGTCGTGGCCGCAGCCGGCGCACAGCGTGGACAGCGAGCCCTCGTAGTCGCGCCGGGTCAGGCCGAGCGCGTTCTTCGGCAGCTGCGGGTGGTGAATCTTGGGCTTGGGCAGGTAGCTCATGCGGAGGCTCCCATGGCGAGTGCGCGCACCGGCTGCAGGTAGTCGCGGATGCTGCGGACCAGAATCTCGGCCGTCACCGGCATGCCGTCGTAGTGCAGCACCGGCACCAGTTTGGCGGGGTCGATGTTGCCCTCGATCATCAGCATGGCGCGCAGCTGGCCGTCGCGGTTCTGTTCCACCACGAACACCGTGTCGTGGGCGGCGATGAAGTCGTACACGCGCTGGGTGAACGGAAACGCCCGAACGCGCAGGGCATCGACGTCGAGGCCCTCGGCGTCCAGGGCGTCGAGCGTCTCGGGCATCACCTCGGCGGTGGTGCCGAAGTAGATCAACCCGGCGCTGTTGCCGACGTCGCGGTCGATCACGGCCGCCGGCACCAGCGTGGCGGCGGTGTCGAACTTGCGCTTCAGGCGGTCGACGTTGTCCTGGTACTTGGCGCCGTCCTCGGTGTAGCCGCCGAAGCGGTCGTGCCCGGAGCCGCGGGTGAAGAAGGCGCCCTTGTTCGGGTGCGTGCCGGGCAGGCTGCGGTAGGGGATGGCGTCGCCGTCGACGTCGAGGTAGCGGTAGAACTGGAAGCCCTCGTCGAGCTGCTCGCGCGTCACCACCTTGCCGCGGTCCGGCCGGTAGGCGTCGTCCCAGGCGAGCGGCTCGGACAGCCAGTCGTTCATGCCGAGATCAAGATCGCTCATCACCAGCACCGGCGTCTGCAGCCGCTCGGCGAGATCGAACGCCTGCACGGCCATCTCGAAGCATTCCTTCGGCGAGGCCGGGAACAGCAGCACGTGGCGGGTGTCGCCGTGCGAGGCGTAGGCCGACGACAGCAGGTCCGACTGCTGGGTGCGCGTCGGCATGCCGGTGGACGGGCCGCAGCGCTGGATGTCGAACAGCACCACCGGAATCTCGGCGTAGTAGGCGAGCCCCAGGAACTCGGTCATCAGCGACACGCCCGGCCCGCTGGTGGCGGTGAACGCCCGCGCGCCGTTCCAGGCCGCGCCGACCACCATGCCGATGGCGGCCAGTTCGTCCTCGGCCTGCAGGATGGCGTAGCGCTTGCTGCCATCCGGGTTGATGCGGTAGTCCTCGCAGTAGGCGGCGAAGGCGTCCACCAGCGAGGTCGACGGCGTGATCGGGTACCAGGCGGCCACCGTGGCGCCGGCGTACACGCAGCCGAGACCCGCCGCCGAGTTGCCGTCCATCAGAATGCGGTCGCCGATGGCGTCGCGCCGCTGCGCATGCATGGGCAGCGGGCAGGTGAAGCGCTCCTGCGCCGCCGCGCGGCCCATCTCGAAGGCCTTGACGTTCGGCGGGATCAGCTTTTCCTTGCCCTGGAACTGCTCGGCGAGCAGCTGTTCGACCACTTCGGGCTCGATCGCCAGCAGCGCCGACAGCACGCCCACGTAGGCGATGTTCTTGAACAGCAGGCGCTGGCGCGGGTTGCTGAACTCGCGCGTGACCATCTCGGTCAGCGGCACGCCGAGGAAATTGATGTCCGGCCGGCGCAGTTCGGGCGCCAGCGGCTTCGACGAGTCGTACAGCAGGTAGCCGCCGGGCTCGACGCTGCGCACGTCCTCGGCGAAGGTCTGGCCGTTCATGGCCACCATCAGGTCCACCGTGCCGCGCCGGCCGGTATGGCCGGCCTCGCTCACGCGAATCTCGAACCAGGTCGGCAGGCCCTGGATGTTGGACGGGAAGATGTTCTTCGGACCCACCGGCAGGCCCATGCGGAACAGCGCCCGCGCCACCAGGCCGTTGGCGCTGGCGGAACCGGTGCCGTTGACGTTGGCGAACCGTAGGACGAACTCGTTGACCTTGGCTAGACGCGACATACGCCACCTGCTTGCGGAAGGGTGAGGATGGATTTCTGCATGTCCCAGGCGCCGGTCGGGCAGCGCTCGGCGCAGAAACCGCAGTGCAGGCACACGTCCTCGTCCTTGACCATGATGCGCCCGGTCGGCACCGGGTCCGAGACCAGCAGGGGCTGGTCGAGGTTGGTCGCCGGCGCCATCAGGCGCGTGCGAAGGTCGGCCTCGTCACCGTCCGGGGTGAAGGTGATGCAGTCCTCCGGGCAGATGTCCACGCAGGCATCGCACTCGATGCACAGGTTCTCGGTGAACACCGTCTGCACGTCGCAGTTCAGGCACCGCGCGGCCTCCTTGTAGGCCAGCTCGGCGTCGAAGCCGAGTTCCACCTCGACCTTGATGTTCTTGAGCGTCTTGAAGGTCTCGGCGTGCGGCACGGCAAAGCGCTGGGCAAGCGACACGTCGTTGCCGTAGCTCCAGTCGTGCATGCCCATCTTCTGCGAGACGAGCGTCACGCCTGGCTGGGGCCGGTCGGCCTTCAGGTCCTTGCCCTGGCAGAAGAGGTCGATCGAGATGGCCGCGGCGTGGCCGTGTGCCACTGCCCAGATGATGTTCTTGGGGCCCAGCGCCGCGTCGCCGCCGAAGAACACCTGCGGCAGCGTGGACTGGAAGGTGTCGGCGTCGAGCTGCGGCAGATCCCACTGGTCGAACTCGATGCCGACATCCCGTTCCACCCATGGAAACGCGTTTTCCTGGCCGATCGCCATCAGCACGTCGTCGCAAGGGATGAACACCGGCGCCTCGCCAGTCGGCACCAGCTTGCGCCGGCCACGCTCGTCGCGCTCGGCGCGCATCTTGTCGAACCACACGCCGGTCAGGCGGCCGTTCTCGTGCTCGAAGGACTTCGGCGCGTGGTAGTCCAGGATCGGGATGCCCTCGTGCATGGCATCTTCCTTCTCCCACGGCGAGGCCTTCATCTCGTCAAAGCCGCTGCGCACCGTGACCGTGACCTGCTCGCCACCCAGGCGCAGCGCAGTGCGGCAGCAGTCCATGGCGGTGTTGCCGCCGCCGAGCACCACCACGCGCTTGCCGATCTTGTCGGTGTGCTCGAAGGCCACCGAGGCCAGCCAGTCGATGCCGATGTGGATGTTGGCCGCCGCCTCGCGCCGGCCCGGGATGTCGAGATCCCGCCCGCGCGGCGCGCCGGAGCCGACGAACACGGCGTCGAAGCCCTGCTTGAGCAGCCAGCCCATGCTCTCGACCGGCTGCCCGAAGTGGCACTCGACGCCGAAGTCGAGGATGCGGTCGACTTCCTCGTCCAGCACCGACTCCGGCAGACGGAAGGCCGGAATCTGCGTGCGCATGGCGCCGCCGCCGCGCCGGTCCTTTTCGTACAGCACCACCTCGTAGCCGAGCGGCAGCAGATCGCGCGCCACCGTCAGCGAGGCCGGACCCGCGCCGACCAGCGCGATGCGCTTGCCGTTTTTCTGCGCGGGGATGGCCGGCAGGCGGTGGCTGATGTCGTCCTTGAGGTCGGCCGCCACGCGCTTCAGGCGGCAGATGGCGACCGGTTTTTCCTCCACCCGGCCGCGCCGGCAGGCCGGCTCGCAGGGGCGGTCACAGGTGCGCCCGAGCACGCCCGGGAACACGTTCGAGAACCAGTTCAGCAGGTAGGAGTCGGTGTAGCGCCCGGCGGCGATCAGCCGGATGTACTCGGGCACATTGGTATGGGCCGGGCAGGCCCATTGACAGTCGACTACCTTGTGAAAGTGTTGCGGATCAGCGATGTCGGTTTTTTTCAAGGACGGGGCCCGCTGGCACGGCAGGGTGGTGGGGGAAATGAAATCCTGCTATTGAACCACACCGCGCGAGCCGGGGCGTAGCCCTCCGATCCGGAAGCGCCTGGCGGCAGACTTCACCGGCCGGACATCGCGCCCAGCTGGAGCGGCTCGAAGGGGTGACAGACTTCGCCGCGAAGATGTGGCGCGCGGCACGAGAAGCTGATCGGGGCGGTTCTTGCCGCGCCTTGCCGGCAGTGGCTGAGAGCGGGTGGAGGCTAGGGCCGGAATCGAACCGACGTACACGGCTTTGCAGGCCGCTGCATGACCACTCTGCCACCTAGCCGTGGCCCAGAAACGACTGGCCGCGCACGAGGCGCGGCCGGTGTGAAGACGTTGGAGCGGGAAACGAGACTCGAACTCGCGACCTCAACCTTGGCAAGGTTGCGCTCTACCAACTGAGCTATTCCCGCCCGAAAGGGAGGCGGATTGTCGTTGTCGCCGCGCGGGGCTGTCAAGTCTTGCGCAGGCTGGGCCAGGCGGCTTGCAGGTACAGCACCATCGACCACAGCGTCAGCGCGGCGGCCACGTAGAAAAGCGCCACGCCCGCTTCGTAGATGGGCAGGCCCCACAGCGGCTGCTGCCACAGCATCAGCGTGATGGCGGTCATCTGCAGCGCGGTTTTGCTCTTGCCGACCAGGGAGACGGCGACGCGGGCGCGCTCGCCGACCTCGGCCATCCACTCGCGCAACGCGGAGACAGTGATTTCGCGGCCGATGACGATGATGGCCGGCACAGCGATGTGGCTGTGCGGATGGCCCTGCACCAGCAGCACCAGAGCGGCCGCCACCACCAGCTTGTCGGCGACCGGGTCCAGAAAGCGCCCGAAGGCGGATGTTTGATTCCAGCGGCGGGCGAGGTAGCCGTCCAGCCAGTCGGTTGCGGAACTGGCGAGGAACAACAGCGCGGCGGTCGGGCGCGCCCAACTGGCCGGCAGGGTATAGAACACGATCACCAGCGGTATGGCGGCGATGCGCGCCAGCGTGAGCATGTTCGGCAGGTTCAGCAGGCGCCCGCTCATCCGGCGAGTTCTCCGTGCAGTGCGTCATATACGGTTTGCGCCAGTGTGTGGCTGATGCCGGGCACCTGGGCGAGATCATCCACGCCGGCGCGGCGCAGTTCCTGCAGGCCGCCGAAACGCGTCAGCAGCAGGCGGCGGCGCTTGGGGCCGAGCTGCGGGATATGTTCCAGCGGCGAGGTGTTGCGCGCCTTCTGGCGCCGGCCGCGGTGGCCGGCGATGGCGAAGCGGTGCGCCTCGTCGCGGATGTGCTGGATCAGGTGCAGCGCCGGCGAGTCCGGCGGCAGGAAGACCGGCTGCTCGCGGCCCATCAGCAGCAGCGTCTCCGCGCCGGGGCGGCGGGTTTCGCCCTTGCCGACGGCGAGCACGGCAAGCCCGCTGACTTGCAGTTCCTCCAGCACCGCCTGCACGCGCGCGAGCTGACCCGCACCGCCGTCGATCAGCAGCACGTCGGGAAACGCGCCCTCGCCCTTTTGCAGGCGCGTGTAGCGCCGCTCCACCGCGTGCGCCATGGCGGCGTAGTCGTCGCCGCCGGTCACGCCCTCGATGTTGAAGCGCCGGTAGTCGGCCTTGGCCGGGCCGTTCTCGTCGAACACCACGCACGAGGCCACCGGTGCCTCGCCGCGCGTGTGGCTGATGTCGAAGCACTCCAGGCGCTGCGGCAGGCTGTCGAGGCCGAGCGCGTCCTGCAGCGCCTCGTAGCGTTCGCGCACGCTGGCGCTGCTGGCCAGGCGCCGCGCCAGCGTGAGACTGGCGTTGGTCCGCGCCAGGCGCAGCCACTTGGCGCGGTCGCCGCGCACGGCCGCGGTCACGCGCACCTTGTGGCCGCTGGTGTCGCCGAGCGCGGCTTCGATGAGCGCCTGGTCCGGCACCACGTGGCTGAGCACGATCTCGTCCGGCACCTCGCCATCGAGGTAATGCTGCGGCAGGAAGGCGGCCAGTACGCTGTCGGGCTCGGCATCGTCGGCCAGACGCGGAAAGTACGAGCGCGTGCCGACGCTGCGCCCACCGCGGATGAACAGCAGCTCCACGCAGGCGACGCCGTCCTTGCTGGCGCAGGCGATGACGTCGATGTCCGCCTCCACGCCCTCGATGCCCTGCTGCTCGTGGGCGCGGCGCAATGCCCCGATCTGGTCGCGCAGGCGGGCGGCGCGCTCGTAGTCGAGCGTGGTGGCGGCCTGCGACATCTGCGCGGCGAGTTCCTCGATCACCTGCGCGTTCCGGCCTTCGAGGAACAGCTCGGCGTGGCGTACGTCGTCGGCGTACTCGTCCGGCGTGACGAGGCCGACGCACGGCCCCGTGCAGCGCTTGATCTGGTACTGCAGGCACGGCCGGGTGCGGGCGCGGAACACCGCGTCCTCGCACTGGCGCAGCGGGAAGATGCGCTGCATCAGGGCCAGGCTGTCGCGCACCGCGCCGGCGCTCGGGTACGGCCCGAAGTAGCGCCCCGGGCCCTTGCGCGCGCCGCGGTGAAAGGCCAGACGCGGGAAGGGCTCGCCCTTCGACAGATAGATGTACGGGTAGCTCTTGTCGTCCCGCAGCATGATGTTGTAGCGCGGGCGCAGGCTCTTGATCAGGTTGTTCTCGAGGATCAGCGCCTCGCCCTCGGAGGCGGTGACGGTGACCTCGATGTCGGCGATCTGCGCCACCATGCGCGCCACCTTGGGCGAGTCGTGGCGCTTGCTGAAGTAGCTGGCAACGCGCCGGCGCAGGTTGCCGGCCTTGCCCACGTAGATGACCTTGCCGCCGGCGTCCAGCATGCGGTACACGCCCGGCCGGGTCGGCAGGCGGACGGCGATGGCCCTGGGCTCGGCGTGGTCGGTCATGCGGCGGTGTCGATGAGCGCGCGGGCATCCGCCAGCACGGCGTCGAACTGGGCGGCGGTCAGGCGGCCGGTCTGCACGTTGTAGCGGCTGGTGTGATAGCTGTCGACCAGCCAGCGGCCGCCCGGCAGGCGGTGGCGCGCGCCGTGGGCAAAGCCGAACCGGGCCGGTTTCTCGCCGAGCGCGCGCAGCACCGCCTGATGGGCGATGCGCCCCAGCGCGAGCGCTACGCCGCCCGGCGGCAGCAGCGCCAGTTCCGCGCGCAGGTGCCGGTTGCAGGCGGCGATTTCGGCCGGCGTCGGCTTGTTGGCCGGTGGCACGCACTTGACGGCGTTGGCGATGCGGCAATCGAACAGGCGCAGGGCGTCATCGGCGGCAAGCGATTCCGGCCCGCTGGCGAAACCTTGCGCATGCAGGCCGCGATACAGCAGCAGGCCCGCGTAATCGCCGGTGAACGGCCGCCCGGTGCGGTTGGCGCCGTGCATGCCCGGCGCCAGCCCGACGATCAGCAATCGCCCGCCGGGCTCGCCGAAGCCAGGCACGGGCGCCGCGAAATAATCGGGTCGCTCGGTGCGCACGCCGTCCAGAAAGTCGGCCAGCCGCGGGCAGCGGCGACAGGCAGGATCGTGCAGCGCGGTGGCGGTCATGGATGGAATTTGGCTGGTCGGTATGCGAACAGTTTGCCAGAGCCACGCGCCCCGTCTGGAAGGGGCTGCCCCAGGGCTTTCTGCTCGACCGCCGGCATCGATTCCGGCTCGTTCGTCTGTTACCCTTTGCGGGTCGGCGATGGCCCAATAACCGTGGGCAGCGTGGACGCATGCGGGGGACTTCGGCGTGCCGACTGTCGCCCCTCGGTCGGTCAGGCGCCCGCTGTGGGCGCTGCTGAAACATCTCACTCCGCTGTCGCGAGCCCAAGGATCAGGATTCCTGAGCATGCTGCTGCAATACCTGCCCATCGCGCTGCTGCTGGTGGTCGGCGTGGCCATCGGCGCCATCGCCATCCTGGCCGGCCGCTTCATCGGGCCGAACCGGCCCGACGCGCAAAAGAACGCGCCGTACGAGTGCGGCTTCGAGGCCTTCGAGGACGCGCGCATGAAGTTCGATGTGCGCTACTACCTGGTCGCCATCCTGTTCATCATTTTCGATCTCGAGGTCGCCTTTCTGTTCCCGTGGGCGGTCGGCCTCAAGGGCGGGCTGGTCGGCGGCTTCGGCTTTGCCGCCATGATGCTGTTCCTTGGCCTGCTGGTGATCGGCTTCATTTACGAGTGGAAGAAGGGAGCGCTCGAATGGGAGTAGAGGCGCTCAATGAGCGGGGCTTCCTGACCACCACCGTCGACCAGGTGGTCAACTGGAGCAAGACCGGCTCGCTGTGGCCGGTGACCTTCGGGCTTGCCTGCTGCGCGGTCGAGATGATGCAGGCCGGTGCCTCGCGCTACGACCTCGACCGTTTCGGCATCATCTTTCGGCCGAGTCCGCGCCAGTCGGACTTGATGATCGTGGCCGGCACGCTGGTCAACAAGATGGCGCCGGCGCTGCGCAAGGTGTACGACCAGATGGCCGAGCCGCGCTGGGTGCTGTCGATGGGTTCCTGCGCCAACGGCGGTGGCTATTACCACTACTCCTACGCCGTGGTGCGCGGCTGCGACCGCATCGTGCCGGTCGACGTGTACGTGCCGGGCTGTCCGCCGACGGCGGAGGCGCTGCTGTTCGGGCTGATCCAGCTGCAGAACAAGATTCGCCGTACCCACACCATCGCCCGCTGAGCCATGAGCACGCGGACGGAACAACTGGTGGCGGCGCTGCGCGGGCAGCTGGGTGACCGCCTGGTCAGTGTGGTGACTGGCACCGCCGACGAGGTGACGGTGCAAGTCGGCGCGGCGGACGTGCCGGCCGTTTGCGTGTCGCTGCGGGACGGCCCGGAACTGGATTTCGATCAGCTGATCGATGTCTGCGGCGTGGATTACGCCGATTTCCCGGGCGCCGAGCGGCAGCCGCGCTTCGCGGTCGTGTATCACCTGCTTTCCATCACACACAACCGGCGCCTGCGCGTGCGGGCGTTGCTGGACGACGCCTTCCCGCTGGTCGGGTCGGTGGTCGAGGTGTGGCCGGCCGCCAACTGGTTCGAGCGCGAGGCCTTCGACCTGTTCGGCATCGTGTTCGACGGCCACCCGGACCTGCGGCGCATCCTCACCGACTACGGCTTCGTCGGCCACCCGCTGCGCAAGGACTTCCCGCTCAACGGCGAGGTCGAGATGCGCTACGACGCCGAGCAGGGACGGGTCATCTACGAGCCGGTGGCGTTCGAGAACCGCATCACGGTGCCGCGCGTGCGGCGCGACGATTTCCGCTACGAGCACCCGGCCGGGTAAGGCGACATGGCCGAGATACGCAACTACACGATGAACTTCGGGCCGCAGCATCCGGCGGCCCACGGCGTGCTGCGCCTGGTGCTGGAGATGGACGGCGAGGTGGTGCAGCGCGCGGACCCGCACGTGGGGCTGCTGCACCGCGGCACCGAGAAGCTGGCCGAGAGCAAGCCGTACAACCACTCCATCGGCTACATGGACCGGCTCGACTACGTGTCCATGATGTGCAACGAGCACGCCTACGTGCTGGCGGTGGAGAAGCTGCTCGGCATCGAGCCGCCCAAACGCGCGCAGTACATCCGCGTCATGTTCGACGAGATCACGCGCATCCTGAACCATCTGATGTGGCTGGGTGCGCACGCGCTCGACATGGGCGCCATGACGGTGTTCCTGTACGCCTTTCGCGAGCGCGAGGACCTGATGGACTGCTACGAGGCGGTCTCCGGCGCGCGCATGCATGCCACCTATTACCGTCCCGGCGGCGTGTACCGCGACCTGCCGGACAGCATGCCGCTCTACGAGCCGTCCAAGTGGCACGACGACAAGGCGGTCAAGGTCATGAACCGCGACCGCGAAGGCTCACTGCTCGACTTCATCGAGGCCTTCACCGAGCGCTTCCCGGGCTGCGTCGACGACTACGAGTCGCTGCTGACCGACAACCGCATCTGGAAGCAGCGCACGGTGGGCATCGGCGTGGTGACTGGCGAGCGGGCGCGCGAACTCGGCTTCAGCGGGCCCATGCTGCGCGGCTCGGGTGTGGCCTGGGACCTGCGCCGCAAGCAGCCCTACGAGGTCTACGACGAGCTCGATTTCCAGATTCCGGTCGGCGTCAATGGCGACTGCTACGACCGCTATCTCGTGCGCGTGGCCGAGATGCGCCAGAGCAACCGCATCGTGCGCCAGTGCGTGGACTGGCTGCGCGCCAATCCGGGCCCGGTGATGCTGGCGGACCACAAGATCACGCCGCCGTCGCGCACCGAGATGAAGGCCGACATGGAGGCCCTCATCCACCACTTCAAGCTGTTCACCGAGGGCTACAGCGTGCCGCCGGGCGAGGTGTATGCGGCGGTCGAGGCGCCCAAGGGCGAGTTTGGCGTGTACATGGTCTCCGATGGCTCGAACAAGCCGTACCGGGTCAAGCTGCGCGCGCCCGGCTTCTCCCACCTCGCGGCCATCGACGAGATGGTGCGCGGGCACATGCTGGCGGATTTGGTGGCCATCATCGCCACCCTGGACATCGTGTTTGGCGAGATCGACCGATGAGTGAGCCGTACCGGGGCATCCTGTCCGAGCATGCCCGCCACGAAATCGACCACTGGCTGGCCAAGTTCCCGCCCGACCAGAAGCGATCGGCGGTGCTGGCGGCGCTGCGCGAGGTGCAGCACGAGAACCGCGGCTATCTGACGGTGGAGTTGATGGACGCCGTGGCCGCGTACCTGGAACTCGAACCGATCGACGTGTACGAGGTGGCCACCTTCTACTCGATGTTCGAGACCAAGCCGGTCGGCCGGCACTCGGTCTCGGTGTGCACCAACATTTCGTGCATGCTGCGTGGCGCCGACGACATCGTGGCGCACGTCGAGAAAAAGCTCGGCGTGAAGCTCGGCGAGAGTACGCCGGACGGCCGGTTCTATCTGAAGCCCGAGGAAGAGTGCCTGGCCGGCTGCTGCGGCGCGCCGATGATGCAGGTCGATCACGTCTATCACGAGCACCTGACGCCGCAGCGGGTGGACCAAATCCTGGACGCGCTGGACTGACATGAGCGTCGAAGTCAACGTCTGTTTCGAGACCCGTGGCGAGCCCGAGCCGTGGGCTTTCGACACCTACATGCGCCTTGGCGGCTACGGCGCCTGGCGGCGCATCGTTGCCGGCGAACTCACGCCCGAGCAGGTCGTTGAGGAAGTCAAGGCTTCGGGTCTGCGCGGGCGCGGCGGGGCGGGCTTCCCGACCGGGCTCAAGTGGTCGTTCATGCCGCGCACGGCGCCGGGGCAAAAATACCTGGTCTGCAACGCCGACGAGTCCGAGCCCGGTACCTGCAAGGACCGCGACATCATCCGCTTCAACCCGCATGCGCTGGTCGAGGGCATGGCCATCGGCGGTTTCGCCATGGGTGCCACGGTCGGCTACGTGTACATGCGTGGCGAGTGGATGGACGAGGTGTTCCAGCGCTTCGAGACGGCGCTCAAGGAGGCCTATGCGGCCGGTCTGCTGGGCCGCAACATCCAGGGTTCCGGCATCGATTTCGATCTCTACGGCACGCTCGGCGCCGGCGCCTACATCTGCGGCGAGGAAACGGCGCTGCTGGAGTCGCTCGAAGGCAAGAAGGGCCAGCCACGCTTCAAGCCGCCGTTCCCGGCGGCGGTCGGTCTGTACGGCCGGCCGACCACCATCAACAACGTGGAATCGCTGGCCTCGGTGCCGACCATCCTGCGCAACGGCGCCGCCTGGTTCGCCGGCCTCGGCGTGGAGAAATCCGGCGGCAGCAAGATTTTTTCGGTCTCCGGCCACGTCGAGAAGCCGGGCAACTACGAGATTCGTCTGGGCACGCCGTTCAAGGACCTGCTCGAACTGGCCGGCGGCATCTGGAAAGGCCGCAAGCTCAAGGCCGTGATCCCCGGCGGGTCGTCGGTGCCGGTGCTGCCGGCCGAGGCCATGCTGGCCGCCAGCATGGACTACGACTCCATCGCCAAGGCGGGCTCGCTGCTCGGTTCCGGAGCGGTGGTGGTGATGGACGAGACCACCGACATGGTGCGCATGCTGCAGCGCATCTCGCGCTTCTACTTTGCCGAATCGTGCGGCCAGTGCACGCCGTGTCGCGAGGGCACCGGCTGGCTGTACCGGGTGGTGACGCGCATCGTGGAAGGCCAGGGCCGACCGGAAGACCTTGAACTGCTGGAGTCGGTAGCCGGCAACATCGCCGGGCGCACCATCTGCGCGCTGGGTGACGCGGCGGCCATGCCGGTGCAGGGCATGCTGCGCCACTACCGACACGAATTCGCCCACTACATCGAACACAAGCGCAGCCTGGTCGCCGACCGGCTCGGCGCGGCCGCCTGAGCGGCACACGACAAGACAGGTCCATGAGCGACGATCTGCTGAACATCGAGATCAACGGCGTGGCGCTGCAGGCGCGCAAGGGCCAGATGATCATCCAGGCGGCCGACGCCGCCGGCATCACCGTGCCGCGCTTCTGCTACCACGAGAAGCTGAGCGTGGCGGCCAATTGCCGCATGTGCCTGGTCGAAGTCGAGAAGATGCCCAAGACCGTGCCGGCCTGCGCCACGCCGCTCGCCGAAGGCATGAAGGTATTCACCAAGTCGCCCAAGGCGCTGCAGTCGCAGCGCGCGGTGATGGAATTCCTGCTCATCAACCATCCGCTCGACTGCCCGATCTGCGACGAGGGCGGCGAGTGTCAGCTGCAGGACACGGCGCTCGGTTTCGGCAAGGTGGAGTCGCGCTATACCGAAGCCAAGCGCGTGGTCGACGACAAGGACATCGGCCCGCTGATCCAGACCGAGATGACGCGCTGCATCCACTGCACGCGCTGCGTGCGCTTCGGCGAGGAAATTGCCGGGGTCAAGGAGCTGGGCGCCACCGGCCGCGGCGAGTTCATGCGCATCGGCACCTATATCGAGCGGGCGGTCGGGTCCGAGCTGTCCGGCAACGTGGTGGACCTGTGCCCGGTGGGCGCGCTCACCTCGAAGCCCTACCGCTTCACCGCCCGCGCCTGGGAACTGAACCGCCGACCGGGCGTCAGTGCGCACGATTGCGTCGGCAGCAATATCGAGATCAACGTCGCCAATGGTGTGGTCAAGCGCTTCCTGCCTCGCGCCAACGAGGCCGTCAACGAGATCTGGCTGTCCGACCGCGACCGCTACGCCTATCTCGGTCTCGGTAGCGCCGATCGGGCGCAGCGTCCGCTGCTGCGCAAGGGCGACGCCTGGCACGAAGTGTCCTGGCAGGAAGCGTTGGCGGCCGCAGCCGAGGGTCTGCAGGCGGTCGTCAAGGAATATGGTCCAAGCCAGCTGGGCGCCTTGCTGAGCCCGACCCTGACCACGGAAGAGCTTTACCTCGCACAGAAACTGTGGCGGGCGCTTGGCTCCAACAATGTCGATCACCGGCTGCGCCAGGCCGACTTCAGTGCCGATGCGGTGGCCCCGCGCCATCCGATGCTGCCGGCGATCGCCAGTCTCGAGCAGGTGCCGGCCTTCCTGCTGATCGGGAGCAATCTGCGCAAAGACCAGCCGCTGCTGAACACGCGCCTGCGCAAGGCGGTGGTCAAGCGCGGCGCGGCGGGCTACGCGCTGGCGAGCTACGACTACGACTTCAACTATCCGCTGCGCGGCAGCGCGGTGTGCTCGCCGGCCAGCATGGTCACCGAGCTTGCCGGCATCGCCGTGGCGCTGGCGGATGGCGCGGGTATCCCGGCCGCCTGGTCGGCGCGCCTGTCCGGCATCAGCGCTACGCCCTGGCAGCGCGAAGTGGCGAACGCGCTCAAGCAGCAGCCGGGCGCGCTCGTGCTGCTTGGCGATCAGGCGGTCGCGAGTCCGTTTTACGGCGCGCTGCGCGCGCTGGCCGGGTTGGTCGCCGAACTCGCCCGCGCCACGCTGGCGGAAACCAGTCCTGGTGGCAACGGCGCCGGCGCCTGGCTGGCCGGCGCGGTGCCGCATCGGCGCGCGGGCGGTGGACACCTCGAACAGGCGGGCCTGCCCGCGAAGGCCATGCTCGATCAGCACCTGCGTGCCTATCTGCTGGCCGGCTTCGAGCCGGAGTTCGATTGCGCCGACGGCTCCGCGGCACTCGCCGCGCTGGCGGCGGCGCAGTGCGTGGTGGTGCTGACACCGTTCGTGACCGACGCAATGCGCGAGTACGCCGACGTGATCCTGCCGATGGCGACCTTCACCGAGACCGGCGGCAGTTTCGTCAACGGCGAGGGGCGCTGGCAGAGTTTCGACGGCGCGCTCAAGCCGGTCGGCGAGGCCCGTCCGGCTTGGAAGATCCTGCGCGTGCTGGCCAATCTGCTCGATCTGCCGGGCTTCGAGCACGACGACGTGGCCGCGGTGCGCGGCGAATTGCAGGCCGCGGTCGAGGCGGTGGCGTTTGTCGCGCCGGCCGCTGATCCGACGACGCTGGCCTGGCCCGATCAAATCGCGGCCCTGACCCGCTTCGGTGACTGGTCTTGCTACCGCAGCGACGCGCTTGTCCGCCGGTCGGCGGCGCTGCAGCAGCGCCCGGAAGTCCCCGCGGCGGCGGTGTATCTCAACGATGCCCAGTGCCGGCAGCTCGGCTTCGCCGCCGGTGACCGGCTGCGCGTGTGCCAGGGCGAGGCGGCGCTCGAACTGCCGCTGGCGGTGGATGCGCGCGTTGCCGACGGCACGGCGTTCATTCCGTCGGGCATCGCCGGTACGCAGGGTCTCGGCGCGGCCTACGGGGCCGTCACTCTGGAGCGGGTGTGATGGTCGAACAGCTCATGCTCCTTTGGCAGGCGGTGCCCGAGCCGCTGCAACTGCTGCTGTGGAACCTGCTCAAGATCGGCGTGGTGATCGTGCCGGTGCTGGTGGCGGTGGCGTGGCTCACGTTCGCCGAGCGCAAGGTCATCGGCTACATGCAGCTGCGCATCGGCCCCAACCGGGTCGGGCCGCGTGGCTGGCTGCAGCCGATCGCCGACGCGCTCAAGCTGCTGACCAAGGAAGTGGTGGTGCCGGTGCGCGCCAACCCGTTCCTGTTCTATCTGGCGCCGGTGCTGGTGATCGGGCCGGCGCTGGGCGCCTGGGCGGTGGTGCCGTTCGGCGAGGGTCTTGCCATCGCCGACATCGACGTCGGCCTGCTGTATGTGCTGGCCATCACCTCGATGGGCGTGTACGGCGTCATCCTGGCCGGCTGGGCGTCGAACTCGCGCTACGCGTTTCTCGGCGCCATGCGCTCGGCGGCGCAGATCGTGGCGTATGAGATCGCCATGGGCTTCGCCATCGTGGTGGTGCTGATCGGCGCCGGCAGCCTCAACTTGCAGAAGATCGTGCTGGCGCAGAGCGGCAATCTGCTGACCTGGTTCTGGCTGCCCATGCTGCCGATCGCGATCATCTATTTCATTTCGGCCGTGGCGGAAACCAACCGCGCGCCGTTCGACGTCGCCGAGGGTGAATCGGAAATCGTCGCCGGTTTTCATGTCGAGTACTCCGGCATGACCTTCGCGGTGTTCTTCCTGGCCGAATACGCCAACATGATCCTGGTGTCGACGCTCGCCGCCCTCATGTTCATGGGCGGCTGGCTGTCGCCGTTCCAGGGCATTCCGCTACTGGAGGGCGCCTTCGCCTGGGTGCCGTCGCCGCTGTGGCTGATCGCCAAGGTGGCCTTCCTGCTGTTCTGCTTCCTGTGGTTTCGCGCCACCTTCCCGCGCTACCGCTACGACCAGATCATGCGCCTGGGCTGGAAGGTGTTCATCCCGATCACCATCGTGTGGCTGGTGGTGGTGGCCACGGCCGTGCTGTACCGCCTGCCGCCCTGGTTCAACTGAGGGCATGACATGAGCCGCGTTGCCCAATATCTGAAAAGCCTGCTGCTGCTGGAGCTGCTGTCCGGCCTTGGCGTGACCCTGCGTCATCTGTTCAAGCCGAAGGTCACGGTGCAGTTCCCGGAGGAGAAGACCCCGGTGTCGCCGCGCTTTCGCGGCCTGCACGCGCTGCGCCGCTACCCGAACGGCGAGGAGCGCTGCATCGCCTGCAAGCTGTGCGAGGCGGTGTGCCCGGCGCTGGCCATCACCATCGAGGCCGAGCCGCGCGCCGACGGCACCCGCCGCACCACGCGCTACGACATCGACATGTTCAAGTGCATCTACTGCGGCTTCTGTGAGGAGGCCTGCCCGGTCGATTCCATCGTGCTGACGCGCTTCAACCACTTCCATATGGAAGAAAACAACGAGCGCGTTTACGACAAGTCCACGCTGCTGGCCATCGGCGACCGCATGGAGGCGCAGATCGCCGCCGATCGCGCCGCCGACGCCGCCTACCGCTGAACCAAACACTGCCGGCCGACACCGTAATGGGTACCGAGAAGTTCGTTTTTTATCTGCTGTCCGCGATTCTGGTGTTCTCGGCCGGCATGGTGGTCAGCGTGCGCAACGCCGTGCGGGCGGTGCTGTTTCTGGTGCTGGCGTTCTTCACCTGCGCCGGGCTGTGGCTGATCCTGGAGGCCGAGTTCCTCGCCATCGCCCTGGTGCTGGTGTACGTGGGCGCGGTCATGGTGCTGTGGCTGTTCGTGGTGATGATGCTGGACATCCACCGCGCCGAGCTGCGCGAGGGTTTTGGCAGTCATCTGCCGCTGGGGCTGGCGGTGACGCTGCTGATCGTGTTCGAGATGGTGCTGGTTTACGGCACCGGGCAGCTCGACACCGCGCTGGCGCGCCCGCCGCAGGGCGAGGTGGTGGCGAGCAACGTGGAAGCCATCGCCGCGGTGCTCTACACCGAGTACGCCTACCCGTTCGAGATCGCCGCCGTGATCCTGCTGATCGGCATGGTGTCGGCCATCGGGCTCACTTTCCGCGGCGTGCGGGCGAGCAAGTACGTGCCGCCGTCGGCGCAGGTGCACGTGACCCCGCGCGGGCGCATGCAGCTGCTGGACCTGCCGCGCGGTGACGCCGGCGCTGGTGACGCCGCCGATGACGCCTCTGGCGACGCCCCCAATAACCGGTAACGCACATGGTCACGCTCACCGATTACCTGGTGCTGGGCGCCATCCTGTTCGCGCTCGGCATGTTCGGCATCTTCATCAACCGCAAGAACATGATCATCCTGCTGATGTCGGTGGAGCTGCTGCTGCTGGCGGTGAACATGAACTTCGTCGCCTTCTCGCATTTCCTGCATGACATCGCGGGGCAGGTTTTCGTGTTCTTCGTGCTCACCGTGGCGGCGGCGGAATCGGCCATCGGGCTGGCCATCATCGTGGTGCTGTTCCGAAACCGGGCGTCGATCAACGTCCAGGACCTCGACCAACTGAAGGGCTGAGCGATGGAGAAGCTGACCCTCCTGTGTCTGGGCGTGGTGCTGGCGCCGCTGGCTGGTGCCCTGATTGCGGGCCTCGGTGGCCGTGTCATCGGCCGCAGCGGAGCGCACACAGTCACCATCCTCGGTGTCGCCATCTCGTTCGTGCTGTCCTGCTGGGTGTTTTCGCTGCTCATGGCGGGCAAGGCCGCCGGCGGCGAGTACGTGCTGAACACCGATCTGTACACCTGGCTGCAGAGCGGGCCGCTGAAGGTGTCGATCGGCTTCCTGATCGACGAGCTCACCGCCACCATGATGCTCGTGGTCACATCGGTGTCGTTGATGGTGCACATCTACACCGTCGGCTATATGCACGACGATCCCGGCTACCAGCGCTTTTTCAGCTACATCAGCCTGTTCACCTTCGCCATGCTGATGCTGGTGACGGCCAACAACTTCCTGCAGCTGTTCTTCGGCTGGGAAGGCGTGGGTCTGGTGTCGTATCTGCTGATCGGCTTCTGGTACGAAAAGCCGACGGCGATCTTCGCCAATCTGAAGGCCTTTCTGGTCAACCGCGTCGGTGACCTCGGCCTGATCCTCGGCATCGGGGCGGTGCTGGCGCTGTTCGGCACGCTCGATTTCGCCGCCATCTTCGCCAAGGCGCCGGAAGTGGCGGGCGAGACCCTGCGGATCCTGCCTGGCAGCGACTGGCCGGTGCTGACGGTGATCTGCGTGCTGCTGTTCATCGGCGCCATGGCCAAGTCGGCGCAGGTGCCGCTGCACGTATGGCTGCCCGATTCGATGGAAGGCCCGACCCCGATCTCGGCCCTGATCCATGCCGCCACCATGGTCACGGCGGGCATTTTTCTGGTGGCGCGCATGTCGCCGCTGTTCGAGCTGTCGGAAGCGGCGCTCAACTTCGTGCTGTTCATCGGCGCCGTCACCGCCTTCTTCATGGGCCTCCTGGGCCTCATCCAGACCGACATCAAGCGCGTGGTTGCGTACTCCACGTTGTCCCAGCTCGGCTACATGACGGTGGCGCTGGGCGCTTCGGCCTATTCGGCGGCGATCTTCCACTTGGGCACGCACGCCTTCTTCAAGGCGCTGCTGTTCCTGGCGGCGGGCTCCGTGATCATCGGCCTGCACCACGAGCAGGACATGCGCAAGATGGGTGGCCTGTGGAAGCACATGCCGATCACCGCGCTGACGGCCTGGATCGGCACGCTGGCGCTGGTCGGTTTTCCGGGTTTCGCCGGGTTCTTCTCCAAGGACGCGATCATCGAGGCCGTCGCGGCGTCCTCGCTGCCGTCGGCGGGTTTTGCGCACTTCGCGGTCCTGGGCGGTGTGTTCGTGACTTCGCTGTACAGCTTCCGGCTGCTGTTCCTGGTGTTCCACGGGCGCTCCCGGGTGGATCACCACGCCGCCGAGCACCTGCATGAATCGCCGCTGGTCGTGACCGGCCCGCTGCTGCTGCTGGCGGTGCCGTCGGTGCTGATCGGCGCGCCGCTGATCGAGCCCATGCTGTTCGGCAATTACTTCGGCCAGGCGATCCAGATCCTGCCGCAGCACGCCACGCTGACCGAGTTCGGCGAGCATTTCCACGGCGCGCTGGCCTTCGCCCTGCACGGCTTCACGGCACTGCCGTTCTGGCTGATGCTGGCCGGCGCCGGCACGGCAGCGGTGTTCTATCTGTGGCGCCCGCAGTGGCCGGCGCGGGTGCAGAAGACCTTCTCGCTGATCCACCACATCTTTGATCGCAAGTATTTCTTCGACGATGTGAACCAGACGGTGTTCGCCGGCGGCCTGCGCGGCATTGGCGGCTTCCTGTGGCGGCTGGGCGATGTCGCGGTCATCGACGGCCTGGCCGTCAATGGCACCGCGCGCACGGTCGGTCGCCTGGCGGGCGCGCTGCGTCACATCCAGACCGGTTATCTCTATCACTACGCATTCGCGATGATCATCGGCCTGGCGGCGCTGCTTGGCCTGATGTGGTACGTGAGTTTCTGAGTCCGCCATGAGCCAAACCCTGCCCTTGTTGAGCATCGCCATCTGGACCCCGATCGCGGGTGCGGTGCTGGTCTGGCTGCTGGCCGGCGACCGCAAGCCCGCGCTCGCCCGCACCTTGGCGCTGCTGGTCGCGCTGGTCGAGTTCGTCATCACCGTGCCGCTGTATGTGGCGTTCGATCCGGCCAACGGCGGCTTGCAGTTCGTCGAACGTCTCGCCTGGGTGGAGTCGTTCGGCATCTACTACCACCTCGGCATCGACGGCATCGCGCTGCCGTTCATCCTGCTGACGAGCTTCGTGACGGTGCTGGTGGTGGCGATGGCGCGGGTGTCGGTCGAAAAGCAGCTCAGCCAGTACCTGGGCGCCTTCCTGGTCATGGAAGGCGTGATGATCGGCCTGTTCTGCGCCGTCGACGCGGTGCTGTTCTACGTGTTCTGGGAAGCCATGCTGATTCCGATGTTCATCATCATCGGCATCTGGGGTGGCCCCAATCGCGTCTATGCGACGCTCAAGTTCTTCCTTTACACCTTCCTGGGCTCGGTGCTCCTGCTGCTGGCGCTGATCTACCTGCACCTGAAGACCGGCAGCTTCAGCCTGCTCGACTTCCAGCGGGTCGGTCTCGACCTGCCGACCCAGAAACTCCTGTTCCTTGCCTTCCTGGCGGCGTTCGCGGTCAAGATTCCGATGTGGCCGGTGCACACCTGGTTGCCGGACGCCCACGTCGAGGCGCCGACCGGCGGCTCGGTGGTGCTGGCCGCCATCATGCTCAAGATGGGCGGCTACGGCTTCCTGCGCCTGTCGCTGCCGATCGCGCCCGACGCCAGCATGGCCTTCTCCGGGCTGATGATCGCCTTGTCGCTGGTCGCCATCGTCTACATCGGCGCCGTGGCGCTGGTGCAGCAGGACATGAAGAAGCTGATCGCCTATTCGTCGATCTCGCACATGGGCTTCGTCACGCTCGGCACGTTCCTGATCACCGCCCAGGGGATCGAGGGTGGGCTGGTGCAGATGATCTCCCACGGTTTCATCTCGGCTGCCATGTTCCTGTGCGTGGGCGTCATGTACGACCGCGTGCACAGCCGGCAGATCGCCGACTACGGCGGCGTGGTCAGCACCATGCCCAAGTTCGCCGCCTTCATGATGCTGTTTGCCATGGCCAACTCCGGCCTGCCCGGCACCTCGGGTTTCGTCGGCGAATTCATGGTCATCCTGGCGGCCTTCCCCAAGGGTTTCTGGATTGCCTTCCTGGCGGGTACCAGCCTGGTGCTGGGTGCGGCCTACAACCTGTGGATGTACAAGCGGGTGATCTTCGGCGCCGTCGCCAACCCGAACGTGGCGGCGCTCAAGGATCTCAAGGCCGAGGAATTCATCGTGCTGGGTCTGCTGGCGCTGGCGGTGCTGGGCATGGGCGTGTGGCCGAACCCGCTGCTCGATCTCACTCACGCCTCGGTAGACGCGCTGCTGGCGCACGTCCAGCAAGGCAAGCTCGGTCTGTAAGCGCGGCACTCGGCAAACGGCATCTCGAACATGGAATTCACTCTTCCCGATCTTGGTCTCGCGCTGCCGGAAATGGTGCTGCTGGGCATGGCCTGCGCGGTCCTGCTGGTGGACCTGTTCTGGCCGGGGCGCGAGCGCAGCAACACCTACATCGCCGCGCAGGTGTCGCTGCTCGCGACCCTGATCGCCGTGGCGCAGGCCTACCGGGGTCCGGGGGCGACCTTCAGCGGCCACTACACCATCGATGCGGTCGCGGTGGTGATCAAGGTGATGGCGCTGCTGATCATGTTCGGGGTGTTTCTGTACGGGCGCGACTATCTGCGCCAGCGCAAGCTGCTGACCGGTGAGTTCCTGGTGCTGTCGCTGTTCGCGACGCTGGGCCTGCTGGTGATGGCGAGCGCCGGCAGCCTGCTGGTGCTGTATCTCGGCCTCGAGGTGCTGTCGCTGTCCTCGTACGCGCTGGTGGCGCTGCACCGCGACGATGGCATGGCGAGCGAGGCGGCCATCAAGTACTTCTTCCTCGGTGCGCTGGCGTCGGGTCTGGTGCTGTACGGCATGTCGCTGCTGTACGGCGTCACCGCCTCGCTCGATCTGGCGACCGTGGCGCAGGTGGTGGGCGAGCACGCGCGCGCCGGCGACTTCAGCGCGCTGATGGGCCTGGCGCTCGCCATGCTGGTGGTGGGGCTCGGCTTCAAGCTCGGCATCGCGCCGTTTCACATGTGGCTGCCGGACGTCTATCACGGCGCGCCGACCGCGGTGACGGCGTTTCTGACCACGGTCAGCAAGCTTGCCGCCTTCGTGCTGGTGCTGAAGCTGCTGGCCGGCGCGGCGGCGGCGCTCGCGCAGCAGTGGGAGCAGATGCTGATCGTCCTGGCCGTGCTGTCGCTTGCCGTCGGCAACCTCGTCGCCATCGCGCAGGTCAACCTCAAGCGCATGCTGGCCTACTCCACCGTGTCGCACATGGGCTTTTTCCTGCTCGGCGTGCTGGGGAACAGCCCGTCCGGCCTGTCGGCCGGCCTGTTCTACATGGTGACCTACGCGCTGACCGGTCTGGCCGCCTTCGGCATGATCATGTTGCTGAGCCGCGCCGGCTTCGAGGCCGAGCGCATCGAGGATTTTCGCGGCCTGAACCGCCGCTCGCCGTGGCTGGCGCTGGTGATGATGGTGGTCCTGTTCTCGCTCGCGGGCGTGCCGCCGACGGTCGGCTTCTACGCCAAGCTCGGCGTCATCCGCGCCGTGATGCAGCAAGACCTGCTGTGGCTCGCTCTCATCGCGGTCCTGTTTTCGGTGGTCGGCGCGTTCTATTACCTGCGCGTCATCAAGGCCATGTACTTCGACGCGCCGGACGAGCAGCCCGTCATCATGCCGGCGGTGGACGTGCGCGTTTTCATGGGCGTCAACGGTGTGCTGGTGCTGGGTCTGGGCGTGTTCCCGGCGCCGCTGCTGGCGCTCTGTCAGGCGGTTTTCCAGTAAGGACGGATTTGCCGGCGATTCCTGTTCGCGGCTGGACGCCCCGAAAACGAATCAAGCGCTTGCGCACGGCGTGCGATGCGGCCATGTCCCGCCTTGCGGTGACGTGAAAAACGCCATCGAAGGAATTTTTCGGCGCGAGTTCCAAGCCGTCGGGGATTTCGAACTTGCCCCGCAAGGCCGCTTTCTGTACCATTCGCCGTCCGGTTGCGGGGTGGAGCAGTCCGGTAGCTCGTCGGGCTCATAACCCGAAGGTCGTAGGTTCAAATCCTGCCCCCGCTACCAAAAAATTCAGAAAGGCCCGGTTCAAAAGACCGGGCTTTTTTGTTTCCGGGGACAACCGAACCGGGCGCCTGGAAAGGCATGGAAAACACCGGTTCGCGCAATGCGGACCGGCGTGGATGCGCGATGCCTGCACGTGCCGGGTGTTGAGCGGTGCCACGGTGGATCAGGGCACGCCCATCGGGCGTCGCACGCGCCGGCGGTCCCCGGCGCCATTCGTGTGGGCGCGAGCGTTCGCGCGTGGCCGACGGCGCTGGCGCGCCGGCCCGGCCGTGTTGCGGGGCATGCAGCGGCTGGGTGGCGGGGCTTCCCGGTCCGGGTGTCCCCTTGGGCGGCATCATGTTTAAATGAAAAAAGGCGATGTTGCGTTTGCGCGCGATGGCAAGACGCAGGATCGCCCGAAGCTTTCCGAGCCACCCGGTCATGTGCATTGCCTATTGAAAACAGCGACCCAAATACCCTGATCGCCGGTCCGCAACCGGCAAATTTCAAAACCATCTGCGTTGTAGGTGGCGGCGCCTGGGGCACCGCCCTGGCGATGACCTCCCACGCCGCCGGCCGACGTACCACCCTGTGGGTGCGCGAGACCGACGCGGTAGCCGATATCCTCCGCGATCGGCGCAATCCTTTCCTGCCCGAATACCCGCTGCCGTCTGCCATCGCGGTCAACGATGACCTCGCCGCCGCGCTGGCCGCCACGCAGCTGGTGATCGTGGTCGTGCCCTCCCAGTTCCTGCGGTCGATGTGCCGCCAGATCGGCAAGCACCTGGCGCCTGGCGTGCCGATTGTGGTGTGCAGCAAGGGCATCGAGGCCGACAGTGGCTGCCTGATGAATCAGGTGATCGAGCAGGAGCTGCCCGGCCACCCGCTGGCGGTATTGTCCGGTCCAAGCTTTGCCGCCGAAGTGGCCGCCGGGCAGCCGACCGCGGTGACCGTTGCGTCGGCCGACCTTGTCGGCGCTACCGCGGACAGCGCTCCGCAATCACTCGCAGCGCGCGTGGCGGTCACGCTGGCGACTGCGAGCTTTCGGCCGTATCTGTCCGACGATGTGGTCGGCGTCGAGGTGGGCGGCGCGGTCAAGAATGTGCTGGCCATCGCCTGCGGCATCGCCCAGGGGCGTGGCATGGGCTCCAACCCGCGGGCGGCGCTGCTTACCCGCGGCCTGGCGGAGATCAAGCGTCTGGCGGAAGCGCTCGGCGGGCAGCGCGAGACGGTTTCCGGCCTGGCCGGCATCGGCGACCTCACGCTGACCTGCTCGAGCGAGCAGTCGCGCAACTTCTCCTTCGGCAAGGCGCTCGGCGAAGGCCGCCGGGCCGACGATTTGCTGGCCAACCGCAGCAGCGTGGTCGAGGGCGTGGTCAACGCCCGGTCGGTGGTCGCGCTGGCGGCACGCCTGGGCGTGGACATGCCCATCTGTCAGGCCGTCGACCGGGTGCTGCACGGCGGCCTGTCGATCGACGCAGCCATCGAGCTGTTGATGGTCCGGCCCTTACGCGCCGAGTCGGCGGGTCTCGAGCAACTGATCGCGCTGCCGCACCCTTCCGCATGAACGCCGTTACCCGACAAGGCATGCCGGGCCTGATCCTGGCGACCGATCTGGACGGAACCTTTCTGGGCGGCAGCGAGGCACAGCGTCAGGCGCTCTATCGGTCACTGGATCGCCGCGACGACGTCCTGCTGATCTTCGTCACCGGTCGCGACGTCGAGTTTTTGCGTGAGCTGGTGCGGCAGCCGGGCATGCCGCGTCCGGACCTGATCGTCGGCGACGTCGGCACCAGCGTCTGGGACGCCGCCACCTGGGAGCCGATCGAGGCGCTCGAACGGGACATCCGCGCGGTGTGGGACGACGCCAACGCGCGCGTGCTGGAACTGCTGGCGGGCGAGCCGGGGCTGACCCTGCAAGCGACGCCATTCCGTCACCGGGTCAGCTACTACTACGACCCGAACGCGCTGCGTGAGGAGACCCTGCGCAAGGTGGAGGACGCCGGCTTCGACTGGCTGCTGTCCGCCGACACGTATTTCGATGTCCTGCCGCGCGGGGTCCAGAAAGGCCCGACGCTGCTGCGCCTGATCGAGAGCCTGAATCTGGCGACCGAACGGGTTCTGGTCGCCGGCGACACGCTGAACGACCTGTCGCTGTTCGAGACCGGCCTGAAGGGCGTGGCGGTCGGCAACTCGGAGCGCAAGCTGCTGGAAGCCATCGACGGTTTCGACTGGGTCCATCGTGCCAGCGCGGAAGGCGCCGCCGGCATTGCCGAGGCGATTCGCCACTTCGGGCTTCACGCGGAGGGCAGGGGATGAACACACAATCGGACAAATCGTCACTGGTGATCGTGTATCACCGCCAGCCCTATCAGGAAGTGGTCGAGCGCGGCCGCACCGTCTACCGCGAGCACGACAGCCCGAACGGCATAGTGCCGACCCTGAAAAGCTTTTTCGGCCGGGTCGTGGACGGCCGCGGCGCCTGGGTGGCCTGGAAGCAGGTCACGCCGCGTCAGCGCGAACGCTTCGAGCGGGTGATCGAGATCAACGACCGCCACGGCCACTACGCCGTCTCGCGCCTGCCGCTGACCGCCGAGCAGGTGCGCTCGTTCTACCACGTGACGTCCAAGGAAGCGCTGTGGCCCATCCTGCACTCGTTCCCTTGGCTGTTCCGTTACGAGAACGTGGACTGGCAAACCTTTCGCGAGGTGAACGCCCTGTTTGCCCAGGAGGCCGCCGAGCAGGCCGAGGACGACGGCCTGGTGTGGGTGCACGACTACAACCTGTGGCTGGTGCCGAAGTACCTGCGCCAGCTCAAGCCGAACGTGCGCATCGCCTTTTTTCACCACACACCGTTTCCGGCGCCGGACGTGTTCAACGTGCTGCCGTGGCGTGACGAGATCATCGACAGCCTGCTCGACTGCGACCTGGTCGGCTTCCACATCCCGCGCTACGCGCGCAATTTCGCCGACGTCGCCCGCGGCCTGCGCAATGCGGTGGTGGCGCGGGAAACCGCGGTCGAGGCAGGCATGTCGCCAAATGGTCTGGCGCTGTCGGAGCCGAGCACACCAACGGTGCTGCGCCACGGCGAACGGCGTACCACCATCGATGCCTTCCCGGTCGGCACCGACCCGCGGCTGATCAGCCAGCTGCTGGACAGTGAGCCGAGCCGCACTCTGCAAGGCAGCATTCGCGATGAACTGGGTGAACAGCGCCTGATCATCGCCGTCGGCCGCACCGACTACACCAAGGGCATGCGCGAGGCCTTGGTCACTTTCGAGCGCCTGCTCGAGCGCCGCGCCGATCTGCACGGCACGGTGAAGCTCATCGTCATCTCGGTGCGCGCCGCGTCGGGCATGCGCATCTACCGTGACACGCAGCGCGACATCGAAGCCCTGGTCGGGCGCATCAACGGCCGTTTCTCGAACCTCAGCTGGACGCCGGTGCTGCTGTTCAGCAACGCCATTCCGTTCGATCGGGTGATCGCCTACTACCACATGGCCGACGTGTGCATGACCACGCCGCTGCGTGATGGCCTGAACCTGGTGGCCAAGGAATTCGTCGCCGCCAAACGCGGCCGGCCGGGCGTGCTGGTGCTGTCGGAATTCGCCGGCTGTGCGGTCGAGCTGCCGCAGGCGGTACTGACCAACCCGTACTCACAGCGCGCCATGGACGCAGCCCTCGACCAGGCGCTGGCCATGGGCGTCGATGAGGCCCAGGCACGCATGTGCGACATGCTGGCCAATATCAGCCAGTACGACGTCACGCACTGGGTGCAGCACACCTTCGAGCGTTTCAACGACATCATGCCCGGCGACTTCGCTGACCACTTCGCCGCCAATGAAGTGGCCTGAACGGTCAGGCCGGCGCATCGCCGCCGGCCTGCTGTCCATCGCGCTGCTGCTGGGCAGCCAAGCGCCGGCGCGGGCCGTCGAGCTGGCCATCGCCTGCGGCGCACTGGGACTCGAACGCGACCTGTGCGCGACGGCGGTCGACGCGTGGGCCGCGCGCACCGGCAACCAGGTCACGCTGGTGTCGACGCCGAACTCGTCCACCGAGCGCCTGGCGCTGTACCAGCAGGTGCTGGCGGCCGGCGCCGACGACATCGACGTGCTGCAGGTGGACGTGGTGTGGCCGGGTATCCTGCACCGCCACCTGATCGATCTCACGCCGTACCTGGGCGATGCGCCGGCGGCGCACTTCCCGGCGCTGATCGCCAACAGCACCATCGACGGGCGGCTGTTGGCCATGCCGTGGTGGACCGATGCCGGCGTGCTGTACTACCGCCGGGATCTGCTCGAGCGCCACGGCCACGCGCCGCCGACCACCTGGGCCGAACTCAAGCGCACCGCGCAAACGGTCCTCGCCGCCGAACGGGCGGCCGGCAACACGGCCCTGCAGGGCTTCGTCTGGCAGGGCCGCGCCTACGAGGGCCTCACCTGCAACGCGCTGGAATGGATCGACTCCTTCGGCGGCGGCACGCTGGTGGCCGCCGACGGCCGGGTCACGGTCAACAACCCGCAGGCGATCGAGGCGCTGCGAACGGCCGCCTCCTGGGTCGGCGGTATCTCGCCGCCGGGCGTGCTCAATTACGACGAGGAGGCCGCCCGCGGCGTTTTCCAGAGCGGCAATGCCCTGTTCATGCGCAACTGGCCCTATGCCTGGGCGCTGGCGCAGGGTGCCGACAGCCCGGTACGCGGCAAGGTGGGCGTCATTGCCCTGCCGCGCGGTGGCGCCGAAGGCAAGACCAGCGGCACGCTGGGCGGCTGGCAGCTGGCCGTTTCGCGCCATTCCCGCCACCCGGCCGAGGCGGCGGACCTGGTGCGCTTTCTCACCAGTGCCGCGCAGCAGAAGCAGCGCGCCATCCGTGCCGCCTACAACCCGACCCTTCCGGCGCTGTACGACGACGCCGAGGTGCTGGCGGCCAACCCGTTCTTCGGCCAGCTGCGGCCGACCTTCGAGCACGCCGTGGTGCGTCCCGCGCGCGTCACCGGCAGCCGCTACAACCAGGTGTCGAGCGCTGTCTGGCAGGCCGTGCGCGACGTGCTCGCCGGCCAGGCCGAGGCGGACGAGCGTCTGGCCCGGCTCGAGGGCCGCCTGAACCGCATCGGCAGGCACGGCCGCTGGTGACCGCCGATGGTCGACAGTGTCGCCCCGCTGCCCACACGCCCTGTCCGCCGCGGCTGGATGCACACGCGCCGGCGCACCGCCTGGCTGTTCGTCACGCCGATGCTGGTGGTGCTGGCACTGGTGGCGGTCTGGCCCTTGCTGCGTACGGTGCTGTTCAGCCTCACCGACGCCGAGCTGGGCGATCTGGCCGACTACCGTTTCGTCGGCCTGGAGAACTACCTCACCCGTGACGCCGCCGGCTGGTACGGCCTGCTGGCCGACCGGCTGTTCTGGACGGCGCTCGGCAACACGCTGGCCTTCGCCGGGGTCACGGTGTTTTTCGAGACCGTGCTCGGCGTCGGCATCGCACTGATCCTGAACGCCGGCTTTCGTGGCCGCGGCCTGCTGCGCGCCGCCATGCTGGTGCCGTGGGCCATCCCGACCGTGGTGTCGGCCAAGATGTGGGCCTGGATGCTGCACGACCAGTTCGGCGTCATCAACGACGCGCTGCTGCGCCTGGGCCTGATCGCCGCGCCGGTGGCCTGGCTGGCCGACCCGGACCTGGCGCTGTGGGCGGTGGCGGCGGTCGACGTGTGGAAGACCACGCCGTTCGTCGCCCTGCTGGTGCTGGCGGCGCTGCAGATGCTACCGCGCGACTGCTACGAGGCGGCGCGCATCGACGGCGTGCACCCGCTGCGGGTGTTCTTTCGCATCACGCTGCCGCTGATCAAGCCGGCGCTGGTGGTGACCGTGGTGTTCCGCCTGCTCGATGCCATGCGCGTGTTCGATCTGGTGTACGTGATGACCGGCAACAGCGAGGCGACCATGACGCTGTCGGTGTACGCCCGCCAGCAGCTGGTGGACTTCCAGGCGGTCGGCTACGGCTCGGCCGCCTCGACGCTGCTGTTCCTGTTGATCGGCCTGCTGACGGTGGCGTATCTGGCGTTGACGCTCACCCGCCTGTCGGAGCAGCGATCATGAGTCGCGCCCTGCAGCGCGCCGGATTCGGCCTGCTGCTGGCGGTGCTGGTGGTGTACCTGCTGTTCCCGTTCTATTACGCGGTCGTCACCTCGTTCACCAGCGGCTCGCAGATCTTCGAGGTCCATTACTGGCCGCCGGCCTTCGACTTCGGCAACTACCGGCGGGTGTTCGGCGAGCAGCCGTTCGGGCGCAACATCCTGAACTCGCTGCTGGTGGCCACGGTGGTGGTGGGCCTGTCGCTGCTGCTCGGCCTGACCGCCGCCTTCGCCCTGGCGCGCATCCGCTTTCGCGGCCGCGGCGCGCTGCTGCTGGCCATCCTGGCGACGTCGATGTTCCCGCAGGTGGCGGTGCTGTCCGGGCTGTTCGAGCTGATACGGGCGCTTGGCCTGTTCAACAACCCGCTCGGCCTGATGCTGTCCTACCTCATCTTCACCCTGCCGTTCACGGTTTGGGTGCTGACCGCCTTCATCCGCGACCTGCCGGTGGAGATCGAGGAAGCGGCCCTGCTCGACGGCGCCGGCCCGTTGACGCTGGTGTTCCGGGTGTTCCTGCCCATGCTGTGGCCGGCCATGGTGGCCATCGGCCTGCTGGCTTTCATCGTCGCCTGGAACGAGTTTCTGTTCGCGCTGACCTTCACCCTGTCCAACACCCAGCGCACCGTGCCGGTGGCCATTGCCCTGATCAGCGGCGGCAGCGAACACGAGCTGCCCTGGGGCAACGTGATGGCCGCCTCGGTCACCGTCACCGCGCCGCTGATCGTGCTTGTGCTGGTGTTCCAGCGCCGTCTGGTGGCCGGACTGACGGCCGGCGCGGTGAAGGGATGAGACAGCCCACGGAGAACATGTGATGGCGGCAGTCCGCCTGGAACAGGTGCGCAAGTCCTTCGGGCCGGTCGAGGTCATCCCGGGCATCGACCTGCACATCCGGCCGCGCGAGCTGGTGGTGTTCGTCGGCCCCTCGGGCTGCGGCAAGTCGACCCTGCTGCGCCTGATCGCCGGCCTGGAGGAAGTGAGCGACGGGCGCATCCACATCGGCGAGCGCGACGTCACCGACCTGCCGCCGGCGCAGCGCGGCGTATCCATGGTGTTCCAGTCCTATGCGCTCTACCCGCACATGGACGTGTACCGCAACATCGCCTTCGGCCTGAAGCTGGCGCGCACCGACCGCCGGACCATCGACCACAAGGTGCGCGAGGCGGCGCGCATGCTGCAGATCGACGAGCTGTTGCGCCGCCGCCCGCGCGAGCTGTCCGGCGGCCAGCGCCAGCGGGTGGCCATCGCCCGCGCCATCGTGCGCGATCCGCAGGTGTTCCTGTTCGACGAGCCGCTGTCGAACCTGGACGCCGCCCTGCGCGTGCAGACGCGCATCGAGATCGCCCGCATGCACCAGCAGTTCGACGCCTCGATGATCTACGTCACGCACGACCAGGTGGAGGCGATGACCCTGGCCGACCGCATGGTGGTGCTGAACCGCGGCCGGGTAGAGCAGGTCGGCCCGCCGACCGAGCTGTACCGGCGGCCGGCCAACGTGTTCGTGGCCGGCTTCCTCGGCTCGCCGGCCATGAACCTGCTGCCGGTCGAGATTGCGGACGGCGCCGCCGTGCTGCCCGGCGGCGGCCGGTTCGCACTGGGTGAGGTGGCGCAGCACGGTCCGGCCACGCTGGGCCTGCGCCCGGAGCACCTGCAGGTCCTGAGCCCCGGCGATGGCGAGGCCGCCTTCAGTGCCCGCCTCGAACTGGTCGAGGAACTGGGCGAGGCACGCATCGCCCACCTGCGCCTGCCGGATGGGACGCCACTGACCGTGCGCCACCACCACGACAGTCTTCCGGCGCCCGGCGAGACCGTGGCGGTCGGCCTGACAGGGCCCCACTGGCACCTGTTCAACGCCGCCGGCCGGCGCGTCGCGCCGGTTTGCCTGGTTTGAAGCATCGGCCGTGTGCGGATGATTCAGCGTGCGCGGCGCGCCCGGCGCGATGCGTCCCGAGGGGCATCCTGCCCCGGCGTGAGGCAAGCACAACGTGTTTGATTCACGGAGCCTGTCGCGGGCGTGCACCGCGACGAGGCGAGCTGAAAAATCCCACGGATGGAATTTTTCAGTTTCTCCGTCAGATCGCCGGTCTCAGGGCAGACTCACCGGCGTCGACGGTTTCCAGCCGCGCTGGCGGTGCTCCACCACCACCGTGGTGTAGATGCCGCCGCGGACCAGGAATTCCGCCGTCACGCGCATGAAGCGCGGCGCCGTGGCTGCCACCAGGTCGTCCAGAATCCGGCCGGTCACCGCCTCGTGAAACGCGCCCTGGTCGCGGAACGACCACAGATATAATTTCAGCGACTTGAGCTCCACGCACGTCCTGTCCGGCACGTACTCCACGTGCACGGTGGCGAAGTCCGGCTGGCCGGTCTTCGGGCACAGGCAGGTGAATTCCGGGCAGCGCATGCGCACCGTGACGTCGCGGCCGGGGTGCGGATTCGGAAAGGTTTCCAGCAGGCCGGCTGGTGGCGCCTCGGTCTTGCGCGAACGGGCGGGGCGTGAACTGGCCACGCGGTTCTCCTGGTAACGGTCGGGGCGCGCATTATCGGACCGGCGCTCGCGGCGCCACAACGACGGATCGGCTTCAGGAACAGCAGCGGGCATGAAGCTGAAGACCATCCGCCTGGCCGGCTTCAAGACCTTCGTCGATCCGACCACGTTGCACCTGCGCGGTCCGTTGACCGGCGTGGTGGGCCCGAACGGCTGCGGCAAGTCGAACGTGGTGGACGCGGTGCGCTGGGTGCTGGGCGAAAGCTCGGCCCGCCAGCTGCGCGGCGATGCGCTGGCCGACGTGATCTTCAACGGCTCGAGCGCCCGCCAGCCGGTCGGCAAGGCGAGTGTCGAGCTGGTGTTCGACAACAGCGCCGGCACGCTGGGCGGCGCCTGGGCGGCGTATGCCGAGATCGCCGTGCGCCGCCAGCTGGCGCGCGACGGCCAGTCGATCTACTTCCTGAACGGCAGCCGCTGCCGGCGCCGCGACATCACGGACATTTTTCTCGGCACCGGGCTCGGGCCACGCAGCTACGCCATCATCGAGCAGGGCATGATCGCCCGCCTGATCGAGGCGCGGCCCGAGGAACTGCGCGCCTTCATCGAGGAAGTGGCCGGCATCTCCAAGTACAAGGAACGCCGCCAGGACAGCGCCGGGCGCATCCGCCACACCCGCGACAACATGGCCCGCCTGGACGACCTGCGCGACGAGCTCGGCAAGCGCCTGGTGGTGCTGGAGCGCCAGGCCCGGGCGGCCGAGACCTTCCGCGAGCTGCGCGCCGCCGAGCGGCAGGCCCGCGGGCATCTGCTCGGCTTTCGACTGCGCGCGCTGCAAGCGGCGGTCGACGAACGCGCGCACGTGCTCGAACGCAGCCTCACCGCGCAGGAGCAGGCGCTGGCCGCCCAGCGCGCGGCCGAAGCGCAGGTCGAGACGGCGCGCGAGGCGCAGGCCGCCGCCACCGCCGTGGTGAGCGAGGCGCAGCAGGCGTGGTACGAGGTGGGCGCCGAGCTGGCGCGGCTGGAGCAGGCGCTGGGCAGCGCGCAGCAGCAGCGCGAGCGGGCGGTGCAGGAGCTGGTGCGTCTTGACGCCAGCGCGGTGCAGATCGACCAGCAATGCGCGCAGACCGATGCGCGCCTGCGCGAGCTGGCCGCCGCGCAGCAGATGGGCGAGGCCGATCGTGGACGACTGGAAGGCGAACTCGCGCAGGCCGGCCAGCACCTGTCCGCCGCCGAAGCGGCGCTGGGCGAGGCACGCCGCGCCCATGATGTCGTCGCCTCCGCGGTCAGCGAGGCCGCCCAGCGCGAGCGCCTGGAGCAGGAACGCGCCCGGCGCGTGGCCGAGCACATCGCGCGGCTCGCCGATCGCCGCGCGCGCCTCGAGCGCGAAATCGCCCAACTGGCGGCCGAGGCGGACGTCGACACCGCCGTTCTATCGGACGCGCTGGCGAGCGCACAGGCGGATAGTCAAGCCGCCGAGCAGGCGCTGGCCGACCGCGAGGCTGACATCACGCGTCTGCGCACGCAGCTGGACGACATCGGCGCCGAGCTCACGCGCCGGCAGACCGTCGGGCGCGAGCAGCGCGGGCGGCTGTCGGCGCTCGAAACCTTGCAGCAGGCCGCATTGGCGGGTGCCCGGCCGGCGCAGGACTGGCTGGCGCGTCAGGGCGTCGAGACCACGGCCCTGCTGGCGGCGCTGGACGCCGACCCTGACTGGCGCGCCGCGCTCGAGGCCGCGCTTGGACCGTGGATCACGGCGCAGGTCGTGTCCAGCCTCGATGCGCTGCCGGTCGACGGGCTCGGGCAGGCGGCTGGTTTGCTGCTCGTGGAGGCGCCCGCACCGCCCGCAGCGGGCGATGGCGATCTGCTGCACGTCGTGCGCAGCGCGGTCGATCTCGTGGCGCTGGTCGGCGGCGTGCGGCGCGCGGCCACGCTGGACGCGGCGCTGGCCGGCCGCCACGGGCTGGCTGCGCACGCGAGCTTCGTCACCCCGCAGGGCGTCCGCGTCGGCCGGAACTGGCTGGCGCTGCCGGCGGCCGGGCAGGGCGGGGGCGTGCTCGAACGGGGCGCCGAGATCGCGGCGCTGCAACGCGACCTCGCGCAGACCGAACGGGAGCTTGCCGCGCTCGACGCCCAGCGCGCCGCCGTGCGTGGCGAGCTGGCGCAGGCCGAGCAGGCGCGCGGCGAGGCGCGCCAGCGCCACGGCACCGCCTTGCGGCAGGTGGCTGACTTGCAGGCCCGCAGCGCTGCCGCGCAGGCGCACCACGAGCGCGTGCAGGCGCGCCGACAGGCCATCGCGGACGAACTCGCCCAGGTCGACCAGCAGGTGGCGGGCGATACGGCAGAGCTCACCGCCGCGCAGACCGCGCGCGAGGCCGCCACGGCCGAGCAGGCGCGGCTCGCGGGGCAGCGTCAGCAGCGCGAGGGCGAGCGCCGCGCGGCCGAGCAGGCGCTGCGCGATGCGCGTGCGGCGCAGGACGCCGTGCGCGAACGCCTGCAAACGCTGCGCACCCGCACCCAGGTGGCGCAGACCGAAATCGCCACGCTCGAAAAGACCCTGCTCGGCTGGCAGGCGCAGCGCGAGGGCATCCGCGAGCGCCACGCCGCGCTCGAGGTCGAGCGTGATGCCGCCGCCGCGCCGCTCGCCACCCTGCAGGGCGAGCTGCAGGCGCAGCTGGCGACGCGCGAACAGGCGTCGGCGCGCCTGGCCGCCGCGCGCGACGCCCTGGCGGCGGCCGAGACCACGCTGCGCGAGCGTGATCAGGCGCGCCTGCTGGCCGAGCGGGCCCTGCACGAGCGTCGCGCCGAGGTCGAAGCCCGGCGGCTCGACGTGGCGGAGCTGACCGCGCGGCTCGATGCATTGCACGGACAGGCGCTGGAGTTCGACGCCGATCATGCGGTCGACCCCGGGCGCCTGCTGGCCGACGTGCCGGCGGACAAGGACGAGGCGGCGCTCGAGTTCGCGATCGCGGACCTTGCCCGGCGCATCGAGCGTCTGGGCGCCATCAATCTCGCCGCCATCGACGAGCAGCGCGAACTGACCGAGCGCAAGACCTATCTGGACGCCCAGTACGCTGATCTCGCCGCTGCGCTCGACACCATGGAGCAGGCCATCCGGCGCATGGACCGCGAGACGCGCAGCCGCTTCAAGGACACCTTCGAGGCCGCCAACGCCGGCTTCATGGCCGCCTTCCCGCGGCTGTTCGGCGGCGGCGAGGCGCGCCTGGAACTTCTGGACGACGATCTGCTCGAAACCGGCATCGGCATCGTCGCCCGCCCGCCGGGCAAGCGGAACAGCTCCATCCACCTGCTGTCCGGCGGCGAGAAGGCGCTGACCGCCATTGCGCTGGTGTTCGCCCTGTTCGAGCTGAGCCCGGCGCCGTTCTGCATGCTGGACGAGGTGGACGCGCCGCTCGACGACCACAACGTCGGCCGCTTCTGCGCGCTGGTGCGCGAGATGTCGGCGCGCGTGCAGTTCATCGTCATCACCCACAACAAGACCACCATGGAGCTGGCCGGCCAGCTCACCGGCGTCACCATGTCCGAGCCCGGCGTATCGCGCCTGGTGGCGGTGGACGTGGACGAGGCCCTGGCGCTGGCGACCACCTGACCGACCCGTACAGAACCCAATGGCCTTGCACCCTCCGCTGCTGCCGATCACCGGCCACATCCTCCGCATCCCGTGCGGGTGGGACATTCATTGGCGCAGGGACGCGGGTTTGCCGGCGGCCGTCGCGCCGGTGCCGCGGTGAGTCGCTGGCGGCAGCGGCTGCACGACGCGGCCGAGTTGCGGCATCGGCCCTGGTTGCGCTGGATGGGGCCGGCGCTGCACCACCCGCACCTGTGGCGGATGAGTCGCCGCGGGGTGTCCCTGGGTGTCGGCATCGGCGTGTTTTTCGGCCTGCTGGTGCCGTTGGCGCAGATCCCCGCCGCCGCCGTGGTGGCCGTGGCCATGCGCGCCAATGTGCCGGCGGCGGCCGTCAGCACCCTGGTCACCAATCCGGTCACCTTCCCCATCATTTATTACGGCGCGTACCGCATCGGTTCCCGCCTGACCGGCCAGACGCCGCAGCGCCGCGATGCGCTGGAGCATGCGCCGGAGCAGATTCAGGACATCACGGCGGGCCCACCCGTGCGCGGCTGGTGGCGGCGGGTGGGTATCCCCACCTTGCTGGGGCTGCTGGTGTTGGCCAGCGTGTGCGGGCTGATCACCTATTGGGTGGCGGGATTGCTGTTGCGCCTGCGCACGCAGCGTCTGTGGGAGCGTCGGGGCCGTCGACGCCGCCGTCGGGCGCGTGCGCTCGCCGCCGCGACGAAGGACGACGCGGCCGAACGGCCGGACGAGTGACGGGAGTTTTCGTGCGCGACTACCTGGTGCTGACCCTGAACGCCCGCGTCTACGACGTGGCCATCGAGTCGCCGCTCGACGCGGCCGAGAGCCTGTCGCTCCGCCTCGGCAACCGCGTGCTGCTCAAGCGCGAGGACCTGCAGCCGGTGTTCTCGTTCAAGCTGCGCGGCGCCTACAACAAGATGTCGCACCTGCCGCGGCGGGCGCTGAAGGCCGGCGTCATCACGGCCTCGGCCGGCAACCACGCGCAGGGCGTGGCGCTGGCCGCGCATCGCCTGGGCAGTCACGCGCTGATCGTGATGCCGGTCACCACACCGCAGATCAAGATCGACGCCGTCCAGCGCCTGGGCGGCGAGGCGTTGCTGCACGGCGAGGATTACGCCGCCGCCTCGCGACACGCGCTGGCGCTGGCCGAGCAGCGCGGTCTCAGCCTCGTGCATCCCTACGACGACCCGCTGGTCATCGCCGGGCAGGGCACCATCGGCGCTGAACTGCTGCGCCAGCGTCAGGGCGCGCTGGACGCCATCTTCGTGCCGGTGGGCGGCGGCGGCCTCATCGGCGGCATCGCGGCGTACGTCAAACGGCTGCGCCCGCAGGTGCGCATCATCGGCGTGGAATCCGACGACGCCGACGCCATGGACCGCTCCTTGCGGCGCGGCCGGCGCGTCAGCCTGCGCAGCGTCGGCCTGTTCGCCGACGGCACCGCCGTGCGGCAGGTGGGGCGCGAGCCGTTTCGCCTGGCGCGTCAGTACGTCGACGAGATGCTGCTGGTGGACCACGACGAAATCTGCGCCGCCATCAAGGACACCTTCGAGGACACGCGCGCCATCGTCGAGCCGGCCGGCGCACTGGCGCTGGCCGGGCTCAAGCGCTACGTGACGCGCGAGCGTTGCCACGGCAAGACGCTGGTGGCCGTGTGCTCCGGCGCCAACATGAACTTCGACCGCCTGCGCTACGTGGCCGAGCGGGCCGAGATCGGCGAGCGGCGCGAGGCCATCTTCGCCGCCACCATCCCGGAGCGGCCGGGCAGCTTCCGGCAGTTCTGCGAGGCCATCGGCGCGCGCGAGATCACCGAGTTCAACTACCGCTACGCCAGCGCCGAGGCGGCGCACGTGTACGTCGGCGTGCGCACCGTCGGCAAGCAGCGCGAGCTGCTGTTCAACGCCCTGCAACAGCGCGGCTACGCGGTGGTGGACCTCACCGACAGCGAGGCCGCCAAGCTGCACCTGCGGCACATGGTGGGCGGCCACGGCAAGCTCGCCGACGAACTGCTGTACCGCTTCAGCTTCGACGAGCGCCCCGGCGCGCTGGCCCACTTCCTCAGTCGCCTGGGCGCGCGCTGGAACATCAGCCTTTTCCACTACCGCAATCACGGTGCCGCCGACGGCCGCGCCCTGGTCGGCCTGCAAGTGCCAGCGGCCGAGCGCGCGCGCTTCCGCGAGCACCTGGCCGCGACGGGCATGGAATGCGTGGACGAGACGGACAGCCCGGGCTATCGCTTGTTCCTGGCGTGAGCCGCCGAGGTGCGCCGTCGGCGCAGAGCGCCGAGGCGGAGCCGCGAACAACGGCGGCAGCAAAGTCAGAACAAAGCGTGCCCATACCGGGCTCGGGGCGGCGCAAATGCCCGGGCGGGAACCGGGTTCGGAGAACCCTTCAGGATTCCGTGCCCGCCGCTTCGTAAGTGAGCCGGAAAACGGTGTCCGTCAGCCAGCGCTTGAACGACTCGTTGTCCATGAACTGCTTGAACAGTTCCGTGTCGTCCCTGAGCACCGCCGTCATCACCCGCGCGAGTGCCTTGTCGTGCTCGATGCGGGCGTTCTGCCGGTCCGAATGCTGGCGCGCATTCTGGTACGCCTGGTCGGCCGCCACCCGGTTCGGGATGTCCTCGGTGATCAGCCTGTGCACGCGGTCGGCGTCGGACCACGAGATGTTGCCGAACTGGTCGTTGAAGGTCTTGAGGATGTTCGAGAGCCGGTCCAGCTCCGGCTCGGGCTTGTGGCCGCCGCCGGTGGTGGGCACCGGCGCGATCTGCGCGTCCGCGTCCGGCAGCAGGAGCTTTTCCGCGGCCTGCTTCTCCACCCGGTAGCTGTCCATGTCGATCGCCTCGAGGATGCCCTTCGAGAGGTCCTCCTCGACCGGGGCCGGCAGCTTGGGCACCAGGAAGGTGAGGAAGATCGACAGCTTCTCCCAGTCGGCGTTCGTATAGGGCAGGATCGACGAGAGAAAGCCGTAGGTCCGCAGGAAGGCCTTGGCCTTGCCCTTGAAGTCCACCTGCGCGTCCTCGTCGAGCTGCTCGCGGTAGTCGGCGACACAGGAGTCGAGGATGGGGTCGAGCCGGTCGCGGTCCGCGCCGCCGAGGTACAACGCCACGAGGTCGTCCACCTGCGCGGCGGCATAGACCTGGCAGCCGTCGAGCGCCGCCTTGAGATCGTGCAGCTTGTTCGGGTCGGTCTCGTCGGCCAGGAGTGTCGTGCGGTAGTAGTCGGCAAAGGCCTGCTGAATGGTGTCGGCGTCGTTCATGAAGTCGAGCACGAACACGTCGTGCTTCTTCGGATGGGCACGATTCAGGCGCGAGAGCGTCTGCACCGCCTTGATGCCCGAGAGCACCTTGTCCACGTACATGGTGTGCAGCAGCGGCTCGTCGTAGCCGGTCTGGAACTTGTCGGCGCAGATCAGAAACCGGTACGGGTCCTCCCGGATCTGGTCGGCGATCTGGCTGGACGGAAAGCCGTTGAGCGAGGCCTCGGTCACCTTCGCCCCGCCGTAGTGGTGCTCGCCCGAGAAGGCGACGATCGCCTGGCAGCGGCTCTTGCGCTCGGCGAGACATTCGCGGATCGCGTGGAAGTACTGGATGGCGCGCTCGATGCCGCTGGTGACCACCATCGCCCGCGCCTCGCCGCCGATCTTGGAAAGCTGAAGCACCTGCTCGTGGAAGTGATCCACCATGATCTCGGCCTTGAGCCGGATCGCGTGGTCGTGGCTCTCGACGTAGCGGCGCAGTTTCTTCTTCGCCCGCTTGGTGTCGAACTCCGGGTCGCCCTCGACCTTCTTGATCAGCTTGTAGTAGCTCTCCACCGACGTGTAGTGCCGGAGCACGTCCAGGATGAAGCCCTCCTGGATCGCCTGCTTCATCGTGTAGCTGTGGAACGGCCGGTGCATCACGGTGCCGTCGGCCTGCGGCTCGGGCGCGCCGAAGATCTCCAGCGTCTTGTTCTTGGGCGTGGCGGTAAACGCGAAGTAGCTGGCGTTGGGCAGCAGCTTCTTGGCTTCCATGAGGCGGTTGATCCGGTCCTCGAGCGTCTCGTCGTCGTCCTCGACCCCGGCCGTCGACAGCGCCATGGAGACCGCCGCCGAGGTGCGCCCACCCTGGCTCGAGTGCGCCTCGTCGATCACGATCGCGAACCGGCGGCCGCGGTGCTCGGCGCCGATCTCGTCGAGGATGAACGGGAACTTCTGCACCGTGGAGATGATGATTTTCTTGCCTTCGGCGATGAACCTGCGCAGGTCCCCCGAGTGCTCGGCATGCCCGACCGTCGCGCCCACCTGCGCGAACTGCTTGATGGTGTCCCTGATCTGCTGGTCGAGGATGCGCCGGTCGGTGACGACGATGATCGAGTCGAACACCGCCGCATCGTCCTTCGCGAGGCCGATGAGCTGGTGGGCCAGCCAGGCGATGGAGTTCGACTTGCCGCTGCCGGCCGAGTGCTGGATCAGATAGCGCCGGCCCGCGCCGTTCGCCTTCGCATCCGCCAGCAGCCGGCGCACCACGTCGAGCTGGTGGAAGCGCGGCCAGATCTGCACCGCCTTCTTCCGGCCGGTCCTGTCGTCCCGGGTTTCGACGACCTGCGCGTAGTTCTCGAGGATGTCGGTCAGCCCGGCGCGGGTGAGGACGCGCTTCCACAGGTAGTCGGTCTTCAGGCCATCCGGGTTGGGCGGATTGCCCGCGCCGTCGTTCCAGCCCTGGTTGAAGGGCAGGAACCACGAGCCCTTGCCGGTGAGGTGCGTGCAAAAGCGCACCTCGTGGTCGTCCACGGCAAAGTGCACCACGCAGCGCCCAAACTCGAACAGCCGCTCGCGCGGGTCGCGGTCGCGCTGGTACTGCTCGACGGCGTCGGCGACCGTCTGTTTGGTCAGGCTGTTCTTGAGCTCGAAGGTGGCGACGGGCAGGCCGTTGATGAACAGGCCCAGGTCCAGCGCCCGCTGCGTTTCGTCGCGGCTGTAGCGGAGCTGGCGGGTGACGCTGAAGCGGTTGGCCGCGTAACGCTCGGCCGCCTTGGCGTTGCCCGGCGACGGCGTGCCGTAGAACAGGGCGATGTCGTGCGGCCCGTGCTTGAGCCCGTGGCGCAGCACGTCGATGGTGCCGCGCTTTGAGACTTCGCCCTGCAGCCGCGCCAGGAACTTGCGCCGCGTCGGCCCGTCCCGGTCGATGTCGAGCGCGTCGGCCACCAGCGGCTGGGTGGTACGCAGGAAGACCGAGAGCTGCGCCAGGTCCACGCAGTACTCGCGGTCGTAGTCGCCGGGATCGCCACCGGTCCAGCCCGCGCCGTAGGTCGCCGGGCGCTCGCCGACGCCGCCGGGCTCGCACGGGTGGCCCGTCAGCGCCGTGCAGATCAGGCGTTCCAGGCCGCGCTCGCTGGTATCCGTGGTCATGGGGTGACCTGCCTCCCGATCAAGTACCCATCAAGTGCCGCGATGCGACCTAAGTGCCTGTAAAGGTGGTGTTTACCGTCTTCCTCCGCGCCGACTGTGGCCCGCCCGATCAAGTACCCATCAAGTACCTTGGTCATCTCCGACCCTCCGCTCGGGAGGCGGCCCAGAAAGGCAGGTACCGCATCAGCTTGGGAGCTGCGTCGGAGTCAGCCGGCACGATGGCCCCGGCCTCGACGGCCTCCCGGATCAGCCGCGAGATGGTCGAACGATTCTGCTCCTCCACGCCGAAGCGCATTCGCAGGGTCGTGTTGGTCATCTCCTTGCGCGTGACGTAGCAGAGGCACGCATGGAGGTAACAGGCGCGCACGCGATCCGCCTTGTCCATGGCAGACAGGGGCTTGTGGGCGAACAGGACCGCCCGCGTGAACCCCACCGGACTCTCGAAGAGCGGGGCCGGAAGCTGGAACAGCTCGACCTGGAAGACGACCTTGTCGATCCCGCTGCCGCGCTCTTCGCAGATCCGGAAGCGGCGCATCAGCGAGGCGAGCGCCTCGTTGCGCGAGCGGGGCGGGGTGTCTACGAAGCGCTGCGTGTCCACCAGCGGCTCGCCGGGGTTGGTGATCTCGATGCGGTCGTTGAAGATCTCCACCATCGGCCCGGCGCCGGTGACGAAGAAGTCCTGATGGATGAGCGCGTTCGCGACCAGCTCGCGCACCGCCAGCTCGGGGAACATGGGCACGCTCCGGCGCAGGGCCTGCTCGATCAGTTCGTTCGCGGGCAGCAGGCCGTGGATGTACCCAATCAACCCCTCGAAACCACAGGCGTAGCCCCTGGCGGCCTCCTGCTCCCTGACGGTCTCCGTCCGTCCGTTGCCTCGGTACTGGATGACGCGGACTGCCTTGCGCCGCAGGGTGTGGAAGGCATCCAGCCGTTTGGCGAACAGGATGGCGCCGAGGTTGGTGACGTCAAAGCCGCCCGCGTCGTTCCTGCGGATCAGCCGGTCGTCGACCAGGGCTGCGAGGATGCCTTCGCGATCCCCCGGCAGCGGCCGTTCGAGCAGGTCGAAGTAGGCCGGGTAGTCCAGCAGGCGCAGCACGTCGTCGCCCGACGTGTGCTCAGCCGCGACACCGTCCTCGAAGGGCGTTTGGTCGAAGATGCGCCACAGCGCCCGTTCCTTCTCCGGGAAGTCCTTGAGCTTCTTCTTGTAGCTACCAACGCGAAGGTACTCCTGGCCCTGAAAGGCCACCGGATGGCGGGCGGCGCGAAGGATCTCCAGCAGCACCACCGGCCGTTCCTCCACCAGGACATAGAAGAACCGGAAATCGATCTTCGGCTCCAGCAGACGCAGCAACCAGCTCTCCAACTCCTCGTTGCCCACCCGCGCCGCGTGCGGATCGAAGCTCGTGCCCACCACGGCGTGGTCCGCGTCACGCACCCCCCATATGAGGTACGCGAAGGCCTTGCCCACCAGCGCCGCCGCGTTCGCCAGCGCGGAGATGTACTCCCCAATCGCCTGCGGCTCGGCGTCGTTGACCTTGAACTCCACCCATTCCGTCTCGAGCGGCAAGGCCCGCAGTTCGTTCACCAGGCTCGCGAGGTAGGCGGCGGAGCGGTCGTTGGTCATGCCACGGTCTCTTCCTGGTCCGTGCCGGCGCCGGCCTCTTGCGCGTTGCTCCCGGCCTCGGCTTCGTTGAGGTCGACCGCCTCGCACACCTCCGGCTGGATGGTGCGCAAAAAGGCCAAGAGCTGCGCCAGGTCCGGGTAGTGCTCGCGGTCGTAGCCCGTCGCCTCGCCGCAAATCAGGCGTTCGAGGCCGCGTTCGGACGTATCGGTGGTCATGTTCAATCTGCGCCGACGAGAAGATGAATAACGATGCGTACCAGCACGTCCTTTTCCTGCGGCCGGCTCTCGGCAATCAGCAGCGTCAGCGCAACGAGCGCGCCGTCGGAGACGCGCGGCGTGCCGTCGGCGTGGTGCAGCGCGCCATTGCGCTCCAGAAACCACAGGAACAGCGCCGCCGCAATGCGCTTGTTGCCGTCCACGAAGGCGTGGTTCTTCACCAGCAGATACAGCAGTTGCGCGGCCTTTTCTTCGAAGCCCGGATACAGGTCTTGGCCGCCGAAGGTCTGCATCACCGCGCCGAGCGCGCTCGCCAGGCCCTGATCCTTTTCCACGCCGAACACCGCCGAGGCGCCGAAGCGTTCGCGCAGCCGCGCCACGATCCGCAGCGCCTCGTCGTAGCCGAGCGGGTGCGTCACCTGCCCGCCGGCGGCCGGTCTGGCGATGCGCTGGTGGTCGTAGTCGTCGAGCAGGTCGAGGGCGCGGTTGTATTCGCCGACCACCGCCAGCAGCGCCTGGGCCTCGTCCCCCGAGAGCTCCCGCCGCTTGGCGGTGTCGGCGACCAGTCGGATGGCCTGGTTCAGGTCGCGCAGCCGGGCCGCGTTGGCGGTGTAACCCTTGACGAGGTGGTCGCGCAGCACCCGCGTCGCCCAGATGCGGAACTGGGTGCCGCGCTGGGACTTGACGCGGTAGCCGACAGAGATGATCACGTCGAGGTTGTACGCGTCGACGCGGTAGGTTTTGCCATCGGCGGCAGTATGTGCAAATTTTGCACACACTGAATCCGGCTCCAGCTCCCCCTCACGGAACAGGTTGCGGACGTGCTTGGTAATGACCGAGCGTTCGCGCCCGAAAAGCTCCGCCATTTGCGCCTGCGTCAGCCAGACGGTGTCGCGCTCCAGGCGCGCCTCGACCCGCACCACGCCGTCCGCGGCCTGATAAACCACCATCTCGCCCCCGGGCACGGGCTGCGTCTGGGCGCCGGCGTTCATGCTTCGGCTGCCGCCGTTGCCGCGTCGGCGTCATCCGCCGCGGCGTCTTCGGCATCGGTCTCGGCAACGTCTTCGTCGAGCGGCTCGGGCTCGTCGGCCGCGTCCGGCAACCGCGCCGCCGCCTCGCGCACGTCGAGCTTGCCGGTGACCACGTCGGCGATCAGGCGGGTGCGGTATTCGTGGAGGAGTTCGATCTCCAGCTTGGCACTTCCGACTGCTTTGGATATATCGCTCGTCTGCGTTTCGATCGCGTCGAGGATGGCTTGCTGCTCCTCGACCACGGGAAGCATGATCGGAAACGCCCGCAAGGTTGTGCTGTTGGTCGATGCGAGATTCGTGGTCTGCTTCGCGGTTAGCTGAAAGTACGCGCGGCCATGTTGTGAGCCCATCAAGCCGACCAGAAACTCAGGCAGGAGTTTGTGTTGCCGGCAACGCACTGCGAACACATGGTTCTGGTGTAGGCAACCGGGAACTTCTTTGCGCCAGACACAGCCGCGCCCAAGTTTGTCGATGTCACCGCCCTCGGTCATCAGCACGTCGCCGGCGCGCAGCATGGCTCCCACTGCTTCACGCCGCGGCACATCAATGCGCTTCACGTTCGTCAGATTGAGGTGCCCCGCTTGAACGTTTGCAACGCGAAGATACGGAAAGTTCTCCGTCGCCACTCCGCTGTAGGTCTTTCCGAGAGTCAACCCGGTCTGAACATCCGCGACATCTTTCAACCGACAGACTTCCCAATGCTCCGGCACATCCCCCAGCCACTCCACGCCGGAGGGTTTGAGGCGGACATCCGGGTCGAGGCCGCGGGTGACGGCGCGGTGGATGATGGCCTGCTTCTGCTCCTCCAGCAGCTTGATCAGCTTCTGCTTGGCGCGGATGTACCGCCGAATCCGCCGGTCCGCGTGGTCCAGGAAGCGGACGATGGCGGTTTGTTCGGGGAGAGGTGGGAGGCACGAGTAGATCATCTTGAAGTGTTCGGGACGCAGGCTCCACATGTCCGAGGTGATCCCGTAAGACCATCGCTCGGCCTCTTTCGCGAAAGCCGGGGTCCGAAGCAGGTAGTGCAAGTAGCGGGGGGCGGCTCCTTCGCGTGGACGCTGCACGACGTACGCCGGGCTCACGATTCCTTCGTACTCGGAGACCCCGATGGCGCCCTGCCATGCGCGCATCTTGTTGTAGGCGATATCGCCGGGACAGACGAGCTTGTACGCCGACTTGTCCAGCTTGGAGCCGTCCTTTTTCGAACTGCCTTCGAGCAACGCCTCCTGCCGAATGACTCCCCTTGTGATCGTTACTGACAGCATCGCCGCGTCCGGCCGATCTCGCTCGTTCACTTCCCCGAATACCGCACGATTGGGCAGAACCTGCCAATGCGCCGGCACCTCCCCCAGCCACGGCACGCCGGAGTCCTTCATCGCGGGATAGGGCTTGAGGTCTTCGATCACTGCGCGCCCCTCTCCCAGATCGGCATCCGCTCCCAGCCGGCGGGGAATCCCATTGCACCGGTGTCGATTCCGTGCCGGGCGACAAGCTCGCGCAGACGGGTTCGCCAATGGTGCTGCGGGGCGATGATGTCCATGCAGTGCAGCAGCAGGACGAGGCTGTTGTAAAGCCGACGGGAATTGACAGCGAACTGCGCGGCAAGTGCAGCCGGCTTGTGTCGCGGCAACATCGGCGTGATTGTGAACTCCCGGTTCCACAGGCGGCTGTGGTGGGCGCAGACGTTGCGAACATGGCTCAGATGGTGCAGCCAGGACCCGAGCACCTTGTCGTCGATGCCGTAGACCTGAGCGATCGCGCGGCGGGTCGGCATGGGCTTGAGGTTGTCGAACAGGCGCGACAGCAGACCGAGCGACAGCACTTCGCACGCCGCCCACACGGGCGGCAAGGGTTCGCGGTAGACCTTGAAGAAGTGCTTGATGAAGGTCTCGTTGGCGCGATGCACTTCGTCGCAAACCTGCTTCTCGTCACGCTGCCATTTGTCCCGCCGCAGCGCCAGCGCGGGGTCGAGATAGCCATGCGGACCGTGGCGGTGGGCCATCTGGTAGGCCCACTGGCTGCGCACCGAGACTTCGACGCGCTCGATTGCGTCCAGCACCAGCAGGCGCAGCTCGCGATCAAACACGTAAAGGGCCAACACCTGGTCAAAGCGTGTCCCGGGTCGGAACCGATGCGTCCCGTGGTCGGCCTCGAACGGCAGCCAATAGGCGCCGAGACGGTAATAGTTGAGGTGCTGAAGGTAGAACGCGGCCGCCGCCGGGTCCTCGACGACCATCCCGCGTTGCCGGAGCCGTTCGACCTGCTCGGCATGGGTGAGGGCGGGTTTTTCGAACGGGCGCGTCACGCAGCGCCTCGCGAAAAAAAGAAACCCGCCGGTTTGAGGGTACTCCGAGGAGCATAGCCTTGGCGGGTCTTGTTGCGGACCATGTTAGTCCCGCTGCGGGCGCCGCGTCCAGCCTGGACCGCGCCCGAGCAAGCGCCCCTTGACGAGGACATCAGGGGCTTCCTCCGATGATCTCCCCGAGCAAGCCCTCGGTCTCCTTCTCCAGCGCCAGGATGTCCGCCCGGATCTCGTCCAGCGTGCGCAGCGGCTGCGGCTTGTAGAAGTAGCGGGTGAAGCTGATCTCGTAGCCGGTCTTGACGCTGTCCGGTACATACCAGGCATCGGGGGCGTGGGGCAGCACTTCCCGTTTCAGAAAGGCCTCGATACCGCCTGCCTCCAGCAGCGGCACCTGTTCGGTGTCGCGCAGGTCCGGGTCGGGCTCGTATTCGACCACGGCGGGCTTGCCGGCGATGGTGGTCTCGAACAGGCCGCGCAGCGGATCGGCGGGCGTGCCTGGCTTGTGGATCTTGCGAATGACCGGCGGGGCGTCGTCGGCGCGCTCGGCGGTTTCTTTCAGGGCCTTGATTTCCTTGGGCGTGTGCGCGCGCTCGGAGTCGATGCCCTTCAGGCGCAGCGGGCGTTCGACCGTCACCTTCCAGTAGCCGAAGGCGGCGTTGGGGAAGATTTTGGATTGCCCGGTTTCCTCGAACTTCAGAAACGCGTCGCAGATGCGCGCGATGTCGTCTTCCGCCAGCTCGCAGTTCTTCTTGCCGAGGTTCTTGCGCAGCGGCCGGAACCACTGCGTGGCGTCGATGAGCTGCACCCGGCCCTGGCGGTGCGCCGGCTTGCGGTTGGTGAGCACCCACACGTAGGTGGCGATGCCGGTGTTGTAGAACAGGTTCAGCGGCAGGGCGACGATGGCCTCGAGCCAGTCGTTTTCGATGATCCAGCGGCGGATGTTGCTCTCGCCCTGGCCGGCGTCGCCGGTGAACAGCGAGGAGCCGTTGTGCACCTCGGCGATGCGGCTGCCGAGCGCGGTGCCGTGCTTCATCTTGCTGAGCAGGTTGGCCAGGAACAGCATCTGGCCGTCGCTGGAGCGGGTGATGAGCGAGTACTCGGGGTCGCCGGCGTGCTCGATGAGAAAGCGCGGGTCCTTGATGCCGTCCTTGCCGCCCAGGCGCTCGAGGTCGCTCTTCCAGCTCTTGCCGTAGGGCGGGTTGGAGAGCATGAAATCGAACTCGCGCGAGGGGAAGGCGTCGTTGGCGAGCGTGGAGTGCTCCGGCCCGCCGACGATGTTGTCCGCGGCGTCGCCCTCGCCCTTGAGCAGCAGGTCGGCCTTGCAGATGGCGTAGGTCTCGGCGTTGATCTCCTGGCCGTAGAGGTGGGTCGCCACCTGTTTGCCGTGCGCCTGGGCGAGCTGTTGCAGGGTTTCCTCGGCGACTGTCAGCATGCCGCCGGTGCCACACGCGGCGTCGTAGAGCAGGTAGGTGCCGGATTCGATCTGATCCGCGACCGGCAGAAACAGCAGCTTCGCCATGAGCTTCACGGCGTCGCGCGGCGTCCAGTGTTCGCCGGCTTCTTCGTTGTTCTCTTCGTTGAAGCGTCGGACCAGTTCCTCGAACACCGTGCCGATGCCGTGGTTGTCGAGGCCGGGTTGCTTGACCGAGCCGTCAGCATTGAGCACCGGGTTGGGGCTGAGGTTGATGTCCGGCGAAAGGAATTTCTCGATCAGCGTGCCCAGCGCATCGGCCCTCGACAGCCGCGGAATCTGGTTGCGGAATTCGAAGTTCTCGAGGATGTCCTGCACGTTCGGCGAGAAGCCGTCGAGGTAGGCCTCGAAATCCGCCCGCAGCTGCTGCTGGCTGGCGCGGGCCCTGAGGTCGCGCAGCGTGAAGCGCGAGGTGTTGTAGAAGGCCTGGCCGGCGGCCTGGCGCAGCGCCTGGTCCTGGTTGGTGATGCGCGCCTTGTCGAGCGTGGCCTTCATGTCGAGCACCGCCGGCTTGGTCGGCTCCAGCACCGCATCGAGCCGGCGCAGCACCGTCATCGGCAGGATGACGTCGCGGTACTTGCCGCGCACGTACAGGTCGCGCAGGACATCGTCGGCGATGCCCCAGATGAAGTTGGCGATCCAGTTGAGTTGTACGGATTCCATTTTCGGGTTCTTGTCGGGTGCTATGCCGTGCCCGGGGCTGGCGCGGGCACGATGTCAATGAATCGACCCGGGAATTCGTCGCGGCTTGGCGTACTGCCGCCGGACTTGCGCAACGGCGGCAAACAGGGTTCGCGGCAGGCCGCCTATGCGCGGTGCCAGGCACCCTGGTCGCGCAGGGAGTCGAGCGTTTGCGAGAGCGCGTCCACCAGCGTCGGCGGTGCGCCCGCCGCGGCGAACGCATCCGCCAGCGCCGTGTAGTACCAGCCGATCTCATCCGGCGCCGCGTTGAAGCGCGTCCACAGGTCGGCGCCAAGGACGCGGTAGTCCGCCAGGATGCAGCGCGCGTTGTGGAGCTTGTCGGCGGCGGAAACCCGCAGCACGGGCACTGGCGCATGGCGCACGTGGGCGATGTACGCCTCCTTGCGCGCGCGCCACGGCGGCTTGGGCTGGGTGTCGGCGTCCGAGCAGCTTTCGACGATGGCCAGCACGTCGGCGCCGAAGCGTTCGCGGATCGGTTCGCGCAGGTGCGCGCCGACATCCTCGATGGTGTCGTGCAGCAGGCCGGCGATGGCTTCGACCTCATCACCGCCATGCTCGAGCACCAAGCCGGAGACGGCCAGCAAGTGGGACAGGTACGGGATGGCAGTGCCCTTGCGCATCTGCCCGCGGTGGGCGTCGGCGGCAAAGGCCAGGGCCTCGGTGTAACGGTCGGAGAGGATCATGCCGTCAACCAGAAGAGCCGGCGCCCGTCCACCGCGGCGGCAGCGCGGACGCTTGCGGAAGGGGTCTTGGTGCCGGGAGAGAGAATCGAACTCTCACAGGGTTTCCCCTACCAGATTTTGAGTCTGGCGCGTCTACCGGTTTCGCCATCCCGGCCGGGAAGGGGCGGCTAGTATGGCGATCTGGCCGGGCGGACTCAAGCCGGCCGGGGCCGCTCTGCTACCATCCGCCGCCCCATGCGCCGCCAGGATTTCACATACGCGCTGCCGCCGGCGCTGATCGCCCAGCAGCCGCTGGCCGAGCGCAGTGCAAGCCGCCTGCTCTACCTGCCGGTCGCGGGTGCTCGTCAGGATTTGCGTTTCACCGATCTGCCGACGCTGTTGCGTCCGGGCGACCTGCTGCTGCTGAACGACACGCGCGTGATTCCGGCCCGTCTGCGTGGGCAGCGCGACACGGGCGGGCGCGTCGAGGCGCTGATCGAGCGCCTGCTCGGCGATCGCGGGGCGCTCGCGCAACTGCGCGCCAGCAAGGCCCTGAAGCCCGGGGCGCGAATCGAGTTCAGTGGCGGCGGGCAGCGGGTCGGCGCCACCGTTGGCGGACGTGAGGGCGAGTTTTTCGAGCTGGCTTTCGATCGCCCGCTCGCCGAGTGGCTGGACGCGATCGGCGAAGTGCCGTTGCCGCCCTATATCGCCCGTCCGGCCGGGGTGCAGGACGAGCAGCGTTACCAGACGGTTTACGGCCGCGCGCCGGGCGCGGTGGCGGCGCCGACCGCCGGGCTGCATTTCGACGAGACGCTGCTGGCGCAGCTGCGCGGCATGGGGGTTGAGGTCGGCTACGTCACCCTGCACGTGGGCGCGGGCACCTTCAAGCCGGTGCGCGTGGACGAGCTCGCCGAGCACCGCATGCACGCCGAGCGGGTGCGCGTGACGGCCGAGGTTTGCGCGCAGGTGGCGGCCGCGCGGGCGCGCGGCGGGCGGGTGGTGGCGGTCGGGACCACGGTGGTGCGCTCGCTGGAAAGCGCTGCCGCCGGGGGTGAACTTGCCCCCTTCGAGGGCGACACGCGGCTGTTCATCACGCCGGGTTACGAGTTTCAGGTGATCGACGTGCTGGTCACCAATTTCCATCTGCCGGAGTCGACGCTGTTGATGCTGGTGTGCGCGTTTGGCGGCTATGAGGCGGTGATGGCGGCCTATCGGCACGCGGTCGAGCAGGGTTACCGCTTTTTCAGCTATGGCGACGCGATGCTGCTGGAGCGCGCGCCGTGCCCCTGACTTTCGAGTTGCTGGCGAGCGACGGTGCGGCCCGGCGCGGGCGGCTCATGTTCGAACGCGGGGTGGTGGACACGCCGGCCTTCATGCCGGTGGGCACACAGGGGACGGTGAAGTCGCTCACCACGCGCGAGGTGGCCGACACCGGCGCGCAGATCCTGCTCGGCAATACGTTTCACCTGATGCTGCGCCCGGGCGTCGACATCGTGCGCCGGCACGGCAGCCTGCACGACTTCATGGCCTGGCCGGGGCCGATCCTCACCGACTCGGGCGGCTTTCAGGTCTACAGCCTGAAGACGCTGCGCAAGATCAGCGAGCAGGGCGTGTGGTTCCGCTCGCCGATCGACGGCAGCCGCGTGTTCCTGGGGCCGGAGGAGGCGATCGCCGTGCAGCATGGCCTGGGCAGCGACGTGGTGATGATCTTCGACGAGTGCACGCCGTACCCGGCCGATCACGACACGGCGCGGCGCTCGATGGAGCTGTCGCTGCGCTGGGGGGCGCGCAGCCGGGCGGCGCATGGCGATCACCCGTCGGCGCTGTTCGGCATCGTGCAGGGCGGCGTGCATGAGGACCTGCGCGCGGCCTCGCTGGCAGGGCTGCTCGACATCGGCTTCGACGGCTATGCCGTGGGCGGCCTGTCGGTGGGCGAGCCGCGCGAGGACATGCTGCGCGTGCTGGAGTTCCTGCAGCCGCGCCTGCCGGCCGCCCGACCGCGCTATCTCATGGGCGTCGGCACGCCGCAGGACATCGTGGAGGCGGTGCGCCGCGGCATCGACATGTTCGACTGCGTGATGCCGACCCGCCACGCCCGTCACGCCTATCTGTTCACGGACGCGGGCGTGCTGCGCCTGCGAAACGCCCGCTACCGCGACGACACCCGGCCGGTGCAGGACGGCTGCGCCTGCTACACCTGCCAGCATCACAGCCGGGCTTATCTGCGGCATCTGGACCAGGCCGGCGAGCTGCTCGGCATGCGCCTGAACACCCTGCACAACCTGCAGTACTACCAGGCGCTGATGCAGGGTCTGCGCCACGCCATCGAGACCGCCTCGCTCGACGCGTTCGTGGCCGACTTCTACGGCCGCCAAGGGCTGCCCGTGCCCCCTGTGCCATAATCCGCCGCCATTTTTTGTGCCTGAAACCGCAGGAAAAACCGCATGTCGATGTTCATCCAGGATGCGTTCGCCGAACAGGCGCCGGCTGCCGCCGCGGCTCCGCCCGGCTTCGAGAGCATGTTTTTCGTGCTGGCGCTGTTCGTGGTGTTCTATTTCATGATGATCCGGCCGCAGATGAAGCGGCAGAAGGAACATCGCAAGATGATCAGCGAGATCAAGGCCGGCGACGAGGTGGTGGTGGCCGGCGGTATCGCCGGACAGGTGGTGCGCGTCACCGACCAGTTCCTGGCGGTGGAGATCGCGTCCGGCGTCGAGGTCAAGGTGCAGAAGCACTCTATCGGCCAAGTGCTGCCGAAAGGAACGCTGAAGTCCATCTGAGCCCCCATTCGGGCACCCAGGCGAGCCGAGCCGCATGAACCGTTACCCCTGGTGGGCCAATCTGCTGATTGCTGTCGCGCTGTTGCTGGGCGCGTTGTACGCGCTGCCGAACCTGTACGGTACCGACCCGGCGCTGCAGGTGTCCGGCCAGCGCGGCGGCGTGGTCGACGACGGCACCGCGCAGCGGATCACCGCCGCCCTGAAGGCCGCCGGGGTGCCCGAGAAGACGAGCGCGCTGGCCGATGGCAGCCTGACGCTGCGGTTTGCCGACACCGACCAGCAGCTCAAGGCGCAGGACGCCGTGCGCGAGGCGCTCGGCCCGGATTTCACGGTGGCGCTGAACCTGGTGCCGGCGGCACCGGCCTGGCTGACGGCGCTGCGCGCGCAGCCCATGTTCCTGGGCCTGGACCTGCGCGGCGGCGTGCACTTTCTGATGGAAGTGGACACCGCATCCGCCGTGCGCGCCGCCGAGGAGCGTCTGGTCGACGACCTGCGACAGTTGCTGCGCGAGGAGAAGGTGCGCTACGAGTGGGTGCGCCGCGTCGCCGAGGGCGAAACCAGCGGTGTCGAGCTGCGCCTGCGCAATGTCGAGGACCTCGGCCGGGCGGAGGCCCTGATCGCCCGCACGCACGCGGAACTGGTGCTCGACGGGTCGGCTGACGACAGCCATCGTCTCGTCGGCCGCCTGAGCGACCCCTACCGCATCGAGCTGCGGCGCATGGCCCTGCAGCAGAACATCACCACGCTGCGCAACCGCGTCAACGAACTCGGCGTGGCCGAGCCGATCGTCCAGCAGCAGGGCGACAGCCGCATCATCGTGCAGTTGCCGGGTGTGCAGGACACCGCGCGCGCCAAGGAAGTGCTGGGCGCCACCGCCACGCTGGAGTTCAAGCTGGTGGACGAGGAGCACGATCTTGCCGGCGCGCTGGCCGGCCGCGTGCCGCCGGGCTCGCGGCTGTACCCGCTGCGTGCCGGCGGGCAGATCCTCATCAAGGACCGCGCCATCCTCACCGGCGAGTACATCACCGATGCCGCCTCGGGCTTCGATCAGCAGAGCGGCGGTGCGGTGGTGCACGTGTCGCTGGATGCCCGCGGCGCCAGCATCTTCGAGCGCGTGACCGGCGAGAACGTGGGCCGCCGGCTGGCGGTGGTGTTCATCGAGAACAAGACCGACACCGTGCGGCAGGCCGATGGCACGCTCGAACGGCGCAACCGCCGCACCGAAGAGGTGATTACCGCGCCGGTCATCCAGGACCGGCTGGGCCGCCGCTTCCAGATCACCGGCATGGACAACGCCCGCGAGGCGCGCGATCTCGCGCTGCTGCTGCGCGCGGGGTCGCTGGCGGCGCCGCTGGCCATTGTCGAGGAGCGCACCATCGGCCCCAGCCTCGGCAAGGAGAACATCGACAAGGGCGCGCGCGCCGTGGTCGCCGCGCTGGCGCTGGTGGTGCTGTTCATGGCCGTGCGCTACCGCACGCTCGGCATGATCGCGAACATCGCCCTGGTCGGAAACCTGCTGCTTATCCTCGCCATCATGTCGCTGCTGCAGGCCACGCTCACGCTGCCCGGTATCGCCGGCATCGTGCTGACGCTCGGCATGGCGGTGGATGCCAACGTGCTGATCAACGAGCGCATCCGCGAGGAACGGCGCAACGGCAACTCGCCGCAGGCCAGCATCGCCGCCGGCTATGAGCGCGCGTTTGGCACCATCCTGGACGCCAACGTCACCACCCTGCTGGCGGGGCTGCTGCTGTTCATCTTCGGCAGCGGGCCGGTCAAGGGCTTCGCCGTCACGCTGTCGATCGGCATCGTCACCACCGTGTTCACGGCCGTGTTCGTGACGCGTGCCATGGTCAACCTCATCCAGCCACGCGCACGTCGCGCGACGGCTGCCGCGCGGAGCTGAGCCATGGCGCAGCCAATGTTCAAGATCGATTTCATGCGCTATGCGCCGGTCATGCTGGCGCTGTCCGGGCTGCTGGTGCTGGTGTCCTGCATCGCCCTGGCCACGCGCGGACTCAATTTCGGTATCGACTTCACCGGCGGCACCTTGGTCGAGGTGCAATACCCCGCGCCGGTCGAGCTCGATCAGGTGCAGGCGGCGCTCGCCGAGCACGGCCTCGACAAGGCGGTGGTGCAGTACTTCGGTGCCCGCAACGAGGTATTGGTGCGCATCCCGGTTGGTGAAGCGACCAACGGCGGGGAGCTCAGCACGCGGGTGCTCGACGCGCTGGACGCCCGGCGGGCCGGCGGCGTGGAACTGAAGCGGGTGGAGTTTGTGGGGCCACAGGTCGGCGACGAGCTGGTCACCAACGCCTCGCTGGCGCTGCTCTACGCAATCCTCGCCATCGGTGCCTACGTGGCGTTCCGCTTCGAGTACCGGTTCGCCATTGGCGCCATCGTGTCGCTGGCGCACGACGCCATCATTACGGTGGGTTTCTGTTCCCTGATCGGCCTCGAGGTCGACCTGACCGTGGTGGCGGCCGTGCTGACGGTCGTCGGCTACTCCATCAACGACACGGTGGTCATCTACGACCGCATCCGCGAGAACTTCCCGCGCATGCGCAAGGCCAGCACGCGCGAGGTCATCAACCGCTCGGTCAACGAGACCATGACGCGCACCATCGCCACCACCGCCACGGTGGTGCTGGCCTTGCTGCCGCTGGTGCTGTTCGGCGGCGACGCCATCCACAGCTTCTCGCTGGCCATGCTGATCGGTGTGGTCGCCGGTGCCTACTCGACCATCTACGTGGCCAGCTGGTCGCTGCTGCCGACCGGCCTCGCGGCGCGGGACATGATCCCGCCGCCGAAGGAAAACGCGCAGACGCCTTGATTGAGAAGCCGGATCAGTCCGTCCCGGACTGCCCAGCCTTCGCCCCTGAAAAGTGTGATTTTCAGGGGCTCCGTTTTCAACGCGGTGCGTTGAAAACGCGCGGCACATCCGTGTGCCGCGGGTGTGCCCCTGCCCCGGCGCAGTGTTTGCGCCTAATCGATCAGATCGTGAGTGTCGCAGCCCATGTTGACGGGCTGCGGCGGGCCGTCGGCGGGCCAGACCAGCGCGCTCTCGCCGCCATGCCAGGGGCCGAGCACCACCCGTCGTCCGGCTGGCAGGCGATGCACGCCCGGCCGGTGGGTGTGGCCGTGCAGCAGGATGATGGCACCCGCTTCGATCAGCGCCGCGTTGGCGGCCACGGCGTCCACCTCCATCACGTCGGCCGCCTTGGCGGCGGTGGCGCTGCGGCTCGCGTCCTGGAAGCCGCGTGCGATCTGCACGCGCTCGGCAGGTGGTTTGGCCAGAAAATCGGCCGTGAAGGCCGGCTCCCGGATGCGCGCCCGGAACGCCTGGTAGTCCACGTCCGCGGTGCACAGCTCGTCGCCGTGCGTCAGCAGCAGGCGCTGGCCGGCGTGTTCGATGATGGTCGGGTCCACCAGCGGGCGGGCGCCGCTTTTTTCGAAGAACGCTGTGCCGAACAGGAAATCGTGATTGCCGGCCATGACGTGCGCCACGCCACCGCGCCCGGCGTAGGCGTCGAGCGCCTCGATGACCGGCTCGAACCGCGGCAGGTCGATGTCGTCGCCCAGCCACAGGTCGAACAGGTCACCCAGCACGAACAGCTCGCTGCCGGCGCCGAAGCGTTCGAGAAAGGCGCCGAAGCGGGCCTGGTCGGCCGCCTCGGCGCGCAAATGCAGGTCGGCGATGAAGACCCGCAGCGTCACTGGGCGTCGATCACCCGTGCGGTTTCGATGATGGCGGCCTGCTTGGGCACGTCCGAGCCAAACGGCCCGGCGGCGCCGGTGGGCAGGGCGACGATGGCGTCCACCACGTCCATGCCGGCCGTCACCTTGCCGAACACCGCGTAGCCCCAGCCCTGGCGGGTCGGCGCGCTGAAGTTGAGGAAGGCGTTGTCGGCCACGTTGATGAAGAACTGCGCGCTGGCCGAGTGCGGCTCGCCGGTGCGGGCCATGGCGATGGTGCCGCGGTCGTTCTTGAGGCCGTTGTCGGCCTCGTTGGTGATAGGGGCGTTGGTCGGCTTCTGCGACAGCTCGGCCGTGAAGCCGCCGCCCTGGGCCATGAAGCCCGGAATCACGCGGTGGAACACGGTGCCGTCGTAGTGGCCGGCGCGCACGTAATCGGTGAAGTTGGCGACCGATTTGGGCGCCTTGTCCGGATACAGCTCCAGCGTGATGGTGCCGTGGTTGGTCTCGAACACGACGTTGACGGGCATGGTCTGGGTCTCCTGGGCGGGAGCGGCGAGCGGCGCAAGGCCCAACACCAAGGCACGGAGCAGGCGAAACGACATGGCACGCAGCGGGGGTGAAAACGGGGGCGCTACTTTAGCAGCTGGTCGCCGCGTGGCCGGGTCGATGGCGGCCCGGCGGTATCATTCCGCGGCGATTTTTCCGTCCAAGGCTCACTCATGCTGATTCACAACACCCTCACCGGCGACAAGCAGCCGCTGCGACCTCTCGTGCCGGGCACGGTGCGCATGTACGTGTGCGGCGCCACGGTGTACGACTTGTGCCACGTGGGGCACGCGCGGGTGTTCGTGGTGTTCGACATGGTGGCGCGCTACCTGCGGCATCGGGGTCTGGACGTGCACTACGTGCGCAACATCACCGACATCGACGACAAGATCATCCGCCGCGCGGCCGAGAACGGCGAAACCACCACCGCGCTGACCGAGCGCACCATCGCCGCCATGCACGAGGACCTGGCGCGCCTCGGCGTGCTGCCGCCGACCGAGGAGCCGCGCGCCAGCGGCCACATCGCCGACATCATCGCCATGATCGGCACGCTCATCGACAAGGGCTACGCCTACCGCGCCGACAACGGTGACGTGTACTACGCGGTGCAGCGTTTCGAGCGCTACGGGCGCCTGTCGCACCGGGTGATCGACGAGCTGCGCGCCGGCGAGCGGGTGGAGGTGAACGAGGCCAAGACCGATCCGCTGGACTTCGCCCTGTGGAAGGCGGCCAAGCCCGGCGAGCCGGCGTGGCCGTCGCCGTGGGGCGAGGGTCGACCGGGCTGGCACATCGAATGCTCGGCCATGTCCACGCGGTGCCTCGGCAATCATTTCGACATCCACGGCGGCGGCTACGACCTGATCTTTCCGCACCACGAGAACGAGATCGCCCAGTCCGAGGCGGCGACCGGCGAGCCCTATGTCAACGTGTGGATGCACAACGGCTTCGTGCGCATCGACGACGAGAAGATGTCGAAATCGCTCGGCAACTTCTTCACCATCCGCGACGTGCTGGCGCGCTACCAGCCCGAGGTGCTGCGCTTCTTCCTGCTGGCGAGCCACTACCGCAGCGCGCTGAACTACTCGGATGCCGCGCTCGATGCTGCGCGCGAGGCGCTGGCGCGCTGCTACCGGGCGCTGGACCGGGCCGGGCCGGCCGCCGGCGCCGCGCCGGATGCCGATTACCTCGCGCGTTTTGACGCCGCCATGCAGGACGACTTCAACACGCCGGGCGCGATTGCCGTGCTGTTCGATCTGGTGCGGGACATGAACCGGGCCGACGAGCCTGCCCGTGCGACCGAACTGGCCGCCACGCTGCGTCACCTGGGCGGCGTGCTGGGGCTGTTGCAGGACGACCCGCGGGCGTTCCTGAAGGGCGGGGGCGATGCCGAAGGGCCGTCGGACGCGGACATCGACGCCCTGGTGCAGGCGCGCATCGATGCCCGCAAGGCGCGCGACTTTGCCCGTGCCGACGCTATCCGCGCCGAGCTGACTGACGCCGGCATCCTGCTGGAGGACGGCGCCGGCGGCACCACCTGGCGCCGGCGCTGACCAAAGCGCTTCGGCCCCGGAGGGCCAGCACCACACCGTGGGAGCGGCGCCCCCGCCGCGAATCCCCCGGTCGCCCGACCATCGGCCCGCCACAGGTGCTTCCGTTGGGCATCGTCCCAAGGCCCTGGTCCGGCCCCGTTTCGTTTCCCCTCAGCCGCGGCGCCACCGCAGCCGCAGCCGCTTTTCGAGTTCCACCAGCGCCAGCAGCGCGGCGCCGATCGCCACCACCAGCACGCCGTCACCCAGCGCCACCGGGCGCGTCTCGAACACCGCCTGCAGCGGCGGCAGGTAGGTGACGGCGAACTGTCCCGCGGTGACCGTCGACACGGCCGCCCACACCGCGCGCGTGCCGCGCACCGCCTGGCGCGTCAGCGAGGTGCCGTGCAGGTGGCGGATGTAGAACAGATAGAAGATTTCCATCACCACCAGCGTGTTCATGGCCAGCGTGCGCGCCAGTTCGATGGGGTAGCCGCGCTGCAGGGCATAGCCGTAGATGCCGAACACCCCGCCGGCGAACAGCAGCGCCGCCAGGGCGACCAGCCACACCAGCTGGCCGCTGAGCAGCGGCGCGTCACGCCGCCGCGGCGGGCGATGCATGGTGCGTTCCTCGGTCGGCTCGAAGGCCAGCGCGATGCCCAGCGTGACGGCGGTGATCAGGTTTACCCACAGGATCTGCAGGGCCGTGACCGGCAAGGCCAGGCCCAGCAGCAGCGCCAGGATGATGGTGGCCGCCTCGCCGGCGTTGGTGGGCAGGGTCCAGCTGATGACCTTGCGGATGTTGTCGTACACCGTGCGCCCCTCGCGCACGGCGGCGACGATGGTGGCGAAGTTGTCGTCCGCCAGTACCAGGTCGGCAGCCTCCTTGGCCGCCTCGCTGCCTTTCAGACCCATGGCGATGCCGGCGTCGGCGCGGCGCAGGGCCGGCGCGTCGTTGACGCCGTCGCCGGTCATGGCCACGGTCATGCCGTGCGCCTGCAGCGCCATCACCAGGCGCAGCTTGTGTTCCGGGCTGGTGCGCGCGAACACGTCGGTGTCCAGCACCGCCGTTTTGAGCGCGGTGTCGTCCATCTGCTCGAGCTCGGCGCCGGTCAGCACCCGTTCGGTGTTGACGAGGCCCACCTGACGGGCGATGGCCGCCGCCGTGGCGGCGTGATCGCCGGTGATCATCTTCACGGCAATGCCGGCACGCCGGCATTGCGCCACCGCGTCGACGGCCTCCGGACGCGGCGGGTCGCTGAGGCCGACGATGCCCAGCAGCGTCAGCCGGCCGGTAATGTCCGGCAGTTCCAGCACCGTGTGCTGCGGCGATACCTGGCGCACCGCCAGCGCCAGCACGCGCTGGCCTTCGGCGGCGATGCGGGCGGCGTGCTCGCGCCAGTGGGCGTCGTTCAGCGGCTGCGCGGCGCCGTCCTCGGTGCGCTCCTCGCTGCACAGCGCCAGCAGCACCTCGGGCGCGCCCTTGACGAAGATGCAGGCGTTCCCCTCGTGGTCGTGGTGCAAAGTGGCCATGAACTTGCGCACGGAGTCGAAGGGCACCGTATCGGTCCGCGTCCAGTGCTGGCGTGTCGGCTCGGCATCGGCGCCGGCCTTGCCGGCAAAGGCCAGCAGCGCTCCTTCCATCGGATCGCCTTCCACGCGCCAGTCGCTATCCTCGCCGGGCTTGAGTTCCGCGTCGTTGCACAGGGCCGCCGCGCGGGCCAGCTCGGCCAGCGCCGGGTGATCGCGCGGGTCGATCACGAAGGCATTGCGCTGGATCTGCCCGGCCGGCTCGTAGCCGACGCCGTCGACGGTGAACACGGCGCCCTGGGTCACCACCACGCCGACGCTCATCTCGTTGCGCGTCAGCGTGCCGGTCTTGTCGGTGCAGATGACCGACACCGCGCCCAGGGTCTCGATGGCCGGCAGGCGGCGCACGATGGCGTGGCGTCGTGCCATGGCCTGCACGCCGACGGCGAGCGTGATGGTCAGCGTGGCCGGCAGGCCCTCCGGAATGGCGGCCACCGACAGACCGACCATCACTATGAACAACTCGTCGAGCGGCCAGCGCAGCACCAGAAAGCCGAATGCCAGCAGCAGCGCCGCGACACCCAGGATGAAGGCCGTCAGCCAGCGCCCAAAGCGTGCCATTTGCGCCACCAGCGGCGTGGTCAGGGGCTCGATCGTCGCCAGCAACCCGCTGATGCGGCCGATCTCGGACTCACCGCCGGTGGCCACCACCACGCCGATTCCCTGCCCGGTGGCCACGCTGGTGCCGCTGAAGGCCATACCGGTGCGGTCCCCGAGCGGTGCGCCCGCCGCTACCGGCCCGGTTTGTTTTTCGACCGCCGCGGACTCGCCGGTGAGGATGGCTTCCTGCACCTTGAGATCGTGTACGCGCAGCAGGCGCAGGTCCGCCGGCACCCGGTCGCCGGCCTCCAGCAGCACGATGTCGCCCGGCACCAGCCGCTCGCCGGCGACGGTCTGGCGCCGGCCATCGCGGCGCACCGCGGCGCGCGGCGCCAGCATGCGCCGAATGGCCTGCATGGCCTGCTCGGCGCGGCGTTCCTGCGCGAAGCCGATCAGGGCATTGACCAGCACCACCGCCAGGATGACGCCGGTGTCGATCCAGTGGCCGAGCAGGCCGGTGATCAGCGCCGCGCCCAGCAGCACGTAGATCAGGACGTTGTGGAATTGCCCCAGAAATTGCCGCAGCGGGTGACGTCGTGGCGGCTCAGGCAGGCGGTTCGGGCCGTGTTCGGCGAGGCGCCGGTCAGCTTCGGCCTGTTCCAGGCCAGCGTCGGAACAGCGCAGTGCGTCCAGCGTCTGCTGCGGTGTCAGGGCGTGCCAGGGGCCGTCGGCGTTCATGAGGGAGAAGGGTCTGCCTGCAAGGTTTCAGGACCGGTCCACCTTGGACCGGTCCTGAAACGACGAGTCCGGCCCGTATCCGGACTCGTCTGCGCTGGATCAAGCCAGCGGGCATTTATCCGCGCGCGCCATCGCGGCGCAGAACCCCTGACCGTGTTCAGGGCGGCTGTCGCGGGTCAGGGCGTGGGCGCCGCCGCGGGCTTGCGAAAGCGCAGCGTCATGCGGTCGGACTCGCCGATGGCGAGGTATTTGTCGCGGTCCTTGTCGCCCAGGCGCAAGGACGGCGGCAGGCTCCACACGCCGGCCTCGTGGTCCTTGGTGTCGGCGGGGTTGGCGTTGATCTCGCTGCTGGCCTCGAGTTCGAAGCCGGCCGCGCGCGCCAGCGCGATGACCTGGTCCTGACCCACGTAACCCGATTGGTCGCCGGGCGGCACATCGCCAGTGGCGCGGTGCTCGACCACGCCGAGCACGCCGCCGGGTTTCAGTACGTCGAAAAAGCCCTTGAACATGGCGTCGGCGGTGCCGGCCGACAGCCAGTTGTGCACGTTGCGGAACGTGAGCACGGTGTCGAAGGAACCGGGCGGGCCGAAGTCCGGTCGGGCGGCATCGATCTCGCGCAGTTCCGGCTGCCCGTACACGTCCGGCCGGGCGGCGAACTTGGCGCGAAGATCCGCGTTCTGCTTGGTGAAGTACTCGCGCACCCGTTCGTCGGGCGCCGCCGCGGGGCTCGAGATGGCGCCCAGGTAGTGACCGCTTTCGCGCAGCAGCGGCACCAGGATTTCCGCGTACCAGCCGCGGCCGGGCGAGACTTCGAGCACCCGCTGCGTGGCGCTCACCTGAAAGAATTCCAGCGTTTCCCTGGGGTGGCGCCAGATGTCGCGGGCGGCATTGGCGGGATCGCGCCAGTCACCGGCAAGGACGCGGTCGACCTCGGACGCGGGGGTGGGCTGCACGGCGGTCGCGGCCGCTTCGGTGGGTGTGGCGGCGGGCTGTGGCGCGTCGGCCGCAGCTGCGCTCGCCGGTGGGGTGGAGTTGGCGGCGGTCGAGCCGGGTTCATCGCGTCCGCAGCCGGACAGCGCAAGCGTACCGATGACGGCAACAACGAGACGGTGTGGGGGCATGTGATCTCCTCCGCGTTGGGCCCGATGGGGCTCGTGAACGCCCTGGTGGGCGCAATCCGTTCCCGGGCAGGATGCCCCGAAGGCGGCGGCGGTGTAAACGCGTTGCCCGCGTCGCGGCCCGCGCGCCGGGCCCGGCAAGGCGTGTCGGCGCATCACAACCGTCGCAGTCGGGTGCTTGCTCTGGCGTGTGCGTGCGCGATCCGGCGACGGGGTCATTCCCCAAGCTGCGCCAGGATTTCCGCCGTGTGTTCGCCAAGGGACGGCGGGGGACGGCGCACCTGCCCGGGCGTGCGGCCGAGATGCAGCGGAATGCCCGGCACGGTGAGCGGGCCGTGCACGCCGTGCACCACCGGCACGAGCAGGCCGTTGTGCCGCAGCTGCGGGTCGGCGGCCACGGCCGCGTAGTCGTTGACCGGCGCGGCCACCACGTCGGCCCGTTCGAGCCGCGCCATCAGCTCGGCGCGGGGGTGGCGGGCGCAGCGGGCGGCGATTTCCTGATCCAGCGCGTCCCGGTTCCGCAGGCGGTCGGCGGCGCCGGCAAAGCGCGGGTCGTCGATCAGCTCCGGCGCGTCGAGCGCCCGGCACAGGTTGCGATAGAACTTGTCGTTGAAGGCCGCCAGGTGCACCTCGCCGCCGTCGGCACAGGGGTAAGTGTTGTACGGCGCATAGAAGGCGCTGCGGTTGCCGACCCGCGGCGGCGGCTCGCCGGTCAGCAGGTACTCGCCAAGCTGCACGCCCTGCAGGTGCACCACGCCGTCGATCAGCGCCACCTCGGCCGCCTGGCCTTGACCATCCCGGGCGCGCGCCCAAAGGGCCAGCATGGCGCTGTAGGCCACCAGCGTGGCGGCGGTCACGTCCGCCACCGCGGCGCCGACCTTCAGCGCCGGGCCGTCCGGCTCGCCGGTGGCGGCCATGAGGCCGCCGAGTGCCTGCGCCGAGGGATCGATTCCGGGCCGCCCGGCGTAGGGGCCGTTCTCGCCGTAGGTGCTGACGGTGACGAGGATGATGTCCGGGCGCACGGCGGCGAGCGCCGCGTAGTCGAGACCGAGCTTCTCGCGGGCCGGGCTGCGCACGTTGTGGATGACGATGTCGGCCGTCGCCACCAGGCGGCGCAGCACGTCCTGTCCGTCCGGGATGGTCAGGTCCAGCACCATGCCGCGCTTGTTGCGGTTGGCGCCGACGTACAGGCCGGTGTCGTCGCCGCGGCGCGGGCCGATGCGCCGGCCTTCCTCGCCGCCCGGCGGTTCGATCTTGATCACGTCGGCGCCCATGTCGCCGAGCAGCGTGGCGCCGAGCGGCGCCGCCACCATGCTGCCGAGCTCGAGTACCCGGACGCCGCTCAGCGGCATGCCGTGCGCTCCGGCTGCCTCAGCGAGCGATGACCTGGATGGCGTCCTCCGGGCAGGCCGCCACGCAACGCATGCAGTGCCGGCAATCCTGCTCGTTGTCGGCAAACGCCTGCCGCCGGCCGTGCGCGCGGACTTTCAGGCGCGGCAGAAAGCCCTTCACGTGGGTCGCGAACTCCTCGTCGGTCAGGCGGCGGATGCTGAACACGCCCTCCGGGCACACCTGGGCGCACTTTTCCTTGCCCTCGCAGCGGTTGCGGTCGATCAACACCCGCCACTTGCCGGCGACGTCCTCGCACTGGTCGAGCGCGCTTTTCACGGTCATGGCTCCCCTCCTGGTGATGGTTATGTGTGGTTCAGCGAAAACGGCCAAGCGTCGCCTGGGCTTCGGCCATGATGCGGCGCACGATCTCGCCCGCCGGCAGCACCTCGCGGATCATGCCGGATACCTGCCCGGCCGGCAGGCCGCCGTCCTCGACCGCGCCCTCGTAGCGGGCGCGGCGGGCGGCGTCGCGGCCGACCGCGATGTGCTGGGCCGGGAAGGGCAGGATGTCCTGCGGGTGGGCGTCCCAGTGCTCGGTGAAGGCGTTTCTGACCAGCCGGCAGGGCTTGCCGCTGTGGGCGCGGGTGACCACCGTGCCTTCCTCGTCGATGGCGACGATTTTCTGTTTGTACGCCTCGTGGGCGTGGGCCTCGGCGGCGGCGACGAAGCGCGTGCCGAGCCACACCCCGCAGGCGCCGAGCGCCAGCGCGGCCACCAGCCCGCGGCCGTCGCCGATGCCGCCCGCCGCCAGCACCGGCACGTCCACCGCGTCCACCACCTGCGGCAGCAGGGTGAAGGTGCCGATGCGTCCGGTGTGGCCGCCGGCCTCGTGCCCTTGGGCAATCAGCAGGTCGACGCCGGCGGCGGCCAGACGCTGCGCCTGGCGCACGTTGCCGATGACCGACATGACGGTGATGCCGCGGGCGTGGGCGGCGTCCAGCACGCCGGCCGGCGAACCCAGGCCCGAGATCAGCACCGGCACGCGGGCTTCGAGCACGACATCGATCTGCCGCTGCACCTGCGCGCTGTACTCGACCACCGCGTCGCTGCGCTCGCTCTTGACCTGCCCGAACAGGATGTCGACGCCGAACGGGAGGTCGGTGATGGCGCGCACGGCGGCGATCTCGGCGGCCAGTTCGTCCGCCGACAGGCCCTCCGCCCCGATCACGCCGAGCCCACCGGCGGCCGACACGGCGCCCGCCAGCGCACCGCGGGCGATGAAGCCCATGCCGGCCTGGCAGACCGGATAGGCGATGCCCAGGCGCTGGGTCAAAACGGTCGATAGCGTGCTTGGCATCGGCGGGTCACGTCGGTGGGGCGTGGCGCTAGCATAACGGCCGTTCAGTCCGGCGCGCAGACGCCCACGGTCGTCCCGGCCCGGCGTCAGTCAGGCGCCGGGGAGACTGCAAACGGGCGGGGCGTGGCCCGCGCAGGATTCAGTCGAGCCGATCGAGCGCTTGGCGCATGTCATCGATCAGGTCCTGCGTGTCTTCGATACCCACCGATACGCGGACCAGACCCGGGCCGATGCCGGCGGCGGCCTGCGCCTGCTCGGTCATGGCCGCGTGGCTCATGCTGGCCGGGTGCTCGATGAGACTTTCGACGCCACCGAGCGACTCCGCGAAGGCGTACAGCTTCAGGTGCTCGACCAGGCGGAACACGGCCGCTTCGCCGCCGTCGAGATCAAAGCTCAGCATGGCGCCGAAGCCGTCCTGCTGGCGCTTGGCGAGCGCGTGGTCCGGATGGCTGGCAAGACCGGGGTAGTAGACGCGGCTGACCCGCGGGTGGGTGTGCAGGAACTGCGCCAGCGCGGCGGCGTTGCGTTCGTGCGCCTGCATGCGCAGCGGCAGCGTCTTCACGCCGCGCAGCACCAGCCAGGCGTCGTAGGGCGAGCAGGTGGTGCCAAGCGCGTTGGCGGTGGCGGCCACGCGGGCGGCCAGTTCCGCGGTGCCGGACACGATGGCGCCGCCGACCACGTCGCTGTGGCCGTTCAGGTATTTGGTCGTCGAGTGCAGCGCCAGATCAGCACCCAGCTCCAGCGGGCGCTGCAGATAGGGGCTGAGGAAGGTGTTGTCGGCGCAGGTGAGGATGCCGCGCGGACGGGCCAGCGCGCAGACCGCGGCGATGTCCGTCAGGCGCAGCAGCGGATTGCTCGGCGTCTCGATCCAGATCAGCGCGGTGTCGGCCTCGATGGCCGCTTCCACCGCGGCGAGGTCGCCCATGTCGATCAGCGAGAAGCGCAGCCCGCGCGCCGGCAGCACGTTGGCGAACAGCCGGTAGGTGCCGCCGTAGATGTCGTTGCCCGCGATGACGTGCGCACCCGCCGGCAGCAGGTGCAGCACGGTGGTGATGGCGGCCATGCCGGTCGCCACCGCGGTGGCGCCGGCGCCGCCTTCCAGGCTCGCCAGGTTTTCCTCGAGCGCGTCGCGGGTGGGGTTCTTGGTACGCGTGTAGTCGTAGCCGGAGGTCTGCCGCGGGCCTTCGAAGTAAAAGGTCGACGAGGGGTAGATGGGCGTGACGACAGAGTTGTACTGGGCGTCCTTGTAGACGCCGCCGTGCACGCAGCGGGTGGCGAACTGGAGGGTTTCGAGGCTGATGGTGCGTTTCATCGCGGGCGTGTTCGGGTGGTGGCAAGCGTCGTCGGGGCGCGTAGTGTACCCGCCACCCGGGAGCTCGCTTTGGCGTGGAAATCGCTCGACGGGATGCTGAAAAAATCCTGTCCATGGATTTTTTCAGCTCGCCACATTGCGCTGCAGGACCCCGATGCGTTCCCGGGATCGACAGCTGGCGCCATCGATCCCGGCCGGGAAGCGCTGAACAAATCGGCCTTTCCCTCAGCCCCCGGCGCGGGGGGGCGGTGGCGCCCCGTCAGGCCGACGGCGTCGGCGAGTTCGTCAGCACATGATCGGCGGCGTCCTGCATGGGCTGGCTCTTGCCGATCAGGCGCGCGGGCAGGCGCGGCAGCGCGCTGACCAGCGACAGCACCAGCGAGCAAAAGTACGGAATCGCCTGCATGAGCAGCATGATGGCCCACACCAGCAGGTCGAGCGACTCGGTGCCCAGGCGGGTGACCACGGCCCAGGCCGTGAAGGTGAGCGCCGCCAGCATCAGGGTTTCTTCGCGTGCCGCGTTGATGGCGGCCAGCACCGCCTGCGTGTTGGCCCGTTTGGGCGTGCGGAAGAACGGCTTCTCCTTGACGAACAAGCCGGTCAGGACGGCCACGCCGATGGTGTGGGTCAGCGCCAGACCGGCAACGGCCGCCGCGATGGTCTGGCGGATGCTGGTCCCGACACGGGTGCGGTAAAGGTAGACCAGCTTGCCGAGCTTGAACACGAACAGCGTCAGCGGCAGGGCGGAGAAGATCAGCAGCGGCGGGTCGACGGTTCGCGGCGCCCACAGCATGCCGGCGGACCAGGCGAGGGCTGCCAGGTTGAAGATGACGTTGATGCCGTCGGCGAGCCACGGCAGCCAGCCGGCGACGAAGTGATAACGCTGTCCGAGCGTCAGGCGTGCGCCGCCGCGCAGCAGCGACGACATGTGCCGGCGCATGATCTGAATCGCCCCGAAGGCCCAGCGGAAGCGCTGTTTCTTGAAGTCGGTGAACGTGTCCGGCATCAGCCCCTGGCCGTAGCTGGTGGGGATGTAGGTGGCGCCGAGGCCCTGCTCGAACACCCGCAGGCCGAGCTCGGCGTCCTCGGTGATGCACCACTCGGCCCAGCCGTCCAGGCGCTGCAGCACGTCCTTGCGCACCATGGTCATGGTGCCGTGCTGGATGATGGCGTTGCGCTCGTTGCGGGTGATCATGCCGATATAGAAGAACCCCCGGTATTCGGCGTAGATCATGGCCTTGAAGGCGTTCTCGTCGGCGTCCCGGTAATCCTGCGGCGCCTGCACGATGGCGATCTTGTCCTTCAGCAGATCGGGCACCAGGTCCCGCAGCCAGCGCCGGCTGACCTTGTAATCGCTGTCGATTACCGCCACCACGTAGGCCGCCGGCGAGGTTTCGCGCAGCGCGAAGTTGAGCGCGCCGGCCTTGAAGCCGGCCAGCGGTGACTTGTGGAAGAACCGGAACCGGCTGCCGAGCTTCCTGCAGTGTTCCTCGACCGGCTGCCAGACCGCCGGATCCTTGGTGTTGTTGTCGATCACCAGCACTTCGTAGCGCGGGTAATCGAGCCGTGCCAGCGCGTCGAGGGTCTCGATCATCATGTCCGGCGGTTCGTTGTAGGCCGGCACGTGGATCGACACGAACGGCAACAGCGAATCATCGAGATGGGTCGGCGTCAGCAGGCGGCGGTGCTGCTTGAGCCAGATTGCTTCGGCCCACTCGTGGGCTTCGGCAAACAGGATGACGATGACGCCGATCATGCCCAGCACCAGCAGCACGCCCACCACCACCGAGGTGACGGTCATGTACTGATTGGCGTAGTCGTAGACGATCCACACCACGGCGGTGGCGGCGGAGTAGGCGACCAGGGCGAGAAAGCTTCGACCACGCCGGCGCATCAGGCGACTGTCGATCAGCAGCAGCCCGAACACGACCACGGCGACCAGGACCGAAATGCCCGCCAGCATCGGCCAGTCCGGGATGTCGACGATGGGCGCCGCGAACGGAAACTTGGGCGTGCGCTCGGCGTCGTAGACACCCCAGTACGCGCCGACGCCGCTTTCGACGCCGTGTTTCCAGGGCTGGTCGAAGGCCTCCATCAGGTAGTAGGTGAGCTTCTCGGCGTTGGCGCGCTGCAGGAACTGGCGCAGGAAAATCGCCTCGTTGGCAGTCGACGCGACGGCGCCCTGGCGCGTGCGGCCGTTGCTGGGCCAGCCCACCTCGCCGACGATGATTTCCTTGTCGGGGAATGCCTTTTGCACTTCCTCCAGACGCTGGAACACATAGTCGACGGCCATCTCTACCGGTAGGCCTTCCCAGTAGGGCAGCAGGTGTATGGCGATGAAATCGACGTGCTCGGCGAGCTTCGGGTTGCGCAGCCAGATATGCCACGGCTCGGCCGTGCTGACCGGGATGTCGGTTTTGTCGCGGATCGCATCGATGTAGGCGATCAACTCGTCCACGCTCACGTCGCCGCGCAGCACGGCCTCGTTGCCCACCATCAGCCGCACCACGTTGGTGGAGCGCGACGCGATATCGAGCAGGCGCTTCATCTCGCGCTGGTTGTTTTCCAGATCGTCGCTGATCCAGCCGCCGAGCGTGACGTTGATCTTGTGCTTTTTGGCGAGGTCGGGGATCTCGCCAAGGCTCTCCTGCACGCTGTAGGTACGCACCGCGTGCGTGCGACCGGCCAGCAGCGCCAGATCGGCGTCGATCTGCTGCAGGCTCGGATAGCGCTCCTCGGTGGGGTCCTGATCCGGTCGGAACGGGGCGAACGAGAAGCCCTGGATCACCTTCGGCCACGCCGGCTCGTCGGTCGGCCGGTTCATGCTGGCCCAGAACATGATGGTCAGTGCGGCGACGGCGATGGCGATGAGGAAGCTTTCTTTGTTCATGGCGCTTGGCAGGTGCCGGAAACGGTGGCCAATCGGAAGGATGATCGAAATTGTCTACGCCGGACGGGTCGCGGTGCCTACATCACTCAGGGTCGCGGGCGATCGCGATCATCACCACCGCGAACGCGACGATGCCGAGGCTGGCGTTGTAAAGCACCAGGCCGACCGTCGCCAGAACGGTGGCGGCGATTCGCAGCGCCGTGTTTCCGGTCGCCACGGCGGCGATTGCCGTCAGCAGGCCAAGCCAGCCAAACACGCCAAAGTGGATCAGGAGACCCAGCGTGCCGCGCAGGGCGCACAGCATGTCGCCGGCCTGCCCGGCGCAGCGCCCGACGAACTGCGGCGCTTCCATCAGGCCGTAGCGCACCGCCGCGGCGACGGCATAGGCGCTGACGGCCGCCAGCAGCAGCGCCGCCAGCCGCGGCGCGGGGCTGCCTTTGGCATTGCGCCACAGCGAGCAGGCGACGAGCACGCACAGCAGCGCCCATGCGACCGCCTGCAGGTTGTGCAGGGTTTCGTTGTACAGAATGAAGCCGGCCGCACCAATCAGCGCCCAGGCAAGCGGGCGCTCGATGGCCGGCGCGGGAAGCGCATCCGGCCGATGCGTGAACACCCGCAGATACGCCAGCGCCGGCAGGGCAAAGGCAAAGTAATTGAAGTCGCGGTAGCGCGAATCGAACACCAGGCCGGCGGTTTCGCCCAGCAGGCACAGCAGCAGCCCGGCGTGGATCAGCCCGCCAAGCCGTGCCTGGCCAGTGGCGCCCGGCGAGGCACGAAACACCGCGGACAGCGGCGCCGGCGCAGCCCGCGGCCCGCCCGCGAGGGCTTGAATCGTGAGCCCATAACAGGCGCTCGCGAGCAGCAGCAGCACCCCCGCGTAGGCCCAGGCGAGGCCGCTGTCGGCGGTGATGGTGAACTGCTCCAGTTGCAGCCCCAGCAGCACCGCGCCGCTGGCGATCGCGACGACCAGCGTGACCAGACGGCCAACGCCGGCCGACCGGCGTCGCGCCAGCAGCGGCCAGGTCGCCAGGGCGAGCACGGCCGACGCCAGCCCGAACATCCACCCCTGCGGGTGAGGATGCACCGGGCCCGCCAGCACACCCTTGTCCGCGCGATGGGTATCGAAAAGACCCCACTCGCCGCCCACCGTGCCCTCGTTGACGCGCTTCCAGGGTTGGTCGAAGGCTTCGATCAGGTTGTACTGCCAGTGCTCCTGTTCGGCGAGCTGCACGAAGCCGCGAATGAAGCGCGCCTGGTTCTCGATGCCCGGCAGCGCACCCTCGCGCATGCGGCCGGCGGAGGGCCAGCCGGTTTCGCCGATCAGGATGTCCTTGCCGGGGATCTTGCGGGCGATCTTCCGATACACCTTGCGGACGTGGGCCAGCGCATCGTCGATCGCCGCCGGCTCGTCTTCCCAGTACGGCAGGATGTGGATGGTGACGAAGTCGGTGGCGGGCGCCACCTGCGGGTGCTTCAGCCAGAACTCCCACACGTCCGCATACGTGACGGGCACGCCCGGCAGGGCGCGTTTGACCTGCCCGATGTAGCCGGCCAGCTGCTCGCCGGTGACCTCCTTGCGCAGCAGCGCCTCGTTGCCGACGATCACCGCGCGCACGACCGACGGATGACGCTTGGCGAGCGCAATCACGCCCAGCAATTCCTTCTGCGTGGCCACCGGGTCGGCGCTGACCCAGGCGCCGAGCAGCACGGACAGCCCCAGCCTTTCGGCCGCCGCCGGCACCGCTTCGAGCCCGGTCACCGAGTAGGTGCGCACGCAGTCGAAGGTCTTGGCGAGCAGCTTGAGGTCCTGGTCGACACTCGTCGCCGGGATGCGCAGCCCTCGATCGAAATCGTAGGGCGACTGCCCATCCCGAAACGGCGTGTACGAGACGCACTGCAGTTTCTTGCCGGCGGCCATGCCCGGTGGCTCGACCGTCCGCGGGCGGCCGAGCGCCGCCCACACGCTGCCAATCACCAGCAGGACCAGTGCGTAGACCAGGGCCAGGCGCTTCATGCCAAAGACCCCGGGGCCGGGTGAATCAAATCGGGTTTGGACGGCCTCATGCCGCGCACGCCAGGGCGCGAGGGCGCACACGGCCGCGGGGCGGCAGGACTGGCAGGCCGCCGCGACAAGCGGGAGTGGGTTGCATGCGATGGCAGTGGCGTGTGGCCGGCTGGCGCGTCGCCGTGGCGTCGCCGCCCGGCCCAGCTTCGCACCGTCCGCGAATCGCGGGCGAGCAGGGGCAACGGTAAGCGGCCGTGTGGCAAGTCAGTTCGGTTCCGGAGTGTGGCGACAGGCTGGCGAAGCCCGGCTCGATTCGGCGTTGCCGGTCGCTGCGCCAGACGATGCGCTTCGCTGCCAGCGGCCGCGAGTATGCGCCAGCGGCCGGGCCTTGCGCAGCACCGTCAGCGCGGCGCGAATCGCCGGTCCATGCCGCGAGCGCGGTTACCCGAACAGCGCCTCGTGCCGCGCGGCGATCCGCGGCCACAGCAGTGCCGCGTCCGGCAGATCGAGCCCGAACTCGGCCGCGAGCACCGCCGCGTATTCGTTTGGGCTTGCCACCGTCCGCTCGGCAATCCCCGCCGCGCTCACCGTGCGCAAGACCCGGCCCCGGAACGCGAGATGCGCGTCGGGCCGGTGCTGCTGCACCACGGCATTGAGAACGAAAGGCGATTCCGGCGCGCTTTGCAGCAGGGCGCACTGCCGCGCGAGCAAGTCCTCGTCGGCCGGCGCATCGGCGAAATCGAACGATGGCGCACCGCCCGTTTTCGGGTCGCCGTGAAACCGCCACAGTCCGTCGCCGAGGCGTTCCAGCCGGAACGCGAGGACACCCTGCGCGCAGGCCCCTTCGGCCAGCGGCATGGGTTCGATGAGCCCGTCACCAAACCCCACGTCGCACAGCCAGGGTTCGTCCCCGACCATGACCTTGAGCACCAGATGATTGCCGAGCGCCTGGTCGCCGAGCGTGGCGCGCTGCACGCCCCCCGCCATGCGCGTGACCTCGAAGCCGAGCGCCGACAGCGCGGTGCCGAGCGAACCATTCATCTCGTAACACCACCCGCCGCGCCCGGAAGCCACCTTGGCGAGCGCCGCGCCGGTGTCGGTCGACAGCGGCCGCTGCAACTGCACGTCGAGGTTCTCGTACGGCACGCGCAGCGCGTGCGCGCGGTGCAGCGCCGTCAGCGTATCGAGCGTCGGCCCGACCTCGGCCGCAAGCCCCAGGCGGGCGAGATAGCGATGCAGCGGATCGGTCATGCGCGGGTTCCTGGTCGGTGAGCGTGCTCACGCCTTGCGGTGCCGGCCGCATTTTGGCGCAGCGACTCGCACTTTGGAGCCCGCCTGCACCGACGAAGCACCGACTCGGCGCCTGTGCCGTGCAGCCTGCATTGGGATGCGGCGCGGTGCTCGTGCCGCAATCGGTTTAGGGACGCGCTGACGCTTCGGGACTTGTATCACGCACACCCAGAACGCTTTCACCGAGGGTGACTTCATCAGTCGGGGTCGGGCGCGTAGCACGTATGACGAGGGAAACGCTGATCAATCCCCCGGTTGCCCTGCGGCGAGCGCATCGACGCGCGATCGCGGGTGAAAAACGGCTGTCCGGCGGGTCGAGGGTGGCGTTTTCAGGGGGATTGGGCCGATTTGCGGCGCCGGAACCCGCCCTCAGGACGCACGCAGGGTGTCCCGCGCCCGCCGCCGCCAGCCGGCCAGCACCAGGTTGGCCAGTCCGAACAGCGTCACGACCTGCGCGGTGTTCTTGGCGAGCCCCCGATAGCGTGTCTTGCGGTACCGGAACAGGTTCTTGATGACGTGAAACGGGTGCTCGACCTTCGCCCGCAGGCTCGCCTTGACGCGCTCGATGCGCTGGCGCAACCGGCCGAGCTCATCGTTGGGCAGGGCCCGGCGCACGCCCGGGCGCAGCGCCACGTGCCAGGTGACCGGCCGCCCGGCGTTTTCCGGTCGCCGGTCGACGCCCTGGTAGCCGGCATCGCCGAGCACGACCGTCTCCTGCCCCTGCAGCAGGCCGTGCGCCTGGGTCACGTCGTTGACGTGGGCCGGCGTGGTGAGCACCGTGTGCACC
>JBMOQH010000009.1:0-10700 GCA_049322795.1 Pseudomonadota bacterium | reverse complement strand
CAAGATCGATGCGTTCGTGAAGCAGTACAACCAGCATCCGAAGCCCTTCATGTGGACCGCTACCGCTGAATCGATCCTCGCCAAGATCGAGCGGCTATGCAAAGTTATAAACGGGACGTAACACTAGCGGATGTTCCAGCGCACCCCGACGCTGAAGGCGTCGAAATCGAGGTCTTCGTTGCCGCCACCGGCGAAATCGTAATCCAGCGCCAGGCGCTCCCAGTCGGCCAGCAGGGCGACGTTGCGCGTCACGTGGTAAGCGACGCCCACGCCGTAGGCGGAGCCGTCCACTTCGGCCTTATCGCCGTCGCCGAAGTTCAGGTCGCCATAGTCGCGATAGCCGGCAAACCCGCTGAGCTCGAGTTGCGGGATGGGCAGCCAGCGCAGGCCGAGCGTGGCGCCATAGCCATCGCCGGCGGTGCCGGCGTCGTCCAGACGCTCGTAGGACAGGCCGCCCCACAGGTCCACCGCACCCGGTCCGGTGACCAGCGGGAAGCGGTAGCCGACGCCCAGCGACTGGGCGTCGATGCTGACGTCCGAGTCACCACCGGAGATGTCGTCGATGTCGACGTCGAAGTTGTGGGTGGAGCCCCACACGAACAGTTCCGGCATCAGCGCGGCGGAGCCCTTGAAGCGGAAGCCGTCCAGATCAAACTTGTCGTTGTCAGTGCCGTCGTCGAACTCCAACTGGTCGCCAAACACGTACCCGGCTTCCAGGTAGCTGTAGCTGAGACCGTCCTCCGGCGCCGCCGCCACGGCAGCCTGCGCCACCAGCGGGGCAACGACCAGTCCGAACAGCGGGATCAGCGATTTGGCTGAATAGTGCATGGATTCTTCTCCAGGAATTGGCGACCGCCCAAATGCGGGCGGCGCGGACCTTAGCCAAAGAATCGTGAACAAATCCACCTTGTGGCTGCCATCGCAGTCACGCAGCATGCTTGAAATGAGCGCAACAAGGCCCGCGGACCGGGCTCAGGCCGCCCCCCCCGGTCCGCTCGGACCCGGGCGACCGCCTCAGTCCCGCAGCAGGGCGTTGATGCCCACCTTGGCGCGGGTCTGCAGGTCCACCTGCTTGACGATGACGGCGGCGTACAGGCTGTGGCTGCCGTCGGCGGCCGGCAGGCTGCCCGGCACCACCACCGCGCCGGCCGGCACGCGGCCGTAGGTGATTTCGCCGGTTTCGCGGTTGTAGATCTTGGTGCTCTGGCCGATGAAGACGCCCATCGACAGCACCGCGCCGCGTTCCACCACCACGCCCTCGACCACCTCCGAGCGGGCGCCGATGAAACAGTCGTCCTCGATGATGGTGGGCGCCGCCTGCAGCGGTTCCAGCACGCCGCCGATGCCGACGCCGCCGGACAGGTGCACGTTCTTGCCGATCTGCGCGCACGAGCCGACCGTGGCCCAGGTGTCGACCATGCTGCCGCTGTCGACGTAGGCGCCGATGTTGACGTAGCTCGGCATCAGCACCACGCCGGGGGCGATGTAGGCGCCGCGGCGCACGGTGGCCGGGGGTACCACGCGCGCGCCCTGGGCGGCGAACTCGGCCGGGCCGAACCCGGCGAACTTGGTCGGCACCTTGTCGAAAAAGCGCCCGAAGCCGCCGTCCATGACGGCGTTGTCGGCGATGCGAAACGACAGCAGCACGGCCTTCTTGAGCCATTCGTTGACCTGCCAGCCGGTCGCGGTGGGCTCGGCCACGCGCACGGTGCCGGCGTCGAGCAGTGCCAGCGCCTGTTCCACCGCATCCCGCACGCTGGCGGTGACGCTGGCGGGGGTGATTTCGGCGCGCGCCTCGAAGGCGGCTTCGATGGTGTCGATCAGGTCCTGCATGGGATCGGTGTTTCCTGGTAACGAAAAAGTGAAGTGTGTTTAGGCGGAAAGCGCTCGGGCGAGGCGTGTCATGGCCGCCTCGCAGGCGGCCTCGTCGGCGACCAGCGCCAGGCGCACATGCCCGGCGCCAGGGTTTATGCCAGCGTCGGTGCGCGCCAGATAACTGCCGGGCAGCACGCGCAGGTGCTGTTCGGCGTATAGCCGCCGGGTGAAGGCGAGATCGTCGCCGCCCGGCACCGGCAGCCACAGGCAGAAACCGCCCTCGGGCGCCGCGACGCGGCCGCCGAGCGCCTGCACTGCCGCCGTGAGTTTGCGCCGGTAGCGCGCGCGGCTGTCGGCGACGTGGGCCTCGTCCGCCCAGGCGGCGGCGCTGGCGGCCTGCACGTATTCCGGCAGCGCGCAGCCGTGGTAGGTGCGGTAGAGGCCAAAGCGCTCGATGAGGCGTGCGTCGCCGGCCACGAAGCCCGAGCGCAGCCCCGGCACGCTGGACCGTTTGGACAGGCTCTGGAACACCAGGCAGCGATCGAAGCCATCCAGCCCCAGCGACTGGCAGGCGGCGAGGATGCCGGGCGGCGGCGCAGCGTCGTCCGGGTAAATCTCGCTGTAGCACTCGTCCGACGCGATGACGAAGTCGTGCCGCTGCGCGAGTTCGACCAGACGCTCGAGCTGCGCCAAGCTCAGCACCCGCCCGGTCGGGTTGTGCGGGGAGCAGATGTAGAGCAGCTGCACGTCGCGCCACACCGCCTCCGGCACGGCGTCGAAATCCGGCGTGTAATCCGCCCGCGCCAGGCAGGGGATGTACAGCGGCGTGGCGCCGGCCAGCAGGGCCGCGCCTTCGTAGATTTGATAGAACGGGTTCGGCATCGCCACCCGCGCGCCGGGCGCGCGGTCCACCACGCACTGGGCGATGGCGAACAGCGCCTCGCGCGTGCCGCTGACCGGTAGCACCTGGCGCTCCGGGTCAATGGCACCCGCGGGGGCGCTCGCCGGCAGGCCATGCCGGCGCGTGAGCCAGGCGGCGATCGTTTCGCGCAGTGCCTCGGAACCGGCGGTTTTCGGGTAACGGCCCAGGCCGTCCAGGTGGGCGATCAGCGCGTCGCGCACCAGCGCCGGCGGGGCGTGGCGCGGCTCGCCGATCGAAAGGTCGATCAGCGGCAGATCGGCCGCTGGCGGCAGATCCGCCAGCAGGCCGCGCAGGCGTTCGAAGGGGTACGGCTGCAGCGCCGCGAAACCGGGATTCATGGCCGCGTCCGTTTCAGCCCGCCGCCTGCTCATCCAGGCGCTTGTCCAGCCGCTGGGCGAGCTGTTCGCGCAGGTGATCGAGGCGTGCGGCGTCCATGACGGCGTGGCCGGACGCATCGGTCACGAAGAAGGCATCCTCGGCACGCTCGCCGTAGGTGTTGACGCGGGCGTTCTGCAGCACCAGCTCGCACTCGGCAAACGCCTGCGCCACCTGCGACAGCAGGCCGGGGCGATCCTTGGTGATCAGCTCCACCACGGTGCGGTCCCGGCCAAGATCGGTCGCGAACGACACCTCGGTGGCCACCCGGAACGCCTTGTGCTGGCGGCTGACGCGCCGGCCAGTCGGCAACAGCGGCAGCGTGTCGCCGATCAACACGTCGCGCAGCGCGGCGCGGATGTCGCGCCGGCGCGCCGGGTCCGAAATCGGCTCGCCGTTCAGGTCGCAGACCAGGAAGGTGTCGAGCGCGTAGCCGTCGTGGCTGGTGTAGATGCGCGCATCGACGATGTCGAGCGCCAGCCGGTCGAGCGTGGACGTGATGGCGGCGAACAGGTACTTGCGATCGCGGGTGTAGACCATCACGCCGGTGCTGCCGCGGTCCGGAAAATCGCGCGTCGCCACCACGGTGCGCTGATCGCCGCGCGTGCGCACGATGTGCTTGGCATGCCAGGCGATTTCCTCGGCCGTGAAGCGCAGGAAGTAGTCGTCGTCGAGGCGGGCCCAGAACTGCTGGCATTGCTGGGCGTCGACCGGCTCGTCCGGCAGCAGTGCGGCCGCACGGCGGCGCACGTCGAGCGCCTGCTCGTGGGCGTCGATCGGGCTGCCAAGCCCCCGTCGCAGCGCCCGCCGGGTGGCCAGGTACAGCGACGTCAGCAGCGAGCCCTTCCACGAGTTCCACACCGTCGGGCCGGTGCCGCGCATGTCGGCCACGGTCAGCAGGTACAGGTAATCGAGGTGCGTCTGGTCGCCGACCGTGGCGGCGAAACTGCGGATGACTTCCGGGTCGCCGATGTCCTGCCGCTGCGAAACCTTGCTCATCAACAGGTGATGGCGCACCAGCCAGGTGACCAGGCGGCTGTCGAACTCGGACAGGCGGTGCAGGCGGCAGAAGGCGTACGCGTCGTGACTGCCAAGGTCCGAATGATCGCCGCCGCGGCCCTTGGCGATGTCGTGGAACAGGGCCGCGAGGTACAGCAGTTCCGGCTTGGGGATGCCCGGGAACACCTGATAGCCGAGCTCAAGGGCCGGGATGTTCTCTTCCGGGAAGGCATAGCTGCGCGTGTTGCGCAGCACGAACAGGCTGTGCTCGTCGACCGTGTAAACGTGGAACAGGTCGTGCTGCATCTGCCCCACCACGCGCCCGAACACCGGGATGTAGCGCGCCAGCACGCCGTAACGGTGCATGCGCTGCAACTCGTGGCCGATGCCGTGCGGCTGGCGGATGATTTCCATGAACAGGCTGGCGCTGCGGATGTCGGCCCGGAACGCGTCGTCGATCAGGTGCAGGTGCTTGCGGATCAGGCGCACGGTGCCGGCGCGCACGCCGCGCACGTGGTGGCGGTGCTGCTGGAGCAGCAGAAAAATCTCGAGCAGAGCGAACGGGTAGCGCTTGAACACGCGCGCGTCGCGCACCTCGATGAAGTCCTTGCGAATCTGGAAGCGGTTGTTCAAGGGCACGGCGCGGTCGCTGCGGCGCGCCAGCAGGATCTCTTCCTCGAAGTGCGCGAGCAGCATTTCGTTCAGGCGCGACAGGCCCTTGACGGTGCCGTAGTAGCGCTTCATGAACTGTTCGACGGCCAGCGTCTGGTCGGTATCCACGTAGCCGAACCGGCGCGCCAGCTCGCGCTGCCGGTCGAACAGCAGGTGGTCGTGCTTGCGCCCGGCGAGCAGGTGCAGGCCGTTTCGCACCTGGGTCAGGAACTCCTGGCCGTCGACCAGGAGCTCGTACTCGTCCTGCTCCAGAAATCCGTGCTCGACCAGCTCGCGCAGCGTACGGGCGCCGAAATGCCGCTTGGCCACCCAGCCGATGGTGTGGATGTCGCGCAGCCCGCCGGGGCTTTCCTTGACGTTCGGTTCGAGCTTGTAGGCGGTGGCGTCGAATTTTTCGTAGCGCGCCTGCTGCTCGGCGAGCTTGGCGGCGAAGAACTTGCGCGTTGGCCACATCTGCCCCGGCCCGGTACGCCGCGCGAGCTGCTCGAACAGCGCCGGGTCGCCGGCCAGGCAGCGTGCCTCGATGAGTGCGGTGGCGATGGTCACGTCGCGCCGGCCTTCGTCCACACACTGACGCAGGCTGCGCACGCTGGCGCCGACGTCGAGTCCGGTGTCGTACAGAAAGGTGACGAAACGGGTGATTGCGTCCGCCACGCGGGTGATGTGGTCGGCGCGCGCGGCCAACACCAGCAGGTCGATGTCGGAGCAGGCGTGGAGTTCGCCGCGCCCGTAACCGCCGACTGCCACCAGCGCGAGCCGTTCGGCGCCCGGCACGGTCGCCATCTGTGCCGCCCAGATGCGCTGCAGCAGCGCGTCCACGAAGGCGGTGCGGGCCTGCACCAGTGGTGCACCGCACGGCTGCAGGTCGTAGCGCGCCCGCAACCGGTCCGTGAACTGCTGGCGCAGGTGCCGGCAGGTGGCAACGCTGACGTCGGCCGCGTCATCGAGCGCGGCATGCACGTGATCGACGTCCGCGACCGATGGCAGGTTCAAGGCCGCGTCTCGCCGTCCCGCAGCGTCAGCACCTCGACGCCCGTCTCGGTGACCAAGACCATGTGTTCCCACTGCGCCGACAGGCTGTGGTCCTTGGTGACCACGGTCCAGCCGTCGGCCAGCAGCTTCACGTGTCGTTTGCCGGCGTTCAGCATCGGTTCGATGGTGAACACCATGCCCGGCTCGAGCGTGAGGCCGGTGCCGGGAATGCCGTAATGCAGCACCTGCGGCTCTTCGTGGAACTGCCGGCCGATGCCGTGCCCGCAGTACTCGCGGACGATGGAGTAGCTGCGCGCCTCGGCGTAGGTCTGGATGGCGTGCCCGAGATCGCCCAGGCGCATGCCCGGGCGCACCATGCCGATGCCCACCCACAGTGCCTCGTAGCTGGTTTCGCACAGGCGCCGCGCCTGGATGGAGGGCTCGCCGACATAGAACATGGCGCTGGTATCGCCGTGGTAGTCATCCTTGATGACGGTGACGTCGACGTTGACGATGTCGCCCTTCTTGAGCGGCTTGTCGTTCGGGATGCCGTGGCAGACCACGTGGTTCACCGAGGTGCAGATCGACTTCGGAAAACCGTGATAGCCGAGCGGTGCCGACCTGCTGCCGAGCACCTCCGTGGTGTGGCGCTCGCACAGGTCGTTCAGTTCGTCGGTGGTGACGCCCGGTTGCACGTGTGGGCCGATCATCTCCAGCAACTGCGCGGCCAGCCGGCCGGCCACGCGCAGGGCGGCAATTTCTTCGGGGGTCTTGAGCGAGACGGTCATAACCCTGACAGCGGAGCGAAGTCCGGTGCACGGCCGACGGCCGGCGGACACAAATAAAAGGTGCCGGACTGTAGCAGCCGGCACACGGCCCGGTAAACCGGCGGATTGTCGGCCCCGACGATCGGTGCTATAACTCGCCCCCTTTTTTGCGGGCACCTGCCCGCGGCCGCGTCCCTCATGCGGCATCACCCCGAGAATCTTGGAGCGTTTTGGCTTATGGCAGCAGTTTCCATGCGCGACCTGCTGGACGCGGGCGTCCATTTTGGTCACCAGACCCGCTATTGGTCGCCGGCCATGGCCCCCTACATCTTCGGGGCCCGTCAGAACATTCACATCATCAACCTGGAACGCAGCCTGCCGATGCTGCGGGACGCCATGAACGTGCTCGGCAAGATTGCCGCCAAGGGCGGCACGGTGCTGTTCGTCGGCACCAAGCGCCAGGCGCGCAAGCTGGTCGAGCAGCACGCCACCGCCTGCGGCATGCCCTACATCAGCTACCGCTGGCTGGGCGGCATGCTTACCAACTACCGCACCGTGCGCAAATCGGTGGATCGCCTGATCGATCTCGAGACGCGCATCGAACTGGGTCGCACGGGCGATCTGAGCAAGCGCGACGTGCAGCTGCTGCACCGCGAGCGCGACAAGCTGGCGCGCAGTGTCGGCGGCATCCGTAACCTGAAGGGCATGCCTGACGCGCTGTTCGTGATCGACACCGGTTACGAGCACATCGCCGTCGACGAGGCGAACCGCCTGGGCATCCCGGTGATCGCCGTGGTCGACACGAACAACCGTCCCGACGGCATCGAGTATGTGATTCCGGGGAACGACGATTCGATCCGCGCCATCGACCTCTACCTCGGGCAGGCTGCGGAAGCGATCCAGAACGGCCGCGCCGCACTGGCGGCGGGTGGCAGCGACGAGTTCGTCGAAGTCGTCGAGGTCGGCTGAGCGCGCGCGGCGGGGCGGCTTGGCCGCAACGCCACGCGCGGTTGATGAAATTTTCGTATTTCTTAAAGAGGGGCTTGTCCCCTCTTTTTTTGCTTGGGTGTCCGGCGCAAAAGCACCCTGCACCCGGTAATCGAGGGCAACAGACATGAGCATATCGGCCGCATTGGTCAAGGAGATGCGCGAGCGTACCGGGCTCGGCATGATGGAGTGCAAGAAGGCGCTGACGGAAGCCGGCGGCGACATCGAGGCGGCGATCGACTTGATGCGCAAGGCCGGCGCCGCGCGCGCGGACAAGAAGGCCGGCCGCACCGCCGCCGACGGGGCCATCATCCTGTCGACCAGCGCCGATGGGCGTGCGGTGGCGCTGACCGAGGTCAACTCGGAGACCGACTTCGTGGCCAAGGACGCCGGGTTCCTGGCCTTCGCCCAGGCGGTTGGCCAGCGCGTGCTGGACGACGCGCCGGCCGACGTCGAGCAGCTGTCGGCGCTGGCCCTGGACGGTGCCACGGTGGAGGAAACCCGCCAGCAGCTGGTGGCCAAGATCGGCGAGAACATCCGCGTGCGCCGTTTCGTGCGCCGTCAGACCAGCGCCGGTGTGATCGGCAGTTATCTGCACGGCGCGCGCATCGGCGTGCTGGTGGAACTCGAAGGCGGCGACCTGGCGCTGGCGCGCGACATTGCCATGCACGTGGCGGCCAGCCGGCCGTTGTGCGTGTCTGCCGAGCAGATTCCGGCCGACGTGCTGGCGCGCGAGAAGGAAATCTACGACGCCCAGGCCGCCGAATCCGGCAAGCCGGAAGACATCCGCGCCAAGATGGTCGAGGGCCGCATCCGCAAGTACGCGGCCGAGGTCACGCTCCTCGGGCAGCCGTTCGTCAAGGATCCGGAAACCACCGTCGAGCAGCTGCTCAAGAAGGCGGGTGCCAAGGTGCTCGGCTTCGAGCGGCTGGAAGTCGGCGAGGGCATCGAGAAACAGGCCGACGACTTCGTCGCCGAAGTGATGAAACAAGCCCGCGGTTGATCCGTCATGGCCGGCTCGCCGCCCACCTACACGCGCATCCTGCTGAAACTGAGCGGTGAGGCGTTGGCCGGCGGCAAGCCGCACGGCTTCGACCGGCCGGCCATGCAGGCGGTGGCCGATGAGTTGAAGCCGGTGCTAGAGGCCGGCGTCCGGGTCGGTCTGGTGGTCGGCGGCGGCAATCTGTTCCGCGGCCTGCCGGCGGCGGCCGAGGGCGCGGACCGCGCCACCGCCGATTACATCGGCATGCTGGCCACGGTGATGAATGCGCTCGCCCTGCATGAGGTTTTGCAGGGCAATGGCATCGCCGCGCGGGTGATGTCGGCCCTGCCGGTCACCGGCGTGGCCGAGGCCTATGTGCGCGTCAAGGCGCTGCGGCATCTTGAGGTTGGCCGCGTGGTGCTGTGCGCGGGGGGCATCGGCAATCCCTACTTCACCACCGATACGGCGGCCTGCCTGCGGGCCATCGACATCGACGCGCAGTTGTTGCTCAAATCGACCAAGGTCGACGGCGTATACGACGCCGACCCGCTGCGCAACCCGCATGCCCGCCGCTACGATCGGCTGGATTACGACGAAGTGCTGGCGCGGCATCTGGGTGTGATGGACGCGACGGCGGTGGCGTTGGCGCGCGAGCACGCGCTGCCGGTGCGGGTGTTCGACATGAACAGCCGCGGGGCGCTGCTGCGCATCGTGCATGGCGAGCCGATCGGCACGCTGATGGCGCCTACCGAGGCCTGAGCGGAGGAACCGATGATCGACGACGTGCGAAAGGACGCCGAGCAACGCATGGCCAAGAGCGTCCACGGGTTGGCCGAGGAGCTTAAAAAAGTCCGTGCCGGGCGCGCCCACCCGGGCCTGCTGGACCAGATCCACGTCAACTACTACGGCGCCGACACGCCGCTGCGCCAGCTGGCCAACGTGTCTGCCGAGGATGCCCGCACGCTGCTGGTGGCGCCGTTCGACAAGGGCACGGTGAACGCCATCGACAAGGCCATCCGCGAGTCCGACCTGGGCTTGAACCCGTCGACCGCGGGCATGGTCATTCGCGTGCCGTTGCCGGCGCTCACCGAGCAACGGCGCAAGGACCTGATCAAGGTGGTGCGTGGCGAGGGCGAAGCCTGCCGGGTGGCCATTCGCAACGTGCGCCGCGACGCCAATGGCTCGCTCAAGGATCTCGAAAAGGAAAAACTCATCTCGAGCGACGATCTGGCGCGTGGCGAGACCGAGATACAAAAGCTCACCGACCGCTTCGTGGCGGAGGTCGAAGCGCTGCTCTCGGCCAAGGAAGCCGACCTGCTGGACGTCTGAGCGGGCGTGATGACCACGCCTGACGCCAAATTGCCGCGGCACGTGGCCATTGTCATGGACGGCAACGGCCGCTGGGCACGCCAGCGCCACCTGCCGCGCGTCGCCGGCCATCGGATCGGCGCGCGGGTGGTGCGACGGGTGATCGAGGACTGCGCCCGCCGCGGCGTTGCGCACCTGACCCTGTTCGCCTTCAGCAGCGAGAACTGGCGGCGGCCGCAGGACGAGGTATCGGTGCTCATGGAGCTGTTCGTGCGCGCGCTGCGCGACGAGGAGCTGGCCCTGAAGGAAAACGACATCCGCCTGTCGGTGATCGGCGAACGCTCGATGCTGCCGGCGCGTCTGCAGGACGCCATCGCCCGCGCCGAGGCCAATACGGCCGACTGCCGCGGTCTGCATCTGAACGTGGCGGCCAACTACGGCGGCCAATGGGACATCGTGCAGGCGGCACGCTCGCTGGTGGCCGCCGCCGCGAGCGGTGCGCTGGAAGGCGCGACGCTCGACGAAGCCAGCTTTGCCGCGCGCTTGGCGCTGGGCCATGCGCCGCCGGTGGACCTGCTGATCCGCACCGGCGGCGAGCGGCGCATCAGCAACTTCCTGCTCTGGCACCTCGCCTACGCGGAACTGTATTTCACCGACACGCTGTGGCCGGATTTCGACGCCGCTGCCCTGCAGGAGGCGCTCGCCTGGTACGCCGGACGCGAGCGGCGCTTCGGCCAGACCAGCGAACAGGTACACGTTGGCGGTGCGGGTGCCTAAGGCGCGGCTGCTGACGGCGGTGGTGCTGCTGGCGCTCGTCCTCGCGCTCGTGTGCTACGGCAGCCTGCCCTGGGTGGGCGGTGCCTTTGCGCTCGTCGCCTTGCGCGCGGGTTGGGAGTGGGCG
>JBMOQH010000008.1:390312-413294 GCA_049322795.1 Pseudomonadota bacterium | reverse complement strand
AGCCTTCCCAGGAAGAAGATCCTTGATCCGATCCCATTGGCTGTTGCGCAATACGCGTCGAGCCATCTCTCCAACTCCGTCAGCGAATTGGAGAGATAGTCTAACCTCGATTGTTAACAGGGCCTAGACATGACGGACGGCGGTGGCGCCCTGTCTTTCCTCGACGGCGCGGTCGCCCACGTCGGCGTCGGGCATTCGGTGTCCGGCAACCCCATGCGCTTCGGTCACGGGAAACTGCGCATCGCGGCGGACGAGGAATGGCGCCATGCCATGCCCTGGCGCAGCCGGGTCGAGGTCGGCCTGCGCGCCTGGCCGGGACTGCGGCGTTATGGCTACCTGAACGGGCCTGTGCGTTCTTGAGGAGACACCCGCGACAGGCTCCGTGAACCAAGCTTCATCGGGCTGGGGGCGGGCTAGACTCGGCGCACTGGTCGCATAAGAGGAGGAGGAGCCCATGTCACCCATCGTTGCCACGGTCATCGGCGACCCCTGCGGCGTCGGTCCGGAGGTAGTGCTGAAGTCGCTCGCCGACCCGCAGCGGCCGGCGGCCCGCTCGCTGCTGATCGGCAGCGTCGCCGCGCTCGAGAAAACGCGCGCCGCCTGCGGCATCGACCTCGGCCTGCGGGCGGTGGACGATCCCGCCCTGGCGCGCTTCGAACCCGGCGTGATCGACGTGCTGGACGATTTCCCGCTCGATCCGGCCGAAATCGTTTTCGGACGGGCGTCGGCCGCCTGCGGCGAGGCGGTGCTGCACTGGCTGGCCACGGCCGAGCGCCTCGGCCAAGCCGGCGTGGTGCAGGCCACCATCATGGCGCCCATCGACAGCACGGCACTGCGCCTGACCGGCAGGCTGAAGGAACTCGACGACCTGCAGCCGGCCGGCACCTGGCTGCTGCGCGTCAGCAATGGCCTGCGCGTGGTGCCGATCGCCGAGCACGTGCTGATGCGCGACGTGCCGGCTACCGTCACGCAGGACAGCGTCCTCACGCTGCTGCGCGTGCTCGGCGGCACGTTGGAACGTTACGGTCTGCCCAGGCCGCGCATCGCCGTGGCGGGGCTGAACCCGCACGCCATGGGGCCAGAGGAGCGCGAGCAGCTGGCGCCCGCCATCGAGCAGGCGCGCGCCGAGGGCATCGATGCTCGGGGTCCGGTGTCGCCGGATGCGGTGTTCCGCCAGTGCATCGAGGGCAAGCACGACGCCGTGGTGTCCATGTACCACGACCAGGGCCAGATCGCCGTCAAGACGGCCGTGTTCGAGGGCGCCTGTTCCATCTACATCGGCCTGCCGTACGTGCACCTGTCGATTCCGCACGGCAGCGCCTACGACATCGCCGGCAAGGGAATCGCCCAGCACAAGAGCATGCTCGCCGCCATGCGGACCGCGGCCAATCTCGCCGCGGGGCGCGGCTTCGAGGCAAGCGCCCCGAGCGCATGAGGGCGCCCGCGCCGGTGCCAATCAAACCGTGCGGGAAGCCGGATTACCGGCGCCCCGCCTCGCCCTGATCAGGCGCCGCGCGGCACGGTCTGCGCCTCGGCGAACTCGTAGATGCCCTCGGCGCCGCCCTCGCGGCCGAAGCCGGACTGCTTGATGCCGCCGAACGGCGCCTCCGGCGTCGGCCCGGAGCCGGTGTTCCAGCCCACGTGCTGGAACTGCAGGCCGCCGATGACGCGCTGGGCGCGCGCCTCGTCGCGGGTGAACACGTAGGCGGCCAGACCGAACTCGGTGTCGTTGGCCTGCTCCAGCACGTCCGCCTCGCCGTCGAACTCGGCCACCGGCACCAGCGGGCCGAAGGTCTCCTCGCGCCAGCAGGCCATGTCGCGCGTCACGCCGCGCACCACGGTCGGCGCGTGAAAGCCGCCCCACTCGGCATCGAGCGGCTTGCCGCCGCCGCCGATCAGCAGCCTGGCGCCCTTGGCCACCGCGTCCTCGACGTGCTGGCGCACCTTCTCGTAACCGGCGCGGTCGACCAGGGGACCGATGTCGGTGTCGGGGTCCATGCCGTTGCCGAGCTTGAGCTTTTTCACCCGCTCGACAATCTTGTCCAGATACGCATCGGCCACCGAGCGCTGCACGTACACGCGGTTGGCGCACACGCAGGTCTGGCCGTTGCCGCGGAACTTGCTCAGCATCAGCTGGTCGGCGGCGAGATCAAGGTCGGCGTCCTCGAACACGACGAACGGCGCGTTGCCGCCGAGTTCCAGCGTCAGGCGCTTGACCTGCGGCGCGCTCTTCTCGATCAACTCGCGGCCGACCTCGGTGGAACCGGTGAAGCTCACCACCGCCACGTCCGGATGCCCGAGCAGCGTGTCGCCGATCATGCCGGCCGAGCCCATCACCAGATTGGCGCGCCCGGCCGGCAGCTTGACCACCTGATCCAGCAGCGTGAACAGCGCCAGCATGGTCAGCGGCGTCTTGGAGGCCGGCTTGACGATGCTGGCGCAGTCGGCGGCGATGGCAGCCGACAGCTTCTTGGCGATCATGCCGATCGGAAAGTTCCACGGCACGATCAGCCCCACCACGCCGGCCGGGCGGTACCGCACGGTCCAGGTGCAGCCGCGCGGCTTCTCGTCGAGCGTGCGGGGCTTCAGCAGGTCCAGATGCTCGGCGCAATAGGCGAAGAAGCCCGCCGCGTAGTCGGCCTCGCCGGCGCCCTCCTTCCAGGTCTTGCCGTGCTCGAGGCACAGGATGCGGCCGATTTCCTCGCGATGTTCGCGCAGCGCGTTCGCGATGCCCGTCAGCCAGGCATGGCGCTGTTCGAAGCTCGATGGCGTGCGCAATGCCGCCTTGGCCGATTCGATGGCGGCCACCACCTCCTCGCGGGCCAGCGAGGCGACATCGGCCAGATGATCGCCGGTGGCCGGGTTGATGACCTTGAAGGTCTTGCCCGAGGCGGCCTTGGTCCAGCGACCGTCGATGTAAGCGTCCAGATGCGGCAGCAGCGGCGAGTCGATCATGGTCAGTCCTTGAAATGGCGCGGCGCGGGGCGCCGGGAGGCGATGGGATTGTCGATGGCATTATAGGTGGCCGGTCGTTCGGGCCGGCGGTCGAGGAGGCAGCGATGGGACAGCACAAGTGGGCCGAGCAGGCCCCGGACGAGGACTTCTTTCGCGTTCTGGCGCCGGACGGCAGTCTGGTCGGCACCCCGCCGGACCTCGACGATGAAACCCTGCTGCGCCTGTACCGCACGCTGGTGCTCACGCGCGCCTACGAGACCCACACCATCCGCATGCAGCGGCGCGGGGAACTGAGCGTCACCGCCCAGTCCACCTACGAGGAGGCCGTCGGCCTCGGCGCCGCGGCGGCGCTGCGGGACGGCGACTGGTGCTTCCCGTCCTACCGGCAGTTCGCGGCGCATTTGTACTGGGGCGTGCCCATGGACCGCACGCTGGCCATCCTGCGCGGCGGCGCGCCCGAGACCGTCGCCGAGCACCTGCCGCTGGAACGCCCGCCCGGCGTCACCTTCACGCCCTACGGCGTGATCCTGGGCACCAACGTGTTGAACGCCGCCGGCTCGGCCATGGCCGACAAGCTGAACGGCCGCGACATCGTGACGCTGGCCTTCACCGGCGAGGGCTCCACCAGCGAGGGCGACTTCCACGACGCGCTGAACTTCGCCGCCGTGTTCAAGGCGCCGCTGGTGGTGGTGGTGCACAACAACCAGTGGGCCATTTCCACGCCGGCGCACCGCCAGCACGCGGCGCCCACCTTCGCCCACAAGGCGCTGGCGCACGGCCTGCCCGGCGAGCGGGTGGACGGCAACGACGTGCTGGCCGTGTACCAGAAAACCCGCGAGGCGGTGGACCGTGCCCGCGCCGGCGGCGGCCCGACGCTGATCGAGGCCGTCACCTACCGCGTGGTGGACCACAACACGTCCGACAGCGCCGAGGTGTACCGCGACCAGGCGCTGGCCGAGCAGTGGAAGCAATACGACCCACGCCCGCGCTTCGAGGCCTACCTCGCCGCCCGCGGGCTGTACAGCGAGGCGCTGCGCGAGCAGTACGAGGCCGAGTGCCTCACCGAGGTGCAGGCGGCGGCGGCCCGCGCCCTGCCGATCCCGCGCTCGGACCCGATGACGATGTTCGACAGCCAGCTGTTCGACGATCCCGGCTGGCATCTGCGCCTGCAGCAGCGGGAGCTGGCAGCCGAGCTGAACGACGCCAACCCGTACACCGCCATCGACCCGGAGACCCTGGCATGAACGCGCCCACGGACGCAGGCGTGACCACCGATCTGAACCTGGTGCAGGCGGTCAACGCGGCGCTGCGCGACGAGCTGGCGCGCGATCCCGCGGTGCGGGTGATGGGCTACGACATCGGCCCCATCGGCGGCGTGTTCCGCGCCACCGAGGGCCTGTACGACGCCTTCGGCGGCGAGCGCGTAATCGACACGCCGCTGTCGGAAAACGGCCTCGTCGGCGCCGCCGTCGGCATGGCCATGCGCGGCGAGCGGCCGGTGGTGGAGATCCAGTTCCTGGGCTTTCTGTACAACGCCTTCGGGCAGTTCGTGTGCCTGATGTCGAACGTGCGCGAGCGCTCGGGCGGGCAGTTCTCGGTGCCGATGACCATCCGCACGCCGTTCGGCGGCGGCATCAAGCCCTTGCAGTTCCATTCGGAGTCGACCGAGTCCTACCTCATCCACACGCCCGGCGTGCGCGTGGTGTGCCCCAGCACGCCGGCCGAGGCCAAGGGCCTGCTGGCGGCCTCCATCCGCTGCGACGACCCGGTGGTGTTCCTGGAGCACAGCCGCCTGTATCGCGCGTTTCGCGAGCCGGTGCCGAACGCGCCCTATGCCCTGCCGCTCGACCAGGCGCGCGTGGTGCGCGAGGGCCGCGAGGTGACGGTGCTGGCCTGGGGCGCCATGGTGCACGTGGCCCGGCAGGCCATCGACGAGATGGCCGTCGACGCCGAACTGATCGATCTGCGCGTGCTGGCGCCGCTCGACGTCCCGACCATTCTCGACTCGGTGCGGCGCACCGGGCGCTGCGTCATCGTGCACGAGGCGCGGCGCACGCTCGGCCTTGGCGCGGAACTGTCGGCGCTGGTCAACGAGCACGTGTTCGATTGCCTGAAGGCGCCGGTGCGGCGGGTGACGGCCTTCGACGTGCAGTTCCCCGAGAACCAGACCGAGGATCACTACCTGCCGGACATCCGGCGCGTGCGGCACGGCATCGAATCGGTGCTGCAGTACCGGTTCTGAAGGAGACGCAAGCGATGCGCTTTGAATTTCGTTTGCCGGACGTCGGCGAGGGCATCACCGAGTCCGAGCTGCTGGCCTGGCACGTGGCGCCCGGCGAGCCGGTGCGCGAGGACCAGGTGCTGTGCGAAATCGAGACCGACAAGGCGACGGTGGAGATCCCGGCGCCGTGCAGCGGCCGGGTGGAGCAGCTGGCGGCGCAGGTCGGGCAGACCGTCAGGGTCGGCGAGATCCTCGCCGTGTTCGACGCCGAGCGGCCGCCGGCGCAGCAGTTCTCGGGCGAGAAGCATGCCGCACCGCCGCCGGCACCCGCCGCGCCGGCATCGGCGGCGAGCACCGCGCCCGCCCCCGCACCGGCCCCGACGCCCGCGACGGCATCAGCGCAAGCGGGCCCGGTCCGCGCCACGCCGAGCACCCGCCGCTACGCCCGCGAGCACGGTGTGGACCTGGCGGGATTGAACGGCAGCGGACCCAAGGGCCGCGTGCTGCGCGAGGACATCGACGCGCTGGTGGCGCGGCGCCAGGCTCCCGCGCCGGCCCCGGCCACCCTGCCCGCCGCGGCCGGCGGCGAGCGCCGCTGGCGCCTGACCGGCATCGCCCGGGCCATGTACGACAGCATGAGCCGCGCCGCCCACGTGCCGCAGGCGACCACCGGCTTTGCCGTCAACGCCGCCGCCTTCGAGGCGGCGCGAAAGCGCCTGTCCACCCACACCGGCACGCGGGTGTCGTACGTGGCGCTGCTGATCAAGGCGCTGATCCCGGCGCTGAAGGCCATGCCGCAGTTCAACGCCAGCATCGACGACGACACGCTGGAAGTCATCGAGAAGCACTACTACCACATCGGCTTTGCCGCCTACACGGACGCCGGCCTCGTGGTGCCGGTGATCCGCGACGCCGACCGCCTGGGCGTGGTCGAGCTGTCGGCGGCCATCGAGGATCTGGCCGCCCGCGCCCGGGAGCGCAAGCTCGCCCCGGACGACCTGCGCGGCGCCACCTTCACGCTCAGCAACTGGGGCAGCCACGGCGGGCAGGACATCTTCGGCACCCCCATCATCAACCCGCCGCAGGTGGCCATCCTGGGCATGGGCCGGGTGCGCAGCGAACCGGTGGTGGTCGACGACAGCCGCATCGAGATCCAGCGCCGCCTGAACCTGGTGCTGTCCTATGACCACCGGCTGATCGACGGCGTGACGGCGCTGCGCTTCATGCAGCCCATCCTGGCCGCGGTGGAAGACCCGCTGCTGCTGCTGGCGGGCGGCTGAGCGGCCGCCCGGCGGTGATCCTCAGAAGGCGTACTGCCAGCCGGCGTTCAGCGTCCACTCGTTGCCGAGCTGCGGACCGTCGAGGTCTTCGTACACCGGTCGCAACAGCTCGACCGCCAGGCGCTGGCCCTTGAGCGTCCCGCCCGGCACATAAAGGTTCGCGCCGAGGCCGACGTCGACCCGCTGCCCGCCCTGCGCGTCGGGGTCCGCCGCCGGCGACATGTGCGGGTCTATTGCGGAGTCCCGACCGTGGATGTTGCCCCAGCGCGAACCGACCAGGCGCAGCGAGGTGCTGACCGCGGGTGTCCACAGCCGCGCCGCCCAGGCGGTGAGCTCGCCCCGGTGGCCCAGGCGGTAGTCCTGATCGTTTTCGCCCAGGCGCAGCACCGCGCTTGCCTGCGCGCCCCAGGACCAGTTTGCGCGTTGCTCGGAGTAGGTCATGGCCGGGCGCAGGTCGTAGGTGCCGGAGCCCAGCTGCATGTTGTATTCCATGCGCATCGGCACCATGGCGCCCCCGTGCCCATGCGGCATGCCGTCGGACTCGGTGATGCTGCCGGTCGGCAGGCTGAGGCCCAGCTTGCCGACCCAGGCGCCGTGCGCGGTCCGGCCGGCATCGAACAGCATCGACAGTTCCGTATCGGACCAGCCGCTCGAATCCATGCGGTACGGCACCGGCGCCGCCATGCCATGGGGGTGCAGTTCGGCGTTCATGCCCATGTCCATGTAACCGGCCATCAGCATCAGCGTGAGCCGGTCCGACCAGCCGTACATAACCTCCAGCATGTGCATGTTCATGGTCATGCGGGTCGGCGCGTTGTGGTAGCCGTAACCGCCACTGGCCACGGACGAGTAGGCCTCCCGCTTGCTGACACGATCGGTGCCGTCGCGCAGTTCGTCCTGGTAGGTGCGCATGAACCGGTAGCCGACCATCCAGTCCCCGGCCTTGTGCAGATGGTCGGCCATCACGCCGATCGGCGCGTGCCCGTCGGCACGAGCGGTTTGCGGACCATCGGCCCGCACCACTGGGGCGGCCAATACAAAGGCTTGAGCGAGTGCAGCAAGGGCGAAACGACGCACGGTGGACTCCCGACAGGCGCTGAAAAACGGCGCGCAGTGTCCACGCGCTATCGGGCCAAGGGAATGCGACATACTGTCGCGGCCTGCCCATGGGCGTGCCGCTTGAGGAGGTTCTTGCGATGCGGCTGTACGGATTCTGGCGATCCGGCAACACCCGCAAGGTGCGCCTGTGCCTGGCGGAACTCGCCGTCGACTACGACTTCGTCGTCATCGACCTCGCCGCCGGCGCACAGCACGCGCCGGATTACTTGCGCGTCAACCCGAACGGCCTCGTGCCAACCCTGGTGGACGGCGAGCTCACGCTGTGGGAGTCATCCGCCATCCTGCTGTACCTGGCCGAGAAGTACCCGCACGGCGGCCTTCTGCCGCAGGCGCTCGACGAGCGGGCCCGGGTTTACAAATGGCTGCTGTGGCAACCCGCCACGTTCAACGCGCCGCGCCAGCGCCTGGTGGCGGAAATGGCAAAGCCGGAGGCCGCACGCGACGCGCAGGCCATTGCCACCCTGAGCGGCCACATCGCGCGCAAGCTCGAAATCCTGGCCGAGGCGCTGGCCGGCAACGACTACCTGCTGGGTCGCTACACGCTGGCCGACCTTGTGATGCTGCCGCACCTTGCGGCACTGCGCGCCGCGGACTTTGCACTGCCCGGGACGATCGACCGCTACCTCGATCGCCTGGCCGCCCGTCCGGCTTGGCAGACCACGCTGGCGCTCTCGGCGCCCAGCCCATAGTCCGCCGCAGCGCCGGCTCAGCGCCTCGGACCTTGCCTCCAGCGTGGCGCCGGGCGGCGCTCAGGCGGTCCGCTGCTCGTACCAGCCCTTGCTGCGGTTGACCACGCGCACCACCAGCAGCATCACCGGCACCTCGATCAGCACGCCGACCACGGTGGCGAGCGCCGCGCCGGATTCGAAACCGAACAGGCTGATGGCGGCCGCCACCGCCAGCTCGAAGAAATTCGACGCGCCGATCAGCGCCGAAGGACAGGCCACGCTGTGCTGCTCGCCGACCCGTCGGTTCAGCCAGTACGCCAGCGCGGAATTGAAGAACACCTGTATCAGGATCGGCACCGCCAGCAGGGCGATCACCAGCGGCTGGCGGATGATCGCCTCGCCCTGAAAGGCGAACAGCAGCACCAGTGTCGCCAGCAGCGCCGCCGTCGACCATGGCCCAATGCGCTGCATGGCGGCGTCGAAGGCGCCCTGCCCGCGCTGCAGCAGCGCGCGACGCCACAGCTGCGCCAGGATCACCGGGATCACGATGTACAGCCCCACCGAGGTCAGCAGCGTGGCCCAGGGCACATGGATGGACGAAATGCCGAGCAGCAGGGCGACGATCGGGGCGAAAGCGAACACCATGATGGTGTCGTTGAGCGCCACCTGCGACAGCGTGAACAGCGGATCCCCGTTGGTGAGACGGCTCCACACGAACACCATGGCCGTGCACGGCGCCGCCGCCAGCAGGATGAGGCCGGCGATGTAGCTGTCGATCTGTTCGGCCGGCAGCCAGGGCGCGAACAACTGGCGTATGAACAACCAGGCCAGCAAGGCCATCGAGAACGGCTTGACCAACCAGTTCACGAACAGCGTCACGCCGATCCCACGCACGTGCCGGCGCACCTCGCCCAGCGCACCGAAGTCCACCTTCACCAGCATCGGGATGATCATCACCCAGATCAGCAGGCCGACCGGCAGGTTGACGCGGGCGACCTCGAGCCGGCCGAGCCACTGCACCGGGCCGGGCAGCGCCTGGCCGAGCGCGATGCCGACCAGGATGCAGGCGAACACCCACAGCGTGAGGTAACGCTCGAAAGTCGACATCGGCGCGGGCGCTGCGCGGGCAACTGGCGTAGCTGTGGACATGGAACGACCTGTGGGGGTTGTGGGGGCGGGCGCGCGCGCGCCGAAGAAGCTTCGGGCGAGCCCCGGAATCTGAATGCGCGGCCATTTTCCCACGGGCATGGGAACACCGATTCGTGACAGCCGTTGACGGATCGACATGCTGGCGGCAGCCGAACCACCGGGCCGACGCCGGGGCCGACGCCCCCCGCGCAGGGACCGGAGCCGGCTTCGGTATACTGCCGCGGCGGCGCGCATTCGACGGCGCCCGTAGCGAAAGTGGCGGAACTGGTAGACGCACTGGTTTTAGGTACCAGCGGGGCAACCCGTGAGAGTTCGAGTCTCTCCTTTCGCACCATTTCCCACCCGATTCATCTCAAGCTCCGAAATTCCTGATGACCACCTCCCTCGAAAGCACCGGCGCGCTGGAGCGCCGGTTGATGTTGTCCCTGCCCGTGACCGAGATCGAGCAGCAGGTCGCCACGCGCCTGAACCAGCTCGCGCGCCAAGCGCGCGTGAACGGTTTTCGTCCCGGCAAGGCGCCGCTGTCAGTGGTGCGCCGCCAGCATGGCGCGCGCATTCGGGACGAAGTCCTTGGCGAGTTCCTGCAGAGCAAATACATCGAGGGCCTGGGCGAACACCAGCTGCGCCCGACCGGCAACCCGGACATCCACCCGGAACCGGCGGAGGACGCCGACACGCTGCGCTTCTCGGCCCGCTTCGAGGTGTTTCCGGACATCACCCTGGCCGACTTCGCGACCCTGACGCTGACCGTACCGACCGCAGTCGTCACCGACGCCGACGTGGAGGCCATGCTCGAGCGCATGCGCCGCCAGCGCGCCGAGTGGCCCGACGTGGCCCGCCCGGCCGCGCGCGACGACCGCGTGATGATCGACTTCGTCGGCAGCATCGACGGCGAGACCTTCGAGGGCGGCAGTGCCCAGGACGTGCCGATCGTGCTCGGCAGCGGGACCTTGATCGGTGACTTCGAGGATCAGCTGGTCGGCGCCAGCGCCGGCGAGCAGCGCACCGTGCAGGTCAGCTTCCCCGCTGACTACCCGCGCGACACCCTCGCCGGCAAGGCGGCGGCGTTCGCCGTGACGGTGAAGGCCGTGCAGGAGTGCGTGTTGCCGGCACTCGATGCCGAGTTCGCGCAGGCCTTCGGCATCGAGGATGGCGATCTGGACAGCCTGCGGGCGCGACTGCGCGAGCGGCTCGAACAGGAGCTGCACTCGGCGCTGCGCCGCCGCCGCAAGGCGGCCGTGATGCAGCTGCTGGTCGACCAGCACCAGTTCGATCTGCCGCACGGCCTGGTGCACCGGGAGGCGCACAACCTCGCTCACCAGGCACACGAGCGCAACCCGAACCTCGATCCGCACGGCGACATGGCGCCTTACGAGGCCGAAGCGGTGCGGCGGGTGCGACTTGGCCTGCTGCTTGCTGAAATCACCCAACGGGAAGGCATCAAGGCGGATCCGCAGCGGGTGCGTGCGGAAATCGAGCGCATGGCGGCCGGCTTCGGCGACACCGACATGTTCGTGAACTGGTACTACAGCCAGCCCGAGCGCCTGCAGGAAGTCGAGAACATGACGCTCGAAGAGCAACTCGTAGACTGGGTGCTGTCCAAGGTGCAGGTCACCGAGGAAACACTCAGCTTCGACGACGCCGTCGCGGCCTAGGCCCGCCCCTCGGAGCGATCAGCGGGCTCATGCCCAACCCATACAAGACCCATCGGAGTGCCATCGTCCATGAGTGACCTGATTCCCAGCCTGCCGACCCCGATCGCCCAGGGCCTGGTGCCGATGGTGGTCGAGCAGACCGCCCGCGGCGAGCGCGCCTATGACATCTTCTCGCGCCTGCTCAAGGAGCGCGTGGTGTTCCTCGTCGGCCCGGTGGAGGATCACATCGCCAACCTGGTGGTGGCGCAGCTGCTGTTCCTGGAATCCGAGAACCCGGACAAGGACATCCACTTCTACATCAACTCGCCCGGTGGTTCGGTGACGGCCGGGCTCGCCATTTACGACACCATGCAGTTCATCAAGCCGGCGGTGTCGACCCTGTGCATTGGCCAGGCCGCGAGCATGGGTGCGGTGTTGCTGGCGGCTGGTGCGGCTGGCAAGCGGTTTGCTTTGCCCAATTCGCGGGTGATGATCCATCAGCCGCTCGGCGGCTTTCGCGGCCAGGCGTCGGACATCGAAATCCACGCCCGCGAGATGCTCAAGATTCGCGACTTGCTGAACGATATTTTGTCCAGGCACACCGGGCGCAACGTCGATCAAATCCGGCAGGACACCGACCGCGACAACTTCCTGTCGGCGGCGGAGGCGCTGGAATACAACCTGATCGACAAGGTCATCGACAAGCGCAGCTGAGGCCGTCCCGGCGGCTTCCGTCGGCGAGGGCGACGATATACATTGCCCGGCCCGGGGGGCGTGGCAACTCGGGGGCGCCGTCGCCAGCGGCGTTCGAAGCGAACTGAACCGTGGTTTGCAGGGTGAGGACATGAACGACGAAAGACGCAGCAGCGACGGCGAGAAGCTCCTTTACTGCTCGTTCTGCGGCAAGAGTCAGCATGAGGTGCGCAAACTTATCGCCGGCCCGTCGGTGTTCGTTTGCGACGAATGCGTCGAACTTTGCAACGACATCATCCGGGACGAGGTCGGCGAGAAGGCAGCGGACGAACGGCGCAAGCGTCTGCCGACGCCCCGCGAGTTGTGCCAGCACCTCGACGACTACGTCATCGGCCAGGATCAGGCCAAGAAAATCCTGTCCGTGGCGGTCTACAACCACTACAAGCGCCTGGAGTCCGGTCAGCACAAGGACGAGGTTGAGCTCAGCAAGAGCAACATCCTGCTGGTCGGCCCGACCGGGTCCGGCAAGACACTGCTCGCCGAAACGCTGGCGCGCATCCTGAACGTGCCGTTCACCATCGCCGATGCCACCACGCTGACCGAGGCGGGCTACGTCGGCGAGGACGTCGAGAACATCATCCAGAAGCTGCTGCAGAAGTGCGATTACGACGCCGAGCGCGCGCAGACCGGCATCGTCTACATCGACGAAATCGACAAGATTTCGCGCAAATCCGACAATCCCTCCATCACCCGCGACGTGTCCGGCGAGGGCGTGCAGCAGGCGCTGCTGAAACTGATCGAGGGCACCATTGCCTCGGTGCCGCCGCAGGGTGGCCGCAAGCACCCCCAGCAGGAATTCCTGCAGGTGGACACGCGCAACATCCTGTTCATCTGCGGCGGTGCGTTCAACGGCCTGGAGAAGATCGTCCAGCAGCGCATGGAGAAAGGCGGCATCGGCTTCTCGGCCGACATCAAGAGCGATGCCGAGGACAAGGACACCAGCCGCCTGCTGGCCAAGGTGGAGCCGCATGATCTGATTCGCTTCGGCCTGATTCCGGAATTCGTCGGCCGGCTGCCGGTGGTGGCGACGCTCAGCGAGCTGAACCGCGAGTCGCTGATCCGCATCCTGACGGACCCCAAGAACGCGCTGGTCAAGCAGTATCAGAAGCTGTTCAAGATGGAAGGCGTCGACCTCGAATTCCGGCCCGAGGCGCTCGACGCCATCGCCGATCGGGCCATGGAACGCAAGACCGGCGCGCGCGGCCTGCGCTCGATCCTGGAACACGCCCTGCTCGACATCATGTTCGAGTTGCCCTCGATGCGGAACCTCAAGAAGGTCGTTTTCGACGACAACCTGTTCAGTGCGGACGCCAAGCCGCTGCTGATATACGAAGACCCGCCGCTGCAACAGGGCGGCGCCCGCGATTGACCCCCTCCCCGACCGGCTCGCAGCCGGTCGGGGACTTGAGTTCGGCCGGCACCGCCTGCATATGGTGCGGGCGGCCCGTGCCGCGCTGCCCCTCCTACCGCCGAGGCCTACCCCGGGTGACCGACCGTAAGCACAAGCGCCCCGCCAGTGGCGCCCCTACCGATTCCTTTTCGCTGCCCGTGCTGCCGCTGCGCGACGTGGTGGTGTTCCCGCACATGGTGATCCCGCTGTTCGTCGGGCGCGAGAAATCGATCACCGCCCTCGAACAGAGCAACGCCCACGACAAGCAGATTTTTCTGGCTGCCCAGAAGGACGCCAGCGTCGATGACCCGAAGCCGGAGGATGTCTACAGCTCCGGCACGGTGGCGCATGTGCTGCAGATGCTGAAGCTTCCCGACGGCACGGTGAAGGTGCTGGTCGAAGGCGTCAGCCGCGCCAGCGTCGCGGAATGGTCGCAGCAGGACGGCAGCTTCATGGCGAAGCTGGCCCTGACGCCAGCCGCCGAGGTCGACCCGAAGGAAGACATCGTCCTGCAGCGCAGCGTGCTCGAACAGTTCGAGCAATACGTCCGGGGCAGCAAGAAGATTCCGCCAGAGGCGCTGACGGCGCTGGCCGAGATCAATGATTCCTCGCGCCTGGCGGACACCATCGCCGCGCACTTGCCCGTGCGACTGTCGAAGAAGCAGGAACTGCTGGAAATTGTCGACGTGGTGCCGCGGCTTGAACACTTGCTGCACCTGCTCGAATCGGAGATCGACCTGCTGCAGGTCGAAAAGCGCATGCGCGGTCGCGTCAAGCGGCAGATGGAAAAGAGCCAGCGCGAGTACTACCTCAACGAGCAGATGCGCGCCATCCAGAAGGAGCTGGGCGAGCTCGAAGACGGTGGCAACGACCTGGACGAACTCGAGCGCCGGATCGAAGCGGCCGGGCCACCGAAGGCGGTACTGGCCAAGGCCCGCAGCGAATTGGCCAAGCTGCGCACCATGTCTCCGATGGCGGCGGAAGCCACCGTGGTGCGCAACTACCTAGACTGGATCGTGCAACTGCCGTGGCGTACCCGCAGCCGGGTGCACCGCGATCTCGACCAGGCCCAGCAGGTGCTGGACCGGGATCACTACGGTCTTGAAAAGGTCAAGGAGCGGATTCTCGAGTACCTCGCCGTGCAACAGCGCGTGCGCAAGCTGAAGGGCCCGATCCTGTGTCTGGTCGGACCACCGGGCGTCGGCAAGACCTCGCTCGGCCGCTCCATCGCCAAGGCGACCGGGCGCAAATTCGCGCGCATGTCGCTCGGCGGCGTGCGCGACGAGGCCGAAATCCGCGGTCATCGGCGGACCTACATCGGCTCGCTGCCCGGCAAGGTGCTGCAAAACCTGGCCAAGGTCGGCACGCGCAATCCCGTGTTCATGCTCGACGAAGTCGACAAGATGGCCATGGATTTTCGCGGCGACCCCGCCTCGGCGCTGCTCGAAGTGCTGGACCCCGAGCAGAACCACGCCTTCAACGACCACTACCTGGAGGTCGATTACGACCTCTCGGACGTGCTGTTCGTGGCCACGGCGAACACGCTCAACATCCCGGCGCCACTGCTGGACCGCATGGAAGTCATCCGGCTCGCCGGCTATACCGAAGACGAAAAGCTCAACATCGCCACGCGCTACCTGGTGCCCAAGGCACTCACCGACAACGGGCTGAAGGACACGGAAATCGGGTTCTCGGCCGACGCGCTGCGCGCGATCATCCAGCTGTATACCCGCGAGGCCGGCGTACGCAGCCTCGAGCGGGAGATCAACAAGGTGTGCCGCAAGGCGGTGCGCCAGGCGGTGCAGAAAACGCGCAAGGGCAAGCTCAAGGTGACGGCCGACAACCTGTCGGACTACCTCGGCGTGGCGCGCTATCGCACCGGCCTGGCCGATACCGAAAACCGCGTGGGGCAGGTCACTGGCCTTGCCTGGACCGAAGTCGGCGGCGAACTGCTCACGGTGGAAGCCGCCGTCATTCCCGGCAAGGGGGGCCTCACCCTCACCGGTCAGCTCGGCGAGGTGATGCAGGAATCGGTCAAAGCCGCGCTGACCGTGGTCCGCAGCCGTGCGCAACAGCTCGGCATTGCCGCCGAAAGCTTCCAGCAAAACGACTTCCACCTGCACGTGCCGGAAGGCGCCATCCCCAAGGACGGCCCGAGCGCGGGCGTGGCCATGGTGACAGCCCTGACGTCGGCGCTGGGCGGCACGCCGGTGCATGCGCACGTGGCAATGACCGGCGAAATCACGCTCCGCGGCGAGGTGTTGGCGATCGGTGGGCTCAAGGAAAAGCTGCTGGCCGCGCTGCGCGGAGGAATCGCCAAGGTATTGATCCCGAAAGACAATGAGAAAGACTTGGCGGATATTCCGGACGACGTGAAACAACGGCTGGAGATTCGGCCGGTGCGCTGGATCGACGAGGTGTTCGAGCACGCACTCACGTCCGTGCCGGAACCCCTGCCCCGACCGAAAGCGCCCGCCGAGCCGGGAGCGCCGTCGGCCGAGAGCTATGTGGCCCACTGATCCCCGGAAAATGGCTTGTTGACACGCGTTTTTTGCGGTTGGTATAACTCGCCGGCCCACGCGGGACGCGGCTCTTCCGCGCATTTCTTAAGGCCATGCAGGCTCAGGGCAACTCAACCAACGACCCCGGGGGGACTCACGTGAATAAATCCGATCTGATTGATGCCATTGCCGACGGCGCCGAAATTTCCAAGGCTGCCGCCGGGCGGGCGCTGGATTCGGCCGTCACTGCCATCACCGCCGCTCTCAAGAAGGGCGACACGGTGACCGTGGTGGGCTTTGGCACCTTTTCCGTAGGCAAGCGCGGCGCACGTACCGGCCGCAATCCGCGCACCGGCCAGCCCATCAAGATCAAGGCCAGCAAGACGGCCAAATTCAAGGCTGGCAAAGGCCTCAAAGACGGCATAAAATAGCCCGCTCAGTCAGGGGTGCTTAGCTCAGCTGGTAGAGCGTCGCCTTTACACGGCGGATGTCGGGAGTTCGATCCTCTCAGCACCCACCGAATGCTCAAGGAGCGGTAGTTCAGCTGGTTAGAATACCGGCCTGTCACGCCGGGGGTCGCGGGTTCAAGTCCCGTCCGCTCCGCCATTTTTGGCAATCGTCATGTACCAGCCTTGAAGGGTGGAGTCGGCTACAACCGGCTCCACCCTTCATGTTTTCTGCCACCTGAAAAAACACACTCATGCTGGAACAAATCCGCGAGAAGGCACCGCGCTGGCTGGTCAGCCTGATTTTGCTGCTGCTGGTGATTCCGTTTGCCCTGTGGGGTGTCAACTCCTACGTCCAGCCGACCGGTGGTGCCGACGCTGCGCGTGTCGGCGGCGCCGCCATCAGCGTCGGCGAGCTGCAGCAGGCCTTGCGTCAGGAAGGGCAGCGCCTGCGTCAGTCCTTGGGCGACGCCTACTCGCCGGCGCTGATGGACAATCCCGAAGCCCGCCGGACAGTGCTGGACCGCCTGGTCAACCGCGAGCTGCTCGCGATGGATGCCGGCGAGCGCCGACTGCACGTTTCCGACGCGACGGTGCTGGCGGTCATCCAGGCCACGGATGCCTTTGCCGGCGAGAACGGATTCGATCGGGCGCGTTACGAGTCGGTGTTGCGCCGCCAGGGTCTCACCCCGGCCGCCTTCGAGGCCGACCTCAAGCGCTCGCTGGCCTTGCAGCAGATTCAGGGTGGTCTCGCCGACTCGGCGTTCATTTCCGAGGCGGAGCTCGACGCGCTCGCCGCGCTGTGGTTCGAACGCCGTGACCTGCGCCTGGCGACACTGGAGTGGCAGAAATTCGCCCCCGCCACGGCCCCGGACGAGGCGGCGATCACCGCCTATTTCAACGCCCACAAGGCCGAATTCATGACCGACGAGCAGGTCCGCCTGGCCTACCTCGAACTCAGCCTCGATGCCATGGCTTCCAGGCTGACCGTCGACGACGCCATGATCGACAAGCGCTACGAGGAATTGAAGCCGGAACTGGGCGGCGCCGAACAGCGCCAGGCGCGGCACATCCTGATCCGGATTCCGGGCGACGCCACGCCGGAAACCGTCGAACAGGCCCGCAAGAAGGCCGACGAACTGCGGGCCCAGTTGATCTCGGGAGCCGATTTTGCCGCGCTGGCGAAAGCGGAATCGGCCGACACCGGCTCCGCCGAGCAGGGGGGCGACCTCGGTTATTTCGAGCGCGGCAGCATGACGCCCGCCTTCGAGGAAGCGGCCTTCACGCTGCCTCTCAACACGCTGAGCGAACCGGTGCGCACCCCGTTCGGCTTCCACCTCATCGAGGTGACCGCCATCCGGCCGTCCACCGCGCCGCCGCTCGCCGAGATCCGCGACACGCTGCGCCAGCGCGTGCAGCGCGAACTGGCCGAGGAACAATTCTTCGCCGCCGCTGAAACACTGCGCACGCAGTCCTTCGAGCACCCGGACACGCTGGCTCCGGCGGCGCAGGCGCTGGACCTCAAGGTGCAGGAAATCGGCCCCGTCAGCCGCCGTGGCGGCGAAGGCGTGGCCGCGAATCCCGAGTTTCTGCGGCACGCGTTCAGCACCGAGGCAATCGGCGGCGACAACAGCGAGGTATTCGAGCTGGGCGAAGGGCACTACGCGGTGCTGCGCGTGCTCGAGCACACGCCTGCCACGCAGCGCCCGTTGGAAGACGTGAAAACGGACATCACGGCGCGCCTGCGCCAGCAGGAGGGCGCCGCAGCGGCGCGGGCGGCGGGCGAGGCGCTGCTCGCCAGGCTGCGTGCCGGCGAGACCGTCGACACGGAACTGACGGCACATCAGACCGCGTTCGTGGACCTGCCCGATGTCGGCCGCGAGGGCAAGGAGGGACTGTCGGATGCCGTGCTCAAGAAGGCGTTCACGCTCTCCGTCGACGAGGGCAAGCCGGGGCAGGCCGGCATCGAACTCGACAACGGCAACTACGTGATCGTGGCAGCCACCGCGCGCCGCCCCGGCCCCATGGCCACCAACGCCGAGGCGCGTGATGCGCTACGCCGTCAGCTGCTGACCATTCGGGCCGACCAGGCGCTCACCGCGCAACTGGCGGCCCTGCGCGAGCGTCATCCGGTGCGCATCCTGCAGGCGACCGAGCGCTAGGGAAGCGCTGATTCATTCAGCGCTTCCCGTCCGGGGCAGGACGCCCCGGCCTGGATCAATGCCGCAAGCTATTGATCCAGGGAGCGCATCGCGGGCATGTGCCGCGATGCGTTGCGCTGAACGATCCCAGGACGGGATTTTTACGGCGTTTTCCTTGGGCTGGCGCCGCGCGGACCTCAGCCCGCCATGCCACCCATGCCGACCACGTTGTAGCCGGCGTCGACGTAGGTGATCTCGCCGGTCACACCGGCAGCGAGGTCCGAGCACAGGAAGGCCGCCACGTTGCCGACGTCCTCGATGGTGACATTGCGCCGCAGCGGCGCATTGGCGGCGTGGTAGTCCAGCATGCCGCGCAGGCCGGAGATGCCGGACGCGGCCAAGGTGCGGATCGGCCCGGCCGAGATGCCGTTCACGCGCACGCCATCCGGGCCCATGGACGCGGCGAGATAGCGGATGCAGGCCTCGAGGCTGGCCTTGGCGAGCCCCATCACGTTGTAGTTCGGCAGCACGCGCACGGCGCCGAGGTAAGACAGCGCCAGCAGTGCCCCGCCCGGGCGCAGCATGGGTTTGGCGGCCTTGGCGAGCGCCGCGAGACTGTAGGCGCTGATGTCGTGCGAGACGCGAAAGCCATCCCGCGTCACCGCGTCGACGAAGCTGCCCTGCAACTCCTCGCGCGGCGCGAACGCGACTGAATGCACCACGATGTCGAGACCATCCCAGCGCTGGGCGAGCGCCGCGAAGGCCTCGTCTATCTGCGCGTCTTCCGCCACATCCATCGGCAAGGCGATGTCGCTGCCGCACTCGGCGGCGAATTCCTCGACGCGCTTGCGCAGCTTGTCGTTCTGATAGGTGAAGGCAAGCTCGGCGCCCTCGCGGCGCATGGCCTCCGCAATGCCGGTGGCGATGGAACGATCGCTTGCCACGCCAACCACCAGCGCCCGTTTGCCGGCCAGAAAACCCATCGCGCACCCCCTGCCTGCCCCGAAATGAGGCGGGCATTATAGCCAGCGCGCCCAAGCCCGATGCCGGCGGGGCGCTATGGCAGAATCCCGGTCGATGCGCCGTCCCCTCGTGCTGAAAACGCTGCTGCCGCTGTTGCTTGCGGCCCTCGCCGGCTGCGGCGAAGGGCCGCTGAACAACCCCTACCCGGCGTCCGAGCGGGATGCCAACACGCTCTATGCCGCCTTCGCGGAGCGGCCCAAGCACCTCGACCCGGCCATCTCGTACAGCTCCAACGAGTACGTGTTCATCCAGCAGGTGTACGAGCCGCCGCTGCAGTACCACTACCTGCGCCGGCCCTACGCGCTGGAGCCGCTCGCCGCCGCCGCCCCGCCCAGCGTGACGCTGCTCGACGCCGCCGGCCAGCCCCTGCCGGCGGACACCGACCCCGCCCAGGCCGCGGCCAGCGTTTACGAGCTGCGCATCCGGCCCGGCATTCGCTACGCGCCGCACCCGGCGCTGGCGCGCGGCGATGACGGTGAGTTTCTCTACCACCACCTCGACGCCACGGCGCTGGGCGCCATCGACACGCTCGGCGACTTTCCACAGCGCGGCAGCCGGGAGCTCACCGCCGACGATTTCGCCTACCAGATCAAGCGCCTGGCCAACCCGCGCGTGCAATCGCCGATCCGCGCCTTGCTGCGGACCCACATCGCGGGCTTCGACGACTTCGCCGGCGCGCTTCCACAGGGCAAGGCCGACGGCTGGCTGGACCTGCGCCCGTTCCCGCTGGCCGGCGTCGAGGTGGTCGACCGCTACACGCTGCGCATCCGCCTGCACGACGTCTACCCGCAGTTCCAGTACTGGCTGGCGATGCCGTTTTTCGCGCCCATGCCCTGGGAGGCCGACCGCTTCTACAGCCAGCCGGGCCTGATGCGAAAAAACATCACGCTCGACTGGTACCCCATCGGTACCGGCCCCTACATGCTGACGGTGAACGACCCGAACCGGCGCATGGTGCTGGAGCGAAACCCGCTGTTCCGCGGCGAGCCCTACCCCACCGACGGCGAGCCGGGCGACGCCGAGGCGGGGCTGCTCCAGGACGCCGGCCGGCCGATGCCGTTCATCGACCGCGCCGTGTTCAGCCTGGAGCGCGAGAGCATTCCGGTGTGGAGCAAATTCCTGCAGGGCTACTACGACCGCTCGGCGGTCGGCCAGGACAGTTTCGATCAGGTGGTGAACCTCGGCGCCGGCGGCGAACTCGCGCTGACCGACACCATGCGCGCGCGCGGCATGAGCTTGAGCGCGCCGGTCATGGCGTCGGTGTTCTACACCGGCTTCAACATGCTGGACGACGTGGTCGGCGGTTACGACGCCAGGCGCCGCGCGCTGCGCCAGGCCATCGCCATCGCCATCGACCAGGAAGAGTCCATCGCCATCTTCCAGAACGGCCTCGGCGTTGCCATGCAGGGGCCGGTGCCGCCGGGCATCTTCGGCCACCGCGACGGCGCCGCCGGCATCAACCGCCACGTCTACGCATGGCGGGACGGCCGCCCGCAGCGGCATGGCATCGAGCGCGCGCGCGAGCTGCTCGAGACCGCCGGCTACCCCGGCGGGCGGCAGGCCGATGGCACCCCGCTGGTGCTGTACTTCGACTCCATGGCCACCGGCCCGGACGCCAAGAGTTACCTCGACTGGCTGCGCAAGCAGTTCGCCAAGCTCGGCGTGCAGCTGGTCGTGCGCAGCACCGACTACAACCGCTTCCAGGACAAGATGCGCCGCGGCCAGGCGCAGATCTACCAGTGGGGCTGGAATGCCGACTACCCGGATCCGGAGAATTTCCTGACGCTGTTCCTCAGCCGCAGCGGCAAGGTGAAGCACGGCGGCGAGAACGCCAGCAACTACGAGAACGCCCAATTCGACCGTCTGTTCGAGCGCATGCGCGTGCTGCCGAACGGGCCCGAGCGCCAGCGCCTGATCGATCGCATGGTGGACATGCTGCGCACCGACGTCCCGTGGGTGGCCGGCTTTCACCCGCGGCAGGTGGTGCTCAACCACGCCTGGACCGGCAACCTCAAGCCGAACGACATGGCCACCAACACGCTCAAGTACCAGCGCCTGGACCCGGCCTTGCGCGCCCGTCTGCGCGACGCGTGGAACCGCCCGCACTGGACTCCGCTGGCCATCGCGGGCGGCATTGCCCTGCTGGCAGTGATCCCGGCGCTGCGACTGTGGCGGCGACGCCTGGCCGCCACCGCGCGCTCCGAACCCGGCCCGCGCCCATGACGGCCTACCTGCTGCGCCGCCTGCTGTACGCGGTGCCGATCCTGATCGGCGTGAACCTGCTCACCTTCATGCTGTTCTTCGTGGTCAACAGCCCGGACGACATGGCGCGCCTGCACCTGGGCAACAAGCACGTCACTACGGAAGCCATCGACGCCTGGAAGCGCGCGCACGGCTACGATCGCCCGCTGCTGTACGCGCCCGACGCGGCGGGCGTCGAACGCTTCACGCGGACCATCTTCTTCGAGAAGTCGGCCCGCCTGCTGGTGTTCGATTTCGGTCGCGCCGACGATGGCCGCGACATCGGCCGCGACATCCGCGAGCGCATGTGGCCCAGCCTTGCCATCGCCCTGCCGGGGCTGGTGCTGGGGCTGCTGACCAACATCACGCTGGCGCTCGGCGTGGTGTTCGTGCGCGGCAGCGGGCTCGAACGCGCCGCCGTGCTGCTGGCCGTGATCGGCATGTCGATCTCGACGCTGTTCTACATCATCGGCGCGCAATACGTGGTCGCCAAGCTGCTGAACCTGGCGCCGGTGTCCGGCTGGCAGGACGGTCTGGGCGCGCTCAGGTTCCTCATCCTGCCGCTGCTGGTGGGCGTGGTGTCCGGCATTGGCGGCGGTGTGCGCTGGTACCGACTGCTGTTTCTGGAAGAAGCCGGCAAGGACTATGTCCGCACCGCCCGCGCCAAGGGTCTCGCCGAAGGCGCCGTGCTTGGCCGGCACGTGCTGCGCAACGCGGCGATCCCCATCCTGACCGGCGTGGTGGCGGTGATTCCGCTGCTGTTCATGGGCAGCCTGCTCACCGAATCGTTTTTCGCCATCCCGGGCCTTGGCAGTTACACCATCGACGCCATCCAGAGCCAGGACTTTTCCATCGTGCGCGCCATGGTGTTCCTGGGCGCGGTGCTGTACCTGGTCGGCCTGCTGCTCACCGATGTGGCCTACACGCTGGCCGACCCGCGGGTGCGCCTGACGTGACGGGCCTGCCGTTCCAGCCGGTGCTGCTGACCACCGACCTCCTGCTGTGGGCCATTGTCGCGGCGGCCGGCCTCATGCTGTGGCGGGCGCAGCGCACGCCGCGACTGGCCGCCGCGTTTCGCGCCGTGGCGCGCCGGCCGATGGCCATGGGTTCGCTGGTGTTCCTGCTGCCCTATATCACGGTGGCCCTGCTCGATTCGATGCACTTTCGCGCGCCCCTTGCGGACGCCCCCGGCCGCTACAGCACCACCGTCGAATCGGTGCTCGACCGGCTGGTCGGGCCGCTGCGCGCGCAGACCGAAACGACCTACTCGGCCCCGCTCGCGCTGCACAGCTTCACCCGCGAGACGGTGACCGACGCCGATGGCCGGCTGGCGCGCGTGTATCCCCGCCTTGCGCACGGCGGCGCGCATCTGGCCGGCCCCGAAGCGCGGGCCGCCGATCTGCGGGCGCGCCTGCTGCCGGCCATCGCCGCCGGTCTTGCGGTGTCGCTGCTGCTGGCGGC
>JBMOQH010000008.1:129208-390302 GCA_049322795.1 Pseudomonadota bacterium | reverse complement strand
GGCATCGCCTGCCGTTTGCCGCGGCCGCGCGCCGCCTGCTGCGCGGCGAGACCGACTTCGCCTGGCGCAGCGCGCTGCTGTGCGCGGCCGTGCTCGTCGTCGGCGCCGCCGCCGTGCTGGCGCTGGCCGGCGGCTATCACGTGCTCGGCACCGACAAGGTCGGCCAGGACGTGCTGTACCTGAGCCTGAAGAGCATCCGCACCGGCGTCGTCATCGGCAGCGGCAGCCTGCTGCTGGCCCTGCCGCTGGCGCTGCTGCTCGGCACGGCGGCGGGCTATTTCGGCGGCCGCGTGGACGATCTGGTCCAGTACCTTTACGCGACGCTGAACGCCATCCCCGGCGTGCTGCTGATCGCCGCCGCCGTGCTGACGCTCGACCTGTACATGGACCAGCAACTGACCGCCTTCGCCGACGTGCAAACGCGGGCCGATGTGCGCCTGACGGCGCTGTGCCTGATCCTCGGCGCCACCGGCTGGATCGGCCTGTGCCGCTTGCTGCGCGGCGAGGCGCTCAAGCTGCGCGAACTCGAATACGTGCAGTCGGCGAGCGCCCTTGGCCAGCCACGCTGGCGCATCGTCACCCGTCACCTGTGGCCCAACCTGATGCACCTGGTGCTGCTGACGGCGGTGATCGACTTCAGCGGCCTGGTGCTGGCCGAGGCGGTGCTGTCCTACGTCGGCGTGGGCGTCGACCCCGGCACCGCCTCGTTCGGCAACATGATCAACACCGCGCGCCTGGAGCTCGCCCGCGAGCCGGCCGTGTGGTGGTCGCTGGCGGCCGCCTTCGTGTTCATGCTGGGGCTGGTGCTGCCGGCCAACCTGCTGGCCGACGCCCTGCGCGACGCGCTGGACCCCCGCGAGGCCAATCACCGCCCATGACCCAGCCGCTCCTGGACGTGCGCGAGCTGCGCACCGAATTTCGCACCGCCGGCGGTCCCCGCACGGCCGTGGACGGCGTCAGCCTCGCCGTGCCGGCCGGCCAGACGCTGGTGCTGCTTGGCGAATCCGGCAGCGGCAAGTCGGTGACGGCGCTGTCTGTCATGCGCCTGCTGCCGCCCGGCGCGCGCCAGAGCGGCGGCGAGGTGTGGCTGGACGGCGTGAACCTCAGCGCACTGCCGGAAACCGCCATGCGCGCGGTGCGCGGGCGGCGCATCGGCATGATCTTTCAGGAGCCGATGACCAGCCTGAATCCGGTCATGCGCATCGGCGCGCAGATCGCCGAGGTCATCCGCCGGCATCTGGGCGGCCGCGAGCGCGCCATCCGTGCCCGCGGCGTGGAGTTGCTGGCCGCCACCGGCATGGCCGACCCGGCGCGCCGCTACGACGAGTACCCGCACCAGCTCTCCGGCGGCATGAAACAGCGCGCCATGATCGCCATGGCGCTGGCCTGCGACCCGCAACTGCTGATCGCCGACGAGCCGACCACGGCGCTCGACGTCACCACCCAGGCGCAGATCCTCGACCTGCTGCAAAGCCTCCAGCGCGCGCGCGGCATGAGCCTGCTGCTGGTCACGCACGATCTGGGCGTCGCCGCGCGCATGGCCGACCACGTGTCCGTGATGCAGGCCGGCCGGGTGGTGGAGCAGGCGCCGCGCGAGCAATTCTTCACCGCCCCGCAACACCCCTACTCGAAGGCACTGTTCGCCGCGCTGCCGGATTTCTCGCGCCGCGGGCAGAGCCTGAGCGGAACCGGCGCGGCACGCCCCGCGACACCGGCGCCGTCATCGACCACCGACGCCGCGACCGTGCTCGACGTGCGCGACGTCAAGGTCCACTTCCCCATCCGCCGCGGCCTGTTGCAGCGCGCGGTCGGCGCCGTGCGCGCGGTGGACGGCGTGTCGTTCGCGTTACGCCGCGGCCGCACGCTGGCGGTGGTCGGCGAATCCGGCTGCGGCAAGACCACGCTGGCGCGCGCCATCCTGCGCCTGCTGGAGCCGACCGGCGGCAGCGTGCAGTTCGAGGGCACCGATCTGGCCAGTTTGCCGGCACGCCGGTTGCGACCGCTGCGCCGGCACTTCCAGATCGTGTTCCAGGACCCGTACGGCTCGCTCAACCCGCGCCTGCGCGTGACGGACATCGTGCGCGAGGGGCTCGACGCGCTTCGCATCGGCACGCGGGCCTCGCGCGAACAGCGCGTCGCCGCGCTGCTGGCCCGCGTCGGCCTGCCGGCCGATGCCGGCGAGCGCTACCCGCACGAGTTCTCCGGCGGCCAGCGCCAGCGCATCAGCATCGCCCGCGCGCTCGCCGTCGAACCGCGCCTGCTGGTGTGCGACGAGCCGACCAGCGCCCTCGATCTGTCCATTCAGGCCGCCATCCTGGACCTGCTGCGCGAATTGCAGGCGGAGCTTGGGCTTGCCTACGTGCTGATCACGCACAACCTTGGCGTGGTCGAGTACCTGGCCGACGAGGTGGCCGTGATGTATCTGGGCCGCATCGTCGAGCACGGCCCGGCCGAACAGGTGCTGAAAAACCCGCGTCATCCCTACACCCGCGCGCTGCTGGCCGCCGTGCCGCAGGTGGCGCTGGATGCCGCGCCGGCACCGATCGCCGCCGGCGATCCGCCCTCCCCCTCCGCGCCGCCGTCCGGCTGCCACTACCACCCGCGCTGCGTCCTGGCCGACGCGCGCTGCCGGGCAGACTATCCGGCGATAACGCAGATCGACGGCGCCCAGCGGGTGGCCTGCCACAAGGCCACCTGAGCGGCCCCGTCCGACATTGACAACGGTCAATCCGTCGGCGCCGGCGCCCGGCATAGTGCGTGCGGAACACACCCCACAGACGCGAGGTTTCCGTGAGCGACACCATGTACGACTGGATCGGCGGCGAGGCGACGGTCCGCAAGCTGGTCGAGCGCTTTTATGAATTGATGGACAGCGACCCCGAGGTCGCCACCATCCGCGCCATGCACAAAACCGATCTCGGTCCGGTGCGCGAGTCGCTGTTCGAGTACCTGTCGGGCTGGCTGGGCGGGCCGCCGCTGTTCATCCAGAAGCGCGGCAGCCCCTGCATTGCCAAGGCGCACAAGCCCTTCCACATCGACGACAGCGCCGTCGGCGAGTGGATGAAGTGCATGCGCCAGGCGATGGTCGACGTCGGCATCGACGAAAAATACCGGCAAATGCTGGAGCCGGCCTTCGGTCGCGTGGCGGACGCGCTCAAGAACAGCTAGGGAAGCGCTGATTCATTCAGCGCTTCCCGTCCGGGGCAGGACGCCCCGAGCTGAAAAATCCCGGGGACGGGATTTTTCAGCTTCTTCCAGGCGCGAAAGCGCTTCAAAACCGCAAACGGAACGGCTGAGACATTCGCTTGCGGGAGTGTCCCAGCCCGCCCGTTCAGGGGCCTCCCCCTCGCGCCGGCGCCGTCCCGTGGTCACGGATGGCACTATGGCGCCTGCCACACGGCAGCCATAACAAGCACGAGGAGACCACGACGATGACCGACGCCGAACTCGAACGCGCGCTGGCGGCAGTCAGCCTGCCGCGCCCGGCCTACTGGCAGGCGCAGTACCTCAAGAACGTCGAGCAGCTTTCGAAGCCGCAGTACCGCATGGTGGTGGAGCGCGACGTGGCGGTGCCCATGCGCGACGGCGTGGTGCTGCGCGCGGACGTGTTCCGGCCGGATGCACCGGGCACCTTCCCCGGCCTGCTGGCGCTGTCGGCCTACGGCAAGGACAGCCAGAGCGTGCCGATCCCGGCCCAGCCCATCAATTCGTGGGTGTTCGACCACAACGTCGAGGCCGGCGACATCGAGTTCTTCGTCAGCCGCGGCTACGTGTACGTGATCCCGGACGAGCGGGGTCTCGGCAAGTCCGAAGGCGCCTGGAACGGCCCGTTCAGCGTGCAGGAGCAGGAGGACGGCCACGACATCGTCGAGTGGATCGCCGCCCAGGGGTGGTGCACCGGCAAGGTCGGCATGATGGGCATCTCCTGGTTCGGCATGATCCAGCGCTTCGTCGCCGCCCAGCAGCCGCCGCACCTGGCGGCCATCTTTCCCTACGAGGCGGCCAATGATCTCTACGGCGTGGCGTACGAAGGCGGCGTGATCCAGCCGTTCTGGTGGGAACTCGAACGCGAGATCCCGGCCCACACCACGCAGTCCGAATCCGAAAAGCTGTATTCGCCGGAGGAGCTCGAAGCGCGCTTCGACGCCATCGCCGCCACGCGCGACATCGCGCTCAACAGCAACTACACGCGCCTGCTGGCGCGACGCAGGACGGCCTTTTTCGACCAGCTGCTGCACCCGGAAAACGACGACTTCTGGGCCCGGCGCCGCTCGCGCGACAAGGTCGGCAAGATCAAGGTGCCGGTCTACACGGCCAGCTGCTGGATTCCGTTTTTCAAGCCCTTCATGCAGGCGGTGTGGGACGACCTCAACGACCCCGCGCTGGCCGTGCCCAAGAAGGCCGCCATCTTCGGCCACCACATCCACACCGCCCTGCCCGGCCCGCCGGAACTGAAGTACGAGGCGCTGCGCTGGTACGACCACTGGATGAAGGGCGTGGACACCGGAATCATGGACGAGCCGCCCATCCGCCTCTACGTGATGGGCATCAACCAGTACCGCTACGAGCACGAATGGCCGCTGGCGCGCACGCAGTGGACGAAGCTCTACCTGCGGCCGTTCGGGGCGCTGGCGCCGCTGCCCGAGCCCACCGACGCCGAGCCCGACCCGCTGGTGCACCGCCCGCCCATCATCTCCACCAAACGCAGCTCGGTGCGCTACGCGACGCCGCCGATGAGCGCGCCGACCGAGATCACCGGCCCGGTGGTGCTCAACCTGCACGCGGCGCTCGATCAGCCGGACGCCACCTTCATCGCCAAGCTGTGGGCGGTCGGGCCGGGCGGCGAGCGCTTCCCGCTGTGCCGCGGCGTGCTCAAGGCCTCGCACCGGGCGCTGGATGAAGCGCAGTCCACCGACTGGAACCCCGTCCACCCGCACGTGAACCCGCAGCCGGTGGTACCGGGCGAGGTGAACCACTACGCCATCGGCTTCCCGACCATCTCGTACGTGTTCCGGCCCGGCGAGCGGCTGGAGCTCGAAATCTCCACCTGCGACCCGATCGACATCCCCTGGCACCACCGCCTGAACGTGATGGGCCCGCTGCCGTCCATGACGCTCACCTACTACAAGCTGTACCGCGACCGGGACCACGCCTCGCACCTGCTGGTGCCGGTGATTCCCGGCGGCGGGCACTGAGCGCGCGGGCTCGCGGCAGGCGCTGCATCGCGCAGCGCCGGCCGCGGGTCAAACCCTCGCCGGCCAGGTATCGCGCCGCGCGAGGTTGACCACCAGGCGCGCGTGAAAGCGCAGCGGCGTCGCGTCCCAGGGCGTGAAGCGCGGAATCTGGAACGGGTCGTCCCCCCGCCGCGCCACGCCCCAGGCCGTGCACACGGCGGCCGCGAAACCGAGCTCGCGGGCCATCGCCACATGGCGGGCGTCGTAGTCGTCGCCGGGCTTGCCGTTGGGGTACGCGAACAGCCGCGGCGCGCGGCCGGTGATGGCCGCCAGCCGGTCGCGCCCGTCGGCCAGCTCGCGCCGGGCCTCGGCGTCGTCCTGCCGCGTGAGGATGGGGTGGGAGCAGGTGTGGGCGCCGATGTCCATGCCCTGCCCGTGCAATGTCTTCAGTTCCGGCGTGGTCAACATCAGCTGCGGCGGCGCCGCCAGCCGGCAGCGCTCGGCGACCCGCGCGACCACGTCCGCGCGCCGGCCGGCGTCCAGATGCTTGACCGCCGGCAGCAGGGTTTTCAGGCAGGCCCGGCGCGAGGCGAGGTCGGTCAGCTCGAAGCGCGGCAAGCCGGCATCGCTCAGATCGAGCGCGCCGTCCGGGGCGCCGGCCACGGCGTCGATGAGGATGTCGTTCCACATGGCGCCGCCGTCCAGATAGTCGGTGGCGACGAAAAACGTCGCCGGCAGGCTATGCCGCCGCAGCACCGGCGCCGCGAGCGTCAGGTTGTCGCGATAACCATCGTCGAAGCTCACGCAGGCGGCACGCGCCGGCAAGCTGCCGGCCGCGAGCCGCGCCACCGCATCCGCCAGCGGCAAGACGTTGAACTCGCGCGCCAGCAGCGCCATCTGCCAGTCGAATTCCGCCACCGTCGGGTCGCCGCGGTACGGATCCGGGCGCTCCAGCACGCGGTGATAAATGAGCACCGACAGGCGCGCCCGCCCGCCGGCGGGCGACAAGGCACCGGCGAGCAGCCGCAGCGGGAGATGACCGGGATGCATGCGACCGGGCTACCTGTACGTCCAGCGGCTGTGCGCCAGAAAGGTCAGCAGCGGCAGGCTGGTCACCACCAGGGCAATGCCGACCAGGTAGTGCAAGCCGTACCACTCCGCGCCGCCGGAAATCGCCATCGAAAGCAGCGCGCCGAGGGCGGCCACGGCGACAAACCGCCACAGCGTGCGCCGGGACATGGCCTGCCGGAAGGTGAGCCGGGAATTGAGCGAATACGACGCCAGCGTCGCGGCGCAGAATGCCGCGCCGTTGGCGAACCCGGCCGGCCAGCCGGCGCCCGCGATGAGCGCGCTGGCCACCATCACGTGGATGGCCGTGGCGAGCACGCCCACCAGACCGAATGTCATCACACGGCGCACGGGGATCGAATCGAGGTGGATATCCAAGAGGATCGGCCGGCGCGGAACGCCAAACGCAAAAGCCTGCACAGCGCTGCGGGCCGAGGGACGGCCGGCATGGTACCAGCGACGCTGCCCGGCGCCCGGCGCCCGGCGCGACGGGCCGGCTTGGCATAATGCCCGGCCATGACACGAGGGAGCCGATCGATGAAAGCACGCGCCGCCGTCGCCTGGGCCGCCGGGCAGCCGCTCGAAATCGAGGACGTCGAGGTCGCCGCACCGCGCGCCGGCGAAGTTCTGGTGCGACTGATCGCCACCGGCGTGTGCCACACCGATGCCTACACCCTGTCCGGCCGCGATCCGGAAGGCGTGTTCCCGGCCATCCTGGGCCACGAGGGCGGCGGCATCGTCGAGGACATCGGCCCCGGCGTGACCACGCTCAAGCCCGGCGATCACGTGATTCCGCTCTACACGCCCGAATGCGGCGAGTGCAAGTTCTGCACCTCCGGCAAGACCAACCTGTGCCAGGCCATCCGCAGCACGCAGGGCAAGGGCCTGATGCCGGACGGCACGTCCCGCTTCACCGCCCGCGGCAAGACCGTGTACCACTACATGGGCACGTCGACCTTCAGCGAGTACACCGTGCTGCCGGAAATTGCGCTGGCCCGGATCAACCCCGCCGCGCCGCTCGACAAGGTGTGCCTGCTCGGCTGCGGCATCACCACCGGCGTCGGCGCCGTGCTGAACACCGCCAAGGTGCAGCCGGGCTCGACCGTGGCGGTGTTCGGTCTGGGCGCGATTGGCCTGTCCGTGGTGCAGGGCGCGGTGATGGCAAAGGCGGCGCGCATCATCGGCGTCGATCTGAACCCGGCCAAGTTCGAGCTGGCGCGCCAGCTCGGCGCCACCGACTTCGTGAATCCCAAGGACCACGCGGCGCCGATCCAGGAAGTGCTGGTCGAGATGACCGACGGCGGCGTCGACTACTCCTTCGAGTGCATCGGCAACGTGGAGGTGATGCGCGCGGCGCTCGAGTGCTGCCACAAGGGCTGGGGCGAGTCGACCATCATCGGCGTGGCCGGTGGCGGCGACGAGATCCGCACCCGGCCGTTCCAGCTGGTCACCGGCCGCGTCTGGCGCGGCAGCGCGTTCGGCGGCGTCAAGGGCCGCTCGCAGCTGCCGGGGTACGTGGACCGGTACCTCGCCGGCGAGATCAAGGTCGATGAGTTCGTCACCCATACGCTCCCGCTCGAGCGCATCAACGAGGCCTTCGATCTGATGCACGCCGGGCACAGCATCCGCAGCGTGATCCGCTTCTGAGCGGCGCCGCATGAGCGCCGAGTTCACCGCCACGCTGGCCTGGCTGGCGCTGGCGCTGCAGGCCGGGCTTGGCCTGCTGTGCGCCTGGCACGCGCTGCTCACAAAGCGCGACCCGCGCTCGGCGCTGGCGTGGATCGGCATCAGCCTGCTGCTGCCGCTGGGCGGCCCGGTGCTGTATTTCCTGTTCGGCGTGAACCGCATCCGCACCCGCGCGCAGCGGCTCGGCCGCCGTCTGCCGCTCCAGTTCGACTACGAACAGCCGGACGACGCCGAGCTCGCCGAGCCGGCCACCGGCGACGCGCCCGACAGCCCCATCGCGCGCGCCTCGGCGCGCATCAGCCGCCGCGCCTGCCTGCCCGGCAACACCATCCAGCGCCTGCAAAACGGCGAGCAGGCCTACCCGGCGATGATCGAGGCCATCCGCTCGGCCGAGCGTTACGTGTACCTGTCCACCTACATCTTCGGCGCGCGCGGCGCGGCGCGCGACATCATCGAAGCGCTGTGCGCGGCCCGGCGGCGCGGCGTGACGGTGTGCGTGCTGATCGACGGCCTGGGCCAGTGGTACACGCTGCCGCGCGCCGCCCCGGTGCTGCGTCGCGCGGACGTGCGCGTGGCTCGGTTCCTGCCACTACGCATCTGGCCGCCGAGCGTGCACGTGAACCTTCGCAACCACCGCAAGATCCTGGTCGTGGATGGCGACATCGCCTTCACCGGCGGCATGAACATCGCGGACTACCACATGCTGGGCGATGGCCGCGGTTATCGGGTGGCCGACCTGCACCTGCGCCTGACCGGACCGGTGGTCGGACAGATGGAGGCGGTGTTCGCCGAGGATTGGCATTTCGCCACCGGACAGACGCTGCCCGCGCCGAAGGCGGTGCCGCCGCAGCCGGCAACGGCATCCTGCCGGGTCATCACCGACGGTCCCAACGAGGATCTCGACCGCCTCGCGCTGGTATTGCTGTCGGCGGTGTCGGCCGCGCAGCGGCGCATCTGCATCGTGACGCCGTATTTCCTGCCCGGGCGCGAGCTGATCGGCGCCCTGCAGGCGGCCGCGCTGCGCGGCGTGACGGTGTCCATCCTGCTGCCCGGCCGCAACAACCTGCCCTACGTGCACTGGGCCACGCGCAACATGCTGTGGGAACTGCTGCAGCACGGCGTCGAGGTGCGCTACCAGCCGCCGCCGTTCGCGCACACCAAGTTCCTGCTGGTGGACGAGGACTACGCGCAGGTCGGGTCCGCCAACCTCGACCCGCGCAGCCTGCGCCTGAATTTCGAGCTCAACGTCGAGGTGTTCGACGCCGGCTTCAACGCCGACCTGGCGGCCGACTTCGTTACAGCGTGGGACGTTTCCCGGCCGGTGTCGCTGGACGAAATCAGCCGCCGTGGCCTCGCCGAGCGCACGCGCGACGCGTTCTGCTGGCTGTTCTCGCCGTATCTGTGAACCGGCACGGCGGACCCGGCACGCGGACAAGCCCGGCCATGACCCAACCGCCGCGCTAGCTGCGCGACATACCGGCGGAATTTCGCGCCAGCGGACCTCGGCCACGGGCAGCGGGTGGCCTGCCACCACCCGCTGCCGGATTGAGCGCCGGCCGCCCCGGTCAAACGTCCCGGGTCAGCGTGTAGTCCTGCAGGCCCGGCTTGAACTCGCGCTTCTTGAACGACGCCAGCGCGGTGCGGATCCAGTCGTCGTTCGTCTCGCGCGACAGCTCCCACATCTTGGCCATTTCCCATTCCATGGACTCGGCAAACGTCAGGCGCAAGGATTTCTCGTACACCTCCTTGGTCTTGCGCAGCACCGTGCGGCCCTTGCGGGCCAGGTTCCTGACCCACTTGTCGACCTCCGCGTCGAGGTCCTTCAAGGGCACCGCGATGTTGGCCATGCCGAGCGCCACCGCCTCCTTGCCGGTGAAGGTGGCACCGGTCAGCGCGTAGAACAGCGCCTGCTTGCGCAGCATGTTGTGCGCGTACGACCAGGTGGCGCCGCCGCCCGGAAAGATGCCGAAATTGATCTCCGACAGGCCCCATACGGACTCCTCGGCGGCGATCACGATGTCGCAGATGCCGGCGATCTCGAAGCCGCCGCCGAACGCCCAGCCGTTGACCTTGGCCACCGTCACCGCCGGAAAGCTCTTCAGGTGCGTGAACCATTCGAAGCACGGCGCGTTGACGGCGTTGAACTTCTCCGGATCGTCGAACGGCTCCAGAAAGCACTGTTCGAGGTCCATGCCGGCGCTGAAGGAATCGCCCGTGCCGGTGACCACCATCACCTTGCACTGGGCACGCGCCACCTCGTTCAGCGCATCCACCATGTTGCGGTGCAGGGTCGGGCTCAGGCAGTTGCGTTTCTCGGGGCGGTTCAGCTGCACCGTGGCCACGTCGCCGTCGATGGCCAGGTTCACGCATTCGTATGTCTTCTGCATGGGACGGTTTCTCCTCGTCGGGCGGACACGCCCGTGTTTGTGTGACGTTTCGATCGGATCCCGGCGCGCGTCCCTGCCCGCGCCGACATCGCCGACATCGCCGCATCGCCGGACGGGCGGCGGCTGCCGGTCGGCTTACCCGACCGGCCGGACGGGCCATCCCGGCCCGCCCAGGGAGCGCGGACCGCGCCGCGCTCTCATTCCGAAGTGTTCTGGCAAGCCATGGATGGCTTGCACGCCGATCAAGCGCATGGCGCTTGATCGGCGGAGGCCATCGCGGGCCATGCCCGCGATGCGCCGAGTCGAAAAAGGGCAGGAGAGCCCTTTTTCAACATTCGGCTAACCACGCCCGCCGCGGCGCAGCTTGGTCTTGCCGGACGCCATCAGTTCCGCCCAGCGCTCGCGCACGCGGGCGGCCATTTCCGGGCGCGGGCGCGACATGGCGGGATAGCCCTTCAGTGGCGCGGTGGCGTCGATGCCAAGCTTGCTGGCGATGCCGTCGCCGTACTTGTCGATAGCCGGGCCGATGGTGCCGAAGCCGTCGCCCATCAGCACGTCGCGCGGCGCGTGGCTGCGGTTGGCGATGGCCCAGTACACCTCCTCCTGGTTGCGCGGGTCGATGTCGTCGTCGACCACGATCACGGTCTTGGCGGTGCGCGTGGCCCACAGCGCGTAGATGACGTGCTTGGCCTGCTCCTCGTAGACCTTCTTGAGCGACACCACCACGGTGTGCATGTCGAGTGCGCAGTACACCTCCTTCACGGTCGGCGCCACGTCGGCGCGCAGCTTGGCGGTGAGCCCGGCCTCGCCCATCATCTGCCCGAGCGCGTGCGTGTCCGACGGCGGCACGCCGATGTAGGTGTGCACGTACACCGGGCTCCTGCGCCGCGTGGCATGGTGGAACTGGATCACCGGCTGGTCGCCGACCGGGCCGTAGTAACCGGGGTACTCGCCGTACGGGCCCTCTGCCTCGCGCACGCCGGGCAGGATGCGGCCCTCGAGCACGATCTCGGCGTCGGCCGGCACTTCCAGATCGACCGTGTCGCACTTGACCAGCGCCACCGGCTCGCCGCGCAGGGACGAGGCCAGCTCCATCTCGTCGTCGCCCAGGTTCAGGCCCTGCACCTGCGAGGCCAGATACAGCATCGGGTCGCCGCCGATGGCCACCGCGACCTCGGTCGGCGCACCGCGCAGGTCGTTCTTGGCGCGGATGGTGCCGGCGTGCGAGGTGGGGCTCGACCAGATGCCGGTCCGGTTGCCCGGTCGCAGCTGCAGGCGGTAGATGCCCATGTTGCGCCGGCCGCTGTCCGGGTCCTTCATCACCACGAGACCGTAGTTCAGGAAGGCGCCGCCGTCGTCCGGGTTGTTGACCGCCCGCGGCACGAGATCCCCGATGCGCAGCTCGGCTTCGGGGATCACCACTTCCTTGCACGGGGCGGTGTCGGTCAGGCGCGCCTGCGGCCACGGGCGGCTGCGCGAACGGCCAAGAAACGCCTCGCCGACCTGCGCCAGCGGCACGTGCATGGCCAGCGCGATGCGCTCCTTCGTGCCCAGCATGTTGGTGAACACCGGGTACGGGTAACCCGACGTTGTTGAAAAGCAGCGCCGGGCCGCCCTCGTCCAGCACCTTGCGGCAGATGGCGCCGAGTTCCTCGTTGGGATCGACCTCGGTGTCGATTTCCAGCAGCTCGCCGGCGGCGTCCAGACGCGCCATGAACTGGCGGATGTCGCGGTACGGCATGGTCTCCTCCTGCGGCCGGTGTCCGGCTCTGGTGACGTCTTTGCCCGGTGGGACGGGCGCCTGCGTCGCGGCGATTGTGGCGGCGGCGCTGCCGGCGCGGCAAGCCGCTGGCCGCCGCTGGGGCCGCGCGGGCACAATGCGCCGCCATGAACGCCATGCCCGCCGCCCCCTGCCCGCTCTGCCAACCGCGCGGCGAAACCGTGCTGTGGCGGGACACCCGGGCGCGCGTGGTGCGGGTGGACGATCCGGCCTACCCGGGCTTTTGCCGCGTCATCTGGAACGCCCACGTGGCGGAGATGACCGACCTCGCCCCCGCCGACCGCGGCCATCTGATGGACCTCGTGTTCGGCGTGGAAGCCGCGCTGCGGCAGGCGCTCTCGCCCGCCAAGATCAACCTCGCCAGCCTCGGCAACCAGGTGCCGCACCTGCACTGGCACGTGATCCCGCGCTTTGCGGACGACGCCACGTTTCCGGACGCCATCTGGGCGCCGCCGCGGCGCGACGGTGCGCCGCGCGAAGTTGACTTGGCGGCGCTCGCTGCCGCCGTGCAATCGGAACTCGGACCGTTGGCCTGACTACAGCCGCAGATACTCGCGCGCGTTGCCGCGCAGGATGGCGTCGCGCTGCGCGGGCGGCAGATCGAGCCCGACGATGCGCCGGCCGGGCGCCTTCTCGCGGATGACGAACGGGTAGTCCGAGCCCACCATCAGGCGATCGACGCCGTACAGATCAATCAGATACCGCAGGGCGAGATCGTCGTAAACCAGCGCGTCGTAGTACATGCGCCGGGCGTATTCGATCGGCGGGCGCGGCAGAAAGGCGCTGTCGCCGCGCGTGGTCTCCCAGCCGGATTGCAGGCGCGGCAGCACCAGGCCGAAGCTGCCGCCGCCGTGGCTGAAGCCGATCCGCAGGCCCGGAAATTTCTCCAGCAGGCCGCCGGTGATCATCGACGCCACCGCGAAGCCGTTCTCGTTCGGGAACGCGATCAGCGCCTGCAGCAGCGGCGGGCCGATGACCCGATCGGCACCCGCCGGGTGCAGCGCATGCACGAACACCGCCAGATCGTTCTCCACCGCCGCGGCGAAAAACGGCGCATGGTCGGGGTGGCCGATCGGCTTGCCGTTGATGTTGCTGCCCACCTCCACGCCGACCAGGCCGTACTCGCGGCGCAGCGTGTGCATCTGCCGGGCGGCGAGGTCCGGGTCCTGCAGCGGCACCATGCCGAGCCCGGCGAAGTGCGCAGGGTCGGCCGCCACCATGGCGGCGATGGTGCCGTTCACGTGCCGCGCCATGGCCAGCGCGTCGTCGGCGTCGAACCAGTACGACAGCAGCTCCGGCATGGGCGAGAGCACCTGCATCTGCACGTCCTCGGCGGCCATGTCCTCGACCCGGCGGGCGACGTCCCAGCTGTGGTCGCTGACGGTCCGGAACGGCTTGTCGCCGATCACCACCGTGCGGTGGCCGGGATGGTCGCAGGCCTGCATCTGCGGCCAGCGCTGACTGCCGGCGCGGCCCGCGTAGGCCGGAAAGTCGGCCGGCACGACGTGGGTGTGGACATCGATGGCCATGGGCGCTCCGGGCGGTGAGGATCAGGGGCGTCGATGGTACGACGTCCCCGGGGACGCAAAAAAAACCGCACCCCGTCGCCGGGATGCGGTTTTGGTCGCGCCGAGCCGGTTGGCCTCAGTTGAAGCCCGGCATCACCTCCCTGGCGAACAGCTCGTGCACACGCCGGTGCTGTTCGAGGGTAATGCCTCCCTCCGGCCCGCGCGCCAGCACCTGAATGGCGAACTCGTCGAGTTCCTCCCGGGCCAGGAAATCCGCCACCTTGTTGGCGATCTGCGCCGGCGTGCCCACCCACACCATGTCCTGCGCCAGGATGTCGTCATAGGTGAGCTCGAGCATCCGGTTCATGGCATCGCTGGCGTAAAAACCATACCCGGCCGCCAGCAGGCGCTCGCGATCCGCCTCCTTGTCCAGCGCCAGAATCGGTTTGGCGATCTGGTGATAGAAGTACGGCGCCGCCGTGCGCGCCTGCTGCTGCGCCTCGTTCTCGGTCGGCGCGATGTGCACCGGCTGAATCCAGCTCACGATCGGCCGGGTGCCGGCCTTGGCGCAAGCCTCGCGGTACTCGGCAATCGCCTTGACGAAAATCGGGTACGGCGCCGGCCCACCCACCGAAATGCCCCACCCGCGCTCGGCCGCGAAGCGGAACGAGCGCCCGCTGGTGCCGGTGAGATAAACCGGCATCCGGGGCTGCACCGGCCGCGGGTGGACCGACACGTCGTCAAGCTGGTACCTGCTGCCGTGAAACGAGAACCGCTCCTCGGTCAGCGCCTTCATGATGATGTCCTGCGCTTCCTCGTAGCGCGGCTGGCTTTCCTCGTAGGGGATACCGGCCATCTTGTACAGCCAGGCGTGGCCACGCCCGAAGCCGAGATCAAGCCGCCCGCCGGTCAGCACGTCGGCGGTGGCGATTTCGCCCGCCAGCACGGTCGGCGTGTGCAGCGGCAGGGTGTGGCACAGGGTGCGAAAGCGGATTTTCTGGCTGCGCTGGGCGGCGGCCGAGAACAGCGCCAGCGGGTTCGACGACTGGCCGAAGGTCGGGAAGAAGTGGTGCTCGATGGCCATGTACACGTCGTAGCCGAGCCGGTCGCACTGCTCGATGTGGCCCATCACGTCCCACACCGCCTCGCCGCTGCCGACCCCCGGCATGCAGTTCATTTCCGTATATACGCCGAATTTCAGCTTGCTGTTGGCCACGAAAGCTTGTTCCTCAATTGAATGTTCAGACGCCCGCCGCCGCCGGCGCGACCGGGCAGCGGCAAAACGCGCGGCCGCGAAGCATAGGCAGCGCCGCCGGGGCTGGCCTGACGGCCGTCAAGCCGCGCTGGCGCGCCGCGCCTGAAGCCAATGGAACGCCACCGGCAACAGGGACACGGCGACGATGCCGAGCGCGATCAGCGTGAGGTTGTTCTTGACCAGCGGGATCTGGCCGAACAGCACGCCGGCGGTCATGAACAGCAGCACCCACACCGCCGCGCCGAACACGTTGTAGGCAAAAAAGCGCCGGTACTGCATGGCGCCGACGCCGGCCACGAAGGGCGCGAAGGTGCGCACGATGGGCACGAAGCGCGCCAGCACGATGGTCTTGCCGCCGTGGCGCTCGAAGAACGCCCGCGTCTGCGCCAGATGGGCCTGCCTGATCCAGCGCGAATCCGGCCGCGAATACACCCGCGGCCCGATGGCGTTGCCGATGGCGTAGTTGACGCTGTCGCCGACCACCGCCGACACGAACACCACCCCCGCCGCGGTGCCGAAGTCCAGCATGCCGGCGCCGGCCAGCGTGCCGACCACGAACAGCAGCGAATCGCCCGGCAGAAACGGCGTCACCACCAGCCCGGTTTCGCAGAACACCACCAGCGCCAGCAGCGCGTACACCCACACACCGTACTCGGCGGTGAAGGCGGTCAGGTGCTTGTCGAGGTGCAGGAACAGGTCGAGCAGCGTTTGCAGCGCTTCCATGCCAAAGGTCCGTGTGGTGGGGGTGGGCAGTATCGGGGGGCCGTGTGGCTTGAACAAGGCAACTGCGGCCGATGATCGCCAGCGCAAGTGCCTTGGGAAAGCGGGCACGCCGCGTGTGATCCACCGAGCCCGGCGCGGGCATGGTCCGCGGCGCGCCAAGCGCAGAAACTTTCAGCCCGCCAGGACCGACCTCTCAACGCCCGCGCAGGAACAGCCGATCCAGCTCCGCCAGCGGCAGCTCCACCCAGGTCGGCCGGCCGTGGCCGCACTGGCCGCTGCGCTCGGTGGCCTCCATGTCGCGCAGCAGGGCGTCCATCTCGGGCAGCGTCAGCTGCCGCCCGGCCCGCACCGATCCGTGACAGGCCATGCCGGTCAGCAGCGCCTCGATGTGCTCCTGCACGCGCCGGCTGGTGCCGTGCTCGCGCAGCTCGGCCAGCACGTCGCGCACCAGCGCCGCCACGTCGCCGTCCGCCAGCAGCGCCGGTACCTCGCGCACGGCGACCGTGTCCGGTCCCAGCACGGCCAGCTCGAAGCCGAGCGTCGGCCACAGCTCGGCGTGCCGCTCCACGGTGGCGATCTCGCCGGCGCCGAGCGCCAGCGTCAGCGGCACCAGCAGCGGCTGGCCGACGATGCGGCCACTGGCGTGCGCCGCCCGCAGCCGCTCGAAGGTGATGCGCTCGTGCGCCGCGTGCATGTCCACCAGCACCAGCCCGCGCACGCTCTGCGCCAGGATGTAGATGCCCATCAGCTGCGCCAGCGGGCGGCCGAGCGGCTGATCCTGGTCGTCAGTCGGCGGCGCCGACACGCCGGCGGACGCCGCCGCGCCGCGCGCGAGCTGCGCGTAGGCGGCGAGCTGCTCGCCCAGTTGCCCCGTGGACAGCCGCGGCGAGCCGGCGTCCCACAGGCGTCCGGGGCGCGCGGCGGCTTCAGCGCCGGACCGTGGCTCGGCAGCGGGTACTGGCGCCGCCTCCCCTGCCGGCCCGCCGGCCCGGCTGCCGCTGGCGATCACCTCGCGCAGACAGCGGCGCACCAGGTCGTGCACCGCGCGGCTGTCGCGAAAGCGCACCTCGGCCTTGGCCGGATGCACGTTCACGTCCACCAGCGCCGGCGGCAGTTCCAGGTACAGCACGTAGGCCGGGTGGCGGCCGTGGTACAGCACGTCCTGATAGGCCTGACGGGCGGCGTGCGTGAGCAGCTTGTCGCGCACCAGGCGGCCATTGACGTACCAGAACTGCAAATCCGCCGCCGCGCGCGAGAAGGTCGGCAAGGCCGCCCAGCCGGACAGGCGCAGCTCGCCGACCGGAAAATCGAGGCGCAGCGCCGCATCCACGAAGGCCTGCCCGCACAGGCGCGCCAGGCGCCGTTCGCGAGCCGGCACATCCGCGGCCGGCGCGAGCTGCTGGACGGTCTTGCCGTTGTGCGACCAGGCCAGACCCACATCGAAACGCGCCAGCGCCAGGCGCCGCAACAGCTCGTCGGCGTGCTGGAACTCGGTTTTCTCGGTGCGCAGAAACTTGCGCCGCGCCGGCAGGTTGTAGAACAGATCGCGCACCGTCACCGTGGTGCCGGTGGGGTGCGCGGCCGGGCCGGGCTCGGACTGGCCGTGCGCCAGCTGCGCGGCGGGCGCGCCGGCAACGGCCGAGGCGATATCGAGGCGGGCAACGGACGCGATGCTCGGCAGCGCCTCGCCGCGGAAACCCAGCGTTTCGATGCGCATCAGCCCGTCGCTGTCGGCGAGCTTGCTGGTGGCGTGGCGGCGCAGCGCCAGCGGCAGTTCGGCGGCCGGGATGCCGGCGCCGTCGTCGCGCACGCGGATCAGGCCGACGCCGCCCTGCTCCAGCGTCACCTCGATGCGCCCGGCACCGGCATCGAGCGCGTTCTCGAGCAGCTCCTTGACGATCGACGCCGGCCGCTCGACGACCTCGCCGGCGGCGATCTGGTTGGCGAGCTGCGCCGGCAGCTCGCGGATCGGCCGCCGTGGGCGGTCAGCCTCCGTCATCCGGTCGCCGCAGGGCCGGCGCACGGCCCGTCTGTGCCGCGGCCAGGGCCTGGCGCAGGCGCGGCTCGGTCTGCAGGTAGTCGCGCAGGCCGGCGACCAGCGCCGACGAAAGGCGCCGGCGGAACTGGGGATCGGCCAGCTTGCGCGCCTCTTCGGGGTTGGAAATGAAGGCCGTCTCGACCAGCACGGACGGAACCTCGGGCGATTTCAGGACCATGAAGCCGGCCTGCTGGACGTCGGAGCGATGCAGCTTGTTCACGTCGGCTATCCGGTCGAGCAGGCGATCGCCCAGGCGCAGGCTGGCCTCGTTGGTCGCATTCTGCGACAGGTCCAGCAACACCGAGCGCAGCATCCGGTCATGGCCGGCGTTGGCCAGGCCCGGCGGCATGCCGGCCGCGTTCTCGCGCGCCGCCAGCAGGCGCGCCGCCTCGCTGCTGGCGCCGTTCTCTGACAGCGCATACACGCTGGACCCGCGCGCCGTGCCCTTGGCCACCGCATCGGCGTGGATGGACACGAACAGGTCCGCCTTGTGCTTGTGCGCCACCGCCGTGCGCTGGCGCAGTTCCAGAAAACGATCGTCCGACCGCGTCAGCACCGCGCGCATGCCGCGCTGGGCGTTGATCTGCGCGGCCAGCTCGCGCGCGATGGCGAGCGTGACGGTCTTCTCGTACAGGCGACCGGGGCCGATGGCGCCGACGTCATGCCCACCGTGGCCAGCGTCGATCACCACCGTCACCACGCGGGGCGACGTGGCGCGCATCACCGGCGCCGCGGCGGGCGGCGTCGCCTTGACGGCGACCGGCGCCGGCGGCTTGGCGGCTACGGGTGTGGACGGCTTGGCGGCCACTGGCGTGGGCGGCTTGGCCGCCATGCCAGACGGCGGCTTGGCCGCCATAGGTGCGGGCGGCTTGGCTGCGAGAGGTGCGGGCGGCTTGGCCGCCACAGGCGCCTGCGCCAGGCCCTGCACCGGCGCGCCCGCCGCGCCCAGCACGTCGATCTGCACCCGCGTGCTGCCGCCGCCGGCCGGCAGCGTGACGTATTGCCAGCGCACCGGCGCCGCCAGATCGAACACCACGCGCAGGCCGCCGCCGGCCTGTGGGCCGGTCCGCACGGTGCGCAGCGCACCGGGGGGCGGTGGCGACAGCGCGCCGCGCAGCACGGTGGCGGACAGGTCCACCACCAGCCGGTCCGGCGCCGACAGGCTGAACACCTTCGCCGCCGTCGGGCCGGACAGGTCCAGCACCAGCCGCGTGCCACCGGCCACCGGCGCGTAGCTGATCCCGCGCAGCTCGCCCGCCCAGGGGGCCAGTGGCAGCAAGGCCAGCAGGCAGATCAAGAGTTTTTTCATGCCAATGCGTCCAGGGTCCGCTCGCCCGCCGCGCCGTGCGCCGTGGCGCGCAGGCGCCGGCCCGTGCCGGCAAGCTCGATGTCGATGTCGAGGTCCGCTTGCAGCAGCCAGCCGGCGCCGCGCTCGGGCCACTCCACGAAACACAGGTGGCGCCCGTCGAACAGCTCGCGGGCGCCGATGTCTTCCAGTTCCTCGGCGCTGCCGAGGCGGTACAGGTCCAGATGACAGACCTCGCCGGCATCCAGGGCATAGGTCTCGAGCACGGTGTAGGTCGGACTGCGCACCGGGCCCGTGTGGCCCAGCGCGCGCAGCACGCCACGCACCAGCGTGGTCTTGCCGGCGCCGAGCGGACCGTGCAGGAACACGCACAGCGGCCCCGGCAGCGCCCGCGCCAGGCGGGCACCGAAAGCCATCTGCGCCGCCTCGTCCTCAAGCACCCAGCTGCGCTCCATCGTCCGTTCCGTTCAATAGCGCCGGCAGCGCCGGCAGCAGATCCCCCGCCAGCAGACCGCGCTCGCCGCGCCGCGCGGCCACCGCATCGCCCGCCGCGCCATGCAGGCAGGCACCCAGCACCGCCGCGGCCGGCGCCGGCAGGCCCTGCGCCCACAGCGCGGCAATCACGCCGGTCAGCACATCGCCCATGCCGCCGCTCGCCATGCCCGGATTGCCGTACGGCACCACGCCGACCGGCGCCTGCCCGTCCCACACCAGCGTGCCGGCGCCCTTGAGCACCACCACGCCGCCGTAGCGCTGGTGCAGCGCCCGCACCGCGGCGTAGCGGTCGGCCTCCACCTGCGCCGCGGTCATACCCAGCAGGCGCGCCGCCTCGCCGGGGTGCGGCGTCAGAATCCAGTCGTCGCGCCGCTGCGGGCTCGCCGCGAGCAGATTCAGCGCGTCGGCATCCACCACCAACGGCAGGCCACTACCCAGCGCGGCGCCCCACAGCGCGCGCCCAAAATCGCCCTGCCCCAGCCCGGGGCCGACCGCCAGCACGCTGGCGCGGGCCAGCAGCGGGGCCACGTCGGCGGCCGTGTCGACACCGCGCGCCATCAGTTCCGGGCGACCGGCGATCAGCGCCGCCACGTGCGCCGCCCGCGTGGCGACGCTGGTCAGGCCGGCACCGGCCCGCGCCGCCGCCTCGCCGGCAAGACGCACCGCGCCGCCGTAACCGTGATCCCCGCCCAGCACCAGCACGTGGCCGAAGTCGCCCTTGTGCGCGCCGCGGCGCCGGGCCGGCAGCAAGGCCGCGCGCAGTTGGGGCAGGTCCAGGCGCACCGCCGGCGCCTCGCCCGCCGCGCCCAGCGCCTGCGCCGGCACGCCCAGGTCGTCAAAGGTCAGCGTGCCGCAGCAGTCACGGGCCGCGCCCGTGTACAGGCCCTGCTTGCGGGCGACGAAGCTCACCGTCGCATCGGCCCGCACCACCGCGCCCGGCGCGTGGCCGGTGTCGGCATCGAGCCCGCTCGGCAGGTCCAGCGCCAGCACCGGCCGGCCGCCGTCGTTGAGCGCGCCGATGGCCCGCGCCACCGCCCCCTCGGGCGGGCGATCCAGGCCCGTGCCGAGCAGCGCGTCCACGCCCACCTCGGCATCCGCCAGCGCCTGCGCCACGTCGTGGTGCTCCACGCCACCGCAGGCCATGAACCACTGCCGCGCGGCATCCGCCTCGCTGCCCGGGCGCGGCGCACCCGCCACCGCGGCCAGACGTACCTGCAAGCCGGCCAGCTGCGCCAGGCGCGCCAGCACGTAACCGTCGCCGCCGTTGTTGCCGGCGCCGCACAGCACGCCCAGCCGCCGCGCCGCCGGCCAGCGCTGGCGCAAAAAGCCAAACGCCGCCGCCCCGGCGCGCTCCATCAGCGCGCTGCCGCTGCATGCGGGTTGCTGCGCCGCGGCGCGGTCGATCTGCCGCGTCTGCGCAACCGAATACAATTTTTCAAGCGAAGACAACACGTTATTAACGTAGATTGATGCCCGGCATGAAAAAACCGACGCAAGCATACGCTCTTTGCCCGCACAACTGCGGGAATACGCCGTGATTCACACGCTCTGCGAGTCGCCGGGCTGCGACAACACAGGCCCGCCGATGCCTGGCCATGCGGCGCCCGGCGGCGGCCCCGACCCGGCCGGCACCCGTGCCCCATAATCGCCGCCCGAATCGACCCGCCGCGGACCCGACTGCGCCGTCGGCGCCAGCCCGTGCCGTGGTGCGCGCCCGCAGCCGGCGGGCACCCGCCATTGCCCGCGCCCGGAAGGCCTGATGCCCACCTTGAACTGGATCGGCAAGGAAGCCGTCGTCAAACACCACAAAGAAACGCCGTTCCGCCTGCTGGAACCGGTGCCGGCGCTGTCCTGCGGCGCGGCCGACGCCGGCACCGAAGGGGTGAGGCGCACGGGTGCGCCGAACAACCTCATCGTGCAGGGCGACAACCTGCACGCGCTCAAGGCCCTGCTGCCGCGCTACGCCGGGCAGGTGAAGTGCATCTACATCGACCCGCCCTACAACACCGGCAACGAAGGCTGGGTCTACAACGACAACGTCAACAGCCCGGAGATTCGCAAGTGGCTGGGCGAGGTGGTGGGCCGGGAAGGCGAGACGCTGGACCGCCACGACCGCTGGCTGTGCATGATGTATCCGCGCCTGGTGCTGCTTAAACAGTTTCTGCGCGAGGACGGGGCGATCTTCATTTCCATCGACGACAACGAGGTGGCGACGCTGCGGCTGTTGATGGATGAGATTTTTGGGGCGAAGAATTTCGTGGCGACGGTCTTGTGGCAGAAGGTCTATTCGCCCAAGAACTCGGCGCGTCATCTATCCGAGGACCACGATTACATCGTCATCTATGCCGCGAAGGCCGACCTTTGGAAACCCAATTTGCTCCCGCGCACCGATGAGCAGAATGCCGCCTACAGAAACCCTGACAACGATCCGCGTGGCATCTGGAAAACGAGCGATCTGTCGGCGCGGAACTTTTACTCGGCTGGCACTTACCCGCTTACGTGCCCCTCCGGCAGAGTCATCGAAGCTCCGCCAAAGGGAATGTATTGGCGCGTTTCCAAGGAGAAATTTGACGCCTTGGATAAGGACAACCGCATCTGGTGGGGCAAGGACGGCAACGCCATCCCACAGATAAAGCGGTTCCTGCATGAAGTGAAAGACGGCCGGGTCCCCCAGACCCTATGGCCCTACGGCGAAGTCGGCCATACGCAAGAAGCAAAGAAAGAGCTGCTCGAACTGGTCGAGTTCGACACCTCCGACGACGTTTTCATTACCCCCAAGCCCAACCGGCTAATCCAGCGCATCCTGCAAATCGCCACGGACACCGACTCCCTCGTCCTCGACAGCTTCGCCGGCTCCGGCACCACCGGCCACGCCGTCCTCAAGCAGAACGCCGATGACGGCGGCCAGCGCCGTTTCATCCTGGTCGAGATGGACGAAACCATCGCGCAGACGGTCACCGCCGAGCGCGTCCGGCGCGTGGCGCAGGGCTACACCAACGCCAAGGGCAACGCCGTCGAGGGTCTGGGCGGCGGCTTCCAGTTCTGCCGCCTGTCCGCCGAGCCGCTGTTCGATGCCGACGGCCAGATCCGCGCCGACGTGAGCTTCGCGCAACTGGCCGAGTTCGTCTGGTTCGCCGAAACCGGCAGCGGCTATGCACCGCCGTCATTCCGGGGCGACGCAGTCGAACCCGGAATCCAGCCTGAAGGACTGGATTCCCGCCTGCGCGGGAATGACGGATCGGGCCTGTCGCCGCTGCTGGGCATCTTCGAGGGCCGGGCCATCTACCTGCTCTACAACGGCATACTCAAGGACAAGTCCGTGGCCGGCGGCAACGTGCTCACCGGCCCGGTGTTCGACGCGCTGCCCCCGTTTGCCGGCCCCAAGGTGATCTACGCCGCCGCCAACCGCATGGGCGGCCGCGCCGCGCGCGAGAACATCACCTTCAAACAGACGCCCTATGCGCTGGAGGTTTAGCGGTGGGCGACCCCTTGAAGGTCATCATCATTGGCGGGCCGAACGGTGCCGGCAAGACGACGTTCGCACGCGAGTTCCTGCCCAACGAGGCGGGATGCCCCATGTTCGTGAATGCCGACCTGATCGCCGCCGGGCTCGCGCCCTTTGCGCCGGAAACCGCTGCCGCGCCCGCCGGGCGGGTCATGCTGCGGGAACTCGCGCGCCACTTCGCCGCGCGGCAGAGCTTTGCCTTTGAAACCACGCTGTCCGGCCGGGCGTATCTGCGCCACATCCGCGCCTGGCGGACGGCGGGTTACCGGGTGGAGTTGATCTTTCTGCAATTGAACAGCGCCGATGAAGCCGTGGCACGGGTGGCGCAGCGCGTCAAACAGGGCGGGCACGACATTCCCGAAGCGGTCATTCGACGACGCTTCGCCGCCGGTCTGGAAAACTTTACGCTGCACTACGCGCCTGCCGGCGATGACTGGGCGCTGTATGACAACTCGGCCGAGCAGCCACGGTTGCTGGATTGGAGTGAAAAGGCATGAAAGATCCAAAGCCGATAGAAGACGCCGTCAACCCGGATTTGCGGGGATCCTGGCCGGCCCTGCAACGCGCCGCGCAACGCGCCCGCGAATTGGCGATGCAAACCGGTACGGCCGTCGTCGTCAGCCGCGACGGCGTTATCGAATACATCCGCCCCCGGCCTGAAACCGGCAAGGCGCAGGTGCAGGAGCCGCAAGGCCCTTATGGCGACGGGCCGTGACGACATTCGCGCCCAGGACCCGCCACGGGCACGGGGCCAACCGCATGGGCGGCCGCGCCGCGCGCTTGGGGCTTGCCTTCAAGCAGACGCCGTACGCGCTGGAGGTGTGACGCTGGACCAACCGCGACCCATTGAAGCGGCACGATGCGCGGACGTGCGCGGGTCGTGGCCCGCCTTGTTGCGCGCGGTGCGGCGGGCGCGTGAAGTTGCCGCGCCAACCGGCACGGTATCGGCAGTGATACGGGACGGCGAGTTGCGGCCCGTCTATCCTGAACCGCCAACATCCGCCTGCGGCGTGCAGGATCCTGACAGCAACCCACGGAGTGTTGCCATGAATCTGCCTGACACCATCTACGCACATGCCAAAGCCCTGCCGCCGGACCTGCAGCGGGAAGCGCTCGATTTCATTGCCTGGCTCGAGCAGCGGCATGCCAGGCGGCCCGGGCCTGCCGCGGCCGCCGGCACCGAGGCCTTCCTGCAGCGGGTGGCCGGCAGCCTTGGGGAGGATTTTCCCGATGACATCGACAACGCCGGGCTGGGCGATGACCTGCCACGCGACGGGCTCGCATGAGCGGGTATGTTCTCGACACCAACGCCTGGATCGCGCTGATGAAAAGCCGCGTGGAGGTGGTCGAGAAGGTCCGCCAAGCGGGCGTGGAATCGTTGTACCTGTGCGCCCCGGTCTGGTCCGAATTGTGGTTTGGCGCGTGCAACAGTCAACGCGTGGCGGAAAATCAGCAGGCCATCCGCGCCTTGGCAGCCGGCATTCCCAGCCTGCCGTTCGATGATCTGGCGGCCGAACACTGCGGGGAAATCAGGGCGCTTCTCGCCCGGCAGGGGCGCCCCATCGGCCCTTATGACCTGCAGATCGCGGCGATTGCGCGTGCGGCCAAGCTGCGTCTGGTGACCCGGAATGTGTCCGAGTTTTCCCGCGTGCCGGGGCTGACCATCGAGAACTGGCAGACGGCTTGATGCACGTGTTTTCTCCCAAGACCTACCAGCAGCAGGTGCTCGACAGCATCGCGGCCTATTTCGCCGCCTGCCACGAGCTGCCGTCGCCGTCGCTGGCCTTCACCGCCACCACCGAGCGCCTGTGGGGACGCGGCAATGCGTACCGCCCGCTGGCCGGCCTTCCGCCCGACATGCCGTATTTCTGCCTGCGCGTGCCCACCGGCGGCGGCAAAACCTGGCTGGCGGCCAAAAGCGTGGCCTTGGCCAACACCCACCTGCTGCGCTGCGAGCACAGCGTGATCCTGTGGCTGGTGCCGAGCAAACCCATCCGTGAACAGACCTTGCGCGCGCTGCGCGACCGCCGGCACCCCTACCACGCGGCGCTGCGCGAGGCGGGGCCGGTGACGGTGCTGGATCTCGACGAAGCCAAGAGCGTGACGCGCGCCACGCTGGACACCTCGACCACCGTCATCGTCGCCACGCGGCAGGCGTTTCAGGTACAGGACGAGGAATCGCGCAAGGTGTACCAGAGCAGCGGCGCGCTGATGCACCACTTCGACAACCTGTCGCCCACGCAGCGCGACGGCCTGCTCAGCGAGGGCGAAGGCGCCGAGCGCATGACGCCCTGCTCGCTGGCCAATGTGCTGCGCCTGCGCCGGCCGTTCGTGGTGGTGGACGAGGCGCACAACAGCCGCACCGAACTCGCTTTCGACATGCTGGCACGCTTTCGGCCGAGCGGCGTGCTGGAGCTGACCGCAACGCCGGACCTGGAACGCACGCCGAGCAACGTGCTGCACAGCGTGTCCGCCGCCGAGCTGAAGGCGGAGGAAATGATCAAGCTGCCGGTGGTGCTGGAAACCGAACCCAACTGGCAGCAGTGCCTGGCCGACGCCATCGGCCGGCGCGAGGCGCTGCACAGGCTGGCCGAGGGCGACCGCCGTGCCGGCGCGGATTACCTGCGGCCGGTGGTGCTGATCCAGTCCGAACCGCGCCGCGCCGGGGTGGAAACGCTGGATTTCGCGCGGGTGCGGGATGAACTGATCCGCAATCACGGCATCCCGGCCAGCGAGATCGTGGTCGCCACCGGCGAGGAGAGGGGCCTGGAGCAGATCGACGCCGACTACCGGCTCGGCATCGCCGACCCGGCCTGCCCGGTGAAGTTCGTCATCACCCAGAAGGCGCTGGCCGAGGGCTGGGACTGCCCGTTCGCCTACATCCTGGTGAGCATGGCCTCGCTGTCGTCGGCCACGGCGGTGGAACAGTTGCTGGGGCGCGTGCTGCGCCAGCCGGGCGCCAGCCACCGGCAGGCCCAGGCGCTCAACCAGTCCTATGCCTTCGTGGTGTCGCGCAACTTTGCCGAGACGGCCGGCGCGCTGCGCGACCGGCTGGTGGAAGGCGCCGGCTTCGAGCGGCGCGAGGTGGCCGAGTTCGTCACCGCGGCCCGAACGGAGCAGGCGCGGCTGGACCTGGCAGGCCATGCCGGGCGCGTCAGCTTTCAGCCGGTGGCGATCACGTTGACGGAGAAGCCCGACCTCAGGAGCGTGCCCAGGCCGGTGCGCGACAAGGTGAGCTGGGACGGCAAGCTCAACACGCTGACCATCAACGGGCCGCTGACGGAGGACGAAGGCGAAGCGCTCAAGGCCGCGGTGACCAGCGAAACCGCGGCCGCCGCGATCGGGGCGGCGGCCGAAGTCAGCCGCACCACGGCCATCGAGTTCTTTCAGACGCCGGCCGAACGCGGCGAGCGCTTTCGCGTGCCGCAGCTTGCCTTGCGCGTGCAGGGCCCCGGCGGTTCGGAACAGTTGCAACTGTTCGACGACCCCGAGGTGCTGGACTACCCGTGGGATCTGTCGACCTACGACGCCGCACCGACCGGCGATGATCTCGCCGTTCTGGGCGCCGGCATCAAGGTGTCCGAAGGCGGCGAGATCGACATCGATGACGGCAGCGGCCGGCTCGTCTCGCGCTTCCTGCCCGAGCTGCAACGCGACCTGGGGCTGGTCTATCAACCGGAAAACTGGGACGCGGTCCGCCTCGCCACCTGGCTGTGCCGCAACCTGCCGGAGCCGTCGCTCACCCATGCCAGCAAGCAGGCCTTCGTGGCGGCCTGGCTGACCGCGCTGCTGCGGCGGGAAGGCTTCACCCTGGCGCGGGCCAATCTGCAGAAGTTCCTGATCCGCAATCTGATCGAGGCGCGCATCCGCGAACTGCGCCGGCAGGCGGTCCAGCGGGCGTATCAGCAGACGCTGTTTGGCGACGACGCGGCATCGCGCGTGGCGGTGACCGATGAGTACGCGTTCGAGTTCCCGCCCCTGGCCTACGCGCCCAGCCGGGATTACGACGGCCGGACGTCGGATTACGGTCACTTCGACTTCCGCCGGCACTTTTACGGGCGCATCGGCGACTTCGACACGCGGGAAGAATTCGAATGCGCCTGCTGGCTGGACATCCAGGCCCAGCGCGGCCGCATCGATTTCTGGGTGCGCAACCTGGTGCGGCGCGAGGGCAGCTCGTTCTTCCTGCAAAAGGCCGACGGGCGCTTCTACCCGGATTTTCTGTGCCAGTTGCCCGGCAGCGCCGACCAGCCGGGGCCGGTGCTGGCGGTGGAATACAAGGGCGCGGACCGCTGGACCGATGCAGCGGATGACCGCCTGATCGGCGGCCTGTGGGCGGAGCTGTCCGGCGGGCGCTGCCGGTTCGTCATGGTCAAGGACAAGCAGTGGGAGTCGATCGAGGCGCTGCTGTGATGACGACCTCCAATCCGTCCGGGGACGATGTGTACGAAACCCTGGCTCCGACGGACGCGGCGGCATTCGAGGCCCTGTTCGACCTGTACCGGTCGTCCATGCCCACGGCGGAGCGAAAGTCCAAGGCCGCCCTGCAGGCACTCGCCACTCGTCCCGACTATCGGGTGCTGCTGCTGCGGCGCGCGGGCCGACTGATCGGCTACAGCATCACCTTCGTGCCACCGCACGACGATTTCTGCCTGCTGGAATACATGGCGGTGGACGGACAGTTCCGTGGCGGCGGCATCGGGGCTGCGCTGTTCCGCCAAAGCGTGGACCTGGCACGGGCCGGCCGGCGCGATGTGTCGGTGCTGCTCGAGGTGGACTCGGACCGCGAGGCGTCGCCGGACCGTGAACTGCGGGTGCGACGGCAGGCTTTCTATCAACGCCTGGGCTGCCGGCGGGTCGCGGGGCTGGATTACCTGCTGCCGCTTGAAACCGGCCACGCGCCCCCGGTGATGGATTTGATGATCCTGCCGCCCACGGGCGACGCGGTGATCCGCCGCGCCGCGCTGGAACGCTGGCTGCGCGCGGTGTATGTCGCCGTTTATGACCAGTCGCCGACGGACCCGCGCATCGGGCGGATGATCGAAGGTATGAGCGACCCCGTGCAGCTGACCGGACCGATGCCGCACTGATGGAGCCCCTGTCCCACCTCATTGCCTGGCTTCAGGGAGCGACGGTGTCGTTCTGGCAGCTGGTGCGCTCCCATCCGCAGACCACGGCCGGCGTGGTCAGCGCGATGGCGGCCGTGTTGGCCCTGCTGCACGCGGCCCGCAGTGTCCGCCAGTCGGTGGCCAACCTGCACTACACCGAACTCGACAGTATCTATCTCGACCTGCTGAAGCTCGCCATCGACAGGCCGTACCTGCGCCAGCCCGACGCGATATACCGAAATCCGCTGGCGAAAACCCACCAGGAACGCGAATACGACGTCTACGCGAGGATGATCTGGACGTTTCTGGAAACCGTCGCCGACCGCTGCGACAAGGACAAGAGCCTGTCCGACACCTGGTATCCGGTGATCCAGGACGAGGGCGTCGTTCACCGAGACTGGATTCGGCAAGAGCCCATGGGGTTCAGCGTCAATTTCTACCGACGATTCGGACCGGACGGGCCATTCGGCGACCGTTTCCTGACCCGGAAAATCTGAACGGCCGCCGCCGTGCGAGCACCGCGACTCATCACGCAAGGCGGAAACGGGCGCTGCCCTGTCGCGCCGGCTTGTGGCCCGATCGCAGGCCGTTGGCCGTGACCGCCGACCCGCCCGCCCTCGCCGCCGCCATCCGCGCGCTGGCCACGGAGCTCGGCTTCACCGGTCTGGGCATCAGTGCCCCGGATCTGGCCGTGGCCGAGCAGCGCCTGGCGGACTGGCTGGCGCGCGGTTATCACGGCGAGATGGCGTGGATGGCGCGGCACGGCACCAAGCGCTCGCGGCCGGCCGAGCTGGTGCCGGGCACGCTGCGGGTGATTTCGGTGCGCCTGGATTACTGGCCACGGCAGGCCGCCGCGCCGTGGCCGGTGCTGGAGTCGCCCGAGCTCGCCTACGTGTCGCGCTATGCGCTGGGCCGCGACTACCACAAGCGGGTGCGCCAGCGTTTGCAGCGCCTGGCGGATCGCATCGCCGAGCGCATCGGGCCGTTCGGTTACCGGGTGTTCTGCGACAGCGCGCCGGTGCTGGAAAAGCCGCTGGCGCAGCAGGCGGGCCTCGGCTGGATCGGCAAGCACACCTGCCTGATCGACCGCGCCGGCGGGTCGTGGTTTTTTCTGGGCGAGCTGTACACCGACCTGCCGCTGCCGGTGGACGCGCCGGCCAGCGGGCACTGCGGAACCTGCCGCGCCTGCATCGACGTGTGCCCCACCGGCGCCATCGTGGCGCCGTATGTGCTGGACGCGCGGCGCTGCATCTCGTATCTGACCATCGAGCACCCCGGGCCGATCCCCGAGCCGCTGCGCCCGCTCATGGGCAACCGCATTTACGGCTGCGACGACTGCCAGCTGGTGTGCCCGTGGAACAAGTTCGCGCGGCCGACCGACGCGGACGATTTCGCGCCGCGCCAAGGTCTCGACGCGCCGCGACTGACCGAGCTGATGGATTGGACCCAAGAGGAGTTCGACGCCCGTCTGGCCGGCTCCGCCATCCGCCGCATCGGCCACGAGCGCTGGCAGCGCAACATCGCCGTCGCGCTCGGGAACATGCCAGCGGGCGATGCGCAGGCCGTGGCCTGCCTGACGCGGCATCGGCACACGGCCTCCACGCTGGTCAGCGAGCACGTGGCCTGGGCGCTGCGGCGCCACGGCGCGGATGCCTGATTGCGCGACACGATCGACCCTGGCGCCGGGCGAGTGGCGCGCTTGCGCCCCGGCTTCGCGCCGCGGCATGCTCCCCGGGCCGCAGGCGCCGAAGGACTCGGCGCACCCCCTCCCCCGCCGCTGAACCTGGACGTTCGGGCCTTACCCAGGAAGCCGCTCGTGCACTCATCACGGCAATCGCAAACGCAGTCGGGCGCGGCGCCCGGCCACCCGCTGATCGGTGCGCCGCGATGAGCGCGAGCCCGCCAGACTTCGACGCGAGCGACCTGCCGGACTGGGTGGCCGAGGCGCTGCAAACGCCCGCCACCGACGCGCGCTTTGCGCACGACGGCGTGCCACTGGCGTACCGCGCCTGGGGTCGGCCCGAGAACTCCGGCCTGGTGCTGATCCACGGCGCCATGGCGCACGCCAACTGGTGGGATTTCATCGCGCCGCGGTTTGCGGATCGCTTCCACGTGGTGGCGCCGCACCTGTCCGGCATGGGCGACAGCGGCCATCGGGATGCCTACTCGACGGCGCTTTTCGCCGACGAGGTCGCCGCCGTGATGGACCACGCCGGGATGGGCACCGACGCGGTGGTCGTCGGCCACAGCCTGGGCGGCGCCGTGGCGCTGACCTTCGGCGTGCGCCATGCCGGCCGCGCGCGCGGCGTCGTGATGCTGGACTCGGCGGTGTTCCCGCCGGACCTGCCGTCGCCGTTCGACCCGGCCAAGGCGCCGTATCGGCCAAAAACGATCTGCCCGGATTACGACACGGCCGTGGCCCGGTTCTTCCCTCTGCCGCAGCAGCCCTGCCAGCACCCGTACCTGCTGCGCTACGTGGCGCATCACTCCGTTGCGCCCATGCAGGGCGGCTGGAGCTGGAAGTTCGACGACGCGCTGTTCAAGCGCCTGCGGATGCACGAGCCGTGGCGGGAGCTCGAAGCCCTGGAAACGCCGCTCGCCGTGATCTACGGCGAGCGCAGCGCCATCTTCACCGAGCCGGTGCGCGACTACGTGCAGCGCGTGGCGCGGGCGCGCGCGTGGCCCATGTTCGCCATCCCGGGCGCGCATCACCACCTCATGCTGGACTCACCGCGCGCGCTGTGCAGCGCGCTGAACGGCCTGCTGGCGGGCTGGCCGGGGCGGTAGGGAGCGCGCGGCCACACCCATCGCCTGGCCGGCCTGACAAGGCGACGCGGCGCGCCGGAGATTGCCGGCGATCGAACCGCTCGCCGCCGGCGGTGCCGAGCGCTTTGCTCTATCCTTGCCGGTCGTTTTTCGATCCCTCTTTTTCGATCATCTTCAGGTCAATGGCTCAATACGTTTTCACCATGAACCGCGTGGGCAAGGTCGTGCCGCCCAAGCGGGAGATTCTCAAGGACATTTCGCTGTCGTTCTTTCCCGGCGCCAAGATCGGCGTGCTGGGCCTGAACGGCTCCGGCAAGTCGACCCTGCTGCGCATCATGGCGGGCGTCGATACCGAGATCGAGGGCGAGGCCGTGCCCATGCCCGGCATCCGCATCGGCTACCTGCCGCAGGAGCCGCAGCTCGACCCGACACAGACCGTGCGCGAGGCGGTGGAGCAGGGCATCGGCGGCGTGCTGGCGGCGCAAAAGCGGCTTGAAGAGGTCTACGCCGCCTACGCCGAGCCGGACGCCGACTTCGACAAGCTGGCCGAGGAACAGGGGCGGCTGGAGGCCGAAATCGCCGCCGCCGACGGCGACAGCGCCGGCGTGCAGCTCGAGGTCGCCGCCGATGCGCTGCGCCTGCCGGCCTGGGACGCGCGCATCGAGCACCTGTCCGGCGGCGAGAAGCGCCGCGTGGCGCTGTGCCGACTGCTACTGTCCAAGCCCGACATGCTGCTGCTGGACGAGCCGACCAATCACCTGGACGCCGAATCGGTGGAGTGGCTGGAGCAGTTCCTGCACCGCTTTGCCGGCACCGTGGTGGCGGTGACGCACGACCGGTATTTTCTGGACAACGTCGCCGAGTGGATTCTGGAACTCGATCGCGGCCGCGGCATTCCCTTCAAGGGCAACTACAGCACCTGGCTGGAGCAGAAGGAGCAGCGCCTGAAGCAGGAGGAATCCTCGGAATCAGCGCGCCAGAAGGCGATTTCCCAGGAACTCGAATGGGTGCGCCAGAACCCCAAGGGCCGCCAGGCCAAGAGCAAGGCGCGCCTTAACCGCTTCGAGGAACTGGCCAGCCACGACTACCAGAAGCGCAACGAGACCAAGGAAATCTTCATCCCGGTGGCCGAGCGCCTGGGCAACGAGGTGATTGCCTTCAATCACGTGCAAAAGCGCTACGGCGACCGGCTGCTGATCGACGACCTGAGCTTCACCATTCCGCCGGGCGCCATCGTCGGCATCATCGGCCCGAACGGCGCCGGCAAGTCGACGCTGTTTCGCATGATCACCGGCCGCGAGCAGCCCGACGGCGGCGCCATCACCATCGGCCAGACCGCCCACATCGCCCTGGTCGACCAGAGCCGCGACGAGCTGGCCAACGACAAGACCGCCTGGGAGGACATCTCCGGCGGCGCCGACATCATCACCGTCGGCAAGTTCGAGATGCCGTCGCGGGCGTATCTGGGGCGCTTCAACTTCAAGGGCGCGGACCAGCAAAAGCGCGTCGGCAGCCTGTCCGGCGGCGAGCGCGGCCGCCTGCATCTGGCCAAGACGCTGCTCAAGGGCGGCAACGTGTTGTTGCTGGACGAGCCGTCGAACGACCTTGACGTCGAGACCCTGCGCGCGCTGGAAGAGGCGCTGCTGGAATTCGCCGGCTCGGCGCTGGTCATCAGCCACGACCGCTGGTTTCTCGACCGCATCGCCACCCACATCCTGGCCGCGGAAGGCGACTCGCAGTGGACCTTCTTCGCCGGCAACTACCAGGAATACGAGGCCGACAAGCGCCAGCGCCTGGGCGAGGAGGCCGCCCGCCCGCATCGCCTGCGCTTCAAGGCCCTGCGCTGAGGCCGTGTGGGTGTGTGTGGGAGGCCCGCCCCCGGGCCGAACGGCTGTGACCACTCCCCACGGCACCGTGGGAGCGGCGCCCCCGCCGCGAATCTGCTGGATGAGCCACATTCGGCCCGAGGGCGGGCCTCCCACACCAAATCGCCGGCCGGAGCCTGATAACACCGTGGGAGCGGCGCCCCCGCCGCGAATTGCCCCCTGGAGCAATTCGGCCCGAGGGCGGGCCTCCCACACCAAATCCCGGCCGGAGCCTGATAACACTGTGGGAGCGGCGCCCTCGCCGCGAATCCTCCGGACGCACCGGATTCGGCCCGAGGCGGGCCTCCCACACCGCCCTGACCCCGGCCGCGTTTTCCAAAAATCCTGAAAGGAGCCTTTAATGTCAGACCATCTCGACGCCGTCAGCGTCATCAAGCAGGCCAACGTCTACTTCGACGGCAAGTGCGTCAGCCACACCGTGCTGCTGGCCGACGGCACGCGCAAGACGCTGGGCGTGATCCTGCCGTCCACGCTCACCTTCAACACCGGCGCGCCGGAGCGCATGGAAATCGTCGCCGGCCGCTGCCGCGTGCGCCAGGCCGGCAGCGAGGCATGGCTGGACTACGGCGCGGGGCAGTCCTTCGACGTGCCCGGCGACAGTCACTTCGACATCGAGGCCATCGAGCCGACGCACTACCTTTGCCATTTCGGCTGAGCGGGGGGCGGCGTCCGGAGCTGGGTGCGGATGCTGTAATGCTTGCAATGAATCCGCTCGGGCGCCTGATCGAGCAGTTTGGGCGGTTGCGCCGAAGGTGTGTTTGCCGGCTGTACCTGGCCCCGTTTTTTGAGGCCCGCTTGTGATGGAACAACGAGTTACAATGCAGGAGGATGTGCTATACACGCCCTTGGCATTTCGATAGGCACCTGCGCAGGTGCCTACTTCACGTTAGGTGTCATGAAACCCAGCCCTCAATACATTGTTTACATTCTCGGCGTCGCGGGGCTTGGGCTCTTCTATGTGCCCATAAAGTCGGCTCTGGGTGGCCAGTGGCTGTTTCTCATTTCTGCCATAGCCTACCTGCTGGCCTTGCGGTTTTTGGGTGCTTGGGTCGCTAAGCAGTTTGCAAGTGGTGAGCGTAGCAATGACGCCTAACATTGCGTTCAAGTTCGCTCCCTTCGGTCGCTGGGACGCGCCGCAAGCGGCGCGCCCCTTAACTTAAACGTTAGCCCGTTATTCACTGCCAGGGGATCGCGATGTGGTCCGCGCTTAAACTGAAGACGGATGAGGCTGAGTTCTTCTGCGGGCAGCTTCGGGCGCACACCCGGTACCCGCGGATGTTTCTTTACTATCTGTCCGCTTACCTGACAAGCGCACGCAGCGTCACGTTTCACATGCAGAAACAGTTCGTCGCTGGGGAACCTGAGAAAGTCTATGAACCCCTGCGGAAAGAAATCTTATCCGACGAGGTATGCAGATACTTCGTGGGTCTTCGTAATGAGGTGGAGAAGGAGGGGTATCCGACTATTCATGTCAAGCAGTTCGTTGAGCGTAAAGGCCGTAATGATGGCGCATCCACATGGTATGCCCTCAGTAGCTGTACTCTATTCAGCGCCAAGTCAGAAACTAATCTTGATTTTTTAGAGCAGTCAATCCGGCTGGAGTGGGAGTTGACAAGCATGTCTGGACCACCGGCTCACATCATGTATATGTGGACTTTCCCGGATTATCCGAACGGTGCAACTGATGTCGTAGTTGCCTGCGAAGCTTTTCAGAAGCGATTGTGGCAGTTTGTATTCGAGTTTAGGTCCAAATGGGAGGAGCGGAATGATCCAGACGCTTGGGCTGCCAAGTTCGAAAAATTCCTTCGAAGTTCATCTGGTTTTGAGTAGCACTGGCGTTTAGAGTCCGGCCGATGATCCAGTTGGGCGGACGTGAAGAAGCTCAGGCAGGTTCGGCCGACGCAGGAAGCCCAACATCCCAACCCCCACCCCGCCAAATACGATTTTCGCGGCAGATCGCAGGTCTTTTCAGCAACGGTCTTGTCAACCAACGCGCACTGCGGCGCTCTCGCCAAGGATCAGTCGCTGCGCGGGAACATGTTGGGCTTCCTGCGTCAGCCCAACCTACACCGACTCCACGTCAGGCCTCTTAAAATACCGCCATGGCAGACTTCAATTCCGACCGCTTAGCCGTTCTCATCGACGCCGACAACGCCCAACCTTCGGTCGCGGCCGAATTGATGGCAGAGATTGGTCGGTATGGTACCGCCACTGTGCGCCGTGCCTATGGCGACTGGACGACCCAGAACCTCAACGGATGGAAAGAGCACCTACATACGCTTGCGATTCAACCGATCCAACAATTCCGGCTTACCACCGGTAAAAACGCGACCGACTCCGCTTTGATTATAGACGCGATGGACCTGCTTCACGGAGGACGGGTAGACGGTTTCTGCCTGGTTTCCTCCGACAGCGACTTCACCCGTCTGGCCACCCGGCTACGGGAATCGGGGCACTCGGTGTACGGATTTGGAGAAAAGAAGACGCCGAAACCATTCGTCGCAGCTTGCAATCGATTCATTTTTACTGAGATCCTGAAAGCACCTTCCGAGCCCGCGACACCTTTACCGACCGGACAGGCCGCTCTCAAACCCATTCTAATGAGCGCGGTAACCGCCGCCGCTGGAGACGACGGCTGGGCATTTCTGGGCGTAGTGGGCAGCTTGGTAAATAAGGCCAACCCAGAATTTGATCCACGCAACTATGGGAAGAAGAAACTTGGTGAACTGGTTAAAAGCCAACCCTATCTGGAGGTTCGAGTGCAGCAGGCTCCCGATGGCTCGCCAACCGCCCAAATTTTTGTGCGCGTAAAAGAAACCTGACGGCGCCGTAGGATGGGCAAAGGCCGTCAGGCCGTGCCCATGCAGTGCATTGCCCTCAATGCCGCCCGTTACTCGCCCTTTGCGCGCGTGAGCATGCTGCGGCGCAATGTGTTCTTGTTGCGCCACGCGATGGTCATCCCGGCGCGTCCGGCGCCCTCCGTACAGCGCCACAGGTGCCGACAACGCAACGTGCGGGACGCAAATCCTAGTAAAACAACGCGATCAGAAACCCGCCCAGCAGCAGGCGGTAGACGACGAACGGGGTCATGCCCCGGTTCTGCAGCAGGCGCATCAGCCCGACGATGGCCAGATAGCTGCTGACGGCCGCCACGGCGGCGGCGATCAGCGCCATGTCCAGGCGCTGTGGCGCGCCGGCCTGGATCAGCTTGAGCACTTCGTAGCCGCCGGCCAGGGCGGTGATCGGGATCGACAGCAGAAAGGAAAATCGCGCCGCGCCGGCCCGCGTCAGGCCAACCATCAGGCCGGCCGTCATCGTGATGCCGGAACGCGAGGTGCCGGGCACCAGCGCCACCACTTGCGCCAGGGCGATGATCGCCACGTCACGCCAGCGGAAACCATGTTCGTCGCGCTGCTGGCGCGCCGTGCGGTCGGCCAGCAACAGCAGCAGGCCGAAGACGATTGTGGTGACGGCAATCACCTGCGGGCTGCGCAGCGGCCCCTGCACCGCGTCGTGGAGCGCAAGACCCGCCAGCGCGGTGGGCACGGTGCCCAGCAACACCGCCCAGGCCAGCCGGCCGTCCGGCGTCAGGCCGCGGCCGCGCAGGCTGAGGCCGAAATCGCGCGTCATCGGCCACAAGCCACGGCGGAAGTACCACAGCACGGCGGCCAGCGTGCCGGCATGCATGGCGCCATCGAAGGCCAGGCCCTGGTCCGGCCAGCCGAGCAGTTCGGGCACCAGAATCAAGTGCGCGGAGCTCGAGATCGGCAGGAATTCGGTGATGCCCTGCACGATGGCGAGCACGATGACTTGCAGCAGACTCGGTTCAGGCGGCGGCATGGGTGGCGACTTGTGGCGCAAAAAAAACGCCGCCACCACACGGGCAGCGGCGCTGTGAACGGCGGTCTTATTCGACGGTGATGGTGATCTTGTCCGACATCACCGGCGGCGCGTGCGGGACGTGGGCGAAGTCACCGAGCAGCAGTTGCAGGGTGTGCTTGCCCGGCGGCAGGGTGATGACAGTCTCGGTCTGGCCGGCGCCGAAATGCCGGTGCTGGTCGTCGGTCGGTACAGGCTGGTCGAGCGCGGGCGGATCGGTGTCGATCAGCAGGTGGTGGTGGCCGGTGGCGTCCTTTTGCGTGCCGGCCGGGGCCACGCCCATGCCCTTGAGGCCAAAGCGCACGGTGACGGGGCCGCTCACGGTCTGGCCGTCCGTGGGCGAGATGAAGTAGACCGCCGCACCCTCGGGTGCCGGGCTTGCGGCCCACAGCGGCAACGGCGCCAGCAGCATGGCGAGGACAACATGACGCAGGTTGCGCTTCATCGGACTACTCCGTGGGGTGGGCCGGGGAACAACGCTCGAAACGATACAACGCAACCTCGCCCAGCAGGTTGGGCAGCAGGCGGGCGCCCAGGGTGCGGCGATGCTGGTGGTTCACGACGGTGCGCTGCAGGACGCGGATGCCGCGCTGCCGACACAGGGCCTCGAAGTCGCGAATGGTGCACAAATGGATGTTGTCGGTCTCGTACCAGGTTTCCGGCAGCGCGGCGGACACCGGCATACGCCCGCCGAAGCCGAGCTGCACGCGGCAGCTCAGGTGCCCGAAGTTGGGGAACGCCACGATCGCCTCGCGCCCGACGCGCAGCATCTCGTCCAGCACGCGCGCCGGGAAGTACACCGCTTGCAGCGTGAGGCTCATGATCACGTAATCGAACGAGCCGTTGTCGAAATCGGCCAGGCCCGCGTCGAGGTCGCCCTGGATGACGCTGACGCCGCGCTCGATGCAGCGCACCACGCGGTCGCTTTCGATTTCGACGCCGTAGCCGGTGACCGCCCGCTCGCGGCGCAGATGATCGAGCAGCGCGCCGTCACCGCAGCCCAGATCCAGCACCCGGCTGCCGGGGCGGATCCACTGCGCGATCAGCGCGTGATCGCCGCGCAGATGGTTGGCGGCGTGCTGGCGGTCGGCGGCGCGGCGACCGATGTGCGGCTCGCCGCTGGCGTCGCGGCGGCGGTCGGCGAAGGTGCTGCTCATGCGGGCGCCTCAAGTTCGGCGTGGACCCGGTTCAGGAAGGCCCGCAGCACGGCGAAGTAGTGCTCGTTCGGCAACAGGAAGGCGTCGTGCCCGTCCGGCGACTCGACAACCGAATAGCTGACCGCGCTGCCGCCGGTGTGGAGCGCCTTGACGATCTCGCGCGAGCGTTCGGGCGCGAAGCGCCAGTCGCTGGAGAACGCCACCACCAGAAAGCGTGCCTGGGCCCGCGCCAGCGCGCGGCCGAGGTCGCCGTCGTGCTCGGCCGCCGGGTCGAAGTAGTCGAGCGCCTTGGTCATCAGCAGGTAGGTATTGGCGTCGAAGCGGTCGACGAAGGTCTCGCCCTGGTGGCGCAGGTAGGACTCGATCTGGAACTCGACGTCGAAGCCGAAGTTGATCTTGCCCTCGCGCAGCTCGCGGCCGAACTTCTGCCGCATCAGGCCATCGGACAGATAGGTGATGTGGCCGAGCATGCGCGCCAGCATCAGGCCGCGGCGCGGCAGGGCGCCCTGTTCGGCGTAGCGGCCTTCGTGGAAGTCCGGGTCGGACATGATGGCCTTGCGCGCCACCTCGTTGAAGGCGATGTTCTGCGCCGACAGGCGCGGCGCGGCGGCGATGACCAGCGCGCTGCGCACCCGGCCGGGGAACTCGATGGTCCACTGCAGCGCCTGCATGCCGCCGAGGCTGCCGCCGGCCACGGCGGCGAAGCGCTCGATGCCCAGATGGTCGGCCAGCAGCGCCTGGCTGCGCACCCAGTCGCGCACCGTGACGATGGGAAAGTCCGGCCCCCACAGGCGCCCGGTCGACGGGTTGATGGTGGTGGGTCCGGTGGAGCCGGCGCAGCCGCCGAGGTTGTTGCAGGCGACTACGAAGAACTTGTCGGTATCGATCGGCTTGCCGGGGCCGATGCAGTTGTCCCACCAGCCGGGGCGCTTGTCCTGCGCGCTGTGCCAGCCGGCGGCGTGGTGGTCGCCGGACAGGGCGTGGCAGACCAGGATGGCGTTGCTGCGGGCGGCGTTCAGCGTGCCGTAGGTTTCGTATTTGAGTTCGAAGCCCGGCAGCTCACGCCCGCAGTCGAGTGCCAGCGGCTCCTCGTGGCGAAAGCTGCGCGACTCGACCAGCCCGACCGAGCCGTCGGCCCGGGCGGGGGACAATACGGCGGCCAAATCCGCGTCAGCCCCCGCCGCGCAGGCGGGCGGCACTGCGCAGGCGCAGCGCGTTCAGGCGGATGAAGCCGGTGGCATCGGCCTGGTTGTAGGCGCCGGCGTCGTCCTCGAAGGTGGCGATGGCCGGGTCGAACAGCGAGTCCGGGCTTCTGCGCCCGGCGACCAGCACGTTGCCCTTGTAGAGCTTGACGCGCACGGTGCCGTTGACGCGCCGCTGGCTGGCGTCGATAAGCCCTTGCAGCAGTTCGCGCTCCGGGCTCCACCAGTAGCCGTTGTAGACCAGGCTGGCGTAGCGCGGCATGAGGTCGTCCTTCAGGTGCGCCGCCTCGCGGTCCAGCGTCAGCGACTCGATGGCGCGGTGGGCGCGCTGCATGATGGTGCCGGCCGGGGTCTCGTAGCAGCCGCGCGATTTCATGCCGACGTAACGGTTCTCGACGATGTCGACGCGCCCGACGCCATGCCGGCCGCCGATTTCGTTCAGCCGCCGCATCACGCCGGCCGGCGTGAGGGTCTCGCCGTCCACCGCCACGATGTCGCCGCTGCGGTAGTCGAGTTCCACGTACTGCGGCGCGTCCGGCGCCTTCTCGGGGCTCGCCGTCCAGCGCCACATGGTCTCTTCGGGCTCCTGCCAGGGGTCCTCCAGCACGCCGCCTTCATACGAGATATGCAGCAGGTTGGCGTCCATGGAATAGGGCGAGGTCTGGCCGGCGCGCTTGAACTCGACCGGAATCCGGTGCTGTTCGGCGTAGGCCAGCAGCTTCTCGCGGGAGGTCAGGTCCCACTCGCGCCACGGCGCGATGACGCGCACGTCCGGCATCAGCGCGTAGGCGCCGAGCTCGAAGCGCACCTGGTCGTTGCCCTTGCCGGTGGCGCCGTGGGCGATGGCGTCCGCGCCGGTCTCGCGGGCGATCTCGATCAGCCGCTTGGCGATCAGCGGCCGGGCGATGGACGTGCCGAGCAGGTACTCGCCCTCATACAGCGCATTGGCGCGGAACATGGGGAACACGAAGTCGCGCGCGAACTCCTCGGTCAGGTCGTCCACGTACATGGCGCTGGCGCCCATCGTTTCCGCTTTTCGGCGGGCGGGCTCAAGTTCGTCCGAGCCCTGACCGATGTCGGCGGTGAAGGTGACGACCTCGCAGCCGTAGGTCTCCTGCAGCCACTTCAGGATGATGGATGTATCCAGCCCGCCCGAGTAGGCGAGCACCACGCGCTTGACGTCGGCCATGACTTGCCAGATTTCCGTTGAGACCCTGGAGGGGCGGCCATTCTAGCAGCGGGGCAAGCCTGCACCTTGACGGCACATGAAGCCGCAAGTACGGGGTGCGCGGCGGTCCGGCAACGGCGGCCGGGCTGGTGCGCCCATCGCCGAACGAGGCCGCCATGCGTGCGCAAAAGGGCCAGTGCGGCCGGCCTCGGGACGGCAATACCACGACGATACTGTCCGTTCGAGCCCACAATGCCGGAGCCATGGATGTCGAATCTCACGTTCTTCTCGTCCCTGCGCCGTTATTTCGTTGCCGGCGTTCTCACCGCCATTCCGCTGTGGGTTACCTGGTGGGTGCTGAGCTTCATGTTCCGCCAGCTGTCGGCCTTGGGCCTGCCTTGGTTGCTGGCATTGGCCAGCAACCTGCAAGAGCGGGCACCGCTGGCTGCCGTCATCCTGCGCGATGAGCGCCTTCAGTCGGCGCTGGCCGTGTTGCTGAGCCTGGCGGCCTTCTGTCTGCTGGGCTGGTTCGCCTCGCGTGTGCTCGGCCAGCGGCTGGTCCATGCCGGCGAGCGGCTGATCCAGCGCCTGCCACTCGTGCAGACGATCTACGGCGGCACCAAGAAAATGCTCTCGGCGTTGAGTGAGCCGCCGAGCGGCGTGCGGCGGGTGGTGCTGATCGAGTTCCCGTCCGTGCACATGCGCGCCGTGGGGCTGGTCACGCGCACGCTGCGCGACCACGCCACGGGCCAGGAGCTCGCTGCCGTGTATGTGCCGACCACGCCGAACCCGACCTCCGGCTACCTGGAGATCGTGCCGGTGGACCGCCTGATCAGCACCGACTGGAGCATGGACGAGGCCATGGCCTTCATCATCTCCGGCGGGGCCGTGGCGCCGGATCGGGTGCCGTTCAGCGGGATGCAGCGCGGCGACGGGATGCCGGCCTCGCCGGGGTAGATTCGCTGAGGCATGCCGCTCCGGGCAGCGCTCGCACCCACTGTTTTCGCCGTGCATACGGCCGTTTCAAGTTCGCGGTCGCCTTGACCGATACAGGCGGTTGGAGTAATCACATTGCATTGGGTCGGTTTCCTGCGGGCGCTCCAGAGCAAGGATTGACCGACTCAGGTCGCCCGAACAGGCGGACACCATGTGCTTGACCTTGGCCAGAAAACACGCCGTAACGCGAATCGGCATCCGGTCAAGCGGACCAGCCGCCAGGCCCCCGCGAAAACCCGGGATGCCGTGTGGCTGAGCAAGGAGGTTCTGCCATGCCCGAGGCAACGGACAGCGCCAGGGGCGAAGAACGCAGTCGACCGTGGCGACTGACGCTCAGCCTGCGGTCGATCGCGGCGACGACCGTGCTGCTGGTCGCGCTGCCGATCGTGCTGCTGCTGGTGTGGTCGGTGCGGGTGCTGCAAGACGCGGCGCGCGAGGACACGAGTGCCCACGCACGGGCGCTGACCGAGATTGCGGCGCAGCAGCACAGGCAACACGTGGCGGACGCCCGCACCTTGCTGGCGGTGCTGGCGCAGCTGCCCGACCTGATCGATCCGCCCTCGCGATGCAATGTGACGCTGCGGCGGTTGCTCGATGCCGGCCGCGGTTACGTCAATCTCGGCGTCATCGGCCGCGACGGGCAGGTTTTGTGCTCGGCCCTGCCGTTTGCCAGCGACATGAACCTCGGCGATCGAACCTATTTCCGCCGCGCCCTCGAAACGAAGCGTTTTGCCGCCGGCAGCTATCAGGTCGGGCGCATCACCGGCGCACCCGGCATCAATTTCGGCTACCCGATCCTTGGCAACGACGGCGAGGTGACGGCGGTGGTGTTCGCCGCCATCAGCACCCGCTGGCTGGCCGAACTGGTGGGCTCGGCGCAGGTGCCGGACGGCACCACCGCGCTGCTGCTCGACCATCAGCTCGGCGAGTTGGTGCGCTACCCAGCCCAGGCGCCGGACGAGCGGGTCGTGCCGGTGGCGCACGCGGCCCTGGCGGCACTGATTCGCCAGCAACCCGGCGGCGGCGATTTGCCGGCAGCCCGCTCCGGGCGGCGCTACACCTACGTGCGACTGGGTGGCGAGAAGGTGCAGGACGCGCCCTACCTGGTGCTCGGCTGGCCGCCGGATGCGCTGGTCACGTCGGTCATGGGGGTCTCCCAGCGTCTGCCGCTGCTGGTGCTCGGCGCGTTGCTGCTGCTGGCTGCGCTGAGCTGGCTGGCCCTGCACGGCGTGGTAATGCAGCCGGTGCGCGGGCTGGCCGCCGCGGCGTCCCGTCTGGCCCGGGGTGAGCATGGCGTGCGTCTTCCTGCCGGCGAGCGGGTGACGGAGCTGGCCGCCATGAGCGGCGCCTTCAACCACATGGCCCAGCGCATCGACGGCGCCATGCGCGCGTACGCGGTGCTCAGCGCCGGCAACCGCACCCTGCTGCACGAGCCGGACGAGGCGCGCCTGCTCGAAGCCATGTGCCGAGTGGCGGTGCAGCAGGGCGGCTATCGCTACGCCTGGGTGGCGTATGTCACCGACGGCGACATCCGGAAAATGGCCGAGGCCGGCCAGGACGACGGCTTCGCCGACTACCTGCTGGCGAACTGGCACACCGCGTTGGCCCACCAGACACCGACCGCGCAAGCGGTCACCAGCGGACTGCCGGTGGTGCTCGCCGACGCCCGCGTGGCGGCCGACCACGCGCTGTTCTCGGCCGCTGCCGGGCGCAGCCTGCGCTCCGGCCTGGCGATGCCGCTGACGGTGGGCCACCAGGTGATCGGCGTGTTCACCATCTACGCCGAGCAGGCCGCCGCCTTCGATGAGCGCGAACAGGCGCTGCTGGTCGAGATGGCGGCCGATCTGTCCTTCGGCATCGCCACGGCGCGGCTGGCGGCCGGCAAGCAGGAGGCCGAGTCGCGCCTGCACTACCTGGCCTACTTCGACCCGGCGACGGGGCTGCCGAACCAGGCCAGCTTCCTGGAGCGGGCCGGCGCCATGATGCCCGGCGGCGGCCTGGTCGCCGTGCTGGTGGTGCAGGTCCAGAACTACTGGGAGGTCGCCGCCACCCTGGGACAGAGCAGCGGCGAGGACTACCTGAACGACCTGGCCCGGCGGCTCGACGCCCTGTCGCCGACCGTGCTGGCACGCGTTGGGCCATCGGAATTCGCCCTGCTGCTGGCGGATGCCGACGAGGCGGCGGCGAACCGCGAGGCCAACCGGGCGTTGGCAACCCTGGAACCGATGGCGCAGCTGGCGCGCATCGGCATCGACATCCAGGCCAGCGTCGGCATCGCCGTGGGCGGTCGCCGGCCAGGGGATGCCGGAACGCTCCTGCAGGCGGCCAAGCTGGCCGCCCGCGAGGCCGGGGACGGCAACAACCGGGTGCGGATCGCGCATGCCGATCTGGACCGCGAATGGCGCGATCGGCTGACACTGGTCGCCGACCTGCGCTCGGCCATCGACAATCGCCAGCTGCGGGCGTTCATGCAACCGCAGCTGGACATCCGGTCCGGGCGCATTTGCGGTCTGGAGGCGTTGGCGCGCTGGCAGCATCCGCTGCGCGGCGACGTGCCGCCGGCGCGCTTCATCGATCTGGCCGAGAAGACCGGCCTGATCCGGCCACTCACCCACACCATGCTGCAGGGCGTATGCGACCTGGCGGTGCAGTACGCGGCGGCCGGCCTGCGGCTGCCGATCGCCGTCAACGTGTCGGCCCGCAACCTCTACGACCCGCAGTTCGTGGGCCAGGTGCGGGCGCTGCTGGAGCGCTGGCCGTTGCCGCGCGAGTGCCTGCACCTGGAGCTCACGGAGACGGCGATCATGGACGACCCGGCGCGCAGCGGGCAGGTGATGAGCGAACTGCGCGCACTGGGGTTGACGTTCTACCTCGACGATTTCGGTACCGGCCAGTCATCGATGGCGTACCTGCGCGAGCTGCCGCTGGGGGGACTGAAGATCGACCGCGCCTTCACCATGGATCTGGGGCGGCCGGCGACGCGGCGCATCGTGCAGGCCATGATCGACCTCGGGCATGCGCTGGACCTGAAGGTCGTCGCCGAGGGCGTCGAGGACGACGCCACGCTGAGCGTGCTCGCCGAGCTCGGTTGCGACATCGCCCAGGGCTACGGCATCGCCCGGCCCATGCCCGGCGAGGAGATCGCCGCCTGGGTAGCCCGCCAGCCCGAGCATCGACCCGTCAGAACGACCGACGCCTCGGGCCCGCACGGCTGAGCGAGCGACCCGCGCCCGACGCGTTCGGGCTCCCGGGGCCGCCGCCGCACACCATCGAAATCAGGGCAAAAACGTCAGGTTGAGCTGCGGCTCGTCGTTCTGGATCAGCAGCACGGTCTTGCGGCGGATGCGGTAGCCGTCGCCGTGCGCGGCCAGCTGGTAGGTGCAGGTGCCGGACAGGATCTGCGACTGCCCGCGGCGCTGCGTGACCAGCACCAGCTTGCAGGTGGCGAGCCAAGCGTCGCCGTCCGGCATGACGCCAAGGTTGCCGATCATCCGCGTGGCACGGGTGGGCGGATCCTGCGACCAGAACATGCCGCTGTCGGCGCGCACCAGGCGCTCCTTCAGGCGCGCCACGTTGTCGTAGATCAGCGACACGTGGGTTCTGGGGTCGGTGTCGTCGCGGTTGGACGGCACCCAGTACACGCCGTCCGGCGTGAACAGGTCGATCCACTCCGGGTAGCGGCGCTCGTCGAGCAGCGCGGTTTCGTGGATCAGAAACGCTTCCACGCGGGCCAGCAGGGCAGGGTCGATGATCGCGGGCATGTAAGCGCGCTCCTCAGGCCAGCATCAGGCGGCGGTAATGCCGCCACAGCGCCCGGTGGGCGGACTCGTCGGTGAGCTGCGAGGCCGGGCCCTCCGGCGTCGGCGACTCGCGTTCGAGGCCGCGGTCGTACATCAGCCACTCCAGCGCCTCGCACTGCAGGCCGTCCCACTGGCGCACGAACATCTCCATGTCGTCCGGCTGGCCGAAGCTGGCCGGGCCGTAGAAGTCCTCGTGCGAGCGGATGCGCGCCTCGTTGATCTGCTCCGGCGCGCCGTCGAGCAGGGTCGGCGCGCAGTACACCTCGGTGCTGTCCACGCCGATCGGCTGGATGGTGCGAATCTGCACGCCGATCAGGAACAGGTTCGGGTAGACCAGCAGGTTGTAGCCGTCGCCGCCGTTGCGGCGCAGCACCTCGGCCGCCCGTTCCGCGCCCAGGCGCTCGCGCAGCTGGCCGCGGTAGGTTTGCAGGTGCGCCGGCAGGTCGGCTTCCTTGACGCCGAGAATCTCGGTGCGGTTCACCATGCGAAAGTCGAGCAGGCCGTGGTCGCCACCGAGCGCCACCGACCGGGTCGGCGAGTTGCCGTCCACCATGCCGCTCACGTCGCGCCCCAGCCGCTCGCGCAGCACGTAGCCCAGGAACGAGCCGTGCGCCGCCATGGCGTGGTAGCCATCGACCGAGTTCTCGACCTGTGATTTCCAGTTGCCGGTGTAGCGGAACTTGTGCACGCCGCTGTGCATGGAGAGCCGACCGGTGGGCGAAAGATCGACGAAGTCGGTCAGGAACTGCGCCGCGGCGCCCAGGTGCTGCGCCAGCGGCGGCACGTCAGGATTCACGCTGGCGAAGATGAAGCCGGCGTGCGCCGCCACCCGCGGCACCGGATGCAGGCCGTACTCCTCGCGGCGGAAGGCCTTGGGGTGGCCTTCCATATAGGGCACCGCGACCAGCTGGCCGTCGAGGCCATAGGTCCAGCCGTGATAGGCGCACAGGAAATGCCGGGCGCTGCCGCGCTCGTCCTGACACACGGTGACGCCGCGGTGACGGCAGGCGTTGAAATGCACCCGCACGGCGCCGGTCTGGTCGCGCACCACGATCACCGGCTGGCGGCCGATGCGCGACAGGCGAAAATCGCCGGCCTGTGGAATTTCCGCCTCGTGGCCCACGTAGACCCAGGTGCTGTGGAACACCTTGTCCATCTCCAGCGCGAAGATGGCCGGGTCCGTGAACAGGCGCCGGTGCACGCGATCCTCGCGCACCAGGGCGTCGATCAGGCGCGGTTCGAAGGGCGTGTTGTCCATGGCACGGCTCCTGCGGGGGATGAACTTAACGGTCGTCTATTTAGCGCTCGAGGAGGACGCTGGCAAGTGCGGCGTCCGCGTCGCCGGGGCGGCGCCGGACCGATGCCGTCATGCCGATGTCAGCCGGTCCCGCCCGTGCGGTGCCAGAAAGTCGATGTCCGGCCCCTTGGGCACGATGCCTGCCGGGTTCAGGCGCGCGATGCCGTAGTAGCCGCGCTTGATGTGGTCGATGTTCGCCGTGCCGGCGATGCCGGGGTGCTGGTACAGCTCGCGCGTGTAGGCCCACAGGTTCGGGTACTCGTGCAGCATGCGGGCGTTGCACTTGAAGTTGCCGTGGTAGGCCAGGTCGAAGCGCAGCAGGGTCGGAAACAGCCGCCAGTCGGCCTCGGTCAGGCGGTCGCCGGCCAGGTAGCGCTGGCCGGACAGGCGCGCCTCCAGAAAATCCAGCGTCTCGAACAGCGCGTCGAAGGCTTCCTCGTAAGCCGCCTGGGAGGTGGCGAAGCCGCAGCGATACACGCCGTTGTTGACGGTGTGGTAGATGCGCTCGTTCAGCGCGTCGATTTCCCGCCGCAGCGGCTCGGGGTAGAGGTCGAGATCGTTGGCGCCGCAGCCGTCGAAGGCCGAGTTGAACATGCGGATGATCTCGGACGATTCGTTGCTGACCACGGTGTGCCGCTGGCGGTCCCACAGCACCGGCACGGTCACCCGGCCGGTGAAGTGCGGATCGGCGGCGGTGTAGAGCTGGTGCAGGTACTGCGCGCCGAGGATGGGATCGCCGCTCGACCCCTCGGCCGGGTCGAAATGCCAGCCCTGCGGACCCATCCCCGCCGCCGTGACCGACACGTCGATCAGTCCTTCGAGGCCCTTGAGCGTGCGCCAGATGAGCGTGCGATGCGCCCACGGGCACACCGAGGCGACGGTCAGGTGATAGCGCCCCGGCTCGGCCTTGAAGCCGCTCGCGCCGTCGGCGCTGATCCAGTGGCGAAACTGCGACGGCGGCCGCTCGAAGCGTCCGCCGGTGTTGGCCGTGTCGTACCAGTCGTCCTGCCAGACCCCATCCACGAGCAAACCCATGGCGCATCCTCCGTCGCGTGGCACCGATCTCACTGTACCGGGCCCCGCAGCTGTGGCGGCGGCTGGCCGACCGCACCAGGGCCGCCTGCTGCTGGACCTGCTGCAGCGCGCGCGAGCGGGATGCCCAAGGATGGCCTTCCATATGGGGCACCGCTACCAGCTCGCCGTCGAGGCCACGGGTCCAACCGGGATGGGCGCCCGGAACATGCCGGACGCTGCCGCGCTCGTCCTGGCAAACCGTGGCGCCGCGGTGGCGGCCTACGTCGCAGCGCTCGCGCCCGGCGCCGGTCCGGTCGCCCACCACCACACCGGCTGGTAGCCGATGCGCGACAGCCGAAAATCGCCGGCCTGTGGAATTTCCACCTCGTGTCCCACGCAGACCCAGGTGCTGTGGAACACCTGGTCCGTCTCCAGCACGAAGATGGCCGGGTCCGTGCACAGGCGCCGGTGCACGCGATCCTGGCGCACCGAGGCGTCGATCAGGCGCGGCTCGAAGGGCGTGTTGTCCACCGCCCGACTCCTGCGGCAAATCAACCTGACGGTCGCCTCTTTCGCTCGACCGATGCCCGGCGGCAAGCCGCGCGGGATCGCCACCCGGTCGCACCGCCAGGCACAACAGAATCTAAAACCCGAGCCCCATCTGCCCGCCGGCGGGCGGCCGGAAGGCACGAACATTCAGTGTCGGCACCTCGCCCAGCCCAAGTCGGCGACAGGCCACATCGAAACGCTGACCGAGCAGCGCCGCGTAATCGCCCGCACCGCGCTGGCGGTGACCGAAGGTGCTGCTGGACAGGCGCTCGCCCCACAGCTCGCGCAGCGCGTTCAGCACCCGCTCGGCACGCTCGGGGCGATGGCGTTGCAACCAGTCCTCGAACAATCCCGCCACCTCGCCCGGCAGGCGGAGCACGGTGTAGCCGGCAAAGCCGGCGCCGGCCTGGCGCGCCGCGCCGAGGATGGCTTCGAGTTCGTGGTCGGTCAGCGCCGGGATGATCGGCGCCACCAGCACGCCCACCGGCACGCCGGCATCGCGCAGGCGCGCGACGGTGTCGAGCCGTGCCTGCGGCGCCGCGGCGCGCGGCTCGAGCGTGCGGGCGATGTCGCGGTCGAGCGTGGTGATGGACAGGAACACGCTGACCAGCTGGAGGCGGGCCAGCTCGGCGAGGATGTCGATGTCGTGCGCGATGCGGCCGGACTTGGTGACGATGCCGACCGGGTGGCGGCAGTCCAGCAGCAGCTCCAGCACGCGGCGGGTGATGCGCCAGTGCCGCTCGGCCGGCTGATAGGGGTCGGTGTTGGTGCCCATGGCCAGCACCTCGCAGCGGTAGCCCGGCCGGCGCAGTGCATCGGCCAGCAGCTCGGCCGCGCGCGGTTTGGCGAGGATGCGGGTTTCGAAATCGAGCCCCGGCGAGAGATCCAGATACGCATGGCTCGGCCGGGCGAAGCAGTAGATGCAGCCGTGCTCGCAGCCGCGGTAGGGATTGAGCGACTGGCGAAACGGCAGGTCGGGCGAATCGTTGCGCGTGATCACCGAACGCGTGGCGTCCACGTTGACCACGGTGCGCGGGTCGCCGGCGGGTTCGTCCGGCAGGTCGAGGTCGGGCGGTTCGGCCGCGCGCACCGTGCGGGCGTAGCGCGGGGTGGGATTCAGCCCCGCGCCGCGGCCCTTGTACGTGTTGCCTTCACTCATCACCCTTCACCGCCGCCGCGATGGCCCCCACACGCGCCTCGCGAAGCGCGTTTCGCATGGCCTCGCCCTTGAAGCCGGCGTCGACCAGTGGCGCCACGTCCACGCCGCGCGCGGCGTCGAAGGCCAGCTGCAGACGCGCCGCCTGCGGGTAGGGCCGGTCCTCGAAGCCGGTGCGGCCGCGGTGGTCGGCCTCGCAGGCCAGCAGGAACTGCGCGAAGCGCTGCGGCCGGCGCAGCGCATCGGTGCGCTCGATGATGTCGAGCAGCGTGCCCGGCCGCAGCTCGAGCGCCCGGTGTGCGTTGCCGTGGTCGCGCGCCACGGCGAGCGCGAGATCGCGGTACGCCGCCGGCACCTTGAGACGCGCACACAGGCCATTCACGAGCGCCACGCTGCGCGCCTCGTGGCCGTGGTGCTTTGGCCACTCGTCGGGCGGCGTCGTGCCCTTGCCAAGATCGTGCAGCAGGGCAGCGAAGCGCACCTGCGTATCGTCGCTCAGGCGCGCGGCCTGCTCGAGCACCATCAGCACGTGCACGCCGGTGTCGATCTCCGGGTGCGGCTCGGCCGGCTGCGGCACGCCGAACAGGCGCTCGAGCTCCGGCAGCAGGCGCGCCAGCGCACCACAGTCGCGCAGCACGGTGATGAAGCACTGCGGGGCCGGCTCGCGCAGCGCGCGCTCGAACTCCTGCCACACCCGCTCCGGCACCAGCGCGTCCACCTCCCCCGCCGCCACCATGCTGCGCATCAGCGCCTGCGTGTCGTCGGCCACGGCGAAGCCCATGCTCTGCAAGCGCGCCGCAAAACGCGCCACGCGCAGGATGCGCACCGGGTCTTCGGCAAACGCCGGCGACACGTGCCGCAGGCGCCGGGCGGCGAGATCGGCCCGGCCGCCGTAAGGATCGATGACGGTGCCGTCCGGCGCCTGCGCCATCGCGTTGATGGTCAGATCGCGCCGCAGCAGATCCTCCTCGAGCGTCACGTGCGGGGAGAAATCGACCGCGAAGCCGTGGTAGCCGCGGGCGGTCTTGCGCTCGGTGCGGGCAAGCGCGTACTCCTCGCCGCTGTCCGGGTGCAGGAACACCGGAAAATCCGCGCCCACCTGCTTGAAGCCGGCCGCCACGAGATCGTCCGGCGTGGCGCCGACGACCACGTAATCGCGGTCGGTCACCGGCAGGCCAAGCAGGCCATCGCGCACCGCGCCGCCGACCAGATAGGTCTCGAATGGCAGGCTCATGCGCGCCACACGCCGGCGGGCAGACGTCGCGCACCGCGCAGCGGGCGCGCGTACCAGTACACCCAGGCGAGCCGGCGCCGGCCGGCGTGCCTGACCGGTACCGGCTCACGCCGGTATTCACCCACGCCGCTGTTTACCGACTCATGAGCCTCGTAGCGATCGAGCGCGGCCAGCGCCGCCGGGCGCGTCAGGCGGTAAAGCTCGCCGTGCACGCGCTCGGCCGGGCGCCGGGTGGGACCGGCTGCGGGATAGGGTCCGAGATCGTACAAACGCCCGGCGATGCTGGCCGGACCCAGGCACTGCCCGACTGGCCGCAGCAGCGCGTGGGCGCCGCCGCCCCGACGCAGGCTGCCGTATACGAACACCAGCGGCTTGATCATGATCGGCAGGCCGGGCAACGAAGGCTGTCTATTATCGTGACAAAGTCGGGGTCGAAGCCGGCCCCCGACGGAACCGACACAGCGCACACGCAGGAGAGCGGATGCCGATACCCCCCCTGACAACCGAGCAGCTGTACGCGCCCTGCGCGGTGGAACTGATCCCCTACCAGAGCACCGCCGAGCTCACGGTGCCGGTGGACGTGGTGGGTCAGGAGCGGGCGCTGGCCGCGCTCGAGTTCGGCACCGGCGTGCGCCGTGACGGCTACAACCTGTTCATCCTCGGCACGCCCGGCGCGGGCCGGCACGGGGTGGTGCGACGTTTTCTGGAACAACGGGCGGCCAGCCAGCCGACGCCGGCCGACTGGTGCTACGTGCACAACTTCGAGCAGCCGCACCGGCCGCGCGCGCTGCGCTTCGCCCCCGGCCAGGGACGGCGCTTCTGCGAGGCCATGACGCAGCTGCTCGAGGATCTGCACGGCAGCATCCCGGGCGCCTTCGAGGGCGACGAGTACCAGTCCCGGCGGCGGGTGGTGGAGCAGGAGTTCAAGGACCGCCACGAGCAGGCCATCGACGAGATTCGCGAGCGCGCCCGCGCCCGGGAGGTGGCGCTCATCACCACCCCCGGCGGCTTTGCCTTCGCGCCGCTGGCCGCCGGCGAGGTGATGTCCCCGGCGGCCTTCCACAAGCTGCCCGAGGAAACCCGCAAGCGCATCGAGGCCGACATCGAGCAGCTCGAACAGGAGCTCGGCGAGCGCCTGCGCCGCCTGCCGCAGTGGCAGAAGGAAGCCCGCCGGCGCATCCGCGAGCTCGACCGCGAGGTGGCGCTTGGCATCGTGCAGCCGGCCTTCGCGGAGCTGAAGGCCGCTTTCACCGACACGCCGGGCGTTTCCGAGTACCTGGACGCCGCCTGCCGCGACGTGGTCGACAACGTCAGCGACTTCATGAGTGGGCGCGAGGATGCCGGCCCGCGGATGCCGTTCGCGCCGGAGCCGAGCTTCACCCGCTACGAGGTGAACCTGCTGATCCAGCACCCGCCCGCGCGCGGTGCGCCGGTGGTGTACGCGGACCTGCCGAATTACCCGAACCTGGTCGGCCGGCTCGATCACCAGGCGCGGTTTGGCACGCTGTCCACCGACTTCACGCTGATCAAGCCGGGCGCATTGCACGAGGCGAACGGCGGTTACCTGCTGCTCGACGCCATGCGCCTGCTGACCCAGCCCTACGCCTGGGACGCCATGAAGCGTGCGCTGCGCGCCAAGGAACTGCGCATCGAGCCGCTGGAGCGGGCCATCGGCCTGCTGACCACGGTGTCGCTGGACCCGGAGCCGATCCCGCTCGACGTGACCGTGCTGCTCATCGGCGACCGACGCCTGTACTACCTGCTGGCCGAGTACGACCCGGAGTTTGCCGAGCTGTTCAAGGTGGCGGCGGATTTCGAGGACGACCTGCGGCGAAGCCCCGAGACGGTCGCCGATCTCGCGCGCCTGCTGGCCACGCAGGCCAACCGTGCCGGCCTGCTGCCGTTTTCCGCCGCCGCCGTGGCACGGCTCATCGAGCACGCCTCACGGAGCATAGGCGACGCGCAGCGCGTGGACGTGCGCCTGAATTACCTGACCGACCTGCTGACGCAGGCCGACTACTTCGCCCGTCGGGCAGACGCGGAACGGGTGGCCCCCGAGCACGTGCAGCAGACCATCGACGCCGCCGAGCACCGCAGCGGGCGTGTGCGCGAGCGCGTGCAGGAGGCCATCCTGCGCGACACGCTGCTGATCGGCACCGCCGGCGAGCGTGTCGGCCAGATCAACGGGCTGGCGGTGCTGGGCCTGGGCGGCGTCATGTTCGGCCGGCCGAGCCGCATCACTGCCCGCGTGCGGCCCGGTCAGGGCCGGGTGCTGGACATCGAACGCGAGGTGGAACTGGGCGGCCCGCTGCATTCCAAGGGCGTGCTGATCCTGTCGAGCTTTCTCGCCGCCCGCTACGCCACCGGCGAGGCGCTGTCGCTGTCGGCGAGCCTGGTGTTCGAGCAGTCCTACAGTGGTGTCGACGGCGACAGCGCGTCCTGCGCCGAGCTGTATGCGCTGCTGTCGGCGCTGGCCGACGCGCCGATCCGCCAGTCGCTGGCGGTGACCGGCTCGGTGAACCAGTTCGGCGAGGTGCAGGCCATCGGCGGCGTCAACGAAAAGATCGAGGGCTTTTTCGACATCTGCCGCGCGCGTGGCCTGTCCGGCAGCCAGGGCGTACTGATCCCGGCCGCCAACGTGCAGCACCTGATGCTGCGCGCCGACGTGCGCGATGCGGTGGCCGCCGGGCAGTTCCAGGTCTACGCCGTGCGCACGGTGGACGAGGGCATCGAGCTGCTGACCGGCCTGCCGGCCGGCGTGGCCGACGCCGAGGGTCTCTACCCCGAGGGCAGCATCAACGGCCTGGTGTCCGATCGCCTGGCCGAGTACGCGCGCATACGCGCCGCACTGGCGCACGGCGGCGAGGGCAACGGCAATGGCGACACCTGAAGAACCGGCCGCGGAACGCATCGTGGTGGCGGTCGATACCTCGGCCGCCAGCCTGCTGGCGCTGGAACTGGCGGCGGATCTCGCCGCCGCGCTGCGCACCAGCCTCGCCGGCCTTTATGTGGAAGAACAGGACCTGCTGCACGCCGCCGGGCTGCCGTTCGTGCGCGAGGTGCGCTCGCGCTCCGGGCAGGCGGCGCCGTTCACGGCCGATGATCTCGAGCGCTACTGGCGCGCCGTGGCGACCGAAGCCCGCCAGGCTCTGACGCGGGCGGCCCAGACGCGGCACCTCACCTGCACCTTCGAGGTGGTGCGCGGCCGGGCGGCGCAGGCGATGTCGCAGGCGGCGCGCAGCGCGCGTCTGACCGGGCTCGGCAGCGGCACCCTCGCGGCTGGCCGGCTCGGCTCCCTGGCGCGCGCCGCGCTGGGTGCGGCGCAGTGCCCGCTGCTGCTGGTCCCACCCCGACGACGCCCCGGCACGCGCTGGCTGGCACTGCTGGATACGCCAACCGGCGCGGCGGCCGTGCTGGGACTGGCCGGCGCATTGGCGCGCACGACGGCGGCGCCGCTGTTGCTGGTGACACCGGCCCTGGAAACCGCCAGCCTCGCTCCGGACGGCGGCACGGACGCGGCGCCGCTGCCGCGTATCGGCCTGCCGGACGCCCCCTCCTTACCCCAGCTGGTCGCCTTGCTGGACACCTGGAACGCCCAGGGCTTGATCCTTGCGGCCGATAGCGGCTTGGCCCAAGCCGCCGCGGTCGAACGCCTGCTAACGCAGGGCCGCTGTGCGCTGCTCCTGGCGCGCTAGGAGGGACGCGCAAGTCCAGGCCAGCGCGCCGACCAGCACTCACCGGCCGCAGCCCGGCGGCTAATCGAACGGCGACCGGTGAGTCGTTGACAGCCCGTTTTGCCGATGCGAGTATCGACCCCGCCTATAAATATTCGAACGTTTGTTTAGTTTTAGGGTGGGGAGGCTGGAAGGGGCGATCGCGCGGCAAATCGCTGGGCGTGCCCCGCTTTCTCTGACGAGCCCGCAAACCCAAGGACCCCGAGCCTCCCCGGCCATGGATGGCCTGCACTGCCTGATGCGCCCCGGACGCCTTGAGCGTCGAGTTGTTGCATGAGGAGGACGGTATGCACGCAAGGCGATACGGTGCCTTTGTGGCGCTGGGATGCAGTGCCTTTCTGGCGCTGGGGATGGCGTTGGCCCCACCGGCGGTGGCCAAGGTGTCACCCGAAGAAGCCGCGAAGTTGGGGCTCGAGGGCACCGAGCTGACGCCATTTGGCGCCATCCGCGCCGGCAATGCGGACGGCTCGATTCCGGCTTGGGAAGGCGGTATCAAGACCCCGCCGGCCGGCTACAAGGAGGGCGACTGGTACGTCGACCCCTACGCCGATGACAAGCCGCTGTTCACCATCACGGCGCAAAACTACGAGCAATACGCCGACAATCTGAGCGCCGGTCAGGTCGCGCTGTTCAAGAAATACCCGGACACGTGGAAGATGCACGTGTATCCGAGCCGGCGCAGCGCATCGTTCCCGCAGTGGCATTACGACAATTCCGTATACAACGCCACGCGCGCGGACTGGTGCAATCCCTCGCCGGGCCCGAACCGGGAAAAACGCTGCCTGGCGTCGGACACCTGGAAGCCCGGCGTGTTCTTTCCGATCCCGAACGACAACAACGAGGTGATGTGGAACCACACCTTCCGTTTCGTCGGCAAGTGGTATACGGCAACGTCTTACGGCTACAACGCCTTTCCCGACGGCAGCTATGCAGAACAAGTCAAGCTCGACCGCTTCCTGATGCCGCTGTGGATCGGCCCCGACGCCGGTGGTGATGCCCCGCTGACGCAGGAACGCTTTACCCGCCTGGGCGGCGGCGGCCTGTGCGCCTCGCAGGAAGACGTGTCGCCACCGCGCACCGCCGGCACCATCTTCAGCGCCTGCCTGTACCTGCAGGACACCGATTTCGACGCCTACCTGTACATTCCCGGCCAGCGGCGGGTGCGCAAGGCGCCGGAAATCGGTTTCTACGACAGCCCCGGCACCGGCTCGGACGGCCTGCGCACGGCCGACTCGCGCTGGATGTACTGGCTCACCGGCTCCGAGGAGTGGTATGAGTTCGAGCCGGTGAAGCGCAAGGAGATGTTCATCCCCTACAACAGCTACAAGATCGCCCAGCCGGGCCTGACCTTCAAGGACATCGTCATGGCCGGCCACAACAATCCCGAACTGAAGCGCTACGAACTGCACCGGGTGTGGGTGGTCGAGGCCAAGCTGAAACCGGGCTTTCGCCACCTGTCGCCGCACCGCTTCGCCTATATCGACGAGGACAGCTGGGACGGCGCGCTCGGCGACATGTACGACGCCAAGGGCGAACTGTGGCGGGTGTCCGAATCCTATCTGATGAACTATTACAACGTGCCCCTGCCGTACTTTTGGGGCGACGACCATACCGACCTGGTCTCGGGCCGGCACTCGGCACTCAACTCCTATTACAACGTGGCACCCAAGGGCAGCGCCGCGCCACCGGATTTCACCGTCAAGGGGCGGCCTGATCCGGAACTGTATACGCCGGCGGGGCTTCGCAAGTTCGGCGTGCGCTAGGAAGATGCTGAAAAATCCCGTCCCTGGGATTTTTCAGCTCGCCGCATCGCGGTGCATGCCCGCGATGCGCTCCCTGAATCAATGGCTTGCGCCATTGATTCAGGCCGGGGCGTCCTGCCCCGGACGGGAAACGCTGAATGAATCAGCGATTCCCTAGACGCACCAGAACAGCAGGCGTCCGGGGACGTCGAGAGCCCCGGCCGCCTGCCTTGTGGAAAAAGCGCCGGCCGGTTCAGCGCCTTATCGCTGCACACGGACGACGCCGGAGGCCTTTCAAAAAGGGGCATTACGACTACTTGAAGACGAACAAAACGATTGCGTGGCAGGCGCCCTTCAGTGCCGCGCCACGCGGACGTTTTCCGGGGAACGGGAGGGGAACTCATGATCGCCAGGAATGCGTATTTCGTCGCAGGGTTTGTGGCCATCCTCAGCAGCGCCGTCGCTGCCAAGGTCTCGCCCGAGGAGGCTGCCAGGCTGGGGCTCTCCGGAACCGAACTGACGCCGGTTGGCGCCATCCGGGCCGGTAATGCCGATGGCTCGATTCCCGCGTGGGAAGGCGGCATAACGCAACCGCCGGCAGGCTACGAAGACGGCAAGTGGTATGTGGACCCTTACCCGGACGACGCGCCGGTGTTCACCGTCACGGCGCAGAACTACACGCAATACGAGAAATATCTGGCGCCGGGGCAGATTGCCCTGCTGCAGAAATATCCGGATACTTTCCGCCTGCCGGTCTATCCCACCCGGCGCAGCGCCTCTTATCCACAGTGGTATTACGAGGGGTCGATCTACAACGCCGCGCATACGCAATTCTGTGATCCGCCGCTGGGACCAAATCGGGAAGAGCGTTGTCTCGATGAAACCACGTACAAACCCGGTGTCTTTTTTCCCATTGCCAAGACCGGCAGCGAGGCACAGTGGAATCATGTATACGCTTACCATGGCAAATACTGGGAAACCACCGCTTACGCCTTCAACGTCTATCCCGATGGTACCTATGCCGAGCATGCTGTCGTCGACCGCTGGCTATGGGGCACTTATCTTTCGCCCGAGGAGCAGGTAAGCGATCCGGTGTTCACCCGGCGTGGCGGCGCGACCGGCTGTTTCTCGCAGGAACAGATATCCCCGCCGCGCAACGCCGGCCAGATCTTCGGCGGCTGCACCTATCTCCATGACACGGACTTTGACGCCTACTTGTATGTACCCGGCCAGCGCCGCGTGCGCAAGGCGCCGGAGATCGGCTTCTACGATAGTCCGGGCACCGGTTCCGACGGCCTGCGCACCGCCGATCAGCGTTTCCTGTTCGCCATCACCGGCAGCGAGGAATGGTACGACTACAGCCCGCCGGTGCTGCGTGAAATGATCATTCCCTACAACAGCTACAAGCTGGCGAGTCCGGAGTACGACTTCACGGACATCGTCAAGAAAGGCCACGTCAATTCGGACCTGAAGCGTTACGAATTGCATCGGGTATGGGTGGTGGAAGGAAAGCTCAAGCCCGGCTTCCGTCACCTCGGCCCGCATCGTCTGGTGTATCTGGACGAGGACAGCTGGTGGGGTGTCTATGCGGAAATGTACGACCAGCAGGGCAAGTTGTGGCGCGTGTCGGAGGCGTATCCAATGAATTTCTATAACCTGCCGGCCGTCGTCTGGTGGGGCGAGGCGCACATGGATCTGATCAACGGCCGCTACTCGTCAGCCAATGCCTGGTACAACCATGGCGCAAAGCTCGGCACGTTTCCACCGAACTATAAAAAGATGCCGGATCCGACCTTGTTCACACCAGCCGGATTGCGCCGATATGGCATTCGCTAGGGAAGCGCTGATTTATTCAGCGCTTCCCGTCCGGGGCAGGACGCCCTGGCCTGGATCAATGGCGCAAGCCATTGATCCAGGGAGCCCATCGCGGGCATGTACCGCGATGCGGCGAGCTGAAAAATCCCAGGGACGGGATTTTTCAGCATCTCCCTAGACCGTCGAAATTCCTTTTGTCAATCGAAACGAGGGGAACTTGGTGGACACGATCCGAATCCCATCCCATCGCGTCGGTGGAACGAGGGGGGCGTGGCCCGCCGCCACCAACGCCGTGCCAAAGGCCATCTTCGACGACCCGGCCCTGTTCGAGCGCGAGCTCGAGGCCATCTTTTACGGCCCGGAATGGCATCCGGTGGCGGTGGCCGGCGAGCTGCCGCGGCGCGGCGATTTCAAGACCCTCCACGTCGGTCGCCGCCCGCTGCTGGTGGTGCGTGGCGACGACGACCGCCTGCGCGTGTTCTATAACGCCTGCTCGCACCGCGGCACGCTGCTCGAGACGCGCTTTTGCGGCAACCGCAGCGAGTTCGAGTGCCCTTACCACCGCTGGCTGTTCGACTCCCGCGGCGGCTTGCGCGGCGCGCCAGGCAAGGACGATTTTTCGCCCGGCTTCAGCACCGACGATTTCGGCCTGACCGAACTGCGCTCGGCCGATTTCGGTGGCTTGCTGTTCGTCACTCTGAGCCCCGACGCGCCCAGCCTCGAGGAGTTTCTGGGCCGCATCGGGCCGGCGCTGCGCATTGCACTTGGGGGTGACGGTCGCCTGGGACTGCTGGGCTACCAGAAGGTGGTCTACGACACCAACTGGAAGGCCTATGTCGACAACGACGGCTACCACCCGCCGCTGCTGCACCGCGCGTTCAAGATGCTCAACTGGCAGGGCGGCAAGGGCACGCAATACGCCACCGAACGCGGGCACGTGGTGATCGAGGCCGAGCTCGCGCTGCCCGACAACCCCGGTTTCCTGCGCGATCCCTCGCTGCTCGAGTTCCGTCAGGCGCACCGCTCCAAGGGCTCGGTGGCGGTGGTGATCAGCCCGCTGACGGTGATCACCATGCACCTCGACATGATCAACATCCGCTTCGCCATCCCGCGCGAGGTCGGCAAAACCGAGGTGCATTACGGCTACTTTCATCATCTCGACGACGACGCCGACATGATCCGCCACCGCCTGCGCCAGGCCGGCAACATGCTGGGGCCGAGCGGCCTGGTGTCGATCGAGGACGCCGCCATCTTCCACCGCATCCAGGCCGGCAACCGCACGCCCGGCAACGCGCTGTTCCAGAAGGGCGTGCACGACGAACACGGCCTGTGGTTCGACTTCAAGCAGAATGACGAGGCCGGCAACATGCCGCGCTGGGAGTGGTACCGCAAGGCGATGGGCTTCGTGCGCGAGCCGGCCTGAGCCGGTTCAGCGCGATCGCCCGGCGTCCTCGATGCGCTGCAGGCGCCCGCCGGAAAAAGTCAGCACGCGCAGCGGCTGACGGCGGCCGAAGTTGTAGACCCACTGCTCGATCACCGGGCTGTCCGCCCCGATCGAGCCCGAGATGATCTGGCGGGACGTCGGCTCGCCGCATCGCTCGAGTACATAGGCCGAGAAATCGCCCACGTTGATGAGTTTGCTGCCGCAGCGAATCCCGGCGAAGGCGACGCCCGGCATTGACAGCGATGCCGCGAGCAAAAACGCGACCGGCCACTTGATCATCCCGTCAGCCCCTGAAGATGAAATAGGCCGCGCCGACCAGGCACAGCGCCGCCCACAGGTAGTCCAAGCGCAGCGGCTGGTGCATGTAGAACACCGCAAACGGCACGAACACCGAGAGCGCAATGATTTCTGCATCACCTTCAGTTGCGCCAGGCTGAGCACGCCGTAGCCCAGGCGGTTGGCGGGCACCTGCGGCAGGCACTCGAACAAGGCGATGCCCCAACTGGCCAGCGCCGCCAGCAGCCACGGCTTGTGCTGCATGTCGCGCAGGTGGGTGTACCCAAGCGAACGTCATGAACACGTTTGACAGCGTCAGCAGCAGGCCGGTGCGCAGCACCGCAAATCCGGCGTCCCTCATGACCCGACACCGTCCACGACCACCATCTGCACGTCGGCGCAGTCCTGCCGGAACGGCATGGCCGCGCGGTAGACGTCCGAGTCGTAAAACGCCCGGGCGGCGTCGAGACTCGGAAACTCGACGATGATGACGCGGGCCGTCTCGGGCGCACCCTCGAGGGTGACAACCTCCCCGCCGCGGGCGAGAAACCGCCCGCCGAACGCGGCGATGGCGTCCGGCGTGCGCGCCATATAGGCGCGATACGCCTCGGCATCGTGCACATGGGCGCGGTAGATCAGGTAAGCAGGCATGGCATCACGGTGACGCTTCCGGTGCGCGGCCGGTGACGCGCAGCTCCACCGGCAGATCCCGGGTCTTGCGCAGTATCCGCCGGTGGCGGACCAGCGGCCACCAGTCGTAGAGATAGATTTGCAGCGGCCGCCACATGGCGACCCAACCGCTGATCAGCAGCCCCTCGGCGAGGATGTCGCGCAGCGTGCCGGTCAGCATGCCGGCGACCACAGTGCGCGCGCCAAGACAGGCAAACAGAAAGCCGATACCGATCAGCAGCGACAGCCGGCCCTGGCGCAGCAGCAGATTCAGCCGCCGGCCGGCGTGCGCCGCCCGGTAGTCGAAGTAACCGCGGATGCTCTCCACCAGCAGCGCCTGGCCGGGGTCGTGGGGGGCCGTGGCAGGCACGTGGATCACCAGTTTGAGCGGCGTGGCGAGCGGGAATTCCTCCACCGCGCCGACGATGTACTGCTCGGCCTCGTCGTCCAGGTCCTTGTCCAGGAACGGCGCCGGATCGAGCGAATTGAACAGCGCGCGCAGCTCGCGCAGGTGCACCTCGACCAGGTAGAGGTCACCTTCGCGGCGGTAGCGTCGCGCCAGTCGCGGCGCGAGCCCGCGGCCGACCACGGCCATCAGGACGCCGCGCGGTGACGGCCGAGATAATGGCGCCGGCTGGCCGGCAACAACAGCGTCCCGGCAGCGGCGGCGAGCAGCACGGCCTTGACCAGCACGCTCGGCGGCAGGCGCGCGCCGCCGCCGTCGAGGGTCATCACCAGCAGCGCCGTCGCGACCGAGATCAGGAACACCGTCGCGCCGCCGGTGGCGAGCCACCAGGCCCAGGACTGGCCGCGCCGCAGGCCGTGCAGCAGCCACAGCACGCCGGCCACGGTAATCACGGCGCGCGACAGCTCGGTGCCGACGCCACTGCCGAGCGCCACCCGGGCGCCTTCGCCGAGCACGATCAGGCCGTAGGCGGCGAGCAGGTAGAGCGGCAGGCGGATCAGCGTCATGGTGGGGCGGCTACGCTAGGCGGCGCGGCAGGTTAACACCGACCATGCCGGGGGGATCAACCCGGCTCAGGCCGGCTGCGCCGGCCGCCTTGCGGCAGCAGGCGTAGCACGCACGGCGTGAAGCTCAGCGTCACCACGGTCGAGAACAGCAGCCCGAACAGCAGCACGATGCCGAGCCCGCGGTACAGCTCGGTGCCCTCGCGCGGCAGAAACACCAGCGGAAAGAGGCCGGACAGCGTGGTCAGCGTGGTCATCATGATCGGCCGCAGGCGCGTGCCGGCGGCGTCCAGCAGCGCGTCGGCCGATGCCAGCCCGGCGGCCATGTTCTCGCGGTAACGCTCCACCAACAGGATGGGGTTGTTCACCACCACGCCGATCAGCACCGCAAAACCGAGCACGGTGATCATGTCGAAGGTGGCGCGGATGCCGACCGCGTTCATCAGCCACAGCCCCAGCACGCCGCCCGCGTAGCCGAGCGGCACCGTCAGCATGATCACCAGCGGCCAGCCGAAGTGGCGCAGGATGGCCACCATGATCAGGTACACCAAGGCCAGCGCCAGCAGCATGTTGTCGGCCAGCGCCGCGCGTGTGGCGGCCAGCTTGTCGCTGGCGCCGCCGATGGCGATGCGCACCCCGGCCGGCACCTCGCCGGCCGCCTGCAGCGCGCCGACGACGTCCGTCTGCACTTTCTGCACCGCCGTTTCGAGCGGCATGTCGGTCGGCGCCACGATGTTCAGCGTCACCGTGCGCTGGCCGTTCAGGCGCCGGATGGTGTCGGTGTCGACCGTCTCGTGCAGTCGCGCCAGCGCCGACACCGGCACGATGCCGCCGCGCTCGGTGTACAGCGGCAGCGCGGCGAGATCAGCCGGTCGGCGCGGCGGCCGCTCGCTGCCGTACAGGAACAGGTCCACCTTGCGATCGCCGAGGTAGAAATCGTCGTGGTAGGCGCCGTCGGCCAGCGCCCACACCAGATAGCCCAGCTCAGCGGCGCCGACGCCCAGTTCCGCCGCCCGCTCCCAGTCCGGGCGCACCTCGATGAACGGCTGACCGAGACTCAGGCTCGGCGGGTCGGGCAGGATCTGCGGGTCGTCCAGCACGTCCCGCGTTTTCAGGAACGCCTTGAGACCCAGATCGAACAACTGCTGCAGGTTGTCGCCCGAGATGTCGAGCTCCATGCTGCGCGTGCCGCCCTCGTTGCCGGAGAAGATCGACCCGCGCGCCGAGAACGAGATCATGCCCGGGTACTCGGCCAGGCGCCGGCCCAGGGTATCGATCAGCGGCGTGATGTGGGCGCGGTCGCGCGTGCCGGCGATGATTTCGAGCCCGCCGGCGCTGGCGTTGGTCATGAACCAGCGCAGCGGCGGAATGGCGTCGCGGGCCGGATCGTAGTCGCCAACCTCGCGCCCCAGATGCGGGGTGAAGGCTGCGTCGATCTCGCGCCCGATACTGTCCATGGTCCCGATGTTGTAGCCGGGCGGCGGGAACAGCATCGAGAAGGTCACCGCCTCCTCGCCCTCGGGCAGGTACTCGGCGCGCGGCGTGAGCCACACCGACACCGTGATTGCGATCACCGACAGGGCTGCCACCCACGCCGCGCTGCGAGCGCGCGAGCCGAGCAGCCACCCGAGCCGGCGCGCATAGGCCTCGGCACCCGCCCGCCCGATGCGCGCCAGCCAGCCGCCGGAAGGCGCCTCGCGCGCGGCGCCCGCCAGGCGCGCTTCCGCCGCCGGCACCAGCGTGAGGGCCACCAGCAGCGAGGCGATCACCGCGGCCGAGATGGCGATGGCGATGTCCGAGTACAACTGCCCCGCTTCCTCGCGCACCAGCAGCAACGGGATGAACACGATCACCGTGGTGGCGGTGGAGGCCAGCACCGCGCCCCACACCTCGCGCGTGCCGGCCAGCACGGCGTCGAGCCCGCGCCGGCCGGCGGCGCGGTGGCGGTGGATGTTCTCGAGCACCACGATGTTGTTGTCGAGCGTCATGCCGATGGCCAGCGCCACGCCGGCCAGCGACACCACGTTGATGGTGCGCCCGGCCCACAGCAGACCGATGAAGGCGGCCAGCGTCGCCACCGGAATGCCGAGCGCGCCGATCAGCGTGGGTGTCGCCCGGCGCAGGAACAGATACAGCGCCAGCACCGCCAGCAGCGCTCCCAGGATCAGGTTCTCGCGCACCACGCCCACCGCATGGCGCACGTAGTTCACGTCCGAGTGCATCTGCTGCATCTGCAGGCCCGCCGCCGGCAGCACGGTCTCCTGCAAGCGGGTGGCGGTCTCGGTCACGGCACGCTCGACCGCCACCACGTTGGTGCCGCGCTGCTTCTTGACCGCCACCATCAGCCCGGGCGCGCCGCCGAAGCGCGAGTGCGTGCGCAGCTCGGCATGCGTGAGCTCGACCCGCGCCAGATCGCGCAGGTACACCGGCGTGCCGTCGCGCTCGGCGACGATGGCGCCCTGCACTTCATCCACGTTCGCGAAGCGGCCGAGCGTGCGCACCAGATAGCGGCGCTTGCCGGCGTCGATGTCGCCGCCGGACAGATCACGATTGCGCGCCAGTAGCGCGTCGCGCAGCTCGGCCAGCGTGATGCGCCGCTGCGCGAGGCGCGCCGGGTCCACGTACACCCGCAGCTGGCGCTCGGCGCCGCCCTCGACCCTGACCTCGGCCACGCCCGGCGTGCGTTCGAGCGCCGCCTTGACGTGGTCCTCGACGAAGTCGAACTCGCCCTCTATGTCCAGCCCGCGCGGGTTGCCCGGCGCGGGCTGGATCACATAGAACATGAAGTAGTTGTCGGAGAACGCGGTGGTGAAGATGCGCGGCCGGTCCACGTTGTCCGGGTAGCGCGGGACCTGGGACAGCGCGTTGTTGGTCAGCGCCAGCACCTCGCTCAGGTTCCGGCCGAGACCGAACTCGAGCTCGATGGTGGCGTTGCCGGTGCTGGCCTTCGCGGTCATGCGCGTGAGGCCGGGGATCGAGCGCAGGTATTCCTCCTGCTCGATCAGGATCTCGCGTTCCACGTCCTGTGGCGTCGCGCCGGGCCAGCCGGTGGCGACGGTGAGCGAGGTGATGTCCATGTCCGGGATCATCTGCACCGGCACGCGGAAGATCGCCGCCGCGCCGAGCAGGCACACCGCCAGCGCGGCGACCACCACCACCACGCCGTGCCGGACGATGCCTTCCAGCATGACCGCCTCAGGACCCGCCGACGATGCGCAGCGCCTGCCCCGGGCGCAGGCGCTCGTTGCCGTGCACCACCACGCGCGTGCCCGCCGGCAGCTCGCTGCCCTGCAGCTCGACGCGATCGCCGAGCGCCCGGCCGGGCTGCACCGGCACCGGCGTCGCCTGCAGCGCCTCGCCCTCGCCGCGCACCGTCCACACCACGGCGCCGCCGTCGGGGCGGCGCACCAGCGCGTCGGCCGGCACGGTGGCCACCGGTCGGTCGTCAGCGCTGGTGGGCAGCGTCACGTCCACCGACATGCCGGGGGCGTAGCGCCGGTCGGGATTGGGCAATTCGATGCGCACGCGAAAGCTGCGCGCCGCCTCCTGGCCGACCGGGATGAGCTGCGACACCTGCGCCGTCACCGGCGGGCCGGACACGGCATCGAAACGCAGCGTGACCGGCGTGCCGGCATGCACCGCGCTGAAATGCGCCTGTGGCAGGGCGAACTCGACGCGCAGCGCGCCCGTCTCGACCAGCTCCAGCACGCCATCGCCGGGGCGCACCCAGGCGCCGAGCTCGGTGCGCTTCCTGGCGATCACGCCATCGAAGGGGGCCTTCAGGGCATGGCGGGCGAGTTCGTCTTCGAGCAAGGCCACGCGCGCCCGCGCCGCGGCGGTATCGGCCAGCGCCTGACGGTGCTGCGCGCGCGCCTGGTCGTGGCTGTCCTCGGGCGTCATGCGCTGGGCGAGCAGGCTGGCCTGCCGGCGTTCCTGCACCGCTGCGAGTTCGGTCGCCGCCTGCGCGCGCCGCAGATCGGCGCGCGCGGCATCGAGTGCCAGCGCCTGCGGCCGGTCGCGCAGCCGCAGCAGCACATCGCCGGCGCGCACCGCGTCGCCGTCGTCGACACGCAGTTCCGCCACCACGCCGGCCACTTCCACCGACAGCAGGGCGCTGCGCCGCGCCAGGACCGTGCCCGGCAACACCCAGTCGGCCTGCGGCGCGACGTGCTCGACGCGGGCCACCGACACCGGCGCCGCCTCCTCGTCGGCCACGGCCAGCCCCGATAGCCCGGGCAACCCGGCGAACAGCCAGCCCAGCACGGCAGCTGGCAGCAGCAATCTGCGCATGCGTCTCCTCCCGCGGAAGCTCGAACCGATGGCGCGCACAGCGTCGTGCGGCGCACGTCGCCGGGGCGCGCGCCGCTGGGGGAGGTTTATAGCGTGAATTGCCCGCGCGTTGCGGCGGGCGCCGTGCGGCTCAGGCCGCCTGTTCGGGAATGTCGTTGCCGATGCGGGTGATGCCGTTGTTGGCGTCCACGTAGACCAGGCGCGGCTTGTGCGTGAGCACCTCGGCGCGGTCGAGCCCGCAGTAGGCGGCGATGATGACCTTGTCGCCCACATTCGCCTTGTGGGCGGCGGCGCCGTTCACCGAGATGACCCGGCTGCCGCGCTCGGCGCGGATGGCATAGGTGGTGAAGCGCTCGCCGTTGGCGATGTTGTAGATGTCGATCTGCTCGTACTCGCGGATGCCGGCGGCATCCAGCAGGTCGGCGTCGATGGCGCAGGAGCCCTCGTAGTCAAGCTCGACCCGGGTCACGGTGACCCGGTGCAGCTTGGCCTTCAGCATGTACTGAATCATTGCCTGTACCTGCGGTGACTGGCGTGTGGACGATCAGATCGGCGTTTCCTGGCCGCCGGCGACGTCAAAGGGCTGGTTGTCGATCAGCCTGGCCTTCCCGAGCCAGGCAGCTGCCAAAACCACGCGCTGACGGTCGGCCGGCGCGGCGGGGCGCAATTGTGCATCGCGAAATTGGAAATATTCAACCCGAAAACCGCAGTCGTTCAGTACCTTGGTCTGATGCGCCTCGATGGCCGCCAGCGGTGCACTGGTCGCTGCGCCCTCCCCGGCTGCCTCCTGCAGGGCGGCGTGCAGGCGCGGTGCCAGGCCGCGTTCGGCCGGCGTCAGGTACTGGTTGCGCGAGCTCATGGCAAGACCGTCCGCCTCGCGCACGGTCGGCAGGCCGATGATCTCGACCGGCAGCAGCAGTTCGCGCACCACCGCCCGCACCACGGCGAGCTGCTGATAGTCCTTCTCGCCGAACACGGCGCAGTCGGGTTGGACCAGGTTCAGCAGCTTGGTCACCACGGTGGCCATGCCACGAAAGTGTCCGGGCCGGAACTCGCCCTCCAGCGGCTGCGCGCTGTGCGTCGGCTCCACATGCGCAGCGAGATCGAGCCCGTCCGGGTACATCACGTCCACCGTCGGGGCCAGCAGCAGGTCCACGCCGCGCCCCGCCAGCGCGGCGGCGTCGGCGTCCAGCGTGCGCGGGTAGCGCTCGAAGTCGTCGGTGCGGTCGAACTGGGTCGGGTTCACGAACACGCTCGCCACCACGCGCGTGGCGTGCCGGCGCGCGGCATCCACCAGGCGCAGGTGGCCCTCGTGGATGTTGCCCATGGTCGGCACGAAGCCGATGCGCTCGCCGGCCCTGCGCCAGGCGTCGACCGTCGCGCGCAGCGTGGCCGCATCCGACACGCGCAGCATCAGTCGTAACCGTGCTCGGCGGCCGGGAAGCTGCCGTCCTTGACCGCCTTCACGTAGGCGTCGAAGGCGCCGGCGAGATCGTCGTGGCCGGCGAGAAAATTGCGCACGAAACGCGCCGGCTGCGCCGTCATGCCGAGCATGTCCTGCAGCACCAGCACCTGGCCGTCGCACTGCGCGCCGGCGCCGATGCCGATGGTGGGGATGGTCAGTTCGCCCGTGACGCGCGCCGCGAGCGCGCGCGGCACCGCCTCCAGCACCAGCACCGCCGCGCCGGCCCGCTGCAGCGCCAGCGCGTCATCGACGAGGCGCTGCGCTGCCACCTCGCCGCGGCCCTGCACCTTGTAGCCGCCGAGCTGGTGCACGGACTGCGGCGTCAGACCCAGATGCCCGCACACCGGCACGCCGCGCTCGACCAGAAACTCGACCGTCGGCGCCATGGCGGCGCCGCCCTCGAGCTTGACCATGTGCGCCAGGCCTTCCTTCATCAGCCGCCCGGCGCTGCGCAACGCCTGGACCGGGCTTTCCTGATAGCTCAGAAACGGCAGGTCGGCCATCAGCAGCGCACGCTCGATGCCGCGCGCCACGCAGCGCGTGTGATAGACCATCTCGTCGAGCGTCACCGGCACGGTGGTGGCCTGGCCCTGCATCACGTTGCCGAGCGAATCGCCGACCAGCACCGCGTCGACGCCCGCCTGGTCCAGCAGGCGCGCGAAGGAATAGTCGTAGGCGGTCAGCGAGGCGATGCGCTGGCCGGCCTGTTTCATCTTGCGCAGGGTATCGACGGTGACGGCCATGATGCGGGCTCCGCGCGGCAGCCGGCAGGGGCTGCGGGGGCGCAATTCTTGATGAGGGGCGGATCAGCCCGCAAGCGCGACCCGAGTCGGGGTCGATACCCTTTGCACGCCGTGGCGGGCACACCGGCCCAACAGCTCGACGACCGCGCCGTGGCCGGGAATGACCGCGTCCGGCGCGATCTCCGCCAACGGCGCCAGAACGAAGTCGCGCGCATGCGCGCCCGGGTGCGGCAGCGTCAGCTCTGGGTCATCGCAGACGTCATCGCCATACAGGAGCAGGTCGAGATCCAGCGTGCGGGGTCCATTGCGCTGGCCGGCGCTGCGCTGGCGGCCCTGCCGCCGCTCGATCGCCAGCAACTCGGTCAGCAGGTCGAGCGCGCCGAGCTCGGTTTCGACCCGCGCCACGGCGTTCACGTAATCGGGCTGATCGGCTGGCCCCATCGGGCGGCTCAGATACAGGCTCGAACGCCGACTGAGGGCAGTGTTTCGCAAAGCCGCGATGGCACACAGCGCCTGCTCAATCTGAGCGGCGGGATCGTCCAGATTGGCTCCGAGACCGATGAAGGCGACGCGCCTCATGCGTCGGCGGCGGCCTGTTGTGGCGCTGCCGATGCGCCACGCCGGCGCCCGCGGCGGCGCCGGCGACGCCGCGGCGCCTGATCATCCGCCCCGGCGCCGGGGGCAGGCTCGTCGTCCGGGAGATCGGTGGCCGCTGGCAACTCGACACCGCTCAGGTGCGCCGCCCAGTACTCCACGTGGCCTTGCAGATCGGCATCGATCTGCGCCCGCAGCGCGAGGAAGTCGAACGCCGCGCGAAAGCGCGGATGCCCGAGCAGGCGACCGGGTTGGCGGCGGCGCGTCATCCTGCCCTGCAGTGCCCAGATTTCGGCCGCCGGCAGCGTGAAGCGCTTGGGCACGGCGAGCAAATCGTTCTGGTCACGCAGCACATGCTCCTGGGCGCTGAGCAGCGCATCGTGCTCGGACACCCCACGCACCAGCTGCCGCGCCATCGATTCCTGCAGCGGCCCCCACAGCAACACGGCAATCAGGAATGCCGGCGTCACCGGCAGGCCCGCCGCTACGCGCTGGTCGGTGTTGGCGAGCGCCGCCTGGATCAGCCGGTCACGCTCGGGTTCGAGCGTCGACGACTCGATCGGGAACAGGTAATCCAGCAAGCGGTACTGACACAGCAGCTCGTAACTGCGCACGCCGTGGCCGGCGAGCAGCAGCTTGACGGCCTCGTCGAACAGGCGCGCCTGCGGCACCGTTTCGAGCAGATAACCCAGATCGAACAGCGGCGCCTCGGTGGCGGACTCGATGCTCAAGCCGAGCTTGGCCGCCAGGCGCACCGCGCGCAGCATGCGCACCGGATCCTCGCGATAGCGCTGCTCGGCGTCGCCGATGGTGCGCAGACGCCGCTGCTCGATGTCCTCGAGCGCGCCCACGTGATCGATCAGCGAGAAGTCCTCGATGCGGTAATAGAGCGCGTTGACGGTGAAATCGCGCCGGATCACGTCTTCCTCGCGCGTGCCGTAAACGTTGTCGCGCAGGATGCGGTCGCCGTCCAGACGCGCCTCGTCGTCGTCCTCGGCCTTGTCGTGCGAGGCGCGGTAGGTGGCGACTTCGATGATTTCCGGTCCGTAGTGGACGTGCGCCAGGCGGAACCGGCGGCCGATCAGCCGACTGTTGCGAAAGGTGGCGCGCACCTGCTCGGGCAGGGCGTTGGTGGCGATGTCGAAATCCTTGGGCGTCGCGCCCAGCAGCAGATCACGCACGCCGCCACCGACCAGGCAGGCCTCGTAGCCGGCCTTGTGCAGGCCGTAGAGCACGTTCAGCGCGTTCTTGCTGATGTGCGCGCGGGAAATCGAATGTTCGGCGCGGGACAGGATGCGGGGCGGACCGAGAGAGGTATCCGGCATAGGTCTCGTTTGGCGGGTGCGTCCCGGGGGCAGGCATGGTGCCCGCCTGTCGCGTCAGGACGTGTGTGGGTTATAGTAGCAGCTTGCCTTGCAGGCCACCTGCTCCCTTCGTCTAGTGGCCCAGGACGTCGCCCTCTCACGGCGAAAACAGGGGTTCGAGTCCCCTAGGGAGCGCCAGTCGTCGGGCGGCCAACCGCCTCTACGGCACCTACATTGGGCGCGCAGGCGCCATTTCAAGGGGCTCCGCGCCGATGGATCCCGTACTCGCCGGCACCGAGCCGGCCATCCGCGTGCTGGCCATGCCGGCCGACACGAATCCCGCCGGCGACATCTTCGGCGGCTGGATCATGTCGCAGATCGACCTCGCCGGCGGTATCGTCGCCAGCCGCCGCGCCCGCGGCCGGGTCGTGACCGTCGCCATGAACGCCTTCGAGTTCCACCAGCCGGTGTTCGTGGGGGATCTGCTCAGCTGCTTCGGCCGCGTCGTGCGCGTCGGTCGCACCTCGCTCACCCTGCACCTCGAAGCCCACGCCACGCGCGCCGAAAATCCGGGGCAGGTGGTCAAGGTCACCGAGGCCACCGCCACCTTCGTTGCCGTCGACGAGCAGCGCCGCCCGCGACCGGTGCCGGCGCTGGACTGAGAGCACTTCGCCGCGCCAGGGCTTCAACGATGTCCTCGTGGCTGAAATGTGTGCTCCTGTGGCTGGCTGCCTGCGGTGCCGTGCAGGCGACGGATGCCGGTCCAGCAAACAGCGCCGACGACACAACTGCAGACGTCCGGCGGGCACAGACCGAGGCCGAATCGCGCCACACCCGCGCCCTGCGCGACTGCGCCGGCCGCGCCAACTACGCCGGCTGTGTTCGCGACGCCGACGCGGTGCGTACCGAAACGCTGCGCGAACTGACCGGCGAACGCCAGCGCAGAGCCGTGCCGCCGGGCGTGACCAGCGCGGATGGACAGCGGGTGCAAGGTCAGCGCCTGATCCGCGAGCTCGAACAGTCGGCGCCGCGGCCTGCGCGGCCGACCGGCCTGCAGGATCCTGGCGCTATAACGCCCCATCGCTGATTGGCTGTTGCTCAGACGCTGGCCGCCGGGCACAGGTGGTTTCGCACGTTTCGCCCGGGGCTGGGTTCCGACCGTTTTACACGCCGACGAACGGCTCCGCCCCGAGTGGCGGTTGGGTATAGAGCCTGGTGGTAAATGTGATCGTCTTGGTTGTGAGTTGTCTGGCCGACGCAGCGCGCCGTAGCCCGCCACCGAACGATTCGATTTTCGGGTGGATCACTCATAGGGCGCCGTGGGTGTCGCAAACCTCGTCCAGGCGGCGGACGCAGTGACAGCTCCTTCCCCGCGTCCCGAGCAAGGCATCGGCCACCAACTCCTTCAGCCGTGTGCTCTCCCGCTCCTGGTGACATCCCCGTCCACAGCGGGCCGATCGTCTCGCTCAATGACACGGCGCATTTTCGCGGCGTGAACTTATTCGCAGCTCAGCGATCGGCCGGCCAGGGCGCTATTTCGGCCGTCTCGAGGCCGCCGGAGTTGCCGAGGACGCTCCATTCACTCATGCGGACTCCGCTTCCATTGGCGAGCCGGGAAGTTCGATGCGCGCCACCAAGCCGCGGGCCGGCCCGGGCTCCAGGGTCAAGCGGCCGCCGTAACTGGTTGCGAGATCGACCACGATCGGGAGGCCCAAGCCCGAGCCGGCTACGCGCTGATCGAGGCGCACCCCGCGCCCGAGCGCCGCCAAGGCGGCATCGGTCGTCATTCCGGGGCCGTCGTCCGCGACCCGCAGGTCAAGATTTCTGCCGCGCACCCGCCCGCTGACGGTAATGCGCGCCGTGGCCCACTTGCAGGCGTTGTCGAGCAGGTTGCCCAGCATTTCCTCAAGGTCGGCGCGGTTGCCCTGGAAGACGGCAGCCGGCGCAACGTCCAGGGCGATTTCGAGACGTCGCTTCGCGTAAAGGTGTTCCATCAGCGAAGCCAGTTGCATGGCGACCTCCGCGACCGGAGTGCGGCTGCGGGTGTCACCGACCACCGCGACGGTGAGCTGGCGTTCGACGCTCGCGCGCATCCGTGCGGTCTGATCAGCCACTACGCTAGGCAGATCGTCCCCAGGGCGTTCGGCGGCTGCGGCGAGCACCGCAAGCGGTGTCTTCAGTGCGTGGGCAAGGTCGCCGGCGGCGTTGCGGGCGCGTTCGATCATCCGTTCGTGGTGGTCGAGCAGCGCGTTGATGTCGGCCGCCAGTGGCTTGACTTCGTCGGGCATGGCGTCTGGCTCGAGACGCCGGCTGTCCCCTTCGCGCACCCGCGCGAGCGTCGCGACGATGCCTCGCAACGGGCGCAGCCCATAGGAGACCTGATAGGCGACGACGGCGAACAGCACCAGAACCAGTCCGGCGACGGAGACGCCGGCGTACCAGCGAAATTCCCGGATGCGGGCACGGATCGCGGCGGCATCGCTCGCCGCAACCACGGTGGCCGGCGCTGCCACGCCGGCGATGCGCACCCGCTGAACCGCTGCGCGCAGCTCCTGGCCAAGCGGCCCGTGCAGGGTCACGAACGTCAGCCGGCCGTCCGCGGAGGCCGCCGGCGGGTCGAGTTCCGTGTCCCACAGCGAGCGCGACCGGAACCGTTCGCCGTCGTGGATCACCAGCCAGTAGTGCCCCGACAGCGGGCGCCAGTAGCGATCGTCCGTGGGCTCGCGCTTGAGTACCAGCGTTTGCGCCGGACCTCGCTCAACGAGACCGGCCAGGCTGAGCAGATCGTCGGTGAGCCGGCGATCGAAATCCGCCAGGGTCGCGCGCGCGAACGCCTCGCCCAGCCCCAGCGATGCGGCCAATCCGGCGAGCAGCATGCCCGTCGCGCCCACCGCCCACAGGCGCGCTCGCAGCGAGCGCGGTTTGGGGCTCACAGGCCGTGTGCCAGCTCAAAGCCGCGGCCGCGAACCGTGCGCAGTACGCCCGGCGCGGGCAGCTTGCGGCGGATCCGGCCGATCAGCACATCAACCACGTTGGAGTCCGGGTCGTAGCCGACGTCGTAGACGTGCTCGCCAAGTTCGGTGCGGCTCACCACCTTGCGCGGGTGATGCATCAGATAGGCGAGGATGCGGTGCTCCTGGGGCGTCAGGGCGACCGGCTCGCCGTCCCAGGTGAAGCGCCCGGCATTGACGTCGAGCGCCAGTGGGCCGCAGCTGAGCACCGGCGTTCCGTGGCCGGCGCTGCGCCGGATCAGCGCGCGCAGCCGCAGCACCACTTCTTCAAGCTGAAAAGGCTTGGTGAGGTAATCGTCGGCGCCGGCGTTGAAGCCGGCCAGCTTGTCGTGCCAGCGTCCCCGCGCGGTCAGGATCAGGACCGGCAGGTCGCGCCCCGCTTCGCGCCAGCGATGCAGTACCGAAATGCCGTCCATGCCCGGCAGGCCAAGGTCGAGCACCGCGGCGTCGAAGTCTTCTGTCTGCCCCGCGAATTCGGCGTCGTTGCCGTTGGTCTGCGTGGCGACGGCAAAGCCGCTCTCCACCAGGACCGCGCGCAGCCGTTTGGCCAGATCGGGGTCGTCCTCGACCAGCAGCACGCGCATCAGTCGTCGTACTCCACTTCGAGCAGGTGGCCCGTACGCGCGTCGTACTCGAGTTCCACCTGCACGCCGTCGTCGGTCAGCAACTCGACCTCGTACTCGTCGCCTTCCAGTTCGATTTCCAGGATGCGCCCGGGATGACGCCGCTGGGCGTCCTGCACGATTCGTTCGAGCGAGACGAACTCACCGCTGCGCACGCCGGCGCGCGCGCGCTCGGAATCTGCCTGCGATGCCGCGGCCAACGGCGGGACGGTCGAGGCGTCGGACGCGGCGGGCGCAAGCTGCGGGACCAACACGCCGGCGAGAGCGACCAGGCACGCAGACAACATGCTGCTGCCGCATGGCTTGGGTGGCGAGGGGATATTGCGGACGTTGTCATTCACGTCATTCAGTGTCCGCCGGGAAGCTAACTGAACCATGAACGACGGAGTCAGGCTGCGGTTAAGGACGGTGGGGATAGTACGCAACCGGGCCGGCGCAGAGCCGGTTCCATCCGAACCCAGCTTGGTACAGACAAGGAGATTGCAACATGAAGCCTTTCAGGAAAAAAGCCGCCCGCTTGGCCGTTTGCGCCGCTGCTGGAATTTTCGCCGCTGGCGCGGCCGCCCAGACGATCAACGACGCCGGCCAGGCGATCGGAGCCTTGCAAGCCGCCGGCTACACCACGGTCCGCGATGTCGAACTCGACGACGGACTTTGGGAAGCCGAGGTGAAGGGCGCCGGCGGACGCTGGCACGACGTGCACGTCGACCCGGCCAGCGGCGCCGTGATCGACCGCATGTCCGGGGGCACGTTGCTGACCGCGGGTGAGATCACCGAGCGGCTGAAGGGGGCTGGCTATACGTCCATCCATGAACTCGATCTCGACGAGGCGGTGTGGGACGCGGAAGCCGTGGATACCCAGGGGCAGCTTGTGGAGGTGCGAGTGAACGCCTTCACGGGCGCCATCCTGTCGAGCAGCGTGGACCACTGATCGCTTCTGCACCTTTTCGGCAAGGAACTGGCGCGGGCCTTTGGGCCGGCATGTTTTCGGTTTGCGTTGTGGGGCCGAGTCAGCCGCCGTGGTGGCGCAGGCCGTAGGTCTTGCCCGCCACGGCTTGCGCCTCAAACAACGCGAGTCCGACAGCGTCGCTGATCGCTGGCATCACAGCCATCCTGGCGCCAGGGGTCCGGGTGCGAGGTGACTCCGGCGATGGTCGCGAAGCCGAGGCGCCGCGCCAGTTCAAAGAGATCCAGGACCTCGCGGTTCTTGCCGCAGGTGGAGAACGCAATCAGCCCGTCGTGGTTCTCGACCAGGCATCCTGCCTGGGATGCGACGAGGCGCGCACCGCATCTAACCGGGACAGCGGATTCACTTTCCAGCGGCGATCGCGTCGGGTTCGTCGCCCCCAGTGCACTGGATAAGCGCCGCATCGAGTGGCCGGCATGTACCCGGCATGGACAAGGTCGGCAGGACGCCGAGTTTGCGAGGACGCCTCAGCCGAACGGATGCCGCAGGACGATGGTGCGCGAACGCTCGGCGCCCGTGGACACCATGTCGACCGGGACCCCAAGCAGTTCTTCCAGCCGGCGCAGGTAGCGCACGGCGTTCGGCGGCAGTTGCTCGAAGCTGCCGGCGGCGCTCACGCCTTGCCAGCCGGGCAGTTCCTCGTAGACGGGTTCGCAGGCGGCCAGCGCGTCGGCGTCGTACAGGCCGAATGAGCCCTCCGCGCCGCGGTAGTCGACGCAGATTTTCACGGTGTCGAGGCCGTCCATCACGTCGAGCTTGGTGATACACAGGCCGCTCACGCCGTTCAGCTGCACGCTGCGGCGCATGGCGACAGCATCGAACCAGCCGCAGCGGCGCGGCCGCCCGGTGGTGGCGCCGCGCTCGGCGCCGACGTCGGCGAGATGCCGGCCGACGTCGTCGAACAGTTCGGTCGGGAACGGGCCGGAACCCACGCGCGTGGTGTAGGCCTTGGTGATGCCGAGCACGTAGTTGATGCCGGTCGGGCCGACGCCGGCGCCGACCGCCGCCGCGCCGGCGATGGTGTTGGACGATGTGACGAACGGATACGTGCCGTGGTCGACGTCGAGCAGCGTGCCCTGCGCGCCCTCGAACATGACCGGCTTGTCGTCGGCCATGAGGTCGTGCAGCAGGCCGGGCACGTCGGCCACCAGCTCGCGCAGCGCCTCGCCCCAGGCGAGCGCCGCCTCGAGCATGGGTTCGAGCGCCAGCGCCGGGCGCCCGAAGCGCTGGACCAGCAGGAAGTTGTACAGGTCCAGCAGCTCGCGCAGCTTGGCCTCGCAGCGCGCCGGTTGCAGCAGGTCGCCCATGCGCAGCGCGCGGCGGGCCACCTTGTCCTCGTAGGCCGGGCCGATGCCGCGCCCGGTGGTGCCGATCTTGCCCTCGCCGAGCGCCGATTCGCGCGCCTGGTCGAGCGCCACGTGGCACGGCAGGATCAGCGGGCAGGCCGGGCTGATGCGCAGGCGCGAGCGCACGTCGACGCCGGCCGCCTCGACCTCGGCGATTTCCTTCAGCAGCGCGTCCGGTGCCAGCACCACGCCGTTGCCGATAAGGCACAGCACGCCGGGGCGCAGGATGCCGGACGGCAGCAGGTGCAGCACGGTCTTGACGCCGCCGACCACCACCGTGTGCCCGGCGTTGTGCCCGCCCTGAAAGCGGACCACGGCGGCGGCCTGCTCGGTGAGCAGGTCTACCACCTTGCCCTTGCCCTCGTCACCCCACTGGGTGCCGATCACGACGACGTTCTTCGCCATCAGTTCATCCTGCGTCTTGCAGCTGCCAGGCGCCGTCGCGGTGCACGAGCCGTGCGCCGACCGGGCCCGGGTCGCTGCCGGGTAGTTCATGGATCACGCTGAGACCATCCGCCCGCAGGCGCCGGACCAGCGCGGTAAGTTCCGGGTCACTGGACCAGGGCGCCAGCACCGGTGGCGGCGGCGCGGCCGGCGTGCCGAGCAGGCGCTTCAGATCCGCGCTGAAACCGGTGGCCGGACGGGCGCGGCCGAACACCGCGCCGACACCATCATAGCGGCCGCCCCAGGCCATCGCCTGGCCGTAGCCGGCGCCATAGGCGGCGAACACGATGCCGGTGTGGTAGTGGTAGCCACGCAGCTCGGCCAGATCCACGAACAACGGCAGATCCGGCACGAAATTCAGCAATTCGCCAGCGATGGTTTCGAGTTCGTCGATGGCGGTCGTGACCGCGGCCGGCAGCCCGTGCAGGCGTCGACGCAGCTCTGGCAGGCGGTCGATGGGGCCAAAGCATTGCGGCAGTTGCACGAACCAGTCGCGCGCCGTGGCCGACAGGCCGCGTGCATCGACGAAGTCCGCGATGTCGGTCCGTGCCTTGCGCTGCAGCAGGTCGAACAGCGTGTATTCGGCGTCGGTATCGAGCCCGACGGCCTCGCTCAGCCCGCGAAAGATGCCGACGTGACCCAGGTCCACGTGAACCTTGTCGTGGCCGGCCGTGCGCAGGGTTTCCAGCAGCAGGCGCAGCACCTCGACGTCGCTTTCCGGACCGCCGTGGCCGTACAGCTCGGCGCCCACCTGCATGGGGTTGCGGCAGGTGCCGGGGGCGCCTTCCTGCGCCGTCAGCACCGAGCCTAGATAGCACAGCCGCGCCGGCGCGGGATCGCTGTCGCGCGCGTCGATGCGCGCCACCTGCGGGGTAATGTCGGCACGGATGGCGAGCAGCCGCCCGGACAGCGGGTCGGTCACCTGAAAGGTCTGCTCGGCAAGATCAGCCCCGGTGCCGGTGAGCAGCGCGTCGGCGTACTCCACCAGCGGCGGCATGACCAGCCGGTAGCCCCAGGCGGCGAACAGGTCGAGCAGCCGGCGGCGGGCGGCTTCCAGCGCCTGCGCCTGTGGCGGCAGCAGATCCTCGATGCCGGGCGGTAACAACCAGCGCACGGGCGAGCCTCAGCGCACCAGCTGCAGCAGCAGCAGGCCGGTGACCATGCTGCCCAGGCCGGCCAGGCGCAGCACCCGGTCCGGCAACTGACTGGTGATCGCTGCGCTGCGGCGCAACGTGGCCGGACTCAGGAACGGCATCACGCCCTCGATGACCAGCACCAGGCAGAAAGCTGCCGCAAGATCGCCCACGCCGGTCTCAGCGCGCGCCCTTGGGGGCGTTGTCGAAATGGCGGAAGAACGCGCTGTTCGGGTCCAGTACCAGCAGGTCGCGGCTGCTGCCGATGCTGTGCCGGTAAGCCTCCAGGCTGCGGTAGAAGTCGTAGAACTCGACATCGCCACCGATGGCATCGGCGTAGGTGGCCGCCGCCGTGGCATCGCCCTCGCCGCGCGTCTGCTGCGCGTCGCGCTGGGCATTCGCCAGCAACAGGGTGCGCTCCTTGTCGGTCTGGGCGCGGATGCGCTCGCCTTCCTCGGCGCCCTTGGCACGCAGCTCGGCGGCGACCCGCTTGCGCTCGGCCTCCATGCGGCTGAACACCGAGCTGCTGACCTCGGTCGGCAGATCGACGCGCTTGATGCGCACGTCGATGACCTCGACGCCGAACTCAGCGGCGCGTTCGCTGGCACGCTGGCGCAGGATGTCCATGATCTCGTGCCGGTCACCGCTGACGGCGGCCTGCACGGTGCGCTTGCCGAACTCGTTGCGCGACAGGTCGTTCACGATCTGCGCCAGACGGGGGTTGACGTCGCCGCTGCCGACCGCCACGAAGAACCGCCGCGTGTCGGCGATGCGCCACTTGACGAAGGAGTCGACGACCACGTTCTTCAGCTCGCTGGTCTGATACCGCACCGGGCCTCGGTCGAGCGTCTGGATGCGCCCGTCGTACTTGAGCACGGTGTTGATGAACGGCACCTTGACCTTCAGCCCGGGCGGCAGGTCGGCGGCGATCACCTCGCCCAGGCGAAACAGCAGCACGCGTTCGCGCTGGTCGACCGTATAGAAGGTGGCGTTGGTCAGTGCCAGCGCGATGAGCACGATGGCACCGATAAGCGGCAGACGGTTACTCATGAGCGGGGCTCCCGGCCGCGCACGTAGTCGCTGCGATCGCGCGCGGGCCGTATCGGCAGACTGATGGGCGGCGGCACCGGCTCGGTGGGCGCGGCGCCCTGGCTGGGCTCGGTCGCCGAGGGCGTCAGCAGCTTGTCGAGCGGCAGCAGCGTCACCTGACTGCCGTCGCCGCTCAGCAGAACCTTGGGCGTGCGGCCCAGCACCTGTTCCATGGTTTCGAGGTAGAGCCGGTGGCGGGTCACCTGCGGCGCGGCCCGGTATTGCTCCGCAAGCTGCGCGAAGCGGGCACCGTCACCCATGGCACGGGCAACGGTCTGACCCTTGTAGGCCTCGGCGTTGGCGATGATGCGTGCCACCTCGCCGCGGGCCCGCGGGATGACCTCGTTGCGGTAGGCCTGCGCCTCGTTGATCAGGCGCTGCTCGTCCTCGCGCGCCTTGACGGCGTCGAAAAAGGCAGCCTGCACCGGCTCTGGCGGCTGTGCGTCCTGCATGTTGACCGAGGTCACCTCGATGCCGGTGCCGTAGCGGTCGAGCATGCCCTGCAGCAGCTGCTGTACCTGCTGGGCGACGGCGTCGCGACCCTCGGTGAGGATGAATTCCATGCGGCTCTTGCCGACCACCTCGCGGATGGCGGACTCCGCCACCTGGGCGACGGTCAGGTCGGGATCACGCACCTTGAACACGTAATCGGCGGCGTCCTTGACCCGGTACTGCACGGCAAGCTTCACGTCGACGATGTTCTCGTCGGCGGTCAGCATCTGCGATTCCTGCGTGACGTCGGACTCGCCCCGGCCCCGTATCTGGCCGCGATAACCGATCTCGGCGGTACGGATCTCGCCGATGTTCACATTGATGACCCGTTCGACCGGGTACGGGACGTGCCAGCGCAGGCCTGGAGTGGTGGTATTGGCGAAGGCACCGAAGCGCAACACGACGCCCCGCTCGCCTTCGCGAATCACGTAGAAGCCGGACGCCAGCCACAGGGCGGCCAGTACGACCAGAACCGCAACCACCAGCCCGGGCGGCAACGCGCCGGCGGAGCTGTTGCCGCTGCTACCGCCGCCACCGCCGCCGAACCGCTGGCGCAAGCGCCGAAAAACCTCGTCCAGATCCGGCGGACCCGCATCGGCACGCCGACCCCACGGGTCGCGATTGCCGGACCCGCCCGGTTCATTCCAGGCCATCAATTTCTCCTTGGTGCCGGGTTGCCGGCGTCTTGGGGCGGCTATTGTTCCACAGGTGGCGCGGCGGCCAGCAGAGGCTCGAGGCGGCCGATGTCGCGCTGGCGGATGTCGAACTCGACCCACCAACTGCCGTCGGCGTCGAACTGTTCATGCCGCACCTGGGCCAGGCTGAACACCTGCGCGCGCAGGCGCCCGTCGCAGCGGGGCAGGTGCAGCCGCCGGTGCGTGATGCCTTCGGCGAAGCGCTCGCCGATCGCCGCGCGCAGCAGGTCGAGCCCGGCGCCGCTGCGTGCCGACAGCCACACCCGCTCCGGGCCGCCGGCCTCGCCGCGGCTGCGGGCGGGCGGGTGGTCGGTGAGATCGATCTTGTTCATCACCTCGATCTGCGGCAGGTCGCCGGCCCCGATGTCGTGCAGCACCGTGTTCACCTGCGTCAGCATCAGCTGGCGCTGATCCTGCCGTGCGCTGTCCACCACATGCAGCAGCAGGCTGGCGCTGCGGACCTCTTCCAGCGTGGAGCGGAACGCCGCCACCAGATCATGCGGCAGCTGGCGCACGAAGCCGACCGTGTCGACCAGCACCAGCGGCTCGCAGTCCGGCAGCTCCAGCCGGCGCAGTGTCGAATCGAGCGTGGCGAACAGCAGGTCGGCGGCGAACACCTCGGACGCCGTCAGCGCGTTGAACAGCGTCGACTTGCCGCTGTTGGTGTAGCCGACCAGTGCCACGGTGGGCGTGTCGCTGCGTTCGCGCTGGCGGCGGCTGTTCTGGCGCTGACCGACCACGCGCGACAGGCGCGCCTCGAGCTGGCGCAGGCGCGCGCGCAGCAGACGACGGTCGGTTTCGAGCTGGCTCTCACCGGGGCCACGCAGGCCGATGCCACCCTTCTGGCGCTCGAGGTGCGTCCAGCCACGCACAAGACGCGTGGACAGATGGCGCAGCTGCGCGAGTTCCACCTGCAGCTTGCCCTCGTGCGAGCGGGCGCGACGGGCGAAGATGTCCAGGATCAGACCGATGCGGTCCAGCACCTGGCACTTGAGCAGGCGTTCGAGGTTGCGTTCCTGGGACGGGCTCAGCGCCTGGTTGAAGATGACCAGGTCGGCCTGCGTGGCGCCGACCAGTTCGGCAAGCTCCGCCGCCTTGCCGCTGCCGATGAACAGTGCCGGATCGACCTGTGTGCGACGACAGGAGAGCGTACCGACCACCTGACCGCCGGTGGCGCGCGTCAGTTCCAGCGCCTCGGCGAGGTCGTCCTCGAGTGTGATGTCGGCGCCGGGCAACTCCACCGCGACCACGATGGCGCGCTGGGCCGGCGCCGCCGTGGACCGCGCGGCGCCCGTGGGAACGGGCGCCGCGGCCAGATCGAAACCGTCAGTCGGCTTAAGGATCGCCGGCCTCCGCTTCGTCGCCTTCCACCACGGTCGGGATGCGCACCGGCTTGGCCGGCACCACGGTTGAAATGGCGTGCTTGTAGATCATCTGCGAGACGGCATTCTTGAGCACCACCACGTACTGATCGAAGGCCTCGACGTGGCCCTGCAGCTTGATGCCGTTGACCAGAAAAATCGAAACCGGAATGTGCTCCTTGCGCAGCTGGTTCAGGAACGGATCCTGCAGGCCCTGGGATTTTTTCATTGTGTCGTCCTCGCGTGTGTGCTGGCTGCCGGGGCCCGGACCAGCGTTTTCAGTTTAGCAATTTGGGTGCCGCACGCCGCCGATTCAAGGCTGCGACGCCGGCATTTCGACCGTACCGGGCTTGCAAGGTTCAGCCGGCAGCGGCGACGACCTCTTCCACCAGGCGGCAGGCGCGCTCCGGCAGGCCGGCTTCGCCCGGATCGAGCCAGTATCCGTGGCTGTCGCCGCGCAGCCAGGTGAGCTGGCGCTTGGCGTACTGACGGCTGGCGGTGCGACCGGTTTCGACCAGCGTCGGGAAGTCGATCTCGCCGGCGAGGTGGGCGCACGCCTGCCGGTATCCGACCGCGCGCAGCGCCGGCAAGTCGCGGTCGTGGCCCGCCCGCCGCAGCGCCGCCGCTTCGTCCAGCAGGCCGGCCTCGAGCATGGCGTCGAAGCGTGCATCGACCGCGCGATACAAGGCCTGCCGATCAGCCGGGGCGAGGATCAGCCGCAGCGCGGGGCGGTGCAGGTCGGTCTTGACCTCGGCCTGCCAGGCACTGAGCGGCCGGCCTGTGAGACGGAACACCTCGAGCGCGCGGCTGATGCGCTGGCGGTCGGCCGGCGCGACGCGTGCGGCAACGATGGGATCGACGGTCGCCAGTTCCGCGTGCAATGCAGCCCAGCCTCGCGCGGCGGCTTCGTCCTCGATGGCTCGCCGCGTGGCGACGTCCGCGGCCGGCAGCGCGGCTATACCCCGTTCAAGCGCCCGAAAATACAGAAACGTGCCGCCCACCAGCAGCGCGATGCGACCGCGGGCCTCGATGTCGGCGATCAGGCGCCGCGCATCGTCACGAAACTCGCCCGCGGAGTACGGCTGATCGGGCTCACGAATGTCGATGAGGTGGTGCGGCACGACGGCCCGCTCGGCGGGTGATGGCTTGGCGGTGCCGATGTCCATGCCGCGATACACCTGCCCGGAGTCGACGCTGACGATTTCGCACGGCAGGCGCGCGGCAATGGCCAGCGCCAGGGCCGATTTGCCGGCGGCGGTCGGACCGAGCAGAAAAACTGCGGGCATGGTGGGCGGACGGGCGGCAGGGCGGCAAGTTTACGGCGCGCGAAGCGGCGCGGCATACTGCCGAAGCCCCCCAACCCAGCCTGTGCGAGCATCCAGCGTGAGCGATACGAGACCGACTGCCTGCATCGTGAGCACTGGCGAGGAGGTGCTGCGCGGCGAGCTGGTCGACAGCAACAGCGCCGAGATCGCCCGCCAGCTCGGCGAGGCCGGCTTCGACATTCAATTGATGCTCACCGCCGGCGACCGCCGCGGTGACCTCGACTTCGTGTTGCGCACCGCGCTCGAGCGCGCCGACTGGGTGTTCATGACCGGCGGCCTGGGGCCGACCGAGGACGACCTGACGGCCGAGGTGGTGGCGCAGCTGGCGCGGGTACCCCTCGCCTTCGACCCCCCGAGCTGGGAGCACATCGAACGCCGCTTCGCCGAGTTCGGCATCCCGCTGACCGACAACAACCGCAAGCAGGCGCTGTTCCCCGCCGGCGCGCGGATTCTGGCCAACCCAAACGGCACCGCGCCCGGCTTCGTCGCCACGCTCGATCTGACCGATGTCCGAAAGCAGGTGGTGGCCCTGCCCGGCCCGCCACGCGAAATGCAGCCGATGCTGCGCGCGCTGCTGGCGGACCTGCCGCAGGCGCGGAAACCGTCGCACAGCTTCATCCGGTTTCTGGGCATCGGCGAGTCGAGCCTCGCCGACGTGATGCGCCCGTGGGCACAGCAGCAGGGTCTCGAACTCGGCTATCGCGCCATATTTCCGGAACTCGAGCTGAAGCTCTACGACGCCAGCGCGACACAAATCGACGCCCTGCGGCGCTTCGTGCTGGAGCGCTTCGCCGACGTGCTGGTGGATTTCAGCGCCAAGAGCGTGCCGGAGCTGTGCGCGCTATTCCTGACCGAAACCGGCCAGACGCTGGCGGTGGCCGAGTCCTGCACCGGCGGGCTGGTCGGCAAGATCATCACCGACCTGCCGGGTGCGTCGGCCTATTTTCTGGGCGGTGTCGTCAGCTACGCCAACAGCGCCAAGCATGACCTGCTCGGCGTGGACGCCGACAGCCTCGCCGCGCACGGCGCGGTCAGCGAGGCCGTGGCACGCGAGATGGCGAACGGGGTGCGCGCGCGCTTCGGCGCCGATCTCGGGCTCGCCATCACCGGCATCGCCGGCCCCGGTGGCGGCAGTGACCAGAAACCGGTCGGCACCGTCTGGCTGGGCCGGGCCGATGCCGCCGGCAGCATCGGCCGGCACCGCCAGTTCGTGCGCGGGCGCGAGTGGGTGCGCACCTTCGCCGCTCACGACGGCCTGCGCTGGCTGATGGTGGACTGGCTCGCGAGGCGCTGGCGGGCGGCCATCGACGGTGGCTGAATCCGCCGCCGCGGACGCGCTCGGCGGCCTGCTGGCGGATGACCCGAGCGAGCGGCTCACCTGGCGGCCCCTGCTGTGGTTCAGCGTGTTTCGGGTGGTTAGCGCGTCGGTGCTGTTCGGCCTGACGCAGCTCGACCGCCCGCTGCGCTGGTTCGGTGCCGCCGATCCGGAGCTTTACTGGCGGGTCGCGGCGCTTTATCTGTTGAGCGCCGCGGGGGGGCTGGTCCTGCTGGCGCTGCGCTGGCCGCGCTTCAACCTGCAGACGACGCTCGCGGTGGCCGCCGACGTGATCGCCATCACCCTGCTGGTGCATGCCAGTGGCGGCCTGGTGAGCGGGCTGGGCATCCTGCTGGTGATCGTGGTCGCCGGCGGCAGCCTGCTGGTGTCCGGTCGTCTGGCCTTTCTGTACGCCGCCATGGCCTCGCTGGCGCTGCTGGCCGAGAGCCTCTACCGTGTCAACGTCGCGCAGCAGCTACCGACCTACACGCAGGCCGGCCTGCTCGGAGCCACCTGCTTTGCGACCGCCGGCATGGCCTTCGAGATGGCGCGCCGGGCCCGGCGCAGTACCTCGCTCGCCAGCAGTCGGCGCAACGAGATCGTCGCACTGGCCCGCCTGAACAACGAGATCATCCAACGCATGCAGACCGGCGTGCTGGTGGTCGACGCGCAGCACTGCATCCGGCTGGTCAACGCCTCCGCCGGCCGCCTGCTCGGGCGACGCCTGGAGCCCGGCAGCCATCTGCACGAGGTGGCCCCCGCCTTGTACGAAATTTTGTCGCGCTGGCAGGCGGGCTGGGAACCGCGCCCGGCCGCCGCCGGGACATGGGCGCCCCGCTTCGCGCCGCTGGGGCGCGACGCCTCGGCCGACATGCTGATCTTTCTCGATGACACGGCGGTCTTGAACCAACAGGCCCAGCTGCTGAAACTGGCGTCGCTCGGTCGGCTGGTGGCGAGCATCGCCCATCAGGTCCGCAACCCGCTCGGCGCCATCAGCCACGCCGCCCAGCTGCTGGCGGAAGATGAGCAGCTGGCGGCCCATCAACAGCGGCTGACCGCCATTCTGCTGCGCCAGAGCGAGCGCGTGAACCGCATCATCACGGAAGTGCTGGCGCTCGGCCGGCCACAGGCGGTGGAGACCGAAGTGCTGGCATTGCAACCCTGGCTGGAGCATGTCATCGACGCCCACTGCGCAAGCCACGGCGTGGCGCGCGCGGCGATCGCCCTGCGCGTGGAGCCGGATCTGGCCACTCGGGCGGCACCCGGGCAGATGCAGCAGGTGATCGACAACCTGCTCGACAACGCCCTGCGGCACGCCGCGCGCGCACCGGCGCCCAAGGTGACGGTGCGTGCGCGCGCCTCGACCTCGCGCGAGCGACCGATCATCGAGATCGAGGACCGCGGTCCCGGCGTGCCGGCGGCCGAGCGCGACGGCCTGTTCGAGCCGTTTCACACGACCCGCGTCGATGGCACGGGGCTTGGGCTGTTCATGGCGCGCGAGCTGTGCGCGGCCAACCAGGCGCACATTGAATACTACGAACCGAAAACCGGCGGCGCGGGCTTTCGCATCCTGCTCGCCGATCGCCGGCGGCGGCAGCTGACATGACCCACGGCAGTGTCGAACCCCGGGTGCTGATCGTCGACGACGAGCCCGACCTGTGCGAGCTGCTGGCCATCACGCTGGGCGGCATGGGCCTGGCGAGCGACAGCGTGGGCGACCTCGGCGCGGCGCGCCAGGCGCTGGCCGGGAACGCATACCGCTTGTGCCTGTGCGATCTGCGCCTGCCGGACGGCAGCGGGCTCGACCTGATCGAGCACATCCAGCGCACCCAGGCACAGTTGCCGGTGGCCATGATCACTGCGCATGGCGAGGTCGGCGCTGCCGTGGCGGCGATGAAGGCCGGCGCCTTCGACTTCGTCAACAAGCCGATCAACGTCCAGACCCTGCGCGGCCTGGTCGACACCGCGCTGCGCCTGTCGCGGGTGCGCGCCGATTCAAACGGCTTGCCCACGCTGATCGGCGACTCGCCGGCCATGCAGGCGCTGGGCGCCACCATCGCCAAGCTGGCGCGAAGCCAGGCTCCGGTATTCATTCGCGGCGAATCGGGCGTCGGCAAGGAGCGCGTGGCGCGGCTGATCCACGCGCAGGGGCCGCGTGCGGCGGGGCCGTTCGTGCCGGTCAACTGCGGCGCCATTCCTGAACACCTGCTGGAGAGCGAGCTGTTCGGGCACGTCAAGGGCAGCTTCACCGGCGCCACGCACGACCGCGAGGGGCTGTTCCAGACCGCCGCCGGCGGCACGCTGTTTCTGGACGAGATCGGCGCCGTGCCGCAGGCCATGCAGGTCAAGCTGCTGCGCGCCCTTCAAGAACGCGCGGTGCGCCCGGTGGGCGCGCGACAGGAGCTGCCGGTCGACGCGCGCGTGCTGAGCGCCACCCACGAGGATCTGGCCGCCCTGGTGCGCGAGGGGCGCGTGCGGCAGGATTTCTATTACCGCATCAACGTCATCGAAGTGACGGTGCCGCCCCTGCGGGAACGGACCGGGGACATCCCCGCGCTGGCGGCGGACTTGCTCTCACGCATTGCCGGCGGCGAGCGACTGGCACTGGCCCCCGCGGCACTTGCCGCGCTACAGAATTACCCTTTTCCGGGCAACGTGCGCGAGCTCGAGAACATCCTCGAGCGGGCCGCCGCCATGTGCGACGGCACGCGGATCGAGGCCGCCGATCTGCACCTCCCGGCAGCGCTAAACGACCCTCGGCCGCCCACCGGCGACGGTGACGATCTCGACGCCGAGCTTGACGGCGTGGAACGCGCGCGCATCGTCGCCGCGCTCGAAGCCACGCGCTACAGCCGCACCGCCGCCGCGGCGCGCCTGGGGCTGACACTGCGCCAGTTGCGCTACCGGATGAGCAAGCTCGGACTCAACTGACGGACGCCCGGCCGCCTTCAAGCAGTCGACCAGGCCAGTGGCGCCGCACGCCGCGTTCGGTCGGAATCATTCGGTCAACGGGCAGGCTCTGCCCAAGCACCACGCAGTCAGGGTGCCGCGGCACGCTGGCAGAACGCGGCCACCGCACCGACGGCCTGTTCCAGCAATGCATTCGCGGCGACCACGCCACCGGCCGCGTCGTCGCTCGACGCAAGCTGCTCCAGGCGCAACGTTTCGCTGCCAAGAAGCCGGCGCTCGCGCACGTCTACCAGCTGCACGCGCAGCACCAGGCGCGTGCGGCTTGGCGTGCTGGTGAAGTCCTGCGCAAGCTGCACGAGGTCGGTCACCAGCCGGTAGTCGGGCTGCGCACCGGTGCCGGCCGCAACCACACTGGCACCACTGGCCGACAGACCCTCCAGCAGCGCCTGCTCGATGAGCCGCGACGGGCGGTCCACCCACTGCTGGTCGGCGAAATAGCGCAACTCGTGCGCGCTGCTGAAGTAGGCCATCGCCGGGCCGCCGTAACCCGGGGCGGCCGTCAGCGGTGCCACCAGCAAGGTCCGCCCGGCCGGTACGGGCGACGCTATCGACGTCCGTGTCCGCAGCTCCAGCGTGTGGGTCGCCGCGGCCTGCGGCGGTGCCACCGGCAGTGCACAGCCGCCGAACAGCAGACTGGCTGCGATCAGCAAATACCTCATTCTTCCCCCGGGCCCGGCTCCCGCCGGGGAGGCCCCAGCAGCAGCATTTGCGGATTGGCGTTCAGTCGCGCGCCCAGGTCGCCCAGACTGCCTGCCGCCGTACCCAGGTCGTCCACCAGGCGTTCGACCTGGGGCAACAGGACGCCGGCGGTGTATTGCAACTGCCGACGGCTGTCGCGGGCCGTGCTGCCGACTTCCTCGCCGGTACGCTGCAGCGTGCCCAGCAGCTGCTCGGTGCGATCGAGCACCGCCTCGACGCGCGGCGCCAGACGCGGCAGTGCCTCGCTGGCCTTGGCCCCGTTCGCGGCCGCGTGTCCCAGGTTCGCGATGGCGTCGTCGAGGCGCCGGCTTTGGCTGGCGAGATTGCCGGTGATCTGCTCGGCATTGGCCAGAATGGCGCCGATCGCGTGGGTGTTGTCGTCGTTCAGGATGACCAGCAGGCGCTGGCTGGCCTTGTCGAGGGTGGTCATGGCCAGGCGCAGCGCCGTGTCCAGCCGGTTCATCAGCGAGGGCTGCATCGCGATCACCGGATGGCGACTGCCGGGCGTCTCGTCGAGCGCCGGAGCCTCGCGGCTACCGCCGGTCAGCTCCAGTGACCCGAGACCGGTCAGGCCCTGCATGGCGATGGTGGCGACGGTGTCCGTCTTGATGGGCGCCCCGGCGCGGATGCGCAGCGTCAGGCGCACGCGGCTCGGGTCGTCCGGGTCGAGGTCGATGGCGGCCACGCGTCCGACCTCGACACCGCGGTAGGTGACCGCCGACGACGGGCTGAGCGCCGCCACCGACTCCTCGGTGTACGCGTAATAAAGGCGGAATTCGCCCTGCTCGCGCCCCGAACCCAGCCACAGGCCGAGCACGATCAGCGCCGCGCCCAGCAGCAGCACGAACGCCCCGACCGCGGAATAGCCTACGCGTGCCTGCATGCGGCTCCTCCAAAATCGCGCGGTGCTGCGGCGAAGTAGGCGCGGATCTCGGGGTCGTCGGACGCCGCGAGCTGCGCCACCGGCGCGACCGCGAGCAGCGCGCCGTGGCCGAGAAATGCCACCCGGTCGCTGACGCGGGCGATGGAATCCAGATCGTGCGTCACCATCACCACGGTCAGGCCCATCAAATCCCGCAAACCCGCCAGCAGCTCATCGAGCCCCGCCGAGGTGACCGGATCCAGGCCGGCCGAGGGTTCGTCCAGAAACAGCAGCTCCGGGTCCAGCGCCAGGGCGCGCGCCAGCGCGGCGCGCTTGATCATGCCGCCGCTGAGCTGGCTCGGAAACTTGTGCGCTGCGTCGGCCGGCAAGCCGGCGAGACCGATGCGCAGCATGGCAAGCTCGCGGCGGCTGGCAAGACCAAGCCCCGTGTACTCGGCCAGCGGCAGGCAAATATTGTCCAGGACGCTGAGGCCCGTGAACAGCGCGCCGTGCTGAAAAAGAATGCCGATGCGCCGCCGCAGCGCGTGCAGACGGGCCGGGTCGAGCCCTGCCGCGTCTTCGCCGAGCACCGTCAATTGCCCACCCGCCGGCGCCTGCAGCAGACTCAGCGTGCGCAGCAGCACGGTCTTGCCCGCGCCGCTGCCGCCGACCAGCGCCAACACCTCGCCGCGACGCACGCTGAGCGCAAGATCGCGGTGCAGCGGGCGCTTACCGGCCAGCGTGGTCAGGCCCCGCGCTTCGATGGCGTCCCGCCCGGTCACAGTCCCAGCACCTGGAACAGGACCGAGAACGCGGCGTCCGCGACGATCACCAGGAAAATGCTCTGCACCACGCTGACCGTCGTCTCGCGGCCGATGCTCTCGGCGCTTTGGCCGACCTGAAAACCGCGGTGGCAGGCCACGCTGGCGACGAGCAGCGCGAATACCGGCGCCTTGATGAGGCCAACCCAGAACGTGCTCGGCGCGAAGGTGTCCGGCAGGCGAATGAGAAAATCGCGATAGCCGACACCGTACAGGCCATCGGCCACCACCATGCCGCCAACGATGCCCATCGCCGACGAATACAGCGTGAGCAGCGGCAGCGCGATCATCAGGCCGATCAGCTTGGGGATGACCAGCATCTCGATCGGCGCGATGCCGATGCTGCGCAGCGCGTCGAGCTCCTCGGTGATGCGCATGGTGCCGATCTCGGCCGTGTAGGCGGAGCCGGTGCGCCCGGCGACGATGATGGCCGCCAGCAGCGGGCCCATCTCGCGCAGCATGGTGACCGCAACCAGATTCACCACCAGCACGTTGGCGCCGAAGGCCTTGAGCGGCTCACCGGCCTGATAGGTGATGACCACGCCCATCAGGAACGCCAGCAAGCCAAGAATGGGCAGCGCACGCACGCCGGCGGCGTCGATTTCCTGCACCAGGCGTGACCAGCGCAGACGGGGGCGCTGCTCGGCCAGCAGGCGGCCGATGAAGTCCAGAAACCCCAGCGCCTCCGCGCCGCGCCCCAGCACGCTGCGGCCAAGTGCCTCCAGCCAGCCCACGGTCGCCGCCTGCCCAGCGGCGCGCGCCGGCAGGCGCGCACGCACGAGCTCCAGCAGGGCAGCATGGGGTGGCGCCAGCGCGGCCAGATCCAAGCGCGCGCCGGCGTTGGCGGCAGCCTCGCCGAGCCGATGGAGCGCCCAGGCACCTGCCGTATCGAGACTGCCGACACCGCTGGTGTCGAGCGTCCAGTCACCGCCGTGCGGCCAGCGCTGCCAGTGCGCCTGCAGCGCATCGAGCGTGCAGACCGTCCAGTCACCCTTGGCGAGCAGCCGACGCGCCGCCGGGTCGGTCACCAAGCTGGCCGGCACCGGCACGGCGGCTCAGCGGCGCGGCGGCGGTGCGTATTGAGCCAGCTCCTGCCGGAACTGCTGCACCAGCGGCGGGGTGCTGAACACGCGGTTCTCGAACACGTCCCAGGACGACACGTGTCCACCGTAGGTGGCGGCGCTGGCTTCGTCGTCCGGTTGCAGCACCGCGCCTTCGAGCGCAAGACCCGCAAACAGACCACGGCTGCGCGAGTAGGAATAGATTTCGGCCTTCATTTGCGCGTCAGTGGCCGCCGACGCCTGCCGGCCGACCGGGCCCGCCGCGATGGCCGCATCCGCGCCAAGCGTGACCTTGCCCGAAGCGAGATTCTCGACGCCACGGCGCGTCTTGAACACCAGAATGACGTCCGTCGACTGAGCACCGATCTGCCAGCCAATACTGCCGCCGGCGAGGGTGATGAAGGCCGGGTTGCTCCAGCCGCCGTTCTGCCGCACCGCGATGACCCCCTTGCCCCAGCGCCCGCCCACCACGAAACCGGCCTTGATCACGCCCGGTATCACGGCGATGCCGTAGGCGTCGGCCAGCAGTTCCGGCGGAATGGCGTTCTCGGGAATTTCGCTGATCTGATGCAGCACATCGCTCGCCGAGCGCAGTCGGTTGTCCTCGGCCTCCCCGGCCCGGGCGGCGCCCACGAACGTCAGCGGCAGGCAAAGCAGCATCGCGGCCAGTCGAAAAAAACGTCGATCCATTCGTTCACTCCTGGGCAAGGTGCTGAAGCGGCCATTGACGGCAGGGCTGCCGCCACCGCGGTCGGCGGCGGCAATGATGGCACACGGCGACCAGCCGCCCGTTGGGCTGCCCCTATAATCCCGGCCCTGCCAACGCCCGTTCGGGCACCCGATCCACCCTGAGGAAGCGCTCCATGAAGGCAATCGAGATTTCCGAGTTCGGCGTGGCCAAGCTGGCCCTCGTCGAGCGTCCCGACCCCCAGCCCGGCCCCGGCCAGGTGCTGGTGCGCGTGCGTGCGGTGTCGCTGAACTTCCGCGATCTGATGACCGTGCAGGGCCAGTACAACCCGCGCCAGAAGCTGCCGCTGATCCCGCTATCGGACGGCGCCGGCGAGGTGGTTGCGGTCGGCGAAGGCGTGCGGCGCTTCAAGGCCGGCGACCGCGTGGTGGCGATCTTCGCCCAGAAGTGGCTCGGCGGCGAGGCGACGCCGGCGGCGCGCGGCTCGACGCTCGGCGGCCCCGGCGACGGCATGGCGGCCGAGCTGGTGGTGCTGGACGAGGACGGCCTGCTGCCGATCCCGGCGCATCTGTCGTTCGAGCAGGCCGCCACGCTGCCCTGCGCCGGCGTCACCGCCTGGAACGCGGTGGTGGTGCAGGGGCAGGTCAAGCCCGGCGACACCGTGCTGGCGCTCGGCACCGGCGGCGTGTCGCTGTTCGCGTTGCAGTTCGCCCGGGCGGCCGGCGCCAACGTCATCATCACCTCCAGCAGCGACGAGAAACTCGCCCGCGCCAAGGCGCTTGGCGCCACGCACGGCATCAACTACTCAAGCGAGCCGGACTGGGACAAGGCGGTGATGGCGCTCACCGACAAGGCGGGCGTCGACCAGGTGGTGGAAGTCGGCGGTGCCGGCACCATCGGCAAGTCGATCAACGCCGCGCGCCTCGGCGGCACCATCACCATCATCGGCGTGCTGGCCGGCAACGCCAGCGACATGGACCTGCGCCCGGTGCTGATGAAGGGCCTGCGCCTGCACGGCGTGTTCGTCGGCCCGCGCGAGATGTTCGAGGCCATGAACCGGGCCATCACCGCCCACCGCATCGAACCCGTCATCGACCGCGTGTTCGAACGCGACCAGATTCGCGATGCCTTCGAGCACATGGCGTCCGGGAAGCATTTCGGCAAGATCGTGGTGCGGATGCAATAAGTCTCACGGCACCGGCGGAAGCTTTGCTAGAGTGCACCCGCCGGTCTCGCTCGGCCCCTCATCCTCGCAAAATCAGGGAGTTCCCGATGATCAAGAACAAGCTTGCCAGCGGCCTCGCTGGCATCGTCGCGCTATCGGTCGCCGGCTGTGCATCCACGCAGACACAGCTCGGCAGCGGCGGCAGCATGGTGTCCGGATCGGCCGGTGCCGCCGGCGCACAGGGCGCGGCCCCGCAGCTGACGCGCTGCTCCTCGCCCATCGGCACCGCCGCGCTGATCGAGCAGGACAACCCGATGCTGGCGCAGGCCGGCCTCACCAGCCCCATCCCGCTGCTGCGCATCATGATGGGGCAGAGCAACTGCTTCCAGGTGGTCGACCGCGGCCAGGCCAGTGAAGCCCTGCAGCGCGAACGCGCCATGGCGTCGGCCGGCGAGCTGCAGAGCGGCAGCAACATGGGCGCCGGCCAGATGAAGGCGGCTGACTTCCTGATCACGCCCAACGTGGTGTTCAAGGATGCCAACGCCGGCGGTGGCGGGGCGGGTCTGGGCGCCCTCATCCCGGGGATCGGCGGCGCCATTGCCGGCGGCATCCGCTGGACCAACATGGAATCGCAGGTCACGCTGTTCCTGACCAACGTGCGCACCGGCGTGCAGGAAGCGGCCGCCGAGGGCAGCGCCAGCAAGCGCGATCTGGGCTTCGGCGGGCTTGCCTTCGGCGGCCTGGTCGGCGCCGGCGGTGGCGCCTACGCCAGCACCGACATCGGCAAGATTGTCGCGGCCGCGTTCCTGGACGCCCACAACAAGCTGGTGGCCCAAGTGCAGGCCACGCAGCCGGCGGCGACGCGGCCTTCGGCGTCCGGCTACATGACCCTGTCGGACGTCAACATGCGCTCGGGGCCGTCCACCCAGTCACCGGTGATCATGCTCGTGCCCAAGGGCACGCCGGTGTCGCCCAACGGCGAGAAGCAGGGCGCCTGGTGGGGGGTCGAAGCCAACGGCCGTGCCGGCTGGATCCACGGCGACTACATCACCCGCTGAAGGCGACGCGGGCGGCGAGGCCCGCGCCCGCTCAACAAAAAAGCCCGCCGGGCGCCCGGCGGGCTTTTTTGTTGTTCCATGAAAAATCTGTCCGGTAACGCGCGGCGGACTCACACCCGCAGCAGGCGCGCCACCTCCGGCACCTCCCGCAAGCGCGCCAGCTCCGCCTCGGCGGGCAGCAGCGGCCGATCCCGTTCACGGCTCACCACGCACAGGAAGCCAAGCACGTCATCGGCATTGGCATGGAACTGGTGAAAGCACTGCGGCGCCACGTAAACGCAGTCGCCCGTCTGCACCGTGTGCACCCGGTCACCCAGGATCACCGCCCCCCGCCCGCGCAGGATCACCACCGCGTGCGGGTGCTCATGGCGCTCCAGGGTCGAGTAGCCGTCGACCTGCAACTCGAAGTAACGCACCACGAAGTCGAGCGCCGCCTCGCCAGGCGCGTCGCCCAGCAAGGTGCGACGGGTGATGTCGCGAAACGGGCTGCCGTCATTCTTGTAGGCCAGCAGCGGCACGTCCGGCCAGGTGAAGTCCTCGCCGCGCAGCACGCGCGAATCGGTCGGGCTCATGCAGCCGCCTCCACCGCGCCACGCAGGGCGGCGGCACCGGCGGCGAGATCGCCCTGGGCGTACAGGCTGCCGCCGATCAGCAGCATCGTGTCCGGCCCGTAGCGCCGCGCCCATTCGCCAGCCGAGTGCACGCTCATGCCGCCGGCAGGGGTCGGCAGGCTGGCGCGCAGCGTGCCGAGCGGCCGGCGCAGGTGGCGGTTGAGACGCGCGCAGACGGCGGCCGAAAAATCGAAGCGGCCGCCGGTGTTCGGATAGATCACCGCATCCGCCCCGGCCAGGCGGAACAGGTCCCCCAACACCAGTTCCGGGGCGATGCCGGTTCGGCGGTCGAACAGGCTGCCGGTCAGCGCCGGGTGCGCCAGCACCGCCAGGCCGTAGCGGTCGCGGATCAGGCGCAAGCTGTCGAGCCCGACCAGCCAAGGGCTGATCAGCACGCCGCGGCAACCGGCCGCCCGGGCCGCCTCGAGCCGCCCCGGCAGCTCCGCGGCTGGCGCGGTCACGTTCGGGAAATACAGCGCCCGCGTCCCGGCCGCCGCATTCCCCCGGACGACCGCCTCCTGGCAGCGGGCCAGACGCTCGGCAAACGGCGCCGACGCCTGATCGGCGAGGCCGTGGTCGTCCTTGATGATGTCGATGCCGCCGCGCGCGAACGCTTCGCAACGCACCGCCAGCTCGCGTGCCGACAATCCCATGGGCTTCAGCGCCGTGCACAGCAAGGCCCGCCCGGCAACCCCGGTGAGCGCGCGCAGCCCGACGCTGCCGTGACCCGGACCGCCAAAGCCGTCGAGCATCGCCGCCGCCCAGTCGATGCCGACGATGCGGATGCCGGGCTTGAGCGAAATATTGCCGAACAGCAGATTCAGGCATTGCGGCAGGTCGTTGCCGATGGCCTCGGCCGGATACGAGAGCGTCACCCGGGCAGCGCGCTGGCCGGTCTGACGCACCTCCTCGACCCGGCCCGCCATTCGCGCGGCGAGGTGCGGATCCAGCAGCGCCTGCGGCAGCTCCACGGTCTGTTCCAGACCAATCAGCGTGGCCTTGTGCGCCGCGTCCTCGCCACGCGCCAGCGTCAACGCGTAATGCACGCCAAGCCGCCCATCGGCACGCACGCCCGGCTCGGCCGGTGCGGGCGGATCGGACACGGGCACACACGCGTCGACCGCGGCAGTAGCGCGCCGGGAAGGGATGGCGGACATGAAAACTCGACCAAGGGGTGGGTCGGTGATTTTATCCCAGCCATCAAGCACTTCACCCAGCGGCACGGCGCGCTTGCCGCGGCCGGAAATACCGGTTACACAATTACTGTTCAGGCTTGCTGAATGCTCATTTTTGCGCCGGTGCGTCGTCCGGCGGAGACACGCATGACACAGCCGCTTGCCCAACAGGTGCTGCGCACCGACGTGTCCGGAATGCCGCTCGAATGGGTGGACTACCAGACCGCGGTGCGCCTGTACCACTTCGGCCATGTGGCCTACGCCTGCGGCTCGTTGCTGTACCGGGTGCACGGCGGCGTCAACGCCGCCACCGGCCGGCGCAGCGTGGTCGAGGTCAGCTCGATCATCGCCACCACCGGCGATCAGTCGGCCCTGCGGCACAGCCGTGAGACCTACTCCCCGCCGCTCAACAATCCGGCGCTGTTCAAGCGCGATGCGCACGCGTGCCTGTATTGCGGCCACCAGTTCCAGTCGCGTGACCTGTCGCGCGATCACGTGCGCCCGCTCAGCACCGGCGGTTCGGACACCTGGGCCAACGTGGTCACCGCCTGCAAACGCTGCAACAACCACAAGGCCAACCGCACACCGGAGCAGGCCGGGATGCAGTTGCTGGCAATCCCGTTCGTGCCCACCCACGCGGAATACGTCTACCTGCGCGGACGGCGCATCCTGGCCGACCAGATGGAGTTCCTGCTGGCCCATTTCCCGCGCTCGAGCCCCCTGCAGGCGCGCCTGCGGGCACAGATGTGCTGAGCGCTTGACGGCAGTCATCCGCCGGGCTTGCTGACGCGCAGGCGGGCGGCGAGACTGGGCCGGCGGCAGCGGTGCCGCGCTCCGATGATGGAGGGCTTGCCATGCAACCGGTCACCTTGCGGCGCATCCTGGTCCCGCTCGACTTCTCCGATCCGGCGCGCAGCGCCTTGGCCTACGCCGCCGGGCTCGGCCACACCTTCGGCGCCGAGCTGATCCTGCTCTATGTCGCCGAACCGCCGCCGTTCTCTCCCGATCTCAGCGACTCGCACGGCTACGAGGAGCGCATGACCGCCCATGCCCGCGATCGACTGCAGGCGGCGACCCAGGAATACCTCGACAAGGGTTTCAAGACCCGCGCCCTGGTGCGCTTTGGGCGTCCGGCGGCGGAAATCGTCGCCGCCGCGCGCGACGAACAGGTGGACCTCGTCATCATCGCCACCCACGGCCGTGCTGGCCTGAAACACCTGCTGGGCAGCGTGACCGAGAAGGTGGTGCGGCTGGCCGCGTGCCCGGTGCTGGTGACGCACTACGCCGGGGACGAACAGCCGGCCACCTGAAGCGATGCCGGAAAACTTCCACCCAGCGCATCCAGCCTGATTCACGCAGCCGGGATCCTGCGTGCGCGCCCGCAGCTCCTCCGCGAGCCGCGCTTCGCCCCGACCCGTGCCGGAGACGCCAGCGACTGTGCGCCGATCGTCGGCCGCCCACGCCGGTCAATTTCGTCTACGCTCCCGGCCCATGTCGGCCCACCCATCAACGCACGTCGCCCCATGAACCAGCCCGCCCCCGGCACGCTGCCCACGGGCGCGGTCGAGGTCATGGCGGTGATCGACGGCGCCCGTTTCAGCCCCTTTCAGTGGCGGGTGGTGGCCCTGTGCCTGCTGGTGGGCCTGATCGACGGCTTCGAGAACGGCGTCATCGCCTACGTGGCGCCGGCCCTGCTCGAGGACTTCGGCCTCAGCCTGCCGGCCATGGGCAACATCTTCGCCGCCGGCACCGTCGGCATGGCGATCGGCTGCTTGACGATGGGCGGACTGGCCGACCGCTGGGGCCGCAAGACGGCGGTCATCGCGAGCGTCGCCGTGTTCGGCGTGGCGGCGCTTGGAACCGCCGCATCGACAGGACTCGTGGAACTGATGCTGTGGCGCTTCATCGCCGGCATCGCCATCGGCGGCGCCCAGCCGGTGATGATCGCGCTGCTCGCCGAGTACGCGCCGGCCCGTCACCGCAGCACGGCGACGGTAGTGGGCTTCGTTGGCGTCGGGATCGGTGTCCCGATCAGCGCCCTGCTCAGCGCATGGATCATCCCGCGTCACGGCTGGGAGGCGGTGTTCATCATCGGCGGCGTGGTGCCCCTGCTGTTGCTGCCCGGCCTGTGGTGGGCCTTGCCGGAATCGATCCGTTTTCTCGTCGGAGGCGGCGTGCGCAATGGCGCCCGGGTCGCGGCAAGCCTGAACCGCATCGTCGGCCAAGCGCTCTACTCGGCGAGCGACCAGTTCGTCCTGACGGAACCACCCGCCCCGCGGGCCTCCGGCCGCGAGTTGCTCACCCCGCGCTACCGGCGCCGCACGCTCGCCATCTGGGCCGTGTATTTCTTCAACTGGATCACCTGGTATCTGTTCCTGCTGTGGCTGCCGACGGCACTCACGCAGGCCGGGCTCGACCTGACGCGCGCATCGCAAATCGGCGCCCTGATGGGCGTCACCGCCCTGCTGGCGTTTCCGCCGGCCGCGGTGGTGATCCAGCGTCTCGGCCCCGCGCGCTGCATGGCCTGGTTGTTCGCGGGCGGCACCGTGACGGCCGCGCTGCTCGCCCTGGCCGGCACCCGCTGGGAGCTGATCGCCGCCCTGGTGGTGCCGTTCACTGTTTTTGGCGTGATTCCGCAAGTGGCGCTCAACTACCTGTGCGTGGAGCTTTACCCGACCCCCATCCGCGCCACCGGCGTCGGTTGGGCCATTGCCGCCGGGCGCGTGGGCAGCGTGATCGGGGCGCTGGTCGGCGGCGGTCTCATCGCGCAGTGGGGGCTATCCGGCTACTTCACCACGCTGGCGGCGCCGCTGCTGCTGGCGGGCGTGCTCACGCTCCTGTGCTTCGGCCGCCCCGGGCATCGTCGCAGCGGCTGACCCGCCGCGCCGCCGGTCCGGCATAGTGTGTGTCAGCGCCTGCTGAACCCGACCGCACCATGCCGCTTGCCGATTTCCACCCCGCCGTCGCCGCCTGGTTTGGCCGCCACTTCCAGGCGCCGACCCCGGCGCAAGAGGCCGCCTGGCCGGCCATTCGGGCCGGTCGGCCCACGCTGCTGGCGGCGCCCACCGGCAGCGGCAAGACGCTGGCGGCGTTTCTCACCGCCATCGATGGGCTGCTGCGCGAGGGTCTTCAAGCGCCGCTGCCGGACGCCGTGCAGGTGCTGTACGTGTCGCCGCTGAAGGCCCTGTCGGCGGACATCGAGCGCAACCTCGAGGCACCGCTGGCCGGCATTGGCGAGGAACTGCTCGCCCGCGACCTGCCGCCGGTGCCCATCCGCGCGGCGCTGCGCACCGGCGACACGCCGCAGGCCGAGCGCGAGCGCCAGCGCCGCACACCGCCGCACATCCTGGTGACGACGCCGGAGTCGCTGTACATCCTGCTGAGCTCGCCGTCCGGCCGCGCCATGCTGGGCGACGTGCGCACGGTGATCGTGGACGAGATCCACGCGCTCGCCGGCAGCAAGCGCGGCGCGCACCTGATGCTGTCGCTCGAGCGCCTTGCGGCGCTCACCGGCCGGCCGCCGCAGCGGATTGGTCTCTCGGCCACGCAAAAACCCATAGCCCGCATGGCCGAGTACCTCACCGCCGGCGAACCCTGCGCGGTGATCGACACCGGCCACGTGCGCGAGCGGCAGCTCGCCATCGAGGTGCCGCAGGCGCCGCTCGGTGCCGTGATGGCGAACGAGGTATGGACCGAGCTGTACGACCGCCTGGCGGAGCTCGTCCGCCAGCACCGCACCACGCTGGTGTTCGTGAACACCCGCCGCATGGCCGAGCGCGTGGCCCGGCATCTCGCCGAACGCCTCGGCGAGGAAAAGGTCACCTCGCACCACGGCAGCCTCGCCCGGCGCCATCGGCTCGATGCCGAGCAGCGCCTGAAGGCCGGGCAGCTCACGGCGCTGGTGTGCACGGCCTCGCTCGAGCTCGGCATCGACATCGGCGACGTGGACCTCGTGTGCCAGCTCGGCTCGCCGAAGGCCATCGCCACCTTTCTGCAGCGCGTCGGGCGCTCCGGGCACGCCGTGGGCGCGCTGCCGCACGGGCGGCTGTTTCCGCTGTCGCGCGACGATCTGGTCGAGTGCACGGCGCTGCTGGACGCGGTGCGGCGCGACGAGCTCGACGCTATCGTCATGCCCCGTGCGCCGCTCGACGTGCTGGCGCAGCAGATCGTGGCCGAGGTCGCGGCGCGCGAGTGGGACGAGGCGGCGCTGTTCGAATGCCTGACCCGCGCCCGCCCCTATCGCGGCCTTGCGCGCGCGGATTTCGACGCCGTGCTGCGCATGCTGGCCGAGGGCTACACCACCCGCCGCGGCCGGCGCGGCGCCTGGCTGCACCGCGACGGCGTGCACGGCCGGCTGCGGGCGCGGCGCGGGGCGGCGCTGGCGGCCGTCACCTCGGGCGGCGTGATCCCGGACCAGTTCGACTGCGACGTGCTGCTGACGCCGGAGAACCTTCGCATCGGCAGCGTGAACGAGGATTTCGCCTTCGAGAGCCTGCCGGGCGACATCTTCCAGCTCGGCAACACCTCCTACCGCATCCTGAAGGTCGAGACCGGGCGCATGTTCGTGCAGGACGCCCACGGCCAGCCGCCGACCATCCCGTTCTGGTTCGGCGAGGCGCCCGGCCGCACGGCGGAGCTGTCGGCGGCCGTGTCGCGCCTGCGGGCGGACATCGCGGGCTGGTTGGCCGAGGGCGGCGCCCCGCATGCCGAGGGGCGTTTGCTCGATCGCCTGCCGCTGCCCGAACCGGCCGCGCGGCAGCTGGTCGAGTACCTGGCCGCCGCGCACGCGGCACTCGGCGCGCTGCCGACCGAAGACACGGTGATCTTCGAGCGCTTTTTCGACGACACCGGCGACCAGCACCTGGTCATCCACGCGCCGTTCGGCTCGCGCATCAACAAGGCCTGGGGTCTCGCGCTGCGAAAGCGCTTTTGCCGGCGCTTCAACTTCGAGCTGCAGGCGGCGGCGCTCGAGGACAGCATCGTCATTTCGCTCGGCTCCGTGCACAGCTTTCCGCTGCACGAACCGGCCGGGTACCTGAAGTCCGCCACGGCGCGCGAGGTGCTGATTCAGGCCGTGATTGCGGCGCCGCTGTTCGAGGCGCGCTGGCGCTGGGTGGCCACCACGGCGCTCGCCATCCTGCGCCAGCGGGCCGGCCGGCGCGCGCCGCCGCAGTGGCAACGCAACGACGCGCAGGATCTGGTCGCCGCCGTGTTCCCGGACCAGATCGCCTGTGCCGAGAACCTCACCGCCGAGCGCGAGGTGCCGGATCACCCCCTCGTCAGGCAGGCGATCGCCGACTGCCTGACCGAATCCATGGACGTGGACGGGTTTCTGGCCGTGCTGGAGGGCATCGAAAGCGGCCGGATTCAAATCCTGACGCGCGATCTGACCGCCCCCTCCCCGCTCGCCGAAGAAATCCTGAACGCCCGGCCGTACGCGTTTCTCGACGACGTGCCGGCCGAGGAACGACGCACGCTGGCGGTGCGCCCGGCACCGGCCGATCTGTCCGCCAGCGCCGCGCTTGGCGTGCTGCAGCAGGACGCCATCGACCGCGTGCGCGCCGAGGCCTGGCCGCAGGCGCGCGATGTCGACGAGCTGCACGACGCCCTGCTGCTGCTGGGTTTCCTCACTGTCGACGAGGCGGCCCCCGAGCCGCGCTGGCCCACCCTGCTGGATGCGCTGGCGGCTGACCAGCGTGCCTGCTGCCTGGACGGCCGCCTGTGGGTGGCGGCCGAGCGTCTGGCCGAGGCGAGAACCGTGCTGCCAGGTGCGCGGACCGAGCCGCCCATCGCCGCCGTGGGCGAGGCACCGGACGATGCCGAGACGGCGCTGCGCGAGCTGCTGCGCGGGCGGCTCGAAGGGCTGGGGCCAATCACCGCCGCGCGCCTGGGCGCGCCGCTGGGGCTCGGACCTGCGGTCATCGACACCGCACTGCGGGCGCTGGAAGGCGAAGGCTTTGCGCTCCGCGGGCGCTACACGCCGGACTCGGCGCACGAGGAATGGTGCGAGCGGGGTCTTCTGGCGCGCATCCACCGCTACAGCCTCGACCGGCGGCGGCGCGAAATCGCACCGGTCAGCGAGGCAGACTTCCGGCGCTTTCAGCGCACCTGGCAGGGGCTCGACGACCCCGGCGAAGGGCCGGAAGCGCTGTACGCGCTCATCGAACAACTGGCCGGCCTGTCGCAACCGGCCGCCGAGTGGGAGCGCACGGTGCTGCCGGCGCGCCTGCACGGCTACCAGCCGTTCTGGCTCGACCAGCTGTGCGCCGAGGGGCGCGTCGCCTGGCTGCGCCTGCTGCCGCCGCGCGTCAGCGCCGAGCGCCGACGCGTCACCACGCCCGTGCGCAGCACGCCGATTGCGCTGGTACCACGCGAGCACCTGACGCTGTGGCGGCGCCTGGCGCCGGCGACGTCGCAGGACATCGAACCAAGCGGCCTCGCCATGCGGGTACGGGACGCGCTGGCGGCGCAGGGCGCGTCGTTTTTCGCCGATCTCGTCGCCACCACTGGCCTGCTGCGCACGCAGGTGGAAACGGCGCTGGCGGAGCTGGTGGCGATGGGCCTCGTGACATCGGACAGTTTTTCCGGCCTGCGCACGCTGATCGCGCCGGCCAGTCAGCGGCCGAGCTTCGCCCCGCGCCGGCACCGCAGCCCGCGGCCGCGCGTGTCGGGCGTGGGCGCCGCCGGGCGCTGGTCGCTGCTGCCGGCGCTGCCCCCGGGCGACGCGACAGCACGCGACGCCGCCGTGGCGCACGCCGCGCAGACCCTGCTGGAGCGCCACGGCATGGTGTTTCGCGCGCTTCTGGACGAGGAGAACTGCGCCCCGCCGTGGCGCGAGCTGCTGTACGTCTACCGGCGTCTGGAGGCGCGCGGCGAGCTGCGCGGCGGGCGTTTCGTCGAACGCTTCGCCGGCGAGCAGTTCGCGCTGCCGGACGCGGTGGCCCTGCTGCGCAAGGTGCACGCCACGTCCGGCAGCGCGGCGTTATCCGCGGAGACCCAACCGGCCTGAGGCTGGATGACTCATCGTGGGAGCGGCGCCCTCGCCGCGAATGTGTCGAATGCTTGTTCGCGGCGGGGGCGCCGCTCCCACAGATACAGGTAAAGGCTCAGGGTGCCAGGCTCCACAGCTTGACCGTACCGGTCACCTCGTTGGCGACCACCAGCAGGGGCTGGCCGGTCGGGCTGTCCTTGGCGTCGACAAAGCGCAGCACCTCGGGTCCACTGTCCGGGCCGACGGCGTCGCCGTCGAAGCTGCGGGTGTTCCGGTAGTCCACGAACTGCGGGGCCGTCGGGTCGGTGATGTCGTACACCATCACGCCGCCGATGCGCTCGAGGCCCACGAAGGCATACGTGCGACCGGCCACGGTGCCGACGGCCACGCCCTCCGGCTCCGGACCCTTGTTGTCGGAGCGGTCATCGAAGCTGTTGGCGGTGTTGTTGCCGTTGAAGTTGCGCGGCAAGGCGGCGGCCGTGCGCACCTCGAGGTCGGCGCCGGAATCCCACACCAGCGCGCCGCTGTCGGCGTTCCAGATGGAGAACGAGCGCGCGCCGAACACGTACGGCCGCGAGTAGTCGCCGCCCGGCGGCGCGCTGGTGACGGTCAGCCGGCCGAGCTGCTGGTTGTCGTTCAGCACCGGCTGGATGGCCGCCGGGTAGCTGCCACGCACGCTGCGGGCGCGCACTTCCTCGGCAAAGCCCGTGTAGTCGCGGGCGTCGCCCTCGTTGGCCGTGACCAGATACGTGCCGCCGGGCGCCGCGAAGCTGGCGATCGCATCCGGCTGGTACATGCCGAACACGGGCCAGTTGCGAACGTTGATCAGGTTGTCGCGGTCGCTGGCGTCGAGGCCCGGCGTGCGGACGAGGCCGAGCAGCGTCGGCTCGGGCACGTAGCCCGGCAACAGGCTGAAGGTACCGGTCGCGTTGTCGATGCTGATGCCGGCGACGCCGAAATCGTTGTCATTGATGACGGCGAGCGTCGCGGCGTCGATCCAGGCCAGTCCTTCCACCTTCTGCACGCGGTCGTAGCCGGCGGCGGCGAGGTCCACGTGCAGCACCTTGGCCAGCGGCGTGACGCCCTGCGCGGCGAGTTCGCTGCTCGTCATCTGGTCGAGCGACTTGCCGTTGTAAAGCGTGTCCCTGGCGGTGATGTCGGTCGCACCGGTCAGGCTGAAGGCGTAGACGCGCTTGGTGACGGCCGCCGGCAGGTCGCCCGGCAGGGCGTCGTCGTCGCGCTCAACCACCAGGAAGCCGCCGCCTGGGATCGCCACCGCGTCGCCGATCTTGTCCGCACGGCTGTCGTCGGCATTCGCCGGTACGGGGTTGTCCATCACATACAGGAACTGGCGCGTCGCCTGCGTCGCCGGGTCGAACTCCACCACGCGGATGTTGCGCAGCGCGTTGAGCGCCGAGTTGGCGAGCGTGGCCGGGTTGCGCAGCGGGCTCTGCACGAAGGCGTAGAGCTTGCCGTCCTGCAGCGCGATGGCCTCGAAACCGCGGTTCTGGCGGCGCTGGGCCAGCACGGGAGGCAGCACCTCGGTGCCGAAAGCGCCAGCCGGGGCGCCGGCGGCTGCGGCCGTGCCGATCGGCACCAGGCGCTCGACCAGCCGTCCGGCGGGGTCGAAGTGGTAGATGGCCGGGCGGTACTCGTCGGCCATCCAGAAGTGGCCGTCGGCGTCCACCACCACGCCTTCGAGGTCCGCCCCCAACGGGTCAGTGGGCAACACATTGCCGTGCAGATCGACCGGCACCTCGTCGTTGTAGGGCGTGTTGGCGCCACCGCCGGCGATGGCGGTGTTCGGCAGGCCGGTCAGCGGGCTGCCGTCTGCGCGGCGCAATGGAATCTGGCCGGTGATCGCCACCTGACCGCTGGCGCGGTCGAGCTCCAGGCGCACGATCTGCGGCGTGAAGTCGGGCAGCAGGAACGGCCGCAGCGCGCCGGTCGGCTCGCCGTTCGGGCCGCGGTCGGTGTGGGTGACGAACTTCAGCTTGCCGTCGTCCGTCGTGCCCTCGTAGAACAGGCCCGAGAATCCGCCGAGCGACAGCGCCTGCCCGGCGGCGGTGGCACCGATGCCCGGCAGGCCGGTCACCTCGTGGGTGGTGGTGGTCGGCGCCGTGTTGAAGTCCTTGTAACCCAGGGCACGGATACGGGTGACGCTCGCCGTGGCGAGGTCGATCTCGGCGATGGCGTTGTTCTCTTGCAGCGTGACGTAGGCGGTCCGGCCGTCGGGAGCCACGCTGATGTACTCGGGCTCGAGGTCCTGCGCCGGCGTGGCGCCGGGGCCGAAGATGCGCACTCCCGACGGAATGTCGACGCCGTCGAAGCCGACCGTCTGCACCGGGAGCTGCGGCGTCATAGGCACCACCGTGACAATGCTCACCGTGCCCAGCGGGTCGGTGCAGCCGGCACCGTAGCAGTCCGGCTCGCCCTCGTTGGCCACCAGCAGCTGGCGCCCGTCCGGGGTGAAGGTGAGCATGTCCGGCAGGGCGCCGACGGTGGCGGTGCGAATGACCTTGCCGGCCGGCGTCAGGAACACCACCGTGCCGGGCGCGGTCTTGGGAGCGGCCGCCACCGCAACGGCAATCAGATTCTTGGACGACACCGCCACACTGGTGACGCCGGCGCCGTACTCGGCCAGCGACACGCGGCGCAGCCGCACGGGACGGGCCGGGTTCGACACATCGACGATGTCGAGCGACACGTCGTCGGCATTGGTCACGTACAGCTTGTTGCCCCGCAGCGCGGCGGTTTCGCCGGAGGTGGTCTCGCCGACCTGCGCCAGGCCGGTCTCGTAGCGACCCAGCGGTTCCAGGGACAGCGCCTGCGCGGCCGGCACACCGGCCATCAGGGGCAAACAGACTCCAAGCACCAGGCGCTTGCGAACCACCACTGTCGTTCCTCCGCTGCGGGTCGAAGCGCGCGCCGGCATGGCACGGGCCGTGGCGCATGGTGGGAAGCCGATGTGTCTTTTCGGTGACAAGCCCGGCGGCAGTGCGGCGCCGCAACTGTTGCCGCCGACCGCGCTGCGCTACGCTGGCATCCGGCAGCCGGACCCGCGCCCGAACAGGGCGGCCGGCCCACGAACGACAACCCCGAGGAGACAGCCCATGCACACCTGCCTTTCCCCCGGCGGCGACGCCGTCTTCGATCATCCGGCCTGGTCCGGTCTGCTGCTGGTCGGCACCCAGGACGGCGTGGTCACGCTGGAAGAAACCGCCGCCGGCTGGCGCGAGGCCCATCGCGGCCTTGGCGGCCACCACGTCTGCGCGCTGATCGGCGAGCCGGTCAGCGGCAATTACTACGCCGGCACGCACGATGCGGGCGTCTTTGTCAGCCCCGACGGCCGGCACTGGCAGCCGGCCGGCCCGGGCGTCGAGCATCCCAACGTATTCAGCCTGAGGAGCGCGCGCCGCCCGGACGGCTCGGTTCGTGTGTACGCCGGCACGGAGCCGGCGGCGCTGTTCGAGAGCCGCGACTTCGGCCAGTCCTGGCAGCGGGTCGGCGGCCTCGACCAGGCAACCGGTCGCGACGGCTGGATGTTCCCGGCGCCGCCGTTCATTGCCCACATCAAGCAGATCGCCATCCACCCGCAGGATGCCGATCACATCTATGTGTGCGTGGAACAGGGCGGTCTTTACAGCAGCGCCGACGCCGGCCGGACCTGGACCGAGCACACCGCGGGCATGCCGAACGACGCCCACCGCGTGCTGCTGCACCCGACCCGGCCCGGGCGGCTGTTTCTGGCCAACGGCTTTTTCTTCAACCGCAGCGACGACGGCGGCCGCACCTGGTTCGAAATGAAGGAACAGACGCAGAAGATCGGCTACGCCGACCCGCTGGTCTATCACCCGCGCCGGCCGGAAACGATGTTCGTCAGCGGCGCCTTCGCCACGCCGGACACCTGGGTCAAGGGCAGCGCCAAGGTCAGCATCGCCCGCACCGACGACGGCGGCGACAGCTGGCAGTACGCGCGCGGCGGCCTGCCGGCGGAGTTCAAGCCGTCGGTGGAGGCGATGACGCTCGAGGCGGTCGGCGACGCGTGCCGCGTGTTCATCGGCAACACCAGCGGCGAGGTCTGGCTGACCGAGGACGAGGGCAAGCAATGGCGGCAGATCGCCTGCGACCTGCCGCCGGTCAGCAAGTGCTTTCACGCCGACCTCATCAACGGCAAGCTCGACCTGACCGAGGTGCGCATCCCGGACGAGATCCGGGAGCTGATGGAGCAGATGGTGCAGCGGCAGGCTTGAGGGGACTGCCAGCTGCGCTCGAAACGGGCGGGACTACCCGACATGGGCGCTTGCGGTATCCACGGGACAATGCCCGCCGCGCCTGCACTGGCGACGCCCTGTTTCGCGCCGACCGCGGCCCCCGACTCTCCGGCCTGCAGCCCGACGGAATCATTCAAGGACCCCGCCTGCCGACCGAATAAAGGTTTCAGTATCGCGTCAGGTTTTTTCATGTCTCGCCTCTTTCCACTCGGGCGCCTGCTGGCCGTGACTGGCCTTGTGGGCCTGCTCACCGCCTGTGCGCCGCGCGAGCAGCCGATGCGCATCGCCACGCACCCGTGGATCGGCTACGAGTTGCTGTGCTTGGCGGGGGCGCTCGACTGGCTGCCGCCCGGCGCGGCCCTGCGACACGGCGACAGCTCGGCGGAATCGATGGCCGCGCTGCGCGCCGGCGAGGTCGACGCGGCGACGCTGACTCTCGACGAGATGCTGCGGGTGCGCGCATCGGGAGTGCCGCTGACCGCGGTGCTGGTGTTCGACAGCTCCAGCGGCGCCGACGTCGTGCTGGCGCGGCCCGGCATCGAGCGCCTGCAGGATCTGGCCGGCAAGCGCATCGGTTTCGAGCCAACCGCCGTGGGCGCGCTGGTACTGAGCGAGGTGATGGCCCAGGCCGGGCTCGCCGACGGCGCAGTGATCCGTGTCGAACTGCCGCTGCGCGAACAGCTCGCGGCCTGGCGGGACGGGACGGTCGACGCGGTGGTGACGTATGAACCCACCGCCGCTGCACTGCGGGCCGAGGGCGCGGTGCGCGTGTTCGACAGCCGGAAGATGCCGGACACGATCTTCGATGTGCTGGCCGTGCGCACCGACCGCCTAAAAGGCCGCGAGGCGACCCTGCGGCGGGTGATCGACACCCACTTCCGCGCCCTGGCCTACCTGCATCAAAACCGGGACGACGCCGTCTACCGCATCGCCGCTCACCAGCGCGTCACGGCAGACGACGTGCGCCGCGCACTGGCCGGCGTCACCCTGCCCGACGTCGATGGCAACCGGTACGCGCTGGGGCGGGGCTCGCGTTTCGCGAACGCCACGCAGCGCCTGCATCGCCTCATGCTCGACCGGGGCCTTCTGGCTGAGCCCGACACACTCGCCGATCTGTCCCGCCCGGACTACCTGCCCACCGCGCGCGGGCCGGCGCCATGAGCGCCCGTTGCTGGCTGGGCTTGCTGCTGTTGTGCGCGGCGGGCCGGACGCTCGCCACGCAGGCAATCAGCTTTGGCGTGCTCGCCCAGCAGCCGGCGCAGGCGGTGGCGGCCCAATACCAGCCGCTGATGGAATACCTGTCAGCGCAGGTGGGCGGCACGCCGTTCGAGGTGCTGCCGCTCAGCGCCGACCAGCTGAGCGACGCCGTGGCGCACAACCGGCTCGACCTGGTGCTGACCACGCCCAGCCAGTATCTGGCACTGCGCAGCAAGAACAGCCTCACGGGTGCGCTGGCCACGCTCGCCCGCCAGCAGGACGGGCAAGTTACCCGCGCGATCGGCGGGACCATCGTGGTGGCGGCCGCGCGTACCGACCTTCAGCGCCTTGCCGACCTGCGGGGCCGTCGCATTGGCACGTCCACGCGGGTCGCGACGGGGGCGTTCCAGGCGCCCGCCTTCGAGCTGCGCCAGGCGGGGGTCGACATCGCGCTCACCCCGGGCAGGGCCGCGAAATCGCCGGCCAGAACCGAACTGCGTGAGCTCGGCACGGACGAGGCGGTCGTCGAGGCCGTCCTTGATGGCCGTGTGGACGCAGGCTTCCTGCGCACCGGCAGCATGGAAGCGCTGATCCACGACGGCACGCTGGATCCGGCGCGGCTGCGGGTGCTGAACCCACAGCGTTTGGGCAACTTTCCGTGGGCGGCGTCGACGCGCCTGTACCCGGACTGGCCGCTGGCCGCACTGCCGACGCTCGATGCGGACCAGACCCGGCGCATCACCGCGGCGCTGCTGGCACTCGAACCCGAACATCCGGCCGCGCGCGCGGCCGGGCTGGCCGGCTTTGGCCCGCCGGCCGACTATTCGTCCGTGGAAGCGCTGGCGAGAACCCTGCGCCTGCCGCCTTACGACGCGGCGCCCACGCTGACCTGGCGCGATTTCTGGGCCCAATACCGGACCCTTGTCGTCATGGGCGCCGTCGGCGCCACCGTGCTGGCCGGCCTGTTGGTACTGCTGGCGACGCGCAACCGGCGCCTGGTCGAGGCGCAGGCGGCGCACGCCCGCCTGGCCGCCGAGCTGCAGGCCATGCTGTCGGCAACACCCGAACCGATGTTCGAGTGCGACGCCGACGGCCGCGTCCTGCGCAGCTGGGCGCCGGATACCCGCACCACGACCATCCGGCCCGAGCAGCTGGTCGGCCACCGGATCCACGACACCCTGCCCCCGGCGGTGGTGGACACGGTGATGCAGGCGCTGCGGGAAACCAGCCGGGCCGGCCACGTCCAGGGGGTGGAGTTCGCACTGCCGGTCGATGGCGGTGAACGCTGGTTTTCGATGTCAGCCGGCCTTATCGTCGGCAGCGCCAACCCGCAGCGCTTCGCCATCCAGGTACGCAACATCACCGCCGAGCGCGACGCCGCGCGGTGGCTCAATATCACCGCCAGCGTGTTCACCCACGCCGGCGAGGGCGTGCTGATCTCCAACCCGGACAGCCGCATCCTGGCCGTCAACGACGCGTTCCTGCAGATCATCGGCCACCCCGCCGGCCACGACCTGATAGGCACGTTCACCCGTGACCTGCGGATTGCCTACGAGCAGGACCAATCGTTCGCGTCGCTGCGCGAAAACCTCGACCGGTACGGCGTGTGGGAAGGCGAACTGCGCGGCGAGCGCGCGTCCGGCGAGCGCTACGTCGCCGCACTGAACGTGAACGTGGTGCGCGACCCCGCCGGTGAGGTCTCCCACCACGTGGCCATCCTGACCGACATCACGCAACTGAAGGCACACCAGCACCAGCTCGAGCACATTGCCTACCACGACGCGCTGACCGGTCTGGCCAACCGCACGGTGCTGGCGGACCGCCTGCAGCAGGCCATGGCGCGCGCCCGCCGGCACCAGCAGCAGGTGGCCGTGGTGTATGTGGACCTCGACGGCTTCAAGGCGGTCAACGACACCTACGGCCACGATCAGGGCGACATTCTGCTGGTGACCATCGCGCGGCGCATGCGCGACAGCCTGCGCGAGGACGACACCCTCGCCCGCATCGGCGGCGACGAATTCGTCGCCGTGCTGAGCGACCTGCGCGATGCCGCCGACGTCGGGCCGACGCTCGAGCGCCTGCTGGCCGCCGCCAGCGAGCCGGTGCCGCTGGCCGCCGGCGAGGGCCGCGTGTCCGCCAGCATGGGCGTTACGTTCTACCCGCAGACCGACGCCACCGATGCCGACCAGCTGCTGCGGCAGGCCGACCACGCGCTCTACCAGGCCAAGCTCGCCGGCAAGAACCGCTACCACCTCTACGACGCCGCGCGCGATCGCGCCGCCCGCTCCCGCCACGATGCGCTGCAGGAGATCCGCGCCGGCCTGGACGATGGCCAGTTCGTGCTGCACTACCAGCCCAAGGTGAACCTGCGCACCGGCGCACTGGTGGGCGTCGAGGCGCTGATCCGCTGGCAGCATCCGCAGCGCGGCCTGCTGGCGCCGGGCTCGTTCCTGCCGGTGGTCGAAAACCATCCGCTCGGGATCACGCTGGGCGAATGGGTCATCGACACGGCGCTCGGTCAAGCCGCGCGCTGGCGTCAAGCGGGTCTCGATCTGCCGATCAGCGTCAACGTCGCCGCCGCCCACCTGCAGGACTCGGACTTCGTGCCGCGCCTGCGCGCCGCGCTGCAAGCCCACCCGCCGACCGGGCGCGGCCAGCTCGAGATCGAGATCCTCGAAACGAGCGCGCTCGCCGACCTCGAGCACACCGCCGCGGTCATGCGCGAGTGCGCCGCCCTCGGCGTCGGCTTCGCGCTGGACGACTTCGGCACCGGCTACTCCTCGCTGCTGTACCTGAAGCACCTTCCCGCCGACACGCTCAAGATCGACCACAGCTTCGTGCGCGAACTGCTGCACGAGGCCGACAACGTGCCGATTCTGGAAGGCGTGCTCACGCTGGCACGCGGTTTCGGCCGCACGGCGGTGGCCGAGGGCGTGGAGACGGTCGAGCAAGGCCGCGTGCTCTTGCAGCTGGGTTGCGAGCTCGGCCAGGGCTACGCCATTGCGCGGCCCATGCCGGCCGACGAGCTGCCGGGCTGGGCGGCGGGCTGGGAAGCGCCCGAGGCCTGGCAGGACACCTTCCGGCTGCCAAACGACAAACTGCCGCTGCTGATGGGCGACATCGAGCACCGCGTGTGGATCCAGGCCATCGCCGATGGCTTGCACGGCAGCCGTGAGCGGCCGCGGGCGGTCGCCGCCGACGCCGGCCGCTTCGGTACCTGGCTGCACGACGAGGGCCGCCGGCGCTACGGCGGCTCACCCGCGTTTCGCGCCATCGACGCCCTGCATCGGCAGATGCACGCCCTCGCCGACGACCTGGCCCGGCTGCAGGCGGCCGGCCACAAGGACGAGGCGATCGGCCGTCTGCCGGACCTGTGGGCGCTGCTCGAGCGCATGCGCGGTGAGTTCGGCGGACTGGTGACTGTGCTGGAGGGGGACGACGAACTTCCCCATGATGCCCACCGCGCCGGCAGCGCCCTCACCGACCCGCCCTGACAGCGGGCCCCGATTCAGCCCTCGAACAGTTCGAGCACCTGCCGCTGCGGCGGCGCGGCCAGCAGATCGGACAGCTTGTTCATGTCGATGCCGTAGCGGGCAATGTGCTCCCGGTGCGCCAGCAGCGCCGCCTCGTCAACGTATTGCTCGTAGAACACGAACTCGTTTTCGGTGCCCGGCACGCGGTGAAAGAAATACGCCCGGTTGCCGGGCTCCTTGCGAACCTCCGGAATGAGCCGGCGCATGATGTCGAGCAGGCCCTCGACGCGTTCCGGCTTGACGGTCATTCGCAGCGTGATGCAGATCATCGGTATCCCTCCGTTGGGCAAGCGCTGAATCTATTCAGCGCTTGCCGTCCGGGGCAGGATGCCCCGGCCTGGATCAATGGCGCAAGCAATTGATCCAGGGAGCGCATCGCGGGCGTGCACCGCGATGCGGTGAGCTGAAAAATCCCAAGGACGGAATTTTTCGGCATCTCCTGTGGTGATGCGGCGCCGACGCTAGCACGGCTTGACAGCCGTCAACCCGCCCCCGGCGCGGCCGCCAACAATGGCGGCCGTCCGCTTGCCGCGCAAGCCCCCGCCGAGGTCCCTGTCATGAGCATCCTGCGTATCGGCAAAGTCGCCATCAACGTTCTCGATCTGGCCGAGGCGCGCCGCCACTACGGCGACCTGCTGGGCCTGACCGAAACCGCCAGCGCCCCCGGCACGGCCTACTTCAAGGGCTGGGACGAGTACGACCACCACAGCGTCATCCTGAAGGAAACGGACCGCGCCGGTCTCGACCACCTGGCCTTCAAGGTGCGCTTCCCGGACGATCTCGCCCGCATCGAGCGCACGTGCGAGCAGTTCGGCTTCCCGGTGCAGCGCGTGTCCGCGGGCACCCGCATCGGCGAGGGCGAGGCCGTCGCCACCACCCTGCCGACCGGCCACCGCATCGAGTTCTACCAGCAGATGGAGCGCGTCGGCATCGCCGTCGGCAACACCAATCCGGAACCGTGGCCGGACGACCGCCGCGGCATCGGCGTCAACCGCTTCGACCACGTGCTGCTGACCGGCGAGGATCTGGAGGGCGTGACGCGCTTTTTCGTGGAAGGGCTCGACTTTCACCAGAGCGAGCGACTGATCAACAAGGAAGGCGGCCTGCTGGCGAGCTTCATGCACGTCACCAACAAGGCGCACGACATCGCCTTCATCAAGGGGCCGAACGGCAAGCTGCACCACGTCGGCTTCTACGTCGAGACCTGGGACGACGTGCTGCGCGCGGCGGACCTGCAATCCCGCCACCGCGTGCGCACGGAGCTGACGCCGTCCCGGCATGGCTTGACCCGCGGCCTGACCACGTATTTCTTCGACCCGTCCGGCAACCGCAACGAGACCTACGCCGGCGGCACCTTCCCCTACTACGACAACGACGTGGTGACCTGGACGGACGACGAGGCGGCGCGCGCCATCTTCTTCCACGGCCGCGAAATGATCCCGAGCTTCGGCCAGGCGCTGACCTGATCCGGACCGGGACGCCGCTTGACCGGCGTCAAGCCTGCCCCCCGGGCGGCGTGAAACGATGGTTTCGTGTTGGGTGGTGGCGCCTCGCCACCGCCCGAACGCCACCGCAAGGGTGGCGGTAACGGTTATCCCGATCGGCCGCGCCGCGGTCCAGGGATGGGGTGGCGCCCTCTATCTGTGGGGGAGCGGGGGCGCCACCTTTTTTATTGCGACCGCCCTTGCGGCAAGCCATTCGCGGCGAAGGCGCCGCTCTCACCAACGGCGCCCGGGCAGTGCTCCCTCAGCCGCACACCTCGCGGCCGTTCACCATCTTGCAACCCGGATGCGCCTCGTTGCCCAGGCGCGGATCGCGCGTCGGCGCGTAGCGCGGCCCGCGCGGATGATCGTGCCCGACGTACACGCCGTCCGGCGTGCGGATGATGGTCGTGCCGTCCGAGCCAACCACCGCCCCGCCCTGGTAGGTGTAGGTCGTCCCATCACTACATTGCGCGTAGTGACCGCTGACCACGCATTCGTGTGCGGTGGCCGCGGCCGACAGCCCGCCGATCACCACCCCCGCCGCAATCCCTAGCCAACGCATCGCCGCTCTCCCGGTTCTGTCAAACGAGGCCCCGATGTTAGCCGACCGGGTACCATGCCGGGCCCTGAATCGATCCAAGCATCCAGAACACCCTGACTCCGCGCCGGCGCCCTCATCGGGCCCTGTGCATCACCATGCCCCCACGTAACCGCGCATGATCGCTTGCAATTCCCCATCGCCGTCCGAGCCCCCAGTCGCGCTGCTGCGGCGACTCATCGGGCACCTTTCATCCACGCGGTACCTCACCATGACACGCCGGCTCGACCCGCATCGCGCGCAGCGGGTGCGCGACTGATGCGCAGGCGCTCGCGAGTCTTCATGCTGCTCGGCGCTCTGCTCACCGCAGCGCTGGCCTATGGTCTCTACTACGGCATTCGCTGGCCGCGTCACCTGCACCGGGACTGGCAGATCGCCGACAAGATTCACCTGTCGCGACCGGACAGCCTGGTGCTCGGCTCCGATGGCCGTCTCCAGTATGTGACGCTGGAAACGGTGCCAGGCTTCCTGGTGGAACTGACGCCGGACGGCCCCAAAACCGTGTTCGGCGACTTCAGCGCGCCGGACGGCGCCCTGCTGCTCGACGACACCATCGTGGTCACCGAACAGGAGCCCGGCGGCCGGGTGCTGCTGTACCACTTCGGCTCCGATCGACTGCGCGTGCTGGCGCGCCTCGACCACCCCGAAGGCCTGCTGCGACAACCCGACGGCCGCCTGGTGGTGGCTCAGAGTCTGCCGGCCGGCAAGCTCATCGAAATCGCCAACGACGGCAGCACGCCCACGCTCATCGACGGTCTCCACAAGCCGAAGGGCTTGTGCCGGCTCCGGGATGGGCGCATCGGCATCGCCGAGAGCGGCCGCGGGCGCATCCTCGCCCACGGGCCGGCCGGCATCGAGGTGCTGGCCGAGAAGCTCGATGGCATCGACCAGCTCGCCTGCGGCGCCGACGGCAGCCTGTGGGCGGTGCAAAGCGCCGTGCGCAGCGGCCGACTGGTGCGCATCAAGGATGGCCGCCAGCGGGTAATCATGCGTCACCTGCGCGGGCCGCAAGGCATCGCGCTGGCGCCGGACGGCTCGGTGTACCTGGCCGAAACGCGGGCCAATCGGGTGCTGCATCTGAAGCCACGCTGAAGACGGCGCCGGCCGTGGCGTCGCCAGTACGCTACGGCCCTGACTGCGCGCCCGCGGCGCTGTCGATGGCGCGCTGCACCTGCGCGCGCATGGCCGAATCCTCCGGCAGCAGCGCCAGCAAGCGCTGCCAGTGATCGCGCGCCCCGGCGGCATCGCCGGCAAGCTGTGCGGCCTGCCCCAGTACCCACAGCGCCGAGCCGTTGTCGGGGTTGATCCTGAGCACTTCCGCATACAGCTCCACGGCGCGCGCACTCGGCTGCTGCGGATTCAGCGCGTACTCGCTGGCGGCGTAGGCGGCGAGGACTTCCGGGCGCGTCGGATCGAGCGCATGCGCGCGGGCGTAGGCGTCACGGCCCGCGCGGCGGTCGCCCTGCAGGCTGCGCGCAAAGCCGGCGCGCACCCAGGCGCGCGGGTCGTCCGGCGTGTCGACGACACCCTGCTCGACGCGGGCCAGCATGGCCGCGATCCCCGCCGGCGGCGCTGCGCCCTCCTCCCGCGCGTCGGCGTAGCCCTCGAGCAGGGTCAGATCGTCGGGCGCCAGTTCCGCGGCGCGGCCGTAGGCCTGCCGCGCGTCGGCCGGACGGCCGAGCACCACGTAAGCGCGACCCAGCCGGCGCCAGCCTTCGGCATTGCCGCCATCCTTGGCCAGCCGCGCTTCGAGCCGCGCCACCATGGCTGCGGGATCGACCGGCGCGGCGGCGCTGGCGGCCGGGGTCGCCTGCAGCTGCTGCCAGAACCCGCCCTGCAGGTACACGTACAGGCCGACCGCCGCCGAGGGCAGCAAGGCCAGCACCGCCAGCGCAAACGGCCAGGACGTGCCCACGCCTGCCGCTGCGGCGGGCGACGGGGCCTGTGGCAAGGCCGCGAGGTCGGCCTCGATACGCCGCTGTTCGTCGGCGAATCCGGCCACATCCAGCACACCCTCGTCGCGGGCCCGCGCGAGTTCCGCCAGGCTGGCCTGCAACTGGGCGCGACGCGCGGCGGCGGTGTCGCCCGTCGGCACCGGCGCGCGCAGGCGCAGCACCAGCGTCGCCACCGCCAGCACGGCAACAGCTGCAATCAACACCAGCGTGCTCATGTGCGCTCCTGGTCACGCAGGCGCTTGCGCAGGTAAATGAAGGCCCCGCCACCGGCCACCGCCAGAATTCCCAGCGGCGCCCACCACAGCGGCGCGCCGGCGCCCTGCCGTGGCGGGCTCATGAGCACGAAATCACCGTAACGGTCGCGGAAGTAGTCGACGATCTCCGACTCGCTGCGTCCGGCGGCGAGCTGCTCGCCGATCAGCCGGCGCATGTCCTGCGCCAGCTCGGCATTGGACTCCGCAACCGACTGGTTCTGGCACACCGCGCAGCGCAGCTTGTGGGCGATTTCCAGCATGCGCCGCTGCTGCGGGTCTTCGCCGACCGCATCCGCGCGCGCCAGGGGTGCCAGCAGCAACAAGGCCATGAACAACGTACGCATCAGCTGATCCCGAACAGGCGTCTGAGGTAATCCCGCAAGCCGGCCGCATCGAGCGGCCCCACGTGCTTGGCGAGCACGGTGCCGTCAGCGCCCACGAAGAACGTTTCCGGCACGCCGTAAATGCCAAGCTCGATGCCGGCGCGGCCTTCGGGATCGAAGAACGACCAGCGGTAGGCATTGCCGCGCTCGGCCAGCCAGGCGGCGCCCAACTCACGCCGGTCCCGATAGTTGAGGCCGATGAAGGCGATCCGGTCGCCGAACTCGCGCGCCCCGGCCACCACCACCGGATGCTCCACCGCGCAGGATTCGCACCACGAGGCCCACACGTTGATCAGCATCGGCGCGCCCTGCCCGCCCTTGGCCAGGTCCGCCGGCACGCCGTCCAGCGTCTCACCGGCGATCGACGGCAGCGGCTTGCCGACCAGCGGCGAGGGAATCTGCTTCGGATCGTGCCGCAGGCCGAGCGCGAGCGCGACCAGCAGCAGCACGAGCATCGGCAGGAGCAACAGGCGCCAGAGTTTCATGCCGGGATTGTGTCGAATACGGTGAGGAGCGGACCGGCGCGGGACCCGCCGGGATCGCGATTATGCCGGCCGGCGCCCCGGTGGCGCCCCGTCCAGGCTCCATGAACGCCTGATTGACGCCGGTCAAGCACCAACTGTTGCGAATCATTCGCATCACGGGCAGCATAGCCGCCATGTCCCGCCCCCTCATCTCCCCGTGGCTCGCCGCCCCGCTGCTCGCGGCGCCGCTGGTGGTTCAGGCCACGCAGTACCTCAGCGTCGAGCAGGCGCAGCGGGTGCTGTTCCCGGCCGCCACCGCGTATGAGCCGGCCGCACTGGAAATCACCGCTGAACAGCAAAAGGCGATCGAACAGGCCAGCGGCGCCCGGGTGGTGAACCGCAAACCCAAGGCCTGGCGGGCTGTGGCCGGCGACACGCGGCTCGGTCACGTGTTCGTGGATCAGGTCTATGGCAAGCACGAGCTGATCACCTACGCGGTCGGCATCACCACGGACGGCCAGGTGGCCGGCGTGGAGATCCTCGATTACCGCGAAACCCACGGCTACCAGGTGCGCCAGCCGCGCTGGCGGGCGCAGTTCCTGGGCAAGGACGCCGACGACGCGGTCAAGCTCGGGCGGGACATCCAGAACATCAGCGGCGCCACGCTGTCCTGCCGGCACCTCACCGACGGCGTGCGTCGGCTGCTGGCCACGCACCGCGCACTGCTCACGGCCACGCCATGAATGCGCCGGTCAGCTTGTCGCCGCCCGGCACGCTGCGCCGGGCCCAGCCCTGGCTGGGCACACTGGTCGGCATCGAGGCGAGCGGCCTGGCGCCGACGCCGCTGAATCGGGCGATAGGGCGCGCCTTTGCCGCCGTGGCGCGCGTGCACCAGGCCATGAGCTTTCACGACGCCGACAGCGAGCTGTCGCGCCTGAATCGCCTGGCGCATACCGGCCCGGTGCGGGTGAGCGGGCACCTGCGGCGCGTGCTCGGCGCCGCCTGCCGCCTGAGTGCGCTCACGGATGGCGTATTCGATGTCACCGTGGCGCCCGTGCTGATCCGCTGGCGCTACCTGCCGCGTCCGCCAAGCCTGGCCAATGCGCGCGGCAACTGGCGCGACATCCGGCTCCACGTCGATGGCACGGTGGCGTTCGCCCGCCCGCTGCAAATCGACCTTGGCGGCATCGCCAAGGGCTACGCGGTGGATCTGGCCATCGCCGCGCTGCGCCGGGCGGGGGTGCCGCAGGCCTGCGTCAACGCCGGCGGCGATCTGCGCTTCTACGGCCGCGAACCGCGACAGATCGGCGTGCGCGACCCCAGGCCCAGCCCGGGGCAGCCGGACCACCTGCGCCTGCTGGCGCCAATGCTCGAGGGCGCCGTCGCGACCAGCTGCGTGGCCGACACCCGCCAGCAAGGCGCAGCGGGATGGCGCTCGCCGCTGGTCGATCCACGCCGCCGCCAGGCCTTTGCGCGCGCCGACAGCGTCACCGTACTGGCGCACTCGTGCCTGTACGCGGACGCGCTCACCAAGCCGGTGGCGCTCGATCCGGCCGCCTGCGAACCCGTCCTGCGCCGCCTGCGCGCCCGGGCGCTCGTCGTGCCCGCGGCATGAAACCCGGCCCACGCTACCTGGTGCTCGGGCCGCGCCTCGGGCCCCACAGCCGCCACGCCGTGTACGCGCTGTGCCTGCTGTTGCTGGCCACCGGCGCGGCGTGGCTGGTGCTGCACACCTGGGTTCGTGTGGAAGGGGCCTTCGGCCCCGAGCACCACCCGCTCGAAGCGTGGCTGATGCGCCTGCACGGTCTGCTCGCCTTGCCGGCGCTGGTCGGTGTCGGGGCGCTGCTGCCGGCGCACGTGTGGCCGGCCTGGCGACCGCGCCTGCGGCGGACGAGCGGTCTTGCCCTGCTGATCGCCTGCGCCGCGCTGGCCCTGGGTGGCTGGGCGCTCTACTACGTCGCCGCCGACGCCCTGCGCGGCTGGCTCTCCATCAGCCACTGGGCGCTCGGCCTGGCCCTGCCGGTGCTGCTGCTGTCTCACATCGTCGGCGCGCGCCGCAACCGGCGGCAGCAGGAGCGCGCCACACCGCACCCTCCCGGCGTCTGACCACCGCCCACGGCAGCGGCTCGCCCGGCGAACGCCCCTCAGGCCGGCGCGAGTTCGTACACCTGGTACTCGATGCCGCCTGGCACCACCCGGCCCTCGCCCACGCCGAGCGTGTGGTTCAGCCACCGGTAACGCGCGTCGCCGGTCTCGAAGCGCAGCTGCGTCACCAGGTACAGCTCGCCGATGCGCGTCTCGCCGCCGCGGGCGACCGCTTCACCAAAACGGGCATTCATCTCCAGAAGACCGCCATAGGTCACGTAGATGTTCGCGCCGTCGCGGGTTTCGAGCACGATGCGCACGTCCACGTGGCCCATGCCGTCCTGGTCGACGCGGATCCAGTCGGCGCCGCTGGCGTGGACGCGCCCGGCGAGGCGCTCGCCGTCGAAGCTGCCGCCGGTGATGTTGGCAATCATCCGTTGCCCGCCCGGCGTGGGCCCGACAGCGATCGGGGCGGCCACGTCGACGTTGAACCGCATCAGGGGTATCAGGTGCATGCTCCTTCCTCCTGCGGGGCGTATCGCCCTCTTCAAAGGTGACTCTCCGACTTCGAAACGCCGGCCTCAGCCGCGCTTCAGCTTGGCCCCGATGCGCGCCACGCGCACGACGTTGCCCTGCGTCTGCACGATCTCGACCGGGTAGTCGCCCAGCAGCAGGCTGGTGGCGGGGGTAGGAATATCTTCCAAATGCTCGAGGATGGCACCGTTGAGCGTCTTGGCCTCGGTCAGCGGCAGGTCCCAGCCCATGGTGCGGTTCAGTTCGCGCACGCTCGCGCCGCCGGCCACCAGACACGAACCGTCCGCTTGCGGATGGACATCGGTCTTGCCCGCCGCCTGGGTGTCGTTGAACTCGCCGATGATCTCGCCCAGGATGTCCTCGACCGTCACCAGGCCAACCGTGTCGCCGTACTCGTTGACGACCAGCGCCAGGCGCTCGTGGCCGGACTGAAACCGTAACAGCTGCTGCGTGAGCGCGGTGCCCTCGGGCACGTAATAGGGCTCCTGCAGCAGCGTCTGCAGGCGCGTCAGATCGAAGCCGTCATCCCCCAGCAGGTGCGTGACGCGCCGCAGATGCAGGATGCCAAGCACCTGGTCCAGCGAACCCCGGCACACCGGTACGCGCGTGTGCAGGCTGCCGCGCAGCTGGGTCAGGATATCCGCCCAGCTGTCGTCGAGATCGATGTACCGCACCTCGTTGCGGTGCACCATGACGTCCTCGACCACCACGCTCTCGAGATCGAGAATGCGCAGCAGCATGCCGCGATGGCGAGGCGAGAAGTGATGCCCCGCCTCGAACAACACAGTGCGCAGCTCTTCCCGGCCCAGCGTGTCCTGGTCGCCGTCCTTCAGTCGCACACCCAACAGGCGCAGCAGACCATTCGACACGACGTTGACTGCCAGCACCAAGGGCAGCAGGACCGTCAGCAGCACCGATAGGTAATAGCCGGCGACGAAGGCGAGGCGCTGCGGGTGCAGCGCCGCCAGGGTTTTCGGAGTGACCTCGCTGAACACCAGCAACACCACCGTCAGCAGTGCCGCCCCAATGGCGATGCCCGCCTCGCCCCACAGCCGCAGCGCGATCACCGTGGCGATCGAGGACGCCAGAATGTTGACGAAATTGTTGCACAGCAGTACCAGGCCGATCAGACGATCGGGCTGACTCAGCAGCTTTTCCACCCGTCGGGCGCCGGCGTGACCAATGCGCGACAGATGCCGCAGACGGTAGCGATTGACCGCCATCAGCGCGGTCTCGCTGCCGGAGAAGATCGCTGACAAGACAATCAGCAACATCAGTACTGCGAACAGCAGTACTAAAGGAACGTCGTCCAAGCGGCGTCAGGCCTCACGCGGCATCAACTGGCCGCGATCATCGGCATCCGGTGGCGCACCTGTCAAGGCGAGGGCCGGCGCGCCCGACCCACCAGGCGCGTGTGCGGTGGGGGCGAGCGCCAGATGCAAGCCGGCCCGGTAGTGATCGGCCGCCGTTTCGCGCTTGCCGATTTCGTCGAGCAACTGCCCCAATTCGAGATGGCCCACGGCACTTGGCGCCAGGCGCAGGCTGCTCTCGAGGTAGGTCTGCGCCTTGGCCCACAAGCGCACGCGCCAGGCCAGACGGCCGAGCGCCAGCAGCAGGGCCGGGTCGTCCGTGCGAGCCGCCAGCCAGCCCTCGGCCAGCGCCAGCTGGCGCTGTGGATCGCTCCCGGCATATCGGCCAAACGCGTCGACGGCCGCCGCGTCCCAGTTGTCACGCAGCAGTTCGCCGAGCAGGTTCTGTGCCGTGTCGTCCTGTCCGACCCGGCGCAGGGCGAGCGCGTAGGCAAGGCGGACCGCCGGCTCGCGGCGCAAGCGGCGCGACAGCTGCGGCCACAGCAGGTCGGGCAGCTCGCTGGCCGCCAGTCGGGCGCAGGCGATGGCGACTTCCTCGGTGGCGGCCCGCGCGGCGTCGATCATCCCGGCGCGGCGCAGGCGCGGCAACAGATCCTGCAAGGTCTGCCAGTCACCGCGGGCACGCGCCAGACGCGCCTCCAGCTTCAGCAGGCGCGGGCTGCTGTGCTCGGCGGCGCCCTTGAGCGTAAGCGCCGCCGCCGCCATGTCACCGGCATCGAGCTGCGCCTGCGCCTGCAGCTGGGTGATCACCTGCAGCGCCTGTGGCGCCGCAGCGCGGGCAGCGGCGAATTCGCGCTCGCGGCGGGCCGATTCCCCGCGCAGTTTCGCCAGGTGCGCCAAAGCCAGCGCCTGCAACACCGGTGCCCCAGCCGCGCGGCGGCTGCGCTGGAGCAGCTTCTCTGCCTGCGGGTAGCGGCCGTCGAGCAGCGCGAGTACACCGCCTGCCAGATCGCTCTCGGACTGTTCACGGCGGCGCAGACGCCGCTGCACGGCTCGCCGCCACAAGGCCTGGCGCGCGCGGGCGGCGCTACCGAGCAGCCAGTGCAGCAGATAAAACAATGTCCCGGCCAGCAACAGCGCCGCCAGCAGGCTGCGGATCTCGACCCGCCAGTCGCCCCAGGCCAGCAGCACATAACCGGGGTGCCCGGCCACTTGGCTGGCCACCAGCACGCCCGCTGCGGCGGCCAGCAGCAGCCACAGCAAACGCCTCATGGGGTGCGGTCCGTCGCGCTTTGGCGACGCAACGCGTCCAGCTGTCCGCCCAGCCCGGACAACTCCGGTAGCGCCGGGCGCAGCTCGATGTCCGCCAGGCGCGTCAGCGTGGCGAGCGCAGCGGCGGTCTCCGGCGGGCGGGTATCGAGGTACGCCTCGGCCCAGTCCCGCAGGTCGGCCATGTCACGCCGAAAGACGTCGCTGTCACGTCGCCGCAGCGCCAGTTCGGCAGCGGTCAACTTGAGCGCCAGTTGCTGGCGCAGATACTCGGCCTCCTGCGGCCGCAGCAGCGGCTGTACCGGCGCGCCGGTGCGCTGCACCACGATGACTTCGCTCAACTGCTGCCAAACCTGCTGGACCGTGCCACGCCAGCCGGGCGTAGCCACCGGCATCGGCGCGACGCCGGGCTCGCGCAGCCCCGCCGAGCGCAGCGTCTGGCCTGCATGGACAAGCTCGCTGCCCAGCGCGCCGACATCCGGTACCCGCGCCTCCTCCAGCGCCGCGCGCGCTCGATCGATCGCGCGGCGCACCTCGCCGGTGCCGGCAACCGGCCCCAGGGTGGCACTCGCCAGCCGCAGGGCCAACGCGGCACGCACGGGGTCGTAATCGAAAGCGGTGGCCCGCGCGGCGCTGCGCAGCAGGTGGTCGGCTTCGGCGAGCGACCAGGCAGACAGGCGCTCCGGGCCAAGCTGGTCGACGCGCTGCGAGAGCGCGCGCAAACGGCTCTCGAAGGCCGCCAGATCCTCGCTCGCCATGCCTTCCCAGACTTCGAGGGCATCGAGACGCTGCCCGCACGCGGCGAGGCGCTGCGCGTGATCGGCGAGTTGCGCCTGCAACGGCTGCCACACGAACCGCCACCCGCCGACACCGGCCAGCGCAAGCACGACAAGCAGCACTACCAGCACCGCGCGGGCGGCCCAGCGCGCCTTGGGCCGACTGCCCGCCGGCGCAGGTGCATCCGCCACAGATACCGTCGCTGTAGGGCCTGTGCCCTGCTCCGTCTGCTCAGGCACGATGCTGAACGGGCAGCACTGCCACCGGCGGTGGCACCCGGCTGGCCAGCTCTTCGAGCGCCAACCGGTAGACCTCGCGCTTGAAATTGACGATCTGCGTCAGCGGCGCCCAGTAATCGACCCAGCGCCAGGCATCGAATTCCGGGCTGCCATCGGCATCCAGGCGGATGTTTTCCTCGCCGGCGGTCAGGCGCAGCAGATACCACAGCTGCTTCTGACCGATGCAGGGTGGTCGGTCGCGCCGCAGGTAACGGCGCGGGATCAGGTAGCGCAGCCAGCCCTGCGTGGCACCGAGCAACTCCACGTCCTCACGGGTGAGGCCGACCTCCTCGTGCAGCTCGCGGAACAGCGCCTGCTCCGGCGTCTCGTGGTGCTTGATGCCGCCCTGTGGAAACTGCCAGGCGTTCTGGCCGACGCGCCGCCCCCAAAAAACGTGCCCGGCATCGTTCACCAGGATGATGCCGACGTTTGCTCGAAAGCCTTCCGCATCGATCATCGGGACGGTCCTTGAAGCCGCTGCCGCACGCGCTGCAACTGCCGCGAACGCGGCGTCCGCGCGCTGTAAACTGGAGGCCGATGTTAGCACGCAGCCTCCCCGGGAACGGCCGCACATGGCCCGCACGCTTGCCCTTTTCGATCTCGACAACACCCTGCTGACCGACGACAGCGACTACCTGTGGGGCCGTTGTCTGGCCGACGCGGGCCTGGTCGACGGCCCTGCCTACGAGGCCGAGAACGCCCGTTACTACGAGCTTTACAAGGCCGGCGGCCTCGACATCCACGAGTTCCTCGCCTTCGCGCTGCGCCCGCTGCGCGAGCTGCCGCTGCCGCGCCTGCTCGACCTGCGGGCAGGCTTCGTGGCCGAATGGATCGCCCCTCGCGTGGCGCCGGGGGCACAGGCATTGATCGAGCGCCATCGCCGCGAAGGGCACCTGGTGGCCATCATCACGGCGACCAACCGCTTCGTGACCGGGCCCATCGCCGGGCTGCTCGGCGTACCGGCGCTGATTGCCACGGAGCCCGAACGGGACGGCAGGGGTTTCACCGGCCGGGCGCTCGACCCGCCATGCTTTCACGCCGGCAAGGTCGCCTGCCTGCAGCGCTGGCAAAGCCGTTACGGCTATGAGGGCGCATACCGCTACTTTTACAGCGACTCCCACAACGACCTGCCGCTGCTCGAACAGGTCGAGGTGCCGGTCGCCGTGGACGCGGATGTGCAGCTCACCCGGCTGGCCACCGAGCGCGGGTGGGGCCGCATCACGCTGCGCTCGACCGCAGGCACGGGCGCGGCCGAGGCCTGCTAGGGCTCTGGTATCATCCGGGCCGCTCGCGAGGGCGCCTAACTGAGCCATCGTCGAGGCGCCACGCCACGCACCTGCAACGCCCCGTAAGTGCCGGGGCGATTCCAACGCCGACCAGCGCCCCGGGGCTGTAATCATCTTGCGCCATTCATACCCAGCGGTCTTCCGAATGCTCCGGGCAACCGGCGCTGCCCTGCTCGCGGCCAGCCTCAGCACTCCGGTCGTGGCGGCGGTCAGCCAGCCGGACGACGCCCAGTGCGGCAGCGCCTTCGAGTTCATCGGCCCCGACCCGGCCGTCGCCGCGCGGGCCAAGGCCAGCGGCCAACCGATCTACGTGGTGGCCGATTCGTCGGAGGCCGAACCGAACGGTGAGATCCGCCTACGCGGCCAAGCGGCCATCGTCAAGGGCGACCGCCAGCTCAACGCCGACGAGGTGACCTTCAACCGCGACCAGCAGGCAGCCGTGGCCACCGGGGCGGTCGTGTTCGGCGACAGCCGCATGATGCTGGAGGGCAGCAGCCTCGAATACAACATCGACGCCGACCAGGGCACCATCGAGAACGCCAGCTACGCCTTGCGTGAGAAGCGGGCACGCGGGCGCGCCACGCGCATCATCCGCCGCGACGCCAGCCGGCACACCCTGGAAGGCGCGTTCTACACCACCTGCCCGCCGGGCAAGCGCGACTGGGCGGTGCGCTCGTCCAAGGTGAACCTCGATTTCGACGCCGGCGAGGGATCGGCGCGCAACGTGGTGCTCGACTTCAAGGGCGTGCCGATACTGTACAGCCCGTATTTCAGCTTCCCGCTGTCGGACAAGCGCAAATCGGGCTTCCTGGCGCCGAGCGCCGGCAACGGCGACGAGGTCGGCTTCGAGTTGCGCGCGCCGTATTACCTGAACCTCGCCCCGAACTACGACGCCACGATCACCCCGCGCTACATGAGCAAGCGCGGCCTGATGATGGAAGGCCTTGGGCGCTACCTGTTCACCGACTTTCGCGGCGAGATCGGTGGCACCTACCTGCCCTCCGACAGCGAGGCGGGCCGCGACCGGAACTCGGTGTCGTTCATGCAAAGCGGCAGCTTCACGCCGCGCTGGACGCATTACCTGACCTTCAACCGCGTGTCCGACGACGCCTACTTCGAGGACTTCGGCAAGGGCATCAACGACGTCAGCACCACCCACCTGCAACGCCTGGCCACCACCAGCTACAACGGCGACAACTGGCGCCTGCGCGGCCAGGTCGAGACCTATCAGACCTTGTCCGGCACCCAGCCGTACCGGCGCCTGCCGCAGCTGATGTTCAATACCTCAGGCTTCGCCATGGGCGGCCTGAACTACGCGCTCGACAGCGAATACACGCTCTACGATCACCCGGACCTGGTCGACGGGGCGCGCCTGGACCTGTACCCGAGTCTCAGCCTGCCGTGGGAGCGGGCGGCGTTTCGCATCGAGCCACGCGTCGGCTTTCGCTACACCCAGTACGACCTGAACCACCAGTTGCCCGGTCGGGACGATGCCCCGAGCCGTTCGGTGCCCATCGTGAGCCTGGACAGCGGCCTGTTCTTCGAGCGCGACGTCGATCTGTGGGGCTTCAACGCCATGCAGACGCTCGAGCCACGCCTGTATTACCTGTACGTACCGAACCGCAACCAGGACGACATCCCGGTGTTCGACACCGGCGACACCGACTTCAGCTTCCAGTCACTGTTCCGGTCCAACCGCTTCTCCGGGCCCGACCGACAGGGCGACGCCAATCAGGTTACCGCCGCCGTCACGTCGCGCTTTCTTGGCGCCACCAGCGGCGTGGAACTGTTCCGCGGCAGCATCGGCCAGGTGCGCTATCTGCGCGACCGGCAGGTGGCGCTGCGGCCCGGACCGGCGGCGGAAGCAAGCGAGTCCGCCATCGTCGGCGAGTTGTGGGCACGACTCACGCGGGCGCTGGTGGCGCGCGGCGACCTCGAATGGGATCCGGACACCGGCAGCACCCAGCGGTCCGTGTTCGGGATTTATTACCGGCCCCAGAACGGCCTGCTGCTGAACGCCTCCTACCGCATGCGGCGCGAGTTGCCGGACCTTTCGGCACCCGGGCTCACCGAGAGCATGGAGCAGATCGACGTGTCGGGCGTGGTGCCGCTCGGGCGCAACTGGCAGCTCGTCGGGCGGTCCTATTACTCGCTGCCGGAGTCGAAGATCATCGAGAGCTTCGTCGGCGTCGGCTACGAGAGCTGCTGCTGGGGCGCGCGGGTGGTCACCCGCCGCTACGTCCGCAACCTCAGCGGCGACACCACCAGCGCCATCCTGTTCGAGCTGGAGCTCAAGGGCCTGACCAACATCGGCAACAAGGTGGAAAACCTCCTCACCGAGGGTGTGTACGGGTACAACCGCGACGCCTATGGGTTCGGATCGATCAATACGCCAAGGTTCTGACGTGAAACGATTGCTGGTATTGCTGTGGGTCGCGCTGGTGCCGGCGTGGGCTGCCGCCGCCAACCTCGACCGCGTGGTCGCGGTGGTGAACAAGGACGTCATCGTGCAAAGCGAGCTCGAGCGCGAAGTGGAGCGCATCGTGGCGGACCTGCGCCGCCGCGGCACCACCACCCCGCCACCGAGCGAATTCCAGTACCAGGTGCTCGAACACCTGGTGGCGCGGCGACTTCAGATGCAACTTGCCGACGTGGCGGGCATCACCATCGGCGACGACGAGCTGAACCTCGCGCTCGAAAACATCGCCGCGCGCAATCAGATGTCGCTGTCACAGATGCGTGAGGCGGTGATCGCGGACGGCGGCAGTTTCGAGGATTTTCGCGACGAGATTCGCAGCGAGATGCGCCTGACGCAGCTGCGCCAGAAAGAAGTCATCGCCCGCATCAACGTCACCGACGCGGAGGTCGAGCGCTTTCTCGCCGAAGGCGGGGCGAGCGCCGGCAGCCGCTATCACCTGGCGCACATCCTGATCGCGCTGCCGCCCGATCCCACCCCGGCCCAGCTGCGCGACACCGAGGCGCAGGCCCGGCGCGTGCACGACGAACTGGCCACCGGCGCCGATTTCGCCAGCACCGCGGTGGCCGTATCCAAGGGCCAGCAGGCGCTCGAAGGGGGCGACCTCGGCTGGCGCAACGCCGACGAATTGCCGCCGCCCTTCGTCGCAGCCGTGCAGAACCTCGCGCCTGGCGACATCAGCGAGCTCATCCCGAGCTCGAACGGCTTCCACATCCTGAAACTGCTGGAATCCGACGCCAGCGGCGGCCGCCATGTGGTGCAACAGAGCCACGTCGAGCACATCCTGGTCAAGGCCGAGGCCGGGCGCGAGGACGAAGCCCTAGCCCGCGCCGAATCCCTGCGCGAGCGGATCCTGGCCGGCGAGGATTTTCACCAGCTGGCCCGCACCCACTCCGACGATCCGGGCTCGGCCGTCAAGGGCGGCGACCTCGGCTGGGTGCAGGCGCAGGACGTGGTGCCGGCCTTTGGCAGCGCCATGCAGAGCCTGCCCGAGGGCGAGCTGAGCGAGCCCGTGCGGTCCAGCTTCGGCTATCACCTCATCCGGGTGCTCGCGCGGCGCAGCCACGACGACACCGAAGCCTACCGCCGCGAACACGCCCGCGATCTGCTGCGCTCGCGCAAGGCCGAGGAAATGACCCAGGCCTGGCTCCAGCGCCTGCGCGACGAGGCCTACGTGGAGCTGCGCCCGTAGCGGTCGGCCATGGTCCGCCTGGCGATCACGGTCGGCGAACCGGCCGGCATCGGGCCGGACATCTGCCTCGAACTGGCGCGAACCGCCTGCGCGCCGGACATCGAACTGACCCTCATCGGCGACGCGCGTCAGCTGGCCGAGCGGGCCGCCGCCTTGGGCGGCGCCATCAATCTGGTGCCATTCGAAGCGGACCGACCACCCGCCCCGCTCGCCGCCGGAACGGTGCCTGTGCTGCAAATCGACCTGCCGCGTCCGCCGGTGCCGGGCCGGCCCGATCGGGCCAACGCCCTGGCGCTGCTGGAAGGGCTCGACCGCGCCGTTGGAGCGTGTCTCGATGGCCGCTTCGACGCGCTGGTCACGGCCCCGCTCGACAAGGGCGTGATCTGCGACGCCGGCATCCCGTTCAGCGGCCATACCGAGTACCTCGCCGCGCGCTGCCGGACCGAACAGGTGGTGATGCTGCTGGTGGCGGACCGCCTGCGGGTGGCGCTTGCCAGCACCCACCTGCCGCTGCGTGAGGTGGCGGATGCGCTCTCCGAGGAAGGCATCGCCGGCACGCTGCGCATTCTCGACCACGACCTGCGCGAGCGTTTCGGCATCGCCCAGCCGCGCATCGCGGTGTGCGGCCTCAATCCCCACGCCGGCGAGCGCGGGCACCTGGGGCGCGAGGAGCTCGACGTGATCGCGCCCGCCATCGCGCAGGCACGGGCGCAGGGCGTGGACGCCGCCGGCCCGTGGCCGGCCGACACGCTGCTCACGCCGGCGCGACTCGCACCCTTCGACGCCGTGCTCGCCATGTACCACGATCAGGGGCTGCCGGTGCTCAAGTACGCGGGCTTCGGGCGGGCGGTCAACGTGACGCTCGGGCTGCCGATCATCCGCACCTCGGTCGACCACGGCACCGCCTACGAACTCGCCGGCACCGGCCGGGCCGATGCCGGCAGCCTGCGCGCCGCGGTCGCGCTGGCGGCCGAACTGGTGCGGGCGGGGCGTTGATGCAGCCGGCCAGAAAACGCTTCGGACAGAACTTCCTGCACAGTCAGGGCGTGATCGCGCGGATCGTGGCCACGCTGGCGCCGCAGCCGGGCGAGGCACTGGTCGAGATTGGCCCGGGTCACGGCGCGCTGACCGGCCCGGTGCTGGAGCGCGCCGGCGCGCTCACGGCGCTCGAACTGGACCGCGATCTCGCGGCGGAGCTGCTGGAACGTTTCGGCGCACGCGGTCTCACCCTGATCGGCACCGATGCGCTGCGCTTCGATTTCGCGACGCTCGCGCCGCCCGGCGGGCGCCTGCGCGTGTTCGGCAACCTGCCGTACAACATCTCGACGCCGCTGCTGTTCCACCTGCTCGACCAGCGGGCGGTGATTCAGGACATGCTGTTCATGCTGCAACGCGAGGTGGTCGACCGCATGGCCGCCGCGCCGGGCGACGACGATTACGGACGGCTGACGGTGATGCTGCAGTACGCCTGCGAGGTCGAGGCGCTGTTCGTCGTGCCGCCGGGGGCGTTCTGGCCGGCGCCCAAGGTGCAGTCGCGCATCGTGCAGCTCAGACCGTACCCGACGCTGCCCCACCCGGCCGCCCATCCGCAGCGCTTCGCGGATGTGGTGCAGCGCGCCTTCGCGCAGCGTCGCAAGACCTTGCGCAACAGCCTGTCGGGCGTGGTGAGCGAGGCGCAGTTCAGCGCGGCCGGCATCGACCCCGGCCGGCGGCCGGAAACACTCTCGGTGGCCGAATTCGTCCGCCTGGCGGATGCCTGACCATGCGCGTGCCGCGCCTTTTCGTGGACCAGCCGCTCAGCTGCGGGGCCGTGTGTGCGCTCGACCGGCGCGTGCTCGATCATGCCGTGAAAGTGCTGCGCCTGCGCGATGGTGACGCGCTGCGCCTGTTCAACGGCCAGGGCGGCGAGTACGCCGCGGTACTCGCCCGCGGACCGGGCGGCACGCTCCACGCACAGGTGGGCGAGTTCGCGCCCGACCGCTGCGAGTCGCGCCTGCACCTTGAGCTGGTGCAGGGCATCTCGCGCGGCGAGCGGATGGACTACACGCTGCAAAAGGCCGTGGAGCTGGGGGTGACCGGCATACAGCCGGTCATCACGGAACGCACCGTGCTGCACCTGTCCGGCGAGCGGGCCGAGCGCCGACTGGCGCACTGGCGCGGCGTGGTGCTGTCCGCCTGCGAGCAGAGCGGACGCACGCGCGTGCCGCCGGTTGCGCCACCGTGCGAGCTGGGCGACTACCTGGCCGGCCCCGGTGCGCGCGGCGCTGGCGGCACCGGCCTGCTGCTCGACCCGGGCGCCTCGCAGGCGCTCACCGATGTCGCAACGCAGGCGCTACCGGAGCAAGCGGTGAGCGTGCTGATCGGACCCGAGGGGGGGCTGTCCGCCGCGGAGCGACAGCTCGCCCTGGCGGCAGGCTACCGGCCGGTCCGGATGGGGCCGCGGGTGCTGCGCACGGAAACGGCGGCCGTGGTGGCGCTGGCGCTCCTGCAGGGCCTGGCCGGGGACATCGGGGCCTGAAGGCGGGTCACGCTTTGCGCGGGCGAGAACTGCCGCTTGACCTGCATCAATTCCCCACAGCCACGGCATTGACCGCACAAGGACCGGCCGCGCACCCTTGGCAGGCGTGCCATTCGTGACTACCGCCGCGCTTGGCGCCCTGTCGCCCGTCCCACCCGATCGACCGGACATCTCCCCCATGTCTCGCAAGGTTCTCGCCGTCGTGCTCGCCGCCACGCTTGCCGTGGCCATCGTCATAGCCCTCGCCTGGCGTGCGCTCGGCGGTGGCCCGCCGGCGGACCGCATCGAGGCCAGCGGCCGCATCGAGGGCCGGATCACCCAGGTAACGCCCAAGGTCACCGGCACGGTGGCCGAGTTGCCGGTGGACGAGGGTGCCTCCGTCGCGGCGGGTGCACGCCTGGCGCGGCTCGACGAGCCGATGCTGCTGGAACGCCGCCGCAGCGTGCAGGAACAGCTGAACACCCTGCAACACCGCCTGGCCAGCGAGCGCACCGCCTACACGGTGGCCGAACGCGAGCTGCCGCTGCGTATCGCGCAGGCGCAGGCCGCCCTCGACGAAGCGCAGGCACGGCTCGCCGCCGCCCAGGCCGACCGCACCCAGGCCGCCGCCGACGCGCGGCGTCTGACCACGCTCGCCGCGCGCCAACTGGCGGCCGAACAACAGGCCGAAACCGCCCGCCTGCGCGCGGATATGACCAGCAAAACAGCGCAGGCCGCCATCGCCGCCGTGGAGGCGGCCAGCAAGAATCTGGCGCTGGCTCGCCTGGGGGATCAGCGGCTCTCGGCGCAGGCGCAAGCGGTCGCGGCGCTCGACAGCCAGGTGCAGCAGGCCATCGCCCAGCTGGCCGAAATCGACACCCAGATCGGCTATCTCGACATCGCCAGCCCGCTCGCTGGCGTGGTGCTGACGCGCAGCGTCGAGCTCGGCGAGCAGGTGGCGCCCGGCAGCCCGCTGTTCTCGCTGGTCGACCTCGACCGGCTGTACCTGAAGGTCTACGTGCCGGAGCCGCTGATCGGCCGCGTGGCGCTTGGCCAGCATGCCGAGGTGCGGGTCGATTCCTACCCGGACCGCGCCTTTGCGGCCACGGTCACCAAGGTGGCGACGGCCGCCGAGTTCACGCCCAAGAACGTCGAGACCAAGGAGGAGCGCGTCAAGCTGGTGTTCGCGGTGGAGCTGTCGCTGACCGAAAACCCGGGTGGCGTGCTCAAGCCCGGCATGCCCGCGGACGGGGTGATCCACACCGCCAGCGGCGACGCACCCGGACCGGCCGACGCGCCGTGAGCGTCGAGCGCCCGGCGCTCGTCCGCGTCGAGGACCTGCAAAAGGCCTACGCCCGCGGTCGCATCAAGGCCGTGGACGGCGTGTCCTTCAACGTGCACAAGGGCCGCGTGTACGGCCTGATCGGGCCGGACGGCAGCGGCAAGACCTCGGTGCTGCAGGTGCTGGCGGGCGTACTGGCGGCGGACGCCGGGCGCGCCGAGGTCGCCGGCATCGACGTGCGGCGCCAACCCGAGGCGGTCAAGCCGCTGATCGGCTACATGCCGCAGGGCCTGGGTCTGAACCTCTACGACACGCTGAGCGTGGCGGAGAACATCGAGTTCTTTCGCGCCCTGCGTCAGGTACCGCAGGATCGGTTCCAGGAGAACGCCCGGCGCCTGCTGGCCATGACGCGCCTGGAACCGTTCCTGGACCGCCCGGCCGGCAAGCTGTCCGGCGGCATGCGCCAGAAACTGGCGCTCATCTGCACCCTGATCCACCTGCCGGACATCCTGCTGCTGGACGAGCCGACCACCGGTGTCGATCCCATCTCGCGGCGCGACTTCTGGACCATCATCCAGGACCTGGTGGCCACGCGCGGTGTGACGGTGCTGCTGACCACTTCCTACATGGACGAGGCCGAGCGCTGCACCTACGTGGGCCTGATGGACAGCGGCCGGCTGATCGCCGAAGGCACGCCGCAGGAACTGTGCGCCGCCCTGCCCGGCCGGCTGGTGAGCGTGGCGGGCGCGGCGCCGCAGAATTTGCTGCCGCGGATCGCCGCCTGGCCGGAGACGCTCGCCACGGCGCTGTTCGGACGCGAGGTGCACGTGCTGCTCGACGACGGCGACGTCGACGTGGCCGGGCGCCTTGCCCAGGCCGGCACGGCTGACGTCGCCGTGCAGGACATCGCGGCGGGGCTCGAGGACGTGTTCGTGCAGCGCCTGGCACGCCGCGACGGCAAAGCCGGCGAGGCGCAAACCAACCCGGCGGAGGTTCTCCGCTCCACGCCGGACGACACGCAGGAAATCGCCGAGCCGGTACGCACCCGGGCGCTGACCTGTCGCTTTGGCGACTTCACGGCCGTGGACGCGGTGGATCTGACGGTCGAGGCCGGCGAAATCGTCGGCCTGCTCGGACCGAACGGCGCCGGCAAGACCACCCTCATCAAGATGCTGTGCGGCCTGCTGCCGCCGAGCGAGGGCGGCGCGCAGGTGCTCGGCATCGACCTGGCGCACGGCCGCGACCGGCGGCGCCTGCGCGCGCGCATCGGCTACATGTCGCAGCGCTTCTCGCTGTACCGGGACCTGACCGTGCGCGCCAACCTGGACCTGTACGCCGGCCTCTACGCCCTGCCGCGCGGCGAACGCGACCGGCGCATCGACGCCCTGCTGGGGGGCCTGGACCTGAGTGCTTACGCGCAGCGCGCGACGCGCGACCTGCCATCCGGCCTGCGCCAACGGGTCGCGCTGGCGGCGGCCCTGCTGCACGAGCCGCGGCTGCTGTTTCTGGACGAGCCGACCTCGGGCGTCGATCCGCTGGCGCGGCGCGAGTTCTGGGACCTGGTGCACCTGCTGGCGCGCGGCAGCCGCATCACGGTGCTGGTGTCCACGCACTACATGGACGAGGCCGAGCACTGCGATCGTCTGGGCCTGATGCACCAGGGCCGGCTGGTGGCGAGCGGCGCGCCGGCGGCGCTACGCGAGCAGGCCGAGCAGGAAGGCGGCCCGGTGCTGGCCGTGGACGCGCACGATTTTGCCGGGGCCTACCAGGCGCTGCAGGCGGCGTTTCCCGCCGCCATGCTGTACGGCCGGCGCATCCAGTGGCAAACCGGGCAGCCCGACGCAGACCGCGAACGGGCCACCGAGCTGCTGCGCCAGGCCGGCCTCGACGGGCAGCTGCGGCAGATGGGGCTCAGCATGGAGGAAGCGTTCGTCCACTTCGTCAGCCGTGCGGCGGCCAATCATGGCTGAAGACACGCCACCGCTGGCCCGGAGCCGCCGGCGCTTGCCGCGTGCGCTCGAACGCACGGCGGCCATCGTGGTCAAGGAAACGCGGGAGCTGCTGCGCGATCCGGTGTACCTCGGCCTGTCCTTCGTCATCCCGCTGATCATGATCCTGCTGTTCGGCTTCGGCCTGTCGCTGGACGTGAAGAACCTGCCGTTGGTGTTCGCCGACCACGACCGCTCGCCCTACAGCCGGGACTACATCGACGGCTACGTGCACTCCGAATACTTCAACCTGATCGCGGTCGACACCGACCCGGCGCGCCTGGAACGGCTGCTGCGGGCCGGAACGGCGCGGGTGATCATCGACATCCCGCCCGACTTCGGCCGCCGCATCGCCAGCAGCGAGCCGGTCACGGTCGGCGTCACCGTGGACGGGTCGTTCCCCACCCGCGCCGGCGTCATCAACGGCTACGTCGCGGCGGTGAACGCGCTTTACAACGAGCGCCTGCTGCGCGCGGCGCGCGGCGAAGGCACGGTGCTGCCGGTGCAGATGGATCTGTCGGTCTGGTACAACCCGTCGCTCGAGAGCAAGAACACCATCGTGCCCGGCCTGCTGGTGCTGATCCTGATGCTGTTCCCGGCCATTCTGGGCGCGCTGCTGGTGGTGCGGGAAAAGGAAAGCGGCACCATCTTCAATTTCTTCGCCTCGCCGGTGCGCCGCGGCGAGATCATCCTCGGCAAGTTGCTGCCGTACCTCGCAGTGGCCCTGCTCGACTATCTGATGATCTTCGGGCTGAGCCTGCTGGTGTTCCAGGTGCGTTTCGTCGGCAGCGTGTTCGTGCTGAGTCTCGGCGCGCTGCTGTACTCGGTGTGCACCATTGGCATCGGCATGCTGATTTCCATCCTCACGCGCACCCAGCTCGCCGCCATGCTGGTGACCTTCCTGGCCACGGTGACGCCGGCTTTCAATTACTCGGGCTTCATCACGCCGGTTGGCGCCATGGACCGCGTGGGGCAGCTCATCGCCCAGTTCATCCCGGCCACGCACTTCATGAGCGTGGTGCGCGGCAGCTACCTGAAAGGACTTGGCCTCGACTTCTACTGGCCGCAGCTTGGAGCACTCGCCGTCTACACGGTGGTCGTGTACGCCCTGTGCTGGGTGTTCCTGAAAAAGAGGATCGGCTGATGTGGGCGCGCCTGGGGGCCATGGTGCTGAAGGAATTCCGCCAGCTGGCCGGCGACCTGCCGATCCTGTTCATCCTGCTGTGGGGCTTTTCCGGCGCGATATTCATCGCCGGGCGCGCCATCTCGATGGACATCAACAATTACCCGGTGGCGGTGCTCGACCTGTCGCGCAGCACCGAGAGCCGGGAACTGATCGCCCGTCTGCAGGCGCCGTGGTTCAAGGTGGTGGCGCAGCTGCAAAGCGATGCCGAGCTCAACGACGCGCTGGACCGCGGGCGCACCAGCTTGGCGGTGGTCATCCCGCCGGACTTCGCGCGCGAGGTGCAGGCCGGCACGGGACGCTTTCAGGTGATCTCGGATGGCACGCAGTCGCAGATGGCGACCCTCGCCGGCGGCTACATCACCCAGCTGGCGGGTGAGTACTCGGTCGAGCTGCTGGAAGGCCGGCTCGGTCCGGCCGACCGCCTGCTGGCGCGCCTGCCGCAGGTGGACGCCCGGCCGCGGGTGGAGTTCAACCCCAACATCACGTCGTCGTGGTTCTCGAGCCTGCTCGAACTGCTCAGCATGACCACCATGATCGCCATGCTGCTGACCGCCGCCGCCATGGTGCGCGAGAAGGAGCACGGCACGCTGGAACAACTGCTGGTCAGCCCGCTGCGCCCGGCCGAGCTGTTCGCGGCCAAGATCATTCCCACCGTGGTGGTGATCCTGCTGCTGTCGCCGCTGTCGCTGTTCGGCATCGTCGGCGGCGTGTTCGGCACCCCGCTGCGCGGCAATGTGCTGTTCTTCTATGCCGTGTCGGTGCTGTACATCGCATCGGTGGCGAGTCTTGGCATCTACATCGCCATGCTGGCGCGCAGCCTGGCGCAGGCGATGATGATGCTGTTCCTGATCCTGTTCCCGATGCTGTTCCTGTCCGGCGCCACCACGCCGCCGGAAAGCATGGCGCCGTGGATGCGCTACGCCACGCTGATCTCGCCGATGCGCTACTACATCGACTTCGGCTACCAGGTGCTGTTCAAGGGCAACGGGCTCAGCTACGTCTGGCACGACATCCTGGGCATGGTCGTGCTCGGCGGGCTGATGTTCGGCTTTTCGGTGGCGCGCTTCCGGCGCCTGCTCGGCTAAACGGCGGGGCTGGCCTCGCCGTCCGCTTCAAGCGCGCGCGGGCGCCGTTTCTTCCAACTCCATCAGCACCCCGCCGCAGTCCTTGGGGTGCAGGAACACCACCGGCAGGCCGTGGGCGCCGATGCGCGGCTCGCCCAGCACGCGGACACCGGCGGCGCGCACGGTGGCGATCGCCGCCTGAAGATCCGGCACCTCGAAGCACAGGTGGTGCAGGCCGCCGTCGGGGTTCTTGTCGAGGAATCTGGCGATCGGCGAGTTCTCGCCGAGCGGCTGCAGCAGTTCGAGCTTGGTGTTGCCGGTGTCGACGAACACCGTGGTGACGCCGTGCTCGGGCAGCGCGAGCGGCGCCGACACCTGCGCCGGCGTGGCGAGCGACTCGCGGTAACGCGCCGCGGCGGCGGCCAGATCCGGCGTGGCGATGGCGATGTGATTCAGGCGTCCGATCATGCCGGCACTCCTAACGGTCCGTTGCAAACAGGCTTCCGCGCCCTTACCGACTGGGCCGTCGCGGCACACGCCCGCGACGGCCTGCACCCGCCTCAGGCCGGGCGCTCGAACTCGATCAGCAGCTGGTCGGCGTCGACGGTCTGCCCGGCCGCGATGTCCAGCTTGGCCACCGTGCCGTCGCGCTCGGCATGGAGCACGTTCTCCATCTTCATGGCTTCGAGCACGCACAGCGCCTCGCCCGCCTTGACGGCCTGCCCGACATCGACGTACACGGCGATCACCTTGCCCGGCATGGGCGAGAGCACGAGGTTCGAGGTGTCGGCCGCCACCTTGACCGGCATCAGGTCGTAAAGATCGTGCTCGAGCGCCGTCAGGGCGCGGGTGCTGACCTGCTTGCCGCGGCGCGTGATGGTGAGTCGGCCACCCTGACGCTCGATGCGAAAGCGCACCGGGTAGCCGTCGATGGTGAGTTCCTGCAGCGCGCTGCCGGGCTTAAGCGCCCCGCGGACCGCGTGAATGTGCTCGCCGACGCGAAACTGCGCGCCGCTGTCGCTGGCCTCGAGCACGTCGAGGCGCACCGACTCGCCCTGCACGGTGACGTAGAACGACTTGTCGTGACTGTCCATGGTTCAGCCTCCCCGCGCGGCGCGCTTGAGCAGCTTCCACGGGCTGTCCGCATCGCTGGCGTGGACGTGGCGGGCGCGCAGCTCCTGCTGGGCGCGCACGTAGGCGGCGATGACCGCGAACAGCTCGCGCTCCCTGTCGTCGACCGGCGGCTCGGCGTAACCGTCCGGATATTCCTCGGCGATGAAATTGGTTGAAATATCGCCGCTAGCGAAGCGCGGGTGGGACAGCAGGCCGCCCAGGAAATCGAGGTTGGTGGTCACGCCGCGGATGTCGTAACCGTCCAGCGCGTCGATCAGGCGCGCGGTCGCCTCGGCGCGATCCTCGCCATAGGCGATCAGTTTGGCGATCATCGGGTCGTAGAACATCGAGATCTCGCCGCCCTCGTAGGTGCCGGAGTCGACCCGGATACCCGGCCCGGCGGGCTCGATGTAGTCGGTGAGACGGCCAATGGACGGCAGAAAGCCGCGCCGCGCGTCCTCGGCATACACGCGCGCCTCGATGGCCCAGCCGGTGAGCGTCACGTCGCTCTGGCGAAGCGCCAGCGGCTCGCCAGCAGCCACGCGGATCATCTGCTCGACCAGATCGACGCCGGTCACCAGTTCCGTGACCGGATGCTCAACCTGCAGGCGGGTGTTCATTTCCAGGAAATAGAAATTGCGGTCCTGGTCGACGATGAACTCGACCGTGCCGGCCGAGTGGTAACCCACCGCGCGCGCCAGCGCCACCGCCTGCTCGCCCATGGCCGCGCGCACCTGCGGCGTCAGGAACAGGCTCGGCGCCTCCTCGATCACCTTCTGGTGGCGGCGCTGGATGGAGCACTCGCGCTCGCCGAGGTACACGATGTTGCCCTGCCGGTCGCCGAGCACCTGAATCTCGATGTGCCGCGGCCGGGTGATGTATTTTTCGATGAACACGCGGTCGTCGCCGAAGCTCGAGCGCGCCTCGGACGCCGCGGCCCGAAACCCCTCGGCCATCTCCTCGCGCCGGTTCACTACCCGCATGCCCTTGCCGCCGCCGCCGGCGGTGGCCTTGATCATGACCGGAAAGCCGATGTCCTCGGCGATGCGCACGGCCTCGTCCGGGCTGTCGATGATGCCGACGTAGCCGGGCACGGTGCTGACGCCAGCCCGCACGGCCAGTTTCTTCGACTCGATCTTGTCGCCCATGGCGCGCACGGCGTCCTGCGGCGGGCCGATGAACACGACGCCGGCCTCGTCCAGCCGGCGGGCGAACTCGGCGTTCTCGGACAGAAAGCCGTAGCCCGGGTGCACCGCCTCGGCGCCGGTGGCGGCGATGACCTCGAGGATGCGGTCGACGTTCAGATACGACTGCGCGCTCGGCGCCGGGCCGACCGGCCAGGCCTCGTCCGCCATGCGCACGTGCAGGGCGTTTCGGTCGGCCTCGGAGTAGATGGCAACCGTGGCGATGCCCAGGCGCTGGCAGGAGCGGATCACCCGGCAGGCGATCTCGCCCCGGTTGGCGATGAGGATCTTGTTGAACAGCGGCATGTTTTTCCTCGGGAAATGCCGAAAAGTCCACCCTTGGAACTTTTCAGCTCGCTGCACCGCGGCACGCGCGCGATGCGCTCCAGCAAGCCTCAGAGCGGGATATTGCCGTGCTTCTTGAACGGCCGCTGCACGCTCTTGTTGGCCAGCATGCGCAGCGCGCGGCACAGGTGCTCGCGGGTGCGCGACGGCGTGATCACGTCGTCGATGAAACCGCGCTCGGCGGCCACGAAGGGATTGGCAAACCGCTCGCGGTATTCCTGCTCCAGGCGGGCGGTCTCGGCGGCCGGGTCGTCCGCCTGGTCGATCTGGCGCCGGTACATCACCTCGACCGCGCCCTTGGGGCCCATCACGGCGATCTCGGCCGTCGGCCAAGCGTAGTTGATGTCGCCCCGGATGTGCTTGCTGCTCATCACGTCGTAGGCGCCGCCGTAGGCCTTGCGCGTGATGACGGTGAGCTTGGGCACGGTCGCCTCGGCGTAGGCATAGAGCAGCTTGGCGCCGTGCTTGATGATGGCGCCACGCTCCTGGGTGGTGCCCGGCAGGAAGCCCGGCACGTCCACCAGCGTCACCAGCGGGATGTTGAAGCAGTCGCAGAACCGCACGAAGCGCGCCGCCTTGCGCGATGAATCGATGTCCAGCACGCCAGCCAGAACCTTCGGATTGTTGGCGACGATGCCAACCGTGCGGCCTTCGAGACGCGCGAAGCCGATGACGATGTTCTTGGCGTAATCGGGCTGGATCTCGAAGAAATCGCGCTGGTCGGCGATCTTGTAGATCAGCTCCTTGATGTCGTAGGGCTGGGTGGCGCTTTCCGGCACCAGCGTGTCCAGCGACGGCTCGGGCCGATCGAAAGGGTCGTCGCTCGGATAGCTCGGCGGCGTTTCGAGGTTGTTGAGCGGCAGGAAGTCGAACAGACGCCGGGTCTGGACCATCGCCTCGACGTCGTTCTCGAGCGCCAGATCCGCCACGCCGGACTTGGCCGTGTGCGTACCGGCGCCGCCCAGATCCTCGGACGTCACGTCCTCGTGGGTGACCGTTTTGACCACGTTGGGACCGGTCACGAACATGTAGGACGTGTCCTTCACCATGAAGATGAAGTCGGTCATGGCCGGCGAGTACACGGCGCCACCCGCGCAGGGCCCCATGATGACGGACAGCTGGGGCACCACGCCGGAAGCCTGCACGTTGCGCCAGAAGATTTCGGCATAGCCACCCAGCGAGGCCACGCCCTCCTGGATGCGCGCGCCGCCGGAGTCGTTGAGGCCTATCACCGGCGCCCCGACCTCGACCGCGCGGTCCATGACCTTGCAGATTTTCTCGGCGTGCGTCTCGGACAGCGCACCGCCGAACACGGTGAAGTCCTGCGAGAAGACAAACGTCAACCGGCCGTTGATGGTGCCGTAACCGGTGACCACGCCATCGCCCGGGAACTGCTTGTCCGCCATGCCAAAGTCCTGGCAGCGGTGCGCCTTGAAGGTGTCGAGCTCGCAGAACGAGCCCTCATCAAGCAGCAGCTCGATGCGTTCGCGGGCGGTGAGCTTGCCCTTGGCGTGCTGGGCGGCAATGCGGTCGGCGCCGCCGCCAAGCTGCGCTGCGGCGCGCGTGGAATCCAGACGTTCAAGAATGCTGCCGCTCAAGGGCTGCCCCCTCCTGATTCAAAACGAATGGGTCGCCCGGCTCACGCCGGACGGCCGGTTTTGTTTGGGAAATCCTGAAAACCCATCCATGGGGTTTTCAGGCTCGCCGTGCACGGCACATGTCCGTGCCCGGCTCCGCCCGAGTCAGACGCGGCGCGCCGGCCATGGCGCGCGGAACCGATGACGCCCTTCGGACTCGACGATCAGCCGCGGGCGTCGAGTGGCACGTAGTCGGTCTTGGTGGCACCGACGTAGATCTGCCGCGGGCGGCCGATCTTCGATTTCTGCTCGAGCATTTCCTTCCACTGCGCGATCCAACCGGGCAGGCGGCCGATGGCGAACATCACCGTGAACATGTTGGTCGGGATGCCCATGGCGTGGTAGATGATGCCGGAGTAGAAATCGACGTTCGGGTACAGCTTGCGGTCGACGAAATAGCTGTCCGAGCGCGCCGCCTCCTCGAGCTCCTTGGCGATCCTGAGCAGCGGCTCGTCCTGCTTGCCAAGCTTGGCGAGCACCGTGTCGGCGGTGCGCTTGATGATGGTGGCGCGCGGATCGTAGTTCTTGTAGACGCGGTGGCCGAAGCCCATGAGGCGGAACGAATCGTTGGGATCCTTGGCCTTGGCGACGAATTTCTGCACGTCGCCGCCATCGCGCTGGATGTCTTCCAGCATCTCGAGCACTTCCTGGTTGGCGCCGCCGTGCAGCGGCCCCCACAGGGCCAGCACACCCGCCGACACGGACGCGAACAGGTTCGCCCGCGAGGACCCGACCAGGCGCACCGTGGAGGTGGAACAGTTCTGCTCGTGGTCGGCGTGCAGGATCAGCAGCACCTTGAGCGCCTTGACCAGATCCTCGTCCACCTCGTAGGGCTCACACGGCACGCCGAACATCATCCGCAGAAAGTTGGCGCAATAGCCGAGACTGTTGTCGGGGTACAGCAGCGGGTGCCCGATGGACTGCTTGTAGGCGTAGGCGGCGATGGTGGTGATCTTCGCCATCAGGCGCACGATCGACAGCTCCACCTCCTCCGGGGTCTGATCGGACTTGGCCAGTTCCGGGTAATACGCCGACAGGGCGCACACCGCGGACGACAGGATGGCCATGGGATGGGCGCCCGGCGGGAAGCGGTCGATCAGCTCCTTCAGGCCCTCGTGGATCATCGAATGGCGCGTGATCAGCGCACGGAAAGCCAGCAGTTCCGCCTTGGTCGGCAGGTGGCCGTAGATAAGCAGATAGGCGGTCTCGGTAAACGAGGAGTTCTCCGCCAGCTGTTCGATGGGAATGCCGCGATAGCGCAGGATGCCCTGCTCGCCGTCCAGGAAGGTGATGGCGCTGACGGTGGCGCCGGTGTTCATGTACGCCGGGTCCATGGTTATGTACCCGGTTCTGGCACGCAGCTCACTGATATCGATCGCTTTTTCACCCTCTGCACCGGTCATCACGGGAAACTCGTGGACCTGTCCATCGATTTCTAGCTTGACGCTGTCGGCCATCGTGTTTCCTTCGAAGAGTCGGGTGGTCGGGCAGGGGCAGCGCGCAATCGGCTGCGTGGGTTTGGCGACGCAACTGCGGCGGTCGTTTTGCGGGCGGGCATGTGCTGCAATGCGGAATCGATTCTAGCAGCGCCTCCGCACTGGCAACAATGCGCCCGGGCGCAAGGCCGGGGCAGGCAAGTCTGCTATCATTCCCGCCCTTTTTTTGGGCCTCTCGCCCGCCACCCCCGTTCTCATTCCGCCCCATCGGGAGGCCACGTGGAACTCACCGGCGCCGAAATCATCGTCCGTTTCCTGCGCGATCAGGGCGTGCGGTATGTATTCGGCTACCCGGGCGGCGCCGTGCTGCACATTTACGACGCGCTCTACGGCCAGCAGGATGTCGAGCACGTGCTGGTGCGCCACGAGCAGGCGGCCACGCACGCCGCCGACGGCTACGCGCGCGCCACCGGCGAGCCCGGCGTGGTGCTGGTGACCTCCGGCCCGGGTGCCACCAACGCCGTCACCGGCATCGCCACCGCCTACATGGATTCGATCCCGATGGTGGTGATCACCGGGCAGGTGGCGACGCACCTGATCGGCAACGACGCCTTCCAGGAGGCCGACACGGTCGGCATCACGCGGCCCTGCGTGAAGCACAACTTCCTGGTCAAGGACGTGGCGGATCTGGCGCTCACGCTGCGCAAGGCGTTTCACATCGCCACCACCGGCCGCCCCGGCCCGGTGGTGGTGGACGTGCCCAAGGACGTGACCGCCCATCGCACGCGCTACGTCTATCCCGAACAGGTCGAGATGCGTTCCTACAACCCGGTGCTCAAGGGCCACCCGGGGCAGATCCGCAAGGCGGCGCAGCTGCTGCTCAAGGCCAGGCGGCCGGTCATCTATACCGGCGGCGGCGTGGTGCTGGGCAAGGCATCGTCGCAGCTGACGCAGTTCACGCGGCGGCTCGGCTTTCCGATCACCAACACGCTGATGGGTCTGGGCGCCTACCCGGCCGACGATCCGCAGTTCCTTGGCATGCTCGGCATGCACGGCACCATCGAGGCCAACATGGCCATGCACGAGTGCGACGTGCTGCTGGCGGTCGGCGCCCGCTTCGACGACCGGGTGACGGGTGATCTGGCCAGCTTCTGCCCCTACGCGCGCATCATCCACGTCGATATCGATCCGGCGTCGATCGCCAAGAACGTGCGCGTCGACGTGCCGATCGTTGGCACCGCCGTGTCGGTGCTGGAAGACTTGACGGCGGCGCTCGACGACATCGGCCAACAGCCCGACGGCGAGTCGCTCAAGGCCTGGTGGACCCGCATCGATGCCTGGCGCGCGCAGCGCTGCCTGGCCTACGACACCGGCAGCGAGCTGATCAAGCCGCAGGCGGTGCTGGAAGCCCTGCACCGGGTGACCGGCGGCAATGCCTATGTGGCCTCCGATGTCGGCCAGCATCAAATGTGGGCGGCGCAGTTCTACCGCTTCAACCAGCCGAACCGCTGGATCAACTCCGGCGGCCTCGGCACCATGGGCTTCGGTCTGCCGGCGGCGCTTGGCGTCAAGCTTGCCCACCGGGACGCGGATGTCGTGTGCGTGACCGGCGACGCCAGCATCCAGATGTGCATCCAGGAACTGTCCACCGCCAAGCAGTACGAGCTGCCGATCAAGATCGTGAATCTCAACAACCGCTACATGGGCATGGTGCGGCAGTGGCAGGAGTTCCAGTACAAGAGCCGCTACTCGCACTCGTACATGGACGCCCTGCCCGACTTCGTGAAGCTGGCCGAGGCCTATGGCCACGTCGGCATGCACATCGAAAAACCGGGCGACGTCGAGGGCGCGCTGCGCGAGGCCTTCGCGATGAAGGACCGGCTGGTGTTCCTGGATTTCGCCACCGATCCCGCCGAGAACGTCTATCCGATGGTCGAGGCCGGCAAGGGCCAGCACGAGATGCGCGTGTCGCCGTTTCAGGCCGCCCTGCGCGACCGGGAACTGGCCTGATGCGCCACATCCTGTCCCTGCTGCTCGAGAACGAGCCCGGCGCCCTGTCGCGCGTGGCGGGGCTGATCTCGGCGCGCGGCTACAACATCGAGTCGCTGAGCGTCGCCCCCACCGACGATGCCAGCCTGTCGCGCATGACGCTGGTCACCAGCGGCGACGACCCCATCGTCGAGCAGATCACCAAGCAGCTGAACAAGCTGGTGGACGTGGTCAAGCTGATGGACGTCACCGAGGGCGCCCACATCGAGCGCGAACTGTTGCTGGTGAAGGTCAAGGCCGCCACCGCCGCGGCGCGGGACGAGATCGCCCGCCTGACGTCCGCGTTTCGCGGCCAGGTGGTCGACATCACCCGCAGCAGCTACGTGGTGGAAGTGACCGGCACCGGCGACAAGCTGGCCGCCTTCATTGCCGCGCTCGACCCGGCCAGCATCATCGAACTGGTGCGCAGTGGCCCCTCGGCCATCTCGCGCGGCGCCAAGGCGCTGCGTTCCTGAGTCCTTATCCGTCCCATCCGGTAATCCAGCATGAACATCTACTACGACAAAGACGCCGACCTGTCCCTCATCCAGGGCAAGAAGATCGCCATCCTCGGCTACGGCTCTCAGGGTCACGCCCACGCGCTGAACCTGAAGGAATCCGGCGTCGACGTGTGCGTGGGTCTGCGCGAGAACTCGGCGTCGGTGGCCAAAGCCAAGAATGCCGGTCTCGCCGTGCTGTCGCCGGCTGACGCCGTGAAGGCCGCCGACATCGTGATGGTGCTGGTGCCGGACGAACACCAGGCACAGCTCTACACCGACGTGATCGCCCCCAACCTCAAGCAGGGCGGCACGCTCGCCTTCGCGCACGGCTTCAACATCCATTTCGGCGCCATCGAGCCGCGCGCCGATCTCGACGTGATCATGATCGCGCCCAAGGGGCCGGGCCACCTGGTGCGCACCACCTATGCCCAAGGTGGCGGCGTGCCGTGCCTGATCGCCGTGCAGCAGAACGTGTCCGGTGGCGCGCGCGATGTGGCGCTGGCCTATGCGTCCGCCATTGGCGGCGGCCGCGCGGGTGTCATCGAGACCAACTTCCGCGAAGAGACCGAGACCGACCTGTTCGGCGAACAGGCGGTGCTGTGCGGCGGCGCCTCGGCGCTGGTGATGGCCGGCTTCGAGACGCTGGTAGAGGCCGGCTACGCGCCCGAGATGGCCTACTTCGAGTGCCTGCACGAGCTCAAGCTGATCGTCGACCTCATGTACGAGGGCGGCATCGCCAACATGCGCTACTCGATCTCCAACACCGCCGAGTACGGCGACTTCACCCGCGGCCCGCGCGTGGTCACCGACGAGACCAAGGCGGAGATGCGCCGCATCCTGAAGGAAATCCAGACCGGCCAGTTCGCGCGCGAGTTCATCGCCGAGAACCGCGCCGGCGCGCCGGTGCTCAAGGCCATGCGCCGCCTGGGGCAGGAACATCCGATCGAGCAGGTCGGCGGTCGCCTGCGCGACATGATGCCGTGGATCAAGGCCAACCGCGCGGTGGACCGCTCGCGCAACTGACGGCAACCGGCATGCAGCCCCCGCCCGAACGGCGCCGCCGGCGCGGCATATATGTGCTGCCCAACCTGTTCACCACGCTGGGGCTGTTCGCCGGCTTCTACTCGATCGTCGCCGCCGGGCAGGGCCAGTTCGGCAAGGCCTGTATTGCCATCCTGGTCTCGATCGTCACGGATGGCCTGGACGGACGCGTCGCACGCCTGACGGGCACCGAGACCGATTTCGGCGCCGAATACGACTCCCTCACCGACATGGTTGCGTTTGGGGTCGCGCCAGCGCTGCTGGCATACCACTGGGCGCTGCACCCGCTCGGCAAGCTCGGCTGGCTGTTGGCGTTCTTCTACGCCGCCGCCGCGGCGCTTCGCCTGGCGCGCTTCAACACGCAGCCACAGGTCTACGGCAAGAAATACTTCCAGGGCCTGCCGAGCCCGTCCGCCGCGGCGCTGGTCACCAGCGCCGTGTGGGCCGGGCATCAATACGCGTTTCCGGTATGGGCAGGCACGCCGCTGGCGGTGCTGGTAGCGGTCGCCGGTGGTGGGCTGATGGTCAGCAACTTCCGCTATCACAGCTTCAAGGAATTCGACCTGCGCGGGCAAATACCGTTCTTCGCGGCGGTGTTGATTGCCATCGGCGTGGCGGTGGTGTCGACCGACCCGCCGACGGTGCTGTTCATCCTGTTTGCGGGCTACGCCGCGTCCGGTCCGATACTGACCTTGCATCGACGGCGACGCCTGCGGCGGAGCCGCCACGCGGCGTAATCCGGATGTTGGCGCGCTGGGTCGGCACGGTGTCCAGGCTCAGCAGGGCGAAATAGCGCCGCACGCTTTCGACGTGAAACACCGGCTCCCACGCGCGCGCGCCGCGCTGCAAGGTCGGCAACACACGACGCACCTCCGGCCAGCGCCCGGGGTCGCCACCCTGCGCGGCCACCCGCTGGCGCGCCCGCGCCAAACCCTGCGGACCCAGGTTGTAAGCCGCAAGCGTCATCCAGGTGCGATGCGGCTCCGCCACCTCGTTTGCCAGGCTGTCCCGCAGGGTGGCGACATAACGCGCTGCCGCAAGGATGGAATCGCCGGCATCGAAGCGATTCCGGCAGCCCATCGCGCGAGCCGTATCGGCCACCAGCATCATCATGCCGCCCGCCCCGTGCGGCGATTCCGCATGCGGATTCCAGCGCGATTCCTGATACGCAAGCGCCGCGAGCAGACGCCAATCGATGCCGTACTGCGCCCCGGCGCTGCGGAACGCCGCCTCGAAACGCGGCAGTTTGGTCGCCAACGCCAGACGGAAGCCGTCGAAGTCGACCACCTCGAAACGGCGGGTCAGACCCCGGTCCTGCTGACGCAGTTGCGCCAGCAACCCGCTCTTGCGGGCGTGCAGGAAAAACCGGTCGACCTGCCCGATGAGCGACCCATCGCGGGTGTTGCGCAAAACCCAGCCGACCGAACCCGCTGGACCCACCGCCTCCCCCGGGTGCAGGTTGGGCAGGCGCTGACGGGCTCGCGAAATTTCGTCCGCCTGAGCAAACGTGCACTCGACGTCCCCGGCGGCCACGCTTTCGAGCAGACTCGCCGTGCCGGCCGCGGCCTGTGGCACCAGCCGGATACGCGGATTTCCCGCCGCGGCAAGGCGGGCCAGGTAGCCATCACTCGCCGACACCCGAACGTCCCGCTGGTCGACGAGCCGCTGCAGGGCCCGCGAGGCGTGCGCGCGGCTGTTGCAGACCACGTGGGTCTGACTGTCCACGTAGCCGGGACCCACGTAAAAATGTCGCGGCAGGTCCGGCGGCAGCGGTCGGGCGGGCACGGCCAGATCGACCTCGTCCCGGACCAGCAGCTCCAGCATCCGCGCTTGTGACTCGGCCTCGACGAGGCTGACGGTCACATCAAGCCGGTTCGCGAACTCGCGCAGCAAGGCGTGGTGCAGGTCCTGAAACGCTGCATGGTCGATGCCGGGATCAACCGGCACCGCCACACGCAAGGTACCGGAATGCTGAACACGATCCAGCCGCGACGGCGGCGGGTAACGCTGCGCCAGATCGGCCCAGTGCACGAGCATCAGCAGCAGAACGGCCACCAGACTGGCGCCCCACCACTCGGGGAGTCCATATCTCAGGGCGGTTTCCTCGTTTGGCCACGCGCGGCCCCGGAGCACCGGGCCACGTCTGGCGGGCGACGGATGGTATATTAGTCCGGCTCCCTGGCAAACCTCTGGCCCAAGCGGCCATCTCGCGGAGAGGTACCGAAGTGGCCATACCGGCGCGGACTCGAAATCCGTTGGGGGCGTAAGCTCCACGTGGGTTCGAATCCCACCCTCTCCGCCAATCCTCCCGCTCACCCGTCACCCCCTGTCGCGCGCCGACCGCTGCGCAGCGACGGACCTGTCCGTCATAGTTGCCGTGGGCACCGTGTGCCCGCGTCACCGTCGGAGGTTCCGTGGCAATTTCCAAACCCAAGCTTCTTCTCGCCGTCGCGGCGGGCATCGCCGCGCTTGTGGCGCTCACCTCGACAGCGCTCCTGGCGCCAGCCAACGCGGATGCCGCACTCGCCCCCTGCGTGTGCTCGGCACCGGTGGACGTGCTCACCGGCAGCCTGCCGACGTCGCCGCGGGCGTCCATTACCCACTGCCAGTGCGGCCCGCAGAGCTGTGCGGTGCTCAACGATCAGGCCCTGGAGTGCTCGCGGTAGGCCACGCGCGGAACACTGAAGACGACAGCGTTTCCCCCGTGGAAGCGCTGCCGGGTTCAGTGCCCGTCCGGGGAAGAATCCTCGGCAGGGGTCGACGGCGCGCTCCCTGGATCAATAGCTCGCGCCGTTGATCCTGGCCGGGGGCGTCCTGCCCCGGACGGGACGCGCTGAATAAAGCAGCGCTTCCCTAACGAAACGACGCCAAGTCCGGCTCGGCCTGCCAGTGCGGGGTGACCGGCCCGAGCAGCTCGGCGAGCGCCGCCTGGTCCGCGGCGCCGAGGCGCCACTGGCCGGCAGCAACGTTGGCTTCGAGTTGCGCGGCGCTCATCACTCCGGCGATGACACTGCTGACGGCCGGCTGCGACAGCAGCCAGGCGAAGGCAAGGTCGAGCAGGCCGTGGTCACGCGCACGCGCGAATTCGGTCAGTTCCACCAGCAGCCGCTCGTTGTCCGGCGTGCGCAGGCGGCTGACAGTGGGGCTGCCCGCTGCGCCACGCGTGCCGGCCGGAGCCGGCTGGCCGGGCTGGTATTTGCCACTCAGAAGCCCCGCCGCGAGCGGGAAGTAGGGCAAAAAACCAATGCCGCTCGCCTCGCAGAACGGCAACAGTTCGGCGGTTGCGCCGCGCACCAGCAGGCTGCACTGGTGCTGCGCGGTGGCGAACGCCGGCAGGCCAAGCCGCGTGGACTCGCCGAGCGACTGGGCGTGACGCCAGGCGGCGTAGTTGCACTGGCCGACGTGGCGCACCTTGCCTTCGCGCACCAGTGGGGCGAAGGCTTCCAGGATTTCCTGCGCGCTCGCCTGCGGTTGCGGGAAGTGCAGTTGCAGCAGGTCGAGGTAATCGGTGCCCAGGCGCCGCAGGCTGGTCTCGCAGTGGCTGCGGATACGCTGGGCGACCGTCTCGCCTTCGGCCAGGTTCAGCAGGTGGCATTTGCTGGCCAGGATCACCCGGTCGCGCCGGCCGGCGAGCGCCTTGCCGAGAAATTCCTCGCTCTTGCCGTCGTTGTAGATGTACGCGGTGTCGATGAGGTTGACGCCCAGTTCCAGCGCACGGTGCACGGTGGCGATGCTGGAGGGCAGGTCCTGCCGCGGCGGACCGAACACGTTTCCACCAAGACCAACGGCCGAGACCTTGAGGCCGGTCTTGCCAAGCGGTCGGTATTCCATTTTCTGTCTCCTCTCTATTGCAATGGTCAGGCCGCGCGGCAGATGAAACTGGGCTCGCCCGGCGCCAGCAGGCGCGCGTACGCCGTGTAACGAAACACGCTGCTGGCCGAGCGCGGGTCGAACAGCAGCGCCAGCAGGCGCCGGTCCGAGCCGGATGGTGCCACGCGCAGTGCGCCGGCCGGCAGCGTGCGCGTGTGATGTCGCTCCGCCAGCAGCACGCCGGCGGCGTCGGGATCGTCCCCGCCGGCATGGACAGCGCTGACGACGCGACGCTCGACGGCCCTGTGCAGTACCTCGAACGCGATGCCGTGGCGCGCCAGCAGCGCGGCGAACAGGTCCGTATGGGCGGTGATGTACCAGGTCGCCGGCGGGATCAGCAGGTCGTGCGCCTCCACCGCGCGGTGATCGGCGAAGCTCGCCTCTATGCGGGCGCCATTGGCGCGCTCGCGCAGCGGCACCCGCAGCGTGGCGTCGGCCGGATCGCGCCGATAGCGCGCATTGACCGGGAACGGCCGGTCATCGATCTCCCGCACGGCCTGCGCCCGGGCCGCCGCGATGGCGGGGGCGTTGTCGCGCACGCAGTCCAGGAACACCTCCTGACACAGGCGCTGCTTTTGCACCCGCACGCCGATGTCGCGGAACGTGGCGTACTGGCCGGCCTTGGGCTCCATGGGCGTTTCCAGCAACACGCTGAGCGGCCCACGCAGGCCGCTCTTGTTGCGAAACGTGCGCAGCGTGAGGTCGCCGTGCGTGACCGGCTGCGCGAGGGATTTGATCTCGGCGATGTAGCGCTGCGCGGGCAGGCCGCGCGACTGCGTGCGCGCGATGAGCTGCGGCAGCAGCGTGGCGGTGGCGAACTGCCGCAGCGCCTGCGGGATGGCCGGCGTGCTGGCCACGTCGAACTGCGCCTCGAAGGCCGTGCAGTAGCCGGCCGCGCCGAGCGTCTTGCGCTTCAGCACCGCCTGCTCGTGCGCACCCAGCACCACGGCAGGCGCGTAGCGGCGCACGGCAGCATCGAGCGCCTGGCTCTCGGGCTGCTCCAGCAGCACGAAATCGCGGTTGATGTTCACCGCGTTGCCGTTGCGGAACGAATCGGCCGCGCGTCCGTCCGGATTGGCGCTCGGGATGACGATCAGCTCCAGGTAGCCCAGCAGATCGCGCCGGGCGCCGAGCAACACGTCCCGCGCCAGTCCCAGCAACGCCTCGCAGCCGGCGGCTTCGGAGGCGCCGTGGATCGAGCCCACCAACATCACCCGCAGCTTGCCGGTGCCGACACGCCCGTGCGGCTCCAGCCCGCACAACAGCGCCGGAATGTCGCGCCCGCCCGCCGAACGGCCGATGCTGGCCAGCGCGGCGCGCCCGCCGGCCGCATCCGACAGCGCGCGCAGATAGACGTCGATCTGCCCGCCGTCCGAGTAACGTGAGCCGGCGTTCGATTCGAGCGGTGTCAGCAAGTCAGGCACAGGTACCGGCATCGGCGGACACTCGGCAGTCGTCGGGAGGAAAGCGTGTTTTAAACGCGCAGCCGAGTGCTTGGCCAGCCGTTTGCGGGGATCAGACAAGGATCCGACCCGAGGGCCGGCCTCCCCCGCGCCGCGAGGAACGAGCTGTCAGGGTTGCCGGGCTCGATCATTCAGCCTGGCGGACTGCCGATAAACGAAAAACGCCTCGCCCGGCTCGATCCACGCACCGTACTGCGGGTAGCGGAACACGCTGCTGATGGAGCGTGGGTCGATCAGCAGCAGCGCGAGGCGGCCGGCCGGCTGAGCGAGATCGACGCGCAGGCTACCGGCGGGAATGGTCGCGACGGTCTGCGTGTCCTGCACCGCCGCCACCCGCCCCAGCGCGGCCGGGCGCGCGGCCAGTCGCAACACTTGCACCGGCAGACGGGCCGCCTGGTCGAACGCGGTGTACGCGATGCCGTGGCGGTCCAGCAGCTCGCCGACGGCGCCGGTGTGACGGGTAACGATCAGTGCAGTGGGAACGGGCACCGTGTCCGCCGTCACCCGCCGCCGGTGATCGGCAAACTGCTTCGACTCCAGCAGGCGACTGTCGAGGTGGCGCAATGGAATGCTGACGGTGCGCTGCCGCGGGTCTGGCGCGTAGCCGGCGTAGAGCGTGATTTCCCGTGGCGGCGCGGCGGCGCGGGCAGCGGCCACCTGCTCGCGGATGGCGACGCGGCGCGCCTGCGCCTCGGCCAGAAAGCCGCGGATGCACTGGCGCTGGCGCTCCACGCGCACGGCGATGTTGCGATAGGTCGCGAAGGCGTCCGTGCGCGGGTCGAGCTTGGTTTCCACCAGCACCGACAGCGCGCCGCTCGTGCCCGCGCTGTTGCGGAAATTGCGCAGCGTGAGGCCACCGTGGGTAATCGGCTGGCGGGTGCTGGTGATCTCGCCGATGTAATGGTTCGCCGGCAGGCCGCCGGCCGATACGCGCGCCAGCAGTGCCGGCAGCACGGAATCCCGGGCGTACGCCTGCACGTCTGGCGGCAGTCCGGGGGCGTTCGCCACCTCGAATTGCGCGTCGAAATCCGTGAGGTAACCCTCGCGCGCCAGCGTGCTGCGCTTGAGCACCGCCGATTCGTGCGTGTCGAGCACGGCGTCCGGCGCATAGCGGGCGAGCGCATCCACCAGCGCCCGGCTCTCGGGCTGGGACAGCAGCACGAAGTCGGTGTTGATGTTGACGCGGTTGGCGTTCGAGCGGCGCTTCAGATCCCGCCCGTCCGGGTTGGCATTCGGGATCAGCACGATCTCGAGCTCGTCCAGCAGCGGGCGCAGGTCGCCTTCCAGCAGATCACGCGCAAGGCTCAGCAGCGCCTCGCCACCGGCCGGTTCGGCGCCGCCGTGCTGGGAACCCACCAGCAGCACCTTCAGACGTGGCCGGGCCGGCTCGCTGGCCGGCGCGGCGAGCACCAGCGCCTCGATCGGCCGGCCCTGCACGCTCTCGCCGAGCACGTCCTTGCGGGCCAGGCCCGGGGCGTGCGCGGCGAGCGCGTCGAGATAGGCGGAGATTTCGCGCGACGTGCTGTAGCGGCGAAAGTCGGCCGCTTCGAGCGGCGTCTTCCGCGCCGGTGCGCAGGCCGCCGCCCCGAACACCAGCAAAAGCAGCGCGGCCAGCGCGCGCGGCGGGGTCCGGCGGCCTACGGGCCCGCTCACGGCCGCGGCGCGCGCCCGATCAGGGAAGCGCCAGCGAGCCGAACACTCCCGTGAACGGGATGTTTCGGCATCGGTTCAGCCGGCGAAATCGGCCACCAGCGCCGTGCGCGTGGCGGCCGGCAGCGGGTCGATGGCGACGCTCATGTTGGGGTGGTCGATGCCGGCGGCCAGCGCGGCGCCTCCCTCGAGCGCCGCGATCATGGCCGGCGTGAACTCGAAGCGCAGGAAGTGCACCGACGAAGTCTTCTCGTCGTTCTCGCGGTCCATGTCCTCGTCGGCGATGGCGTACACCGGCTCGTGCCCCGCCACGCGCAGCCATACGCGGTCCTCGACGCCGATCAGCCTGGCGAGCTCGCGGCGCCGCTCTTCCTCGTCCGCGTACTCGATCATGAACGTGGCCTTCAGGTTGCTGCCGTCCGGGATCAGTGGGTTGTAGGCCTCCAGCTCCTCGGCGATGCCGCGCGCCTCGAAGATGCGCTCGATGCGCAGCATCTCCTGGATCTGGTACTGGACCGTAAGGCGGTCCTCGAAAGCCGCCGTGGCGTGCGGGCCAAGCTGCAGCAGGCGGTTTTTCTTGTGCTCCAGCACGCGGGCGCGCATGGCCGGGCGTTGCTCGGCGTACTGCTCCAGCGACAGCAGGTCGGTGCGGGTGAGCTTTTGCATGGTTCAGATTCCGTAGGCCAGGCGCAGCAACTGCAGCGGGTGCTCGGACGGCTTGCCGCTGCCGACGCCGTGCTCGATGTGCTTGCAGGCGATGGGGCAGTCGCTGGCGTAGTGGGCGGGGTCGGCCTCGCGCACGCGGTTGAACACCGCGGCGCCGATCTTCATCGACAGCGGGTATGTCTCGACCTTGACCCCGTAGGTGCCGTCGTGACCGGCGCAGCGCTCGATGGCCACCACCTCGGTGTCCGGCACCAGCTGGAACACCTCGCGCGTCTTCAGGCCAATGTTCTGCACCCGCAGGTGGCACGGCGGGTGGTAGGCCACCTTGCCGAGCGACTGCTTGAAGTCGGTCCTTAGCAGGCCGTCCTTGTGGCGGGCGATCAGGTACTCGAAGGGATCGTAGATGCGCGCGGCGACCTTCTGCACGTCGGCATCGTCCGGGAACATCAGCCGCAGCTCCTGCTTGAACATCAGCACGCAGGACGGCACCGGCGCCACGATGTCGTAGCCCTGGTCGACGTAGGCCGCCAGCGCCGGCAGGTTGTGCTTTTTCAGCGCCTCGACCGAGTCGAGGTCGCCGAGTTCGAGCTTGGGCATGCCGCAGCAGCGGCTCTCGTCGGCCAGCGTCACCGGCAGGCCGTTGTGGCGGAAGATGGCCGCCAGATCCTCGCCCAGCTCCGGCATCTGGTTGTGGCCGTAGCAGGTGCCGAACAGCAGCACCTTGCCGGTAGTGGTGGCGCCGGGCGTCGGCGTGAGCGCAGCGTTGACGGCGTCCTGATCCTTGAACCGGCGCTTCAGCGGCTTGCTGGCGAACGGCGGCAGCACGGCGTCGGCGTGGATGCCCATCACCTTTTCCATGGCCTGGCGGGCCGGCTTCAGGCGGTTCACGGCGTTGACCGTCTCGGTGACCACCGGGATGCCGGCCAGCTTGCCGGTGAGGTCGGTGGAGGTCAGGAACCGGTCGCGGAACGACGCGCCCTTGGTTTTGAACTTCACCGCCTTGGCGCGCAGCATCAGGTGCGGGAAGTCCACGTTCCACTCGTGCGGCGGCACGTAGGGGCACTTGGTCATGTAGCACAGGTCGCACAGATAACACTGGTCGACCACCTTCCAGTAGTCGTCCTTGGCGACGCCGTCCACTTCCATGGTGGCCGACTCGTCGACCAGGTCGAACAGGGTCGGAAACGACTGGCACAGGCTCACGCAGCGCCGGCAGCCATGGCAGATGTCGTAGACGCGCTCGAGTTCCTCGAACAGGGCCTTCTCGTCGTAGTACTCGGCGGTTTTCCAGTCGATGGCGTGCCGGGTGGGGGCTTCCAGGCTGCCTTCGCGGATCGGCGAACGGGACTCTGAATCGGCCATGGGTAATGCTCCTGTCGTGCAGGCTCGGGGCGGGTCGGTCGAAACGTACACGCGGCTGCCGGAGTCGGCGTGCCGCGGCCTTGTGGCAAGGCAACGCGGTATTGCACCGCGTGAAAATCGGCAGCGGGGACCGTTGCCGGCCCCCGCCTGCCGCCCGGGCTCAGGTGCCCAGGGTGTCCAGAGCCTTCTGGAAGCGGTTGGCGTGCGAACGCTCCGCCTTGGCCAGGGTCTCGAACCAGTCGGCGACTTCCGAGAAGCCTTCCTCGCGCGCCGTCTTGGCCATGCCCGGGTACATGTCGCTGTACTCGTGGGTCTCGCCGGCGATGGCCGCCTTCAGGTTGTCCGACGTGCCACCGATCGGCAGGCCGGTGGCCGGGTCGCCAACGGCTTCCAGATACTCCAGATGGCCGTGGGCGTGGCCGGTTTCACCTTCAGCGGTGGAACGGAACACGGTGGAAACGTCGTTGTAGCCCTCGACGTCCGCCTTGTTGGCGAAGTACAGGTAACGACGGTTGGCTTGCGACTCGCCCGCGAACGCGGCCTTGAGGTTGCCCTCGGTCTTGCTGCCCTTCAACGTAGCCATGAGATGACCTCCTGCTGTGATTGACACCGTTCGGTAGCCACCGGCATGGCGGCTTCCTCACGGCGACGGATGGTAGCGGGGCAAGGTGGGGGTTGGAAGTTGATTTTTCCAATGCCCTCGATAGCGAATGCCTATCGATGCCCGGCCCACACCGATTCTAGCCCAAAGCCGGTGACGCGCCGGTGGCGGCCGGCCCGCATTCGGCAATCGCCGTCGCCAGCAAATCGATCGCCTGCGGGCGGTAAAAATCGGCCCGCGCGGCGAGCGCCACCTGCCGGTACGGCGCCGCGCCGCGAAACGGCCGCACCGCCAGCAGCGCCCGATCGCGCGGCGACTCGCCGAGCGCGCCCACCGGCAGCACGCTGATGCCGGCCCCGCTGGCCACCATGTAACGGATGGTTTCGAGCGAGCCGCCCTCGAGCCGCTGACCCGCCTTGTGGCTCAGCGCCGGGCACAGCGCCAGCACCTGGTCACGAAAACAGTGCCGCGGGCCGAGCAGCAGCACGTTCTCGTCGCCCAGTTGCGCGGGCCCGATGCTGGCCTGCGCGGTCCACGGATGCCCCGGCGGCAGCGCGACCATGAATTCCTCCCGGTACACCGGCCGCACGTCGATGTCCGGCGCGCGGTAGGGCAGCGACAGCACCACGGCGTCCAGCTCGCCGCGCTGCAGGCGCGCGCCCAGCTCGTCGGTGTAGTTCTCCTCGATGATCAGCGGCATGCGCGGCGCGCTTTCGGCCAGGCGCGGGATCAGCCGCGGCAGCAGGTAGGGACCGATCGAAAAGATCACGCCCAAGCGAAACGGCCCGGCCAGCGGATCCCTGGCGTTGGCGGCCAGCGCGCGGATGGTCTCGACATCCGACAACACGCGGCGCGCCTGATCGGCGATCTGCTCGCCGATCGGCGTGGGCTGCACGTGTCCCGGCAGGCGCTCGAACAGTGGCACGCCGAGCTCGTCTTCGAGCTTTTTGATGGCGACCGACAGGCTCGGCTGGCTGACGAAGCAGTGCGCGGCGGCGCGGCCGAAGTGCCGCTCGCGCGCCACGGCGACCACGTAGCGCAGTTCGTTCAGGGTCATGGCGCACTCGGCTTGGGGGCGACGCAGGGGTTGCGCTATTGTGCCGGCCCCGCGCACTGTCCGGCCCGCGAGGCACCCGCCATGAACAATCCCGATCCCGTCCTTGCCCCCGTGCTGCTGGTCGAGCGCGACGCCGACGGTGTGGTGCGTCTGACCCTGAACCGACCCGCGCAGCGCAATGCGCTGTCCGATGAGCTGCTGCGGACGCTCAAGGCCACGCTGGCCGAGCTGACCGGCGATGCCGCCGTGCGGGTGCTGGTGCTCGCCGGCGCCGGACCGGCGTTCTGCGCCGGGCATGATCTGAAGGAGCTGCGCACACTGCCGGACGAGGATGCCGCCGCCGGGCTGTTCGGCCTGTGCGGCGAGGTGATGCTGGCGCTGCGCCGCTTTCCGCGCCCGGTGATCGCGCAGGTGCACGGCGTGGCGACCGCCGCCGGCTGCCAGCTGGTGGCGAGCTGCGACATGGCGATCGCGTCGGATCACGCGCGCTTTGCCACGCCGGGCGTCAACATCGGCCTGTTCTGCAGCACGCCCGCCGTGGCGCTGACCCGCAACGTGGCCTACAAGCACGCCATGGAGATGCTGCTGACCGGCGAGCTGATCGATGCCGCCACGGCGCAGCGCATCGGTCTGGTGAACCGCGTGCTGCCGACCGGCGAGCTCGACGCCCACACGCGCGAACTCGCCGCGCAGATCGCCAGCCGCCCGCCCGCGGTGCTGAGCCTCGGCAAGGCCGCCGTGCAGGCGCAGCTGGGCCTGAACGAGGCCGACGCCTATGCCCGCATGGGCGCCGTGATGGCAAAAAACCTGCTGATGGCCGAGGCCGTCGAAGGCATCGACGCGTTTCTGGAAAAGCGCCCGCCGAACTGGTAGCACGTTTTCGCCGGGGCGCCCGCAACGTCGTCGGCGCCCGCGTCCAGAGGCCGGAACGGAGGCCGGCTTCCCACTCGCACGGATCGCGCCCGACGGCTGCGGCGACGCGTTGCCGCCCGTGCGAAAGGAAGACCGATGAAACGGATACTCGTGCTGGTGGCGTGCCTGACGGCGGCGCCAATCGCGCTGGCGAGTGACGCCTACGTCGACGAAGTGCTCAAGGCGCTCGAGAGAAAAGGCCTGCTGTCGGCACAGGAAGTAAAGGACATCAAGGTCAACGCCCGCGCGGCCGAGCGTCGCGCCCGGACAGCACCGGCGCAGGCGGCAAGCGGCGCCACGCCGGCGCCGCCGCAGTCGCCGCCCCCGACCGTCGGTCAGCAGGTGGCCGCCGCCCTGCCCAAGCCACCCGAGGCGCTGCGCGCCTGGGGCCGCCTGCAGCCGCGCTACACCTACATCCCTGCCGGCGACGGCCTGGACGGCACCAATTCGTTCACTTTCCGCCGCGCGCGGGTGGGCCTGAAAGGTCCGCTCAGCGAAGACTTCTACGCCTACACGCAGTACGAGGCCGCCAACGAAACGCCGGCGCTTGCCAACGCCGACAGCCTGCTCGATGCCTGGATTCGCTACGGCGCCCTCGCCGACAGCATCGGCGACATCATCGTCGGCCAGCAGTTCATACCCGGCTACGGGCGCGGCCCGCAGCTGTCGGCCAGCGTGGAGCGCAAGCTGCCGGAGTTTCTGGCGCCGGGCACCGCCGGGCGGGCGCGCGGCCTCATCGTCGAACGCGGCAAGTTCGGCGCGCCGGAGACCTTGACCGACGGCATCTTCGGCGACCGCCTGCAATACGGCGCGGGCGTGTTCAACGGGCCGGACGTGAACACCAACAACGACAACAACGAGCTGCTGTACGCGGTGACTGCCGCGCTGACACCGCTCGGCATGCCGGTGGAGGACGAGTACGAAATCCGCGACCTGCCCTTCAAGTACCTGCTCGGCGCCGGCTATGCCTGGTCCCGCGACAGCGGCAGCCTGGACGCGCGCGTGCAGAACGGCCTTGTAGGCCGCAGCGTGACGCTCGACAACGCCTGGTGGCAATTGTTCGGCGAGTTCCACGTGCGGCGCTGGTTCGGCTGGGCGAGCTGGACGCAGTTCGTGTCCGAGGACGGCGACGGCCTGCCGCTGTCCCGGGCCGGCGGCGGGCTCGACGACCGCCTGCGTTCGCGCGCCTGGGCTGCCGGCTTCACGCGCAGCTTCCCGCTGGCGCGCGACCGGCACCTCGCGCTTGGCCTGCAATATCAACAGGTGAACAACCAACACCCGTCCCGCACGCGCTTCATGCGCATCCTCACCGGCAGTTCGGCCGACGAGCTGGCGCGCGGCATGGATGAGGGGCAGGTCTTCCAGCTGATCGCCACCTACATCTTCAACCCCAACATCCGGCTGCTGAACGAGTACGCGTGGTTCGATTCGGACCACGGCGTCGATTACGGCGGGCTGGTGAGCCAGTTGCAGGTCGATTTCTAGGCAAGCACCGGAGCATTCTTCGCGGCACACGCCCGCGACACACCCCTGAAAACCCATGACTTGTGCCCTTGATTCGCGCCGGGGCATCCTGCCCCGCCCGGGCAAACCCGAACGAACCAGCGCATTGCCCAGTCCAATGCTGATTCCCGTATCCACCCCCGAGCACCCGGAGATGTCCGTCGATGAGTGACCAAACCTACACCCCGCCCCCCGTCTGGCAATGGGAACAAGGCAGCGGCGGGCGTTTTGCCAACATCAACCGCCCCGTCGCCGGCGCCACGCGCGAGGCCGAGTTGCCGGTCGGCAAACACCCGCACCAGCTCTATTCGCTGGGCACCCCGAACGGCCAGAAGGTGACCATCCTGTTCGAGGAACTGCTCGAACGCGGCTTTGCCGACGCCGAGTACGACGCCTGGCTGGTCAACATTCTGGAAGGCGAGCAGTTCGGCAGCGGCTTCGTGGCGGTGAACCCCAACTCCAAGATTCCGGCGCTGATGGACCACAGCACCAACCCGCCCACGCGCGTGTTCGAGTCGGGCGCCATCCTCACGTACCTGGCCGAGAAATTCGGCGCGTTTTTGCCCGCATCCGGCGCCCCGCGGGCGGAGTGCCTGTCGTGGCTGTTCTGGCAGATGGGGGCGACGCCGTTCCTCGGTGGCGGCTTCGGGCACTTTTACGCCTACGCACCGGTCAAGCTCGAATACCCCATCAACCGCTTCGCCATGGAAGTGAAGCGCCAGCTCGACGTACTGGACCGCAACCTCGCCGAGCGGCGCTACATGATCGGCGACGAGTACACCATCGCCGACATGGCCATCTGGCCCTGGTACGGCGGCCTCATCCTGCAGGACCTGTACGAGGCCGGCACCTTCCTGCAGGTGCAGGGCTACACGCACCTGGTGCGCTGGGCCAACGAGATTGCCGGGCGCCCGGCGGTGCAGCGTGGCCGGCGGGTGAACCGCGTCATGGGCCCTGAAGAGGACCAACTGCGCGAGCGCCACGGGCCGGAGGATTTCGGGCGCTGAACCCGGCGCCGCGCGTTCGCGGCGCGGCAGGGCGGTCACGTCGGTGCGTGGCTGGCGTTGAGAACGTGGGGCGGGCGCTCAAGCAGCGCCTGGCCGCCGCCGGCAAGCCACCGATGCTGATCCTGGGCGCCATGATGCGAAAGCTGCTGTGCGTCGCCTACGGCGTGCTGCGCTCCGGACGGCCGTTCGACCCCAGCTTGCATTCGGTGGCCGGATAACAGTATCTACGTGGCTGTGATGAGCCCATTGCACTCACTGGTGGACGCAACCCATTCGTCCTTGATCGCACCCTCATTCGCATTGAGGTATGCACGAAGGAATCTCTCTGCTTCCAAAGAACCAAGAGGGACAAGGCCAGCAGCGGTTGAAATAGCGTGAGCAAGCTCTAGATTCGAATGTACCCAATCAGCGGTTAAGGGACCCGTTGTTCGGATGATGATGCCCTCGGGAACGGATTGAAAACACGTTTCGTCCAGAATGAGCACTGCGCCCGGTCGCCTCCCGGCCAGTTTGTGCGAAGCCACTAACGCCGTACCCATCACAGGAATAATAGTCATCAACCCTTCGCCGAGAGGCACCCAACAGCCGTCAATGGATTGATCACGAACAGACTGCGGGTAACAGGCAGCAACATCCGAAAAACCTCCGCAGGAAACCGCTGCTTTGCAGGCGACGTTGTTCGCGATGAGATGTCTCATAAGGGAAATAGCAACAGCAACAGGACGTTCGGCGGAACTCTCTGAGAAATCTGAAACAACAACGAAACCATCCCCAAATTGATGTGTGAAGAGTCTGTCAGGCGCTCTCGAATAGATCGTCGATCCTATCTTGTAAATTGCTTCCATGAGGAGGCCAACTGCTCGCAGAGCACGACCTTCGTCATCTTGGTACATGGCCGAGAAACCTTCCACATCAATCCAGATAGACCACCTTGTTCGGGACATATTCTCATCAGCCTCTACTTTCCTTTGACGCTCGGCCCCAAGTACTTGAGAACGTCGGCCGCTCGGTACACCGCATCACCGCTCGGCTTTTCGCCTCGATGTGCTTTGATCGTTGCGGTCAAGGTGTTTTCGCGGTAGGTCAGCAACTGCGGCGGAATCGTTGTAGTTTGACTGGATCCGAAAGCTTGAACGGTATTACCCGTTACGTATCCAGTGGCTGACCCTTGCGTCGTGGAATACCCAGGTAGCACCGCGGTGCCGACCTTCTGATCCGGTGATTGGCCAACGATCTGAAAATACTCGAAGCCAGCTCCAGCGATGACCTCCGCGCAACGGTACAGAAGGTAAGGGCCAAGCTTTGCTACGGGTGTTGGATTTCCGCCCCGGAAGGAAACTATGAAGGTGTTCTCGTCAACGCGGTAATCGGAGTAACCGCCGACAACGGCATTCCATGCACTGTCTTTTTGATACGGAGTAACACAACCTGAAACAGCCAAGGCAATAGACAAAGCAAGCAGAGGCGCGATTAGATACCGCATACGAGTTCTCCCTAGCAGCATTCTAACGTGAAGGTAACCAGCCTTGCGCGGCTCTTCGCGCAAGGCCGCTTAGGTTGGGTTGATGCGGGAAGCCCAACGCGCTCCCTTGCGCCGCGACTGGTCCACATGCCGCGCAGTGGGTTACGCGGCAGCCATTTCGATCTTCCCGGGCAACTTGCTGAGGACGAGCTTTTTCAGTTCGACCTTGCGGCTCGCAGTGTCTATGTCAATGCCGACGAGGTTGCCTTGCGCGTCGTAGTCGAGGACGACACCTTCCGATATCTCCCGGCTCTCGGCGCTCACCTTCTCCGTGAGATCTATGTAGAGCGAGTCCGTGTCCGGGTGGTAGCTGATCTTCATGGCATGACTCCCGATCCCGCCCTACTGCTCCGCCCCAAGCTCCCGCACCGCCCCCCGGTCCGCTGAGGTGGCAAAGCGCGCGTACGCCTGCAACGCCTTCGACACTTCGCGCTCGCGGTCTTTGGGCTGCCAGGGCGTGGCCGACGCTTCCATCGCCTGCCGGCGGCGGGTGAGTTCGGCTTCGTCCACGGCGAGATGTATACGCCGGGCGGGGATGTCTATTTCGATGCGGTCGCCGTCGTGCACCAGGCCGATGAGGCCGCCGGCGGCGGCTTCGGGCGATATGTGGCCGATGGAAAGCCCCGATGTGCCGCCGGAGAAGCGGCCGTCGGTGACGAGCGCGCAGGCTTTGCCGAGGCCCATGGATTTGAGGTAGCTCGTCGGATAGAGCATTTCCTGCATGCCGGGGCCGCCGCGCGGGCCTTCGTAGCGGATGAGCACCACGTCGCCGGCGGCGATGGTTTTGCCGAGGATGGCGTCGACGGCGTCGTCCTGGCTTTCGAACACGCGCGCCGGACCGGCAAAGCGCAGGTTGGACTCGTCCACGCCGGCGGTTTTGACGATGCAGCCGCGCTCGGCGAGGTTGCCGTACAGCACGGCGAGGCCGCCGTCGCGGCTGTAGGCGTGTTCGAGTGAGCGGATGCAGCCTTTGGTACGGTCAGCGTCTGGTTCCCAAGTGCGGTTCTGACTGAACGCGACCTGCGTGGGCACACCCCCCGGGGCGGCGCCATACAAACGATGCGCGCCGGCGTCGGTGGACGTGGCGATGTCCCAGCGCGCGAGCGCGTCGCGCAGCGTCGGCGCGTGCACCGACGGCACGGAAAGGTCCAGCAGCCCGGCGCGGCCGAGTTCGCCGAGGATGCCCATCACCCCGCCGGCGCGGTGCACGTCTTCCATGTGATACACGGCCGTGGACGGCGCCACCTTGCACAGGTGCGGCACCTGGCGCGACAGACGGTCGATGTCGGCCATGGTGAAGTCCACGCCACCTTCCTGCGCGGCGGCCAGCAGGTGCAGCACGGTGTTGGTGGAGCCGCCCATGGCGATGTCGAGCGCCATGGCGTTTTCGAACGCGGCGCGGGTGGCGATGCCGCGCGGCAGGGCCGTGGCGTCGTCGTGGTCGTACCAGCGGCGGGTGAGGTCCATGACGCGCCGGCCGGCTTCCTCGAACAGCTCGCGCCGATAGGCGTGCGTGGCCAGCAGGCTGCCGTTGCCGGGCAGCGACAGGCCCAGCGCCTCGGTGAGGCAGTTCATGGAATTGGCGGTGAACATGCCCGAGCACGAGCCGCAGGTGGGGCACGCGCTGCGCTCCATGGCCAGGCTCTGCTCGTCCGTCACCGCGGGGTCGGCGGCGGCGATCATGGCGTCGATGAGGTCCACCGCCACCTGCTCGCCCTTCCACACCACCTTGCCGGCCTCCATCGGCCCGCCGGACACGAACACCGCCGGGATGTTCAGGCGCATGGCGGCCATGAGCATGCCGGGCGTGATCTTGTCGCAGTTGGAAATACACACCAGCGCGTCGGCGCAGTGGGCGTTCGCCATGTACTCGACGGCGTCGGCGATCAGCTCGCGGGACGGCAGCGAATACAGCATGCCGCCGTGGCCCATGGCGATGCCGTCGTCCACGGCGATGGTGTGGAACTCGCGCGCCACGCCGCCGGCGGCGTGGATCTCCCGCGCCACGATGTCGCCCAAGTCCTTTAAGTGCACGTGGCCGGGCACGAACTGGGTGTAGGAATTGGCGATGGCGATGATCGGCTTGCCGAAATCGCCTTCCTGCATGCCGGTGGCGCGCCACAGCGCGCGGGCGCCGGCCATGTTGCGGCCGTGCGTGGAAGTGCGGGAACGGTAGGCGGGCATGGCGCGGCTCCGGGGACGATCAGACCGCCATTTTACGGGCCACCGGCCCTGCGCCGGCGGCGATAATGCGCACCCCGCCGCCCCACCCTGCCCCGCCATGCCGGCCAGCACCTTGATGATCCAGGGCACCACGTCCGACGCCGGCAAGAGCGCGCTGGTGGCCGGCCTGTGCCGCTGGCTGCACCGGCGCGGCGTGCGCGTGGCGCCGTTCAAGCCGCAGAACATGGCGCTCAACAGCGCGGTGACGGTGGACGGCGGCGAGATCGGTCGCGCCCAGGCGGTGCAGGCGCGCGCCTGCGGCCTGCCGCCGCACAGCGACTTCAACCCGGTGCTGCTGAAGCCCACCACGGATGTGGGCGCGCAGGTCATCGTGCACGGCCGGGCCGTGACGAACCTCGACGCCGTCGGTTACCACGCCTACAAGCCACAGGCCATGCAGGCGGTGCTGGCCTCGCACCGGCGCCTGGCCGGGCAGTACCGGGCCATCGTGGTGGAAGGCGCCGGCAGCCCGGCCGAGATCAACCTGCGGGACGGCGACATCGCCAACATGGGGTTTGCCGAGGCGGTGGACTGCCCGGTGATCCTGGTGGCGGACATCGACCGCGGCGGCGTGTTCGCGCACCTGGTCGGCACGCTCGCGCTGCTTTCGGCATCCGAACAGGCGCGCGTGAAGGGCTTCGTCATCAATCGATTCCGAGGCGACATCACCTTGCTGCAACCCGGCCTCGACTGGCTCGCTGCCCACACCGGCAAGCCGGTGCTCGGCGTGCTGCCCTACCTGCACGGACTCGCGCTGCCGGCGGAAGACGCGCTGCCCTCGTTTGCCGCGCCGAAGATCGGCGCGCGATTGACTGTCGCGGTGCCGGCGCTGCCGCGCATCAGCAACCACACCGACCTCGACCCGCTGCGCGCCCACCCGGCGGTGGACGTGCGCTTCGTCGGGCCCGGCGAGAGCCCGCCGCCGGCCGATCTCATCGTGCTGCCGGGCTCGAAGGCCGTGGCCGCCGACCTCGCCTGGCTGCGCGCGCAGGGCTGGGAAGCGGCCATCGCCCGCCACCTGCGCTATGGAGGCAGGCTGATCGGCATCTGCGGCGGCCTGCAGATGCTCGGCACCGCCATCCACGACCCGCACGGCATCGAGGGCGCGCCCGGCAGCCACGCCGGGCTCGGCCTGCTCGAGCTCGAAACCACCCTGCAGCCGGACAAACAGCTGCGCGAGACCGGCGGCCGGCTCGCCATTGCCGACGCGCCGGTCGCCGGCTACGAAATTCACGCCGGCACCAGCACCGGCACGGCCCTGGCGCGCCCGGCGCTGCGCCTTGATCACGGACCGGACGGCGCCCTCAGCGACGATGGCCGGATCATGGCCACCTATCTGCACGGCCTGTTCGACCGGCCGGCCGCGCAGCGCGCGCTGCTTGGCTGGGCGGGGCTCGACGACGCCGCGGCTGTGGACGCCGACACGCTGGCCGAGACCGCCATCGACCGTCTCGCCGATGCCGTCGAGGCCCACCTCGACACCGCCGCGCTGCGCGCCCTGCTGGACCTCGACGCCGCATGAAAACGCTGATCCTCGGCGGCGTGCGCTCGGGCAAGAGCCGCCTTGCCGAGCGCCTCGCCATGACCGCCGGCCGGCCGGTCACCTACATCGCCACCGCCAGCGCGCGCGACGATGCCGAGATGGCGGCGCGCATCGCCGCCCACCAGACACGCCGCCCGCCCGGCTGGACGCTGGTCGAGGAGCCGATCGCACTCGCCGCGGCGGTCGCGGCCCACGCCCGCAGCGAAGGCTGCGTGCTGGTCGAATGCCTCACGCTGTGGCTGACCAACCTGCTGGTCGCGGACGATCCGGCGGCGCTCGACCGCGAGCAGGCGGCGCTGCTGTCGGTACTCGACACGGCGCCCGGCGAGCTGATTCTGGTCGGCAACGAGACCGGCATGGGCATCGTGCCGCTCGGCGAGCTCACGCGCCGCTACTGCGACGCCGCCGGCCGCCTGCACCAGGACATCGCCGCGCGCTGCGAGCGGGTGCTGCTGACTGTCGCCGGACTGCCGCTGGCGCTCAAAGGGGAGCTGCCGTGACGCCCGCCTGGCTCGCTTTGCCCTGCGCCATTCCGGACGCCGCCGCCGCCGTGCGCGCCGCCGCAAGACAGACTCAGCTCACCAAGCCACCGGGCTCGCTCGGCCGGCTGGAGGCGCTCGCCGTGCGGCTGGCCAAGCTGCAAGGGACGGACCATCCGGCCATCGAGCGCGTGCACGTGTGCGTGTTCGCGGGCGATCACGGCGTCGCCGCGCAGGGCGTGTCGGCCTTTCCGCAGGCGGTGACGGCGCAGATGCTCGGCAACTTCGTGGCTGGCGGCGCGGCGGTGAGCGTGCTGGCCCGCGCGCAGGGTGCCATGCTCGAGGTCGTCAATCTCGGCACGGCGGTCGATCCGGGACCGCTCGCCAACGTGATCGACGCCCGCATCGCGCCGATGACGGCGGACTTCACCACCGGGCCGGCCATGACCGACGCGCAGCTCGCCGCGGCGCTCGACGCCGGCCGGGCGGCGGTGCAGCGCGCGGTGCAGGCCGGCGCACAGCTGTTCATCGGCGGCGAGATGGGCATCGCCAACACCACGGCGGCGGCGGCGCTGGCCTGCGCCCTGCTCGGCGATCCGCCCACGCATCTCACCGGCCCCGGCACCGGGCTCGACGCCGCCGGTGTGGCGCACAAGGCAGCCGTGATCGAACGCGCGCTGGCCCTGCACGGGCCGCACATGGACGGCCCGCTCGACACGTTGCGCCGGCTCGGCGGCTTCGAGATCGCCGCGCTCACCGGCGCCGCCATCGCCTGCGCCCAGGCCGGCCTGCCGCTGCTGGTGGACGGCTTCATCGTGACGGCCGCGGTTCTCGCCGCCTGCCGCATCCAGCCGGCGGTGCGCGACTGGCTGCTGTTCGCCCACCGCTCGGCCGAACCCGGCCACGCCCGTCTGCTCGCCGCGCTGGATGCCGACCCGCTGCTGGCGCTCGACCTGCGCCTGGGCGAAGGCAGCGGCGCGATGACCGCGCTGCCGCTGCTGCGCCTGGCCTGCGCGCTGCACAATGGCATGGCGACGTTCGACCAGGCCGGCGTGGCCGGGAGCACGGCATGATCGGCACCCTCTGGCGCCCGCTGCGCCTGGCACTGGCGCTGATGACGACGCTGCCGCTGCCGACAGCGCCAGCGCCCGAACCGGATGACCTCAGCCGCTCGCCGCTCACCTATCCGCTGGTCGGACTGCTGCTCGGCGTGCTGCTGATCGCCGCCTGCTGGGCGCTGTTCGACCTGCCGCCGCTCGCGGCCGCGGCCATCGTGCTGGCGCTTTGGGTCGCGCTGACCGGCGCGCTGCATCTGGACGGCTTGGCCGATTGTGCCGATGCGCTGCTCGGCGGCCATGCCGACGCCGCGCGCCGGCGCGCCATTCTGAAGGACCCGCACGTCGGCACCGCGGCGGTGGCGGCGGTGACGCTGGTCCTGATCGGCAAGTTCGCCAGCCTCGCGGCGGTGCTCGAACACGGCTCGCTGGTGCCGCTGCTGCTGGCCCCGGTGCTGGCGCGCGGCGCGGTGCTGGCGCTGATGTGCGCCCTGCCCTACGTCAGCCCCGGCGGCAGCGCCGAAACCATCACCGCCGGCCTGCCCCGCCACACCGCATGGCTGGTGGTTGGCCTCGTGGCGGTGGTGGCGCTGTTCACCGCGCCGCGTGCCTTGCCGATAACGGTGCTGCTCGGGGCACTCATCGGCCTCGCCGCCCGGCGCCGGCTGGGCGGCGCCACTGGCGATGTCTACGGCGCCACCGTGGAGCTGGGCGAGGTGGCGGTGCTGCTGGCCTTGGCCGCGCCAACCGATGCGTGAAGCCGGCGAGATGCCCGCCGGCGTTTAGAATGCGCGCCCCGCGACCGCCGGAACCGCAACGACCGTCGGACGGTCTCAGTACGCAACTTCCCACCTCGACGACCCCCATGCACGCACCCTCCGGCCGCTCCCTGCTCATCGCCCTGTCGCTGGCCATCGCCGGCCCGGCCCTCACCGGTTGCGCTTCCAGCACGGCCGGCAACGTCTACTCGCGCAGCGAGGCCCGCCAGGCCCAGGTGGTGAAGTTCGGCACCGTCGAGGCCGTGCAGGCGGTGCAGATCGAGGGCACGCGCTCTTACATCGGCGCGGCCACCGGGGCGGTGCTGGGCGGGCTGGTGGGCAGCACGGTCGGCGGCGGCACCGGGCAGAAGGCGGCAGTGGTTGCCGGCGCGGTCGGCGGCGGCCTTGCCGGCAACGCCGCCGAACAAGCACTGACCAAGGCCGACGGCCTCGAACTCACCGTCCGGCTCGAAAACGGCAACGTCATGGCCATCGTGCAGGAACAAAGCGAGCAGCAGTTCCAGGTTGGCCAGCGCGTGCGGGTCATCCAACACAATGGCACTTACCGGGTATCGCCCTGAGGCCGACATGAGCGACCAGGATCTCGCCAAGCGCCGCGCCGCCCAGGCGGCGCTCGAATTCGTGCCGGAAGGCGAGGTGATCGGCATCGGCACGGGCTCGACCGCCAATCACTTCATCGACTGTCTGGCAGGTATCCGCGAACGCATCAAGGGCGCGGTGGCGAGCTCGGTGGCGTCCGCCGAGCGCCTCAAGGCGGCCGGCATCGAAGTGCTCGATCTCAACAACGTCGGCACGCTGCCGCTGTACATCGACGGCGCCGACGAGGCCACCGAGCATCGCCAGCTCATCAAGGGCGGCGGCGGCGCGCTGACGCGCGAGAAGATCATCGCCGCGGCCAGCCGGCAGTTCGTCTGCATTGCCGACGAATCCAAGCTGGTGCGCCGCCTGGGCGCCTTCCCGCTGCCGGTGGAAGTGATCCCGATGGCCCGCAGCTACGTGGCGCGGGAAATCATCGCGCTCGGCGGCAAGCCCGCATACCGCAAGGATTTCGTCACCGACAACGGCAACATCATCCTGGACGTGCACGGCTTCGACATCCTCGAACCGATCAAGCTCGAGCAGAGCCTGAACAACATCGCCGGCGTGGTCACCAATGGCCTTTTCGCGGCCCGCGGCGCCGACGTGCTGCTGCTGGGCGGTGGCAACGGCGTCCGGCGCCTCTGACAGAAGCCGCTACACGCCGGCCCACCGTGTGACAATGCACAAGGTCACATTTTGGGAGCTCGGCACGCGTGTCAGGCGGGATGCACTTCAGCCAACTCCGGCAGTTTCTGCCGCTGTCGACGTTTCCCCGGGCACAGCTGATCGAACTGGCGGCCGCGGCGCGTATCGATGAGCCGGCCGACCGCAGCACGATCTTCGACTCCTACGACGAAACCCTCGACCACGCGCTGTACCTGCTGGCCGGGGAGGCTACCGCCGTCACCCATGCCGGCGTTGCTGCGATCATCGAAGCCGGCTCGCCGAGCGCCCACTACGCGCTAAACGACGGCCGTTTCCGCTCGGTGGCGGCCTACACCGACGTGGTGCTGGCGTACCTGCCGTTCGATCTCGTCGACCTGATCGCCACCTGGGATCAGCTGGCGGTCATCGAGCGGCGCAGCGCGGAGCGTGACAACGCGTTCTTCCGGCGGGGCATTCCCCGCCGCTGGCGGTACAGTTTTTTCCCCGCCCTGCGCGGCACGCCACCGGCGCGCATCGAGGAATTGATGCAGGCGTTTGTGCCGTTTGCCGCGCAGGAGCGCCAGGTCATCACGCACCAGAATGAAGCCGCGGATGCGTTCTACATCGTCGACAGCGGTGCCGCGCTGGTGTCGCGTGAAGCGCCCGCCGACGAGGGTGAGTCGATCGAGCTCGGCCAGCTGAGCGAAGGGGACTGCTTCGGCGCCGAGGCGCTGGGCGGCGACCCGCACAGCGTGGCCACGATCAGCATGATCTCCGACGGCATGTTGATGCGGCTGTACCGGCACGACTTCGAGCACCTGCAACAGCCGACGCCAGACCTGCTGGTCGGGGGCTCCGCCGCCATCGAGATCATCAGCAACGGCGGCCACTGGCTGGACGTGCGTCAACGCGGCGAATGGCAGAACGCCCACCTGCCGGGCGCCTACAACCTGCCGCTGCACGAACTGCGCCTGCACGCGCACCGGCTGGACCCGAGCGGCCATTACGTCTGTTACTGCAACAGCGGTCGGCGGGCGGTGGCCGCGGCGCACACCCTGACGCAACTCGGCTTCACCGCCAGCGCGCTCGACAGCCACTTTCGCCACATCGGCGCCGCCTATGCGCCCGCAGAATTGCCGGGGAACGGCTGACGCCCGGCAGGAATGGTCGGTCCACGCCCGTGATTCACGGCGGCACCCAGACCCGACCGACCGGCGCTGACTGATTCAGCGTTTGCCCGCTTCCACCATGCGCAATGTTTTCGGACACGGGGTGAAACTGAAGGCCGATTTAGCACTCAAAGGATGCGAGTGCTAACATTTTCCGACCGTTTCGAGGGAGGCATCATGTCCACCGCCCTGACCCTGCCGCTGCAACTGCACGCCGTCGGCAACCTGAACCAATTGATCCGCGCCGCCCAGCAGGCGCCGTACCTTTCGGCGGACGAAGAGCACGCGTTGGCCGTCCGCCTGCAGGACAACGGCGACCTCGACGCGGCGCGGGAGCTGGTCAGTTCCCACCTGCGCTACGTGATCCACATCGCGCGCGGCTACAACGGCTATGGCCTGCCGCAGGCCGACCTCATCCAGGAAGGCGCCATCGGCCTGATGAAGGCAGTGCGGCGCTTCAATCCGCGGCGCGGCATTCGCCTGGTGTCGTTCGCGGTGCACTGGATCCGCGCCGAGATTCACGAATACGTGCTGCGCAACTGGAGCATCGTCAAGATCGCCACCACCAAGGCGCAGCGCAAGCTGTTCTTCAATCTGCGCCAGCACAAGCAGCGCCTGGGGCATCTGAGCGACGCGCAGGCGGCGCAGATCGCCGCCGAGCTCGACGTGCGCCCGCAGGACGTGCTCGACATGGACGCACGACTGAGCGAGCGGCCGGTGTCCTTCGATGCCGCCACCGATGCCAGCGACGACGACCTGCCGGCGCCGGCGCTGAGCATCGCCGACACGCGCCCGGATCCGTCGCAGGAGCTCGAGGAAGAACAGTGGGCGGGCCATCGCCTGCAGGCGCTGCGGGATGGTTTGGCGACGCTCGACGCGCGCAGCCGGGACATCCTGGAACAGCGCTGGCTGGCCGAGGAAAAGACCGGCCTCAAAGAGCTTGGCGAGAAGTACGGCGTATCCGCGGAGCGCATCCGCCAGCTCGAAAGCCAGGCGCTTGGCCGGCTGGCGCGGCACCTGCAGGCCGACGCCGCGTGAGCACGACCCGCAATCGATTCGGGTTTCTGGGCGTACTGCGGGAAATGGCTTGGGCGTTTCTGGGCGTGCGCGACCGTGCCAATTACGAGCGCAGCACCCGCTCCAACCCCGTGCACATCATCATCGCCGGCATCGTTCTGACGGCCCTGCTGGTGCTGGCGCTGGTCGGAGTGGTCAAGCTGGCGCTCGGCGACCGCCCGACCGGCAGTGCTTCAGAACAGACCCGTTCCGGGCAGGTAGTGGTCGATCAGCAGGGCAGCGAATAGCCCCATCAGGTAGATGATCGAGTACCGGAAGGTGGCCGACGCCACCGCGCCATCCTGGCTCCGGTAAAGACGCACCGCCCACTGCAGGAAGCGCCCGCCGAGCAGCAATGCGGCCAGCGCGTATGGCCAGCCCGCCAGGCGGGTGGCGAACGGCAGCAGGCTCACCGCCAGCAGTAGCGCCGAGTACAGCAGCACGTTGAGACGCGTGTACGGCAAGCCATGCGTCACCGGCAGCATGGGGATGTTGACCCGGGCGTACTCCTCGTGACGGCGGATCGCCAGCGCCCAGAAATGCGGTGGCGTCCACACGAAGATGATGAGGAACAGCAGCAGCGCAAACGGCTCCACCGTACCGGTGACGGCCGTCCAGCCCAGTACCGGCGGCGCCGCGCCGGCCGCGCCGCCGATCACGATGTTCTGCGGCGTGGCGCGTTTGAGATACGCGGTGTAGATGACGGCGTAGCCGATCAGCGACGCGAACGTCAGCACCGCCGTCAGCGTGTTCACCCACACCACCAGCAAGGTCATCGACAGCAGCCCGAGCAGGGCTGCGAACGCCAGCGCCTGCCCGGCGGTGACCCGGCCGGTCGGCAGCGGGCGGTTGCGTGTGCGGTCCATCTGCGCATCGACGCGCGCGTCGACCACCTGATTGATGACCGCCGCCGACGAGGCCGCGAGAAAGATGCCGAGATTGCCGGCGATCAGGGCGTTCAGCGGCACCATGCCGGGCACCGCAAGCAGCATGCCGACCACCGCGGTGAAGCAGATCAGCGCCACCACCCGTGGTTTGCACAGTTCCAGGTACTCGCGCCACAGCGGCAACGGCGGCGCCAACGGTAGGGTTTCAGCCACGCGCGCTTCCACTGCGGTACAGGGTGTGGGTGAGAGTCAGCAGGGCCAGCAGCAGAATGGCCGCCACGGCATTGTGCGCCGCCGCCACCGGCAAGGGCAGGCTGAGCCACACATTGGCGATGCCGAGCGACACCTGCGCGATCAGCAGGCCCAACAGCACCAGCGCCGCCGCCCGCAGCGGCCCCACGCAGCGCCATGCGGTGTAGATGGCGACGAATCCAATGTAGGCGAACGCCACCAGCGCCCAGGCCCGGTGCGCCATGTGTACCGCCACCCGCGCCGGACTGTCCAGCACGCCGAACTCGTAGTTGATGCCCAGACCTCGCCACAGTACGAAGCCCTCAGCCATGTCCATCGGCGGCCACCACTCCCCCATGCAGGTGGGGAAAGTCGGGCACGCCAGGGCGGCGTAGTTGGCGCTGGTCCAGCCGCCGAGCGCGATCTGCACCACGAGCACTGCAATGCCGAGCAGCGCCAGCCGTCGCAACGTAACCGGCGGCGCACTGCGGTCGGGCACGAAAGAGCGGGCGTTCAGATACCCGAGCCAGAGCAGGCTCAGCACGCTGAAGCCGCCCAGCAGGTGACCCATGACGATGACCGGCTTGAGCTGGAGCGTGACCGTCCACATGCCGAGCGCCGCCTGGAACACGATGAGCACAAGCAGGGCCGTCGCCAGCACGCGTCCGGCTCGCCGGCGCCAGGCTGACACCGTCAGCCCCAACACCGCCAGCCCCAGCAATCCCGCCGCGTAGCGGTGAATCATCTCCTTCCACGCCTTGGCGGACTCGACAGGGCGATGGGCAAATGCCTCGTTGGCACGGTCGATGGCGGCGGCGGTCGCCGGCACGCCCACGTGGCCGTAACAGCCGGGCCAGTCGGGGCAGCCCAGGCCCGCATCCGACAGGCGCGTGTAGGCGCCGAGGATCACGACGACCAGGGCGAGCACCACCGACAGCAGCCAGGGCAGCGGATTGGACGGCGTCTTGCGTGGCTTCAAGGCAATGCTCCGTCAGTTCGGCGCCAGACGGCGCAGCAGATGCTCGATGTCCTTGCGCGCGGCGCGAGCGTCATAGTCCTTGCGATAGCGCAGCATGGCGAAGCCGCCGGGGTCCACCATCGAGAACGCCGTGTCGTCCGTCGGTGCCGCGCCTGAAAGCGCCGCCAGCAGCCTGCCGTCGGCGTCCTCTACCGGCTGCACGCCGTCAAGTTCCTGTATCTGCTCGGCATTCAACGCCGCGCCCGATGGGTGGACGTACGCGCGGGCCATGACGTCCTGATAGCGGGGCAGTGAACGCACGATCTGGCGCAGGTCGGTCAGCGTCTTCAGGCACGCCGCGTCGCACGGCCCGGCAACCACCAGTGTCCAGCGCTTGTCCGGCCACCCGGCGCGTTCTGCGACGGGCAACTCGACCGGCGGCTCGATCAGCAGGCCAGACAATTTTGGCGCCGGATACGCAACGAAACCCAGACGTTGATAGCCATAGGAAAACAGCAGCGGCCCGAAAAACAGTGCCGCCAGCGCAATCAGCACCAGTCTCCCGCGACGCTGCGCCGCCTTCTCATCCTGATTCATCGTTACTCCGAAACCTGGGCCACACGTGCCCGCCGCACACCAGCCACCACATAGAGCACCAGCAAGGCCAGCGCCAGGCCAAACCACTGCACCGCGTAGCCGTAGTGCCGCTGCGGCGTCATCCCCACCACCGGCCAATCGCGGCGAAAACCGTGCTCCGACGCCGGGTCCAGGCGTAACACGCGCGGCGCCAGCGGCGCGCCAAGCTGCTGCCCGAGCAGCGGAAGGTCAATCTCGGACACCACCCACGCGCCGCCGAACACGTCGCTGATCGTGCCGGATACCAGCGGAACATCCACCGGCACGTGCAGCGTGCCGGTCAGCGTCACCCGGGCATCGGGTGTCGACCACTGCGGCAGATCGTCGCGCCGTGGGCCGCGCGGCAGCCAGCCCCGGTCGACCAGCAGCAGTTCATCGCGGCCATCGATCCGCAGCGGCGTCAGAATGTCGTAACCCACACGACCATCGCGTACCTGATTGTCGAGAAGGCCCTGCCGGTCGGCCAGGAAAACACCCTGCACCCGCAGCGGGCGCCAGGCTGGAAGCGCTTCCAAAGACTCGCTCGACGCCAGGTCGGTCGGCGCCGCGGCCTGCCCGGCAGCCGCCTCGTCGAGCAGGCGCACCTTTTCGCGGGCGCGCGTCACCTGCCAGCAGCCCAGCCCGGCCAGCACGGGCACCAACAGCAACACTGCCAACGTGGCGGCGAGAGGCGGGGTGAAGGCGCGGCGCTTGACGGGGGGCATCGACAGGTTGGGGTACGGTCAGGCGGCCAGCTGACTACAATGACCGACCAATTTTGTGGGACGAGGCAGACACATGCTGATGAAGCTCATCATTCTGGCCATGCTCGCGGCCATTCTGATCGCGCTCGGCTCGGCCGTGTTCGCCATGCTCGGCCCGCGGCGCGGCCACGCGCGCATGGCGCGGGCCCTGACCTGGCGAGTGGGCCTGTCGGTGGCCCTATTTCTGCTGCTGCTGGGCGGCGTTGCGACCGGCGTGCTCAAGCCACACGCCGTCGTGCCCACCAGCCCGACGGCGCAGAATCCGTCTCAGAGCCAGTAAACGAATACAAACAGGCCGAGCCAGACCACGTCCACGAAGTGCCAATACCAGGCCACCGCTTCGAATCCGAAGTGGTGCTCGGGCGTGAAGTGGCCCTTCATGCAGCGCAGCAGGATGACGATCAGCATGATGGTGCCGAGCGTCACGTGCGCACCGTGGAAGCCGGTCAGCATGTAGAAGGTCGAGCCGTAGATGCCGGACGCGAGCGTCAGGTTCAGCTCGTGCATGGCGTGAGCGTATTCCTCGACCTGGAAGTACAGAAAGATCACGCCGAGCGCGACCGTCGCGGCCAGGCCCAGGATCAGCTGCGTGCGCTTGTTCTTGAGCAGTCCCCAGTGGGCGATGGTGATGGTCACGCCGCTGGTCAGCAGGATGGCGGTGTTCAGCGCCGGCACGCCCCAGGCCGGCACCACGCCGGTCGGGATGTCGAAGCCCTCGGCCTTCGGCGGATTGATGAGCGGCCAGGTGGCCTCGAAGTCCGGCCACAGGAAGCTGTGGCTGATCGCCTTCATGACGTCGCCCTCGCCGCCCAGCCACGGCACCGACATCTGCCGGGCGAAGAACAGCGCCCCGAAGAAGGCGGCAAAGAAGAACACCTCGGAGACGATGAACCAGGCCATGCCCCAACGGTACGAGCGGTCCATCTGCTCGTTGTTGAGACCGGCCTGGCTTTCGCGGATGACGTTGCCGAACCAGCCGAACACCATGACCAGCAGCAGCGCGGTGCCGCCCAGCAGCACCAGCTTGCCGATCTGGTTGTCGTGTAGCCAGTTCACGCCGCCCAGCACCATCAGCGTCAGCGCCACCGAGCCGACGATGGGCCAGCGTGTTTCCGCAGGTACGTAATATCCGCCGTGAGCCTGTGCCATGCCTGTCATCCCTCCGCAAGAAGCTGATCGAACGCCGGCTCAGCCGCCGGCCGCTGCGTGGCCGGCGTGTTCATCCGCCGGCGCCTTGTGCAAATCGAAAAACGTATAGCCGAGCGTCAGGGTGTGGACGCTGTCTGCCAGCGCCGGATCAACCCGAAAGCGCACCGTCATGTCCTTCTGCTCGCCGGCCGCCAATTTCTGCTCGGTGAAACAGAAGCACTCGATCTTGTGAAAATACTTGGCCGCCGGACCCGGCGCCACGCTGGGAATGGCCTGCCCGGTCACCGCGTGCGCGGCCCGGTTGCGCGCCACGTAGACCGCCTCGGCGGTCTCGCCCACCCGCACCTTCATGCGCGACACGGCCGGCTGGAAATCCCAGGGCAGCTCGGCATTGGTGCTGGCGACGAACTCGACGGTCACCTCACGGCCCGGCAAGTCCGGCGCCGCCGCCGTTTGCGGTGTGCCGCCCGTCAGCGAAGAGGACCGGCCGTTCAGGCCGATCGCCTCACACATGACGTCGTAGAGCGGCACCAGCGCAAAGCCGAAACCGAACATCAGGGCCGCGGCCAGCGCCAGCCGGCGCGTGGTACGTGCCACTTTGCGCTGGCGATCATCCACCGCTCGTCCCCCGCATGTGAGCCATGATCGTAATCAGGTACACGCCCACCACAAAGGCGACCAGTGCGGCCAGCAACCAGCGGCTGGGCTTGCGCGCGCCGCGCGCGGACGGGTCGCTCATGAGGGTCAGCGAATCTCCGGTGCCTGGGTGAAGCTGTGGTACGGCGCCGGCGAGGGCAGCGTCCACTCCAGGCCGTGCGAGCCTTCCCACACCCGATCGGTGGCCTTGGCACCACCGCGCACGGTCTTGATCATGATGTACACGAACAGCAGCTGCGACAGACCGAACGCGAAGCCGCCGATGCTGGCGATCCTGTTGAAGTCGGCGAATTGCAATGCGTAGTCCGGGATGCGGCGCGGCATGCCCTGCAGGCCGACGAAATGCATCGGGAAGAACAGCACGTTCACGGAGATGGCCGACAGCCAGAAGTGCAGCTTGCCCAGGCGCTCGTCATACATGTGCCCGGTCCACTTCGGAATCCAGTAGTAGGCGCCGGCCATCAGCGCGAATACCGCGCCGGGCACCAGCACGTAATGGAAATGTGCCACCACGAAGTAGGTGTCGTGGTACTGCATGTCCACGGGTCCGATGGCCAGCATCAGACCCGAGAAGCCGCCGATGGTGAACAGGAACACGAAGGCCAGGGCGAACAGCATCGGCGTCTCGAAGGTGATCGAGCCGCGCCACAGGGTGGCCACCCAGTTGAACACCTTCACGCCGGTCGGCACGGCGATCAGCATGGTGGCGTACATGAAGTAGATCTCGCCCGCCACCGGCATGCCGGTGGTGAACATGTGGTGCGCCCACACGATGAACGACAGGAAGGCGATGGCCGAGATGGCGTACACCATCGACGCGTAGCCGAAGATCTGCTTGCGGGCGAAGGTCGGGATGATCTCCGACACCACGCCGAACGCCGGCAGGATCATGATGTAGACCTCCGGGTGCCCGAAGAACCAGAAGATGTGCTGGAACAGCACCGGGTCACCGCCGCCGGCGGCGCTGAAGAAGCTGGTGCCGAAGTGTCGGTCGGTCAGCATCATGGTCACGGCGCCGGCCAGCACGGGCATGGCGGCGATCAGCAGGAACGCCGTCACCAGCCAGGTCCACGCGAACAACGGCATTTTCATCAGCGTCATGCCCGGCGCGCGCATGTTGAGCACGGTGGCGATGACATTGATGGCGCCCATGATGGACGAGATGCCCATCAGGTGAACCGCGAAGATGAACACGTCGGTGGTATCCGGCGCGAAGGTGGTCGACAGCGGCGCGTAGAACGTCCAGCCGAAGGCCGGCGCACCACCGTCCATGAACCAGGTGCTCATCAGCAGGGTGAAGGCGAACGGCAGCAGCCAGAAGCTCCAGTTGTTCATGCGCGGCAGCGCCATGTCCGGCCCGCCGACCATCATGGGCAGCATCCAGTTCGCGAAACCCGTCCAGGCCGGCATGACGGCACCGAACACCATGATCAGGCCATGCATGGTGGTCAGACGGTTGAAGGTTTCCGGCTCCACCAGCTGCAGGCCCGGCTGGAACAGCTCGAGCCGGATCAACATGGCCAGCGCGCCGCCGGTCAGGAACATGATCAGCGCCAGCCACAGGTACAGGCTGCCGATGTCCTTGTGGTTGGTGGTGAACAACCAGCGGCTCAAGCCGCGCGCCGGGCCGTGGTGATGATCGACTTCGTGGGCCACAGTAGCCATGCCGTGTTCTCCGAACGTGGTCTCGTGAGGATGCTGTGCGTGCGCGCCGTTCAGCGCGCAGCCTTGATCTGCGCCGGCTGCACCATATCGCCCATGGTGTTGCCGAAGGCGTTGCGCGTGTAGGAGATCACCGCAGCCAGGTCGACGTCGTTGAGCTGCGCCGCGAACGCCTGCATCGCGGTACCGGCCTTGCCGTGCATCACGATATCCATCTGGCCCTCGATCGGACCGGTGACGATCGGGCTGCCGAGCAGGGACGGGAATGCCGGCGGAATCCCCTGACCATTGGCCTGATGACAGGCCACGCAGTAGGTTCCGTATACGCCCTTGCCGCGCTCGACCAGCTCGTCCATGGTCCATTCGCGGTCGGCGCCGCTCTTGGCCGCCTCGGCTTCGGCCTTCTTGGCGATCAGCCACGCGTCGTAGTCTTCCTTGCTCTTGGCTTCGACCACGATCGGCATGAAGCCATGATCCTTGCCGCACAGCTCGGCGCACTGGCCGCGGTACACGCCCGGCTCGGGAATGCTGGTCCAGGCGTCGTTGATGAAGCCGGGAACGGTGTCCTGCTTCCAGCCCAGTGCCGGCACCCACCACGAGTGGATCACGTCATTGGAGGTGAACACGAAGCGCACGCGCGTGCCGGTCGGCAGCACCAGGGGATGGTCGACGTCCAGCAGGTAATGCTCCACCGCGTGCGGATCGGCCTTGGTGGCGTCACGACTGCTGGACGCCAGGTTGCTGAAAAAGCTCACACCCTGATCCAGGTACTCGTACTGCCAGCGCCACTGATAGCCGGTGACCTTGATGGTCAGCTCGGAATCCGAGGTGTCCTCGAGGTTGATCAGATGCCTGGTGGCCGGAATGGCCATGCTGATCAGGATGACGATCGGAATGACGGTCCAGACCACCTCGACGGTGGTGTTCTCGTGAAAGTTGGCCGCCACTGCCCCGCGTGATTTGCGAAATGCGAACAGCGCGTAAAACATGGCGCCGAACACCACCACGCCGATCGCCACGCAGACCCACAGCGAAATCATGTGCAGGTCGAACGCGTTGTGGCTGGCTTCGGTCACACCGCGAACCAGGTTCATCTCATAGGCGGCCTGCGCCGGCAAGGTCGCGGCCAGCAGGAGGCCCGCCAACATCGTCACTGCGCGCGTGTGTTGTCCGATCTTCAAAGACCCATCTCCCTGTTCAACCCGGCATCAACTGCCATCTCGGGCGCCCGTGCGCCCAGCGGTTTCCCCAACAATCGAGCCAGCTGACCGGCCAACTGCCGGCGCTCGGCCTCGATCAGGAACGCCCCGATCTCGAAAAACTGTCCGTGCGATCCAAGACGCAGACAACTCGCCTGCCCCGGCCGCGCCGACTCCCACCCCAGCCTGACCCAGGCCCGAGGAAGCTCATCGCGCAACTCCACCCGGTCGTGGCCACGGAGCACCACAACCCGTTTCGCATCCACCAGGATGACCTCGCGCCGGTAGCTGGCGCGCGAACAGACGTAGAGGCCCAGCCCGAGGGCGAGCACTTCCAGTCCGCTGAACGGCGCCACCCACCACAAGCCCAGGCTGGCGAACCCACCCGCGATGAGGCCACTGAACACACCAAAAGCCATCACCAGGCGCCTGGTCTGCGTCCAGGAAAGGGAACGATTCGGCAACAGCTCGAAACGCCATGCGCCGCCCTGCTCCCGCCGCGTGCGCAGCGCCACCGCCACCTCCCGCTGCACCCGCCCGCGCGGCATCGAGACCCGCCGCGCGCAGCGACCCTGCGACAAAAAGCCGCGCGAATACTACCTTCCGGGCCTGTTTCCTGACAAGACGAAGGGGTCGTTGCGCCGCCTTGTTGACGGCCGTCAAGTCCTGCGCGTGGCGCCCGCTGTCGGTAAACGCAAGCCGGCGGCCGCCTCCTCGGCACTGGCTTCGGGGCAATGCCCGAGGATGCCGAGGCACGGCAGCGCGAGGATGTCGGCCAAGGTCGCCAGGTTCTCCGCTTCGCGAGCAAAGCCGGGATCCACGGCGCTCGCCGCCCAGCCAGCGAGTGGCAAGCCGCTGCGCCGCATGTCGGCCACGGTGAGCGCGGCGTGATTCAGACAACCGAGGCGCAGTCCGACGACCAGCACCACCGGCAAGCCCAGATGCGCGGCCAAATCCGCCACGTCGCCGTCCGCACCGAGCGGCACCCGCCAGCCGCCGACACCTTCCACGACCACACACTCGGCCTGGGCCTGGAGGCGGTCCAGGGCCGCGGCAAGGACGTCGAACCGAATGCGCTGTCCGGCCTCCCTTGCCGCGATATGGGGCGCGATCGGCGGCGCGAAGGCGTAGGGATTCACCCAGTCATAAGGCACGGCGAGACCGCTTGCCGCGCACAAGGCGAGCGCGTCCTCATTGCGCAGCCCGTCGGGCGTCATCACGCAGCCGCTCGCCACCGGCTTCATGCCGGCCACGCGCTGCCCCTGCTGGCGCAGCGCCGCGATCAGGCCGGCCGCGACGCGGGTCTTGCCAACGCCGGTGTCGGTACCGGTGACGAAGTAACCCCGCCTCATGCCTGCTTCACGCGCCGGGGGTGAAAGTGCAGTGCTTGCGCTCCGTCCGGTTCAGAGCGGCGGATGTGCAGCGGTTTCCAGGCATGGGCATGGACGACCTCAAAGGTGGCGGGCAAACGATCATCCGCGCGAAACGGCTCGTAGGCCGCGGCCATCGCCTGCCATCTCGCCCGCCCACCGAGACCCCGCCCGCGCCCGGCCGCCGCGTTGCCGGCGCCGATGAACTTGAGATCGCGCGCCAGCGCGCGCACGTCCGGGTAGGTCAGGCAGAACTGCTCCACGTCCAGCACCGGGCTCTCGAAGCCACTGCGCGCCAGCGCGTCGCCAAGATCGTGCATGTCGATGAAGGCGTGCACATGCACCGCCGCGTCGGCCTGTCGCCACGCCGCGCGCAGCTCGCGCAGCGTGTCCGGCCCAAGGCTGGTGAACAGGAACAGTCCGCCCGGCCGCAGCACGCGCCAGACCTCCGCGAACAGCGCCGCCGGATCGGCGCACCACTGCACGGTGAGGTTGCTGAACACCAGATCGACGCTGTCGGCCGGCAGCGGCATGGCGAGCCCGTCCGCACACACGAAACGCTGCGCCGAGAACCAGCGCCGGCGCCGCCGCGCGGCATGCAGCATGGCGGGGGCTATATCGAGGCCGATCACCTGCGCGCCGCGATAACGCCGCAGCAGCGCGCGCCCGGCGACACCCGGACCGCAGCCGAGATCGACGATGGTTCGCGGCGCGATGCGGATCAGGTCGAGCCGCGCCAGGCTGTGCGACTCGACCGTGCGCTGCAGCACGGCGCCCGTCTCGTAGCCGGCCGCCGCGCGGTCGAACGCCCGGCGCACGCGGCGCAGGTCGAGCCGGAACTCGGCGCCCGGATCGTTCATGGCGACGGCGGCAACGTGGCGAGCGCGTCCAGCAGGCAGTCCACGTCGGCTTCCTCGTGCGCGGCGGTGAGCACGATGCGCAGCCGCGCGGTACCGTCCGGCACCGTCGGCGGGCGCACCGCCGGCACCACGATTCCGCGACTTTCCAGATGCGCGCTCCAGGCCAGCGCGCGCGCGACACTGCCGGCGATGAGCGGCTGGATGGGCGTGACGGAATCGAGCAGCGGCAGGCCAAGCGACGCCGCGCCGGCCCGCAGACGGGCAATCAGCTGCGCCAGCCGGTCGCGCCGCCAGTCTTCATCGCGCGCCAGGCGCAGGGCCACCCGCGTGGCCTCGGCCAGCGCCGGTGGCAGCGCGGTGGTGTAGATATAGCTGCGCGCGTGCTGGATGAGCGTCTCGACCAGCGCCTCGCTGCCGGCGACGAAGGCGCCGAAGCAGCCCAGCGCCTTGCCGAGCGTGCCCATCAGCACCGGGACCTCATCAACACCCAGCCCGGCCTGCGCCACGCTGCCGGCGCCGGCCGGCCCCAGCACACCAAAGCCGTGCGCGTCGTCCACCATCAACCAGGCGTCACGACCTCGCGCCGACGCCGCGAGCCGCCTCAGCGGCGCAAGGTCGCCGTCCATGCTGAACACGCCATCGGTGACGATCAGACGGCGGTCGGCGGCCTCCGCCGCGAGTCGGGCATCCAGATCGGCGACGTCACCGTGCCGGTACACGCGCACGGCGGCGCGGCTCAGGCGCGCGGCATCGATCAACGAGGCGTGATTGAGGCGGTCCGAGAACACGGCCGCATCCCGATCCAGCAAGGCACCCAACACGCCGGTGTTGGCCATGTAGCCGGTCGAGAACAGCAAAGCCCGCGGGCGGCCGACCGCTTCGGCGAGGTCCTCCTCGAGGGCGTGATGCGCCGCGGTGTGTCCGGCCAGCAGGTGCGAGGCGCCCGCGCCGACGCCCCAGCGGCGCGCGCCTTCGACCATCGCCTCGATCAGCCGCGGGTGATTGGCGAGACCGAGGTAGTCGTTGCTGCAGAAGGTGAGCCGCCCCCCCTCGTCGAAGCGGCGCGCCGGGGCCTGTGGCGTGTGCGCGATGCGCCGCTGCCGATACAGGCCCGCGGCACGGCGCGCGGCGAGGCCGGCGTCGAGGTCGAAGCTCACCCCGCGGCCAGCGCCTCGGCGGGCTGATCGACGGGCGCCGCCGCGCAGCGCACGGCAGGCTCGGCGGCATGGATGCCCAGCCGTTCGAACAGCGCCCGGTCGCGCTCGGCGGCCGGGTTGCCGGTGGTCAACAGCTTGTCGCCATAGAAGATGGAATTGGCGCCGGCAAGAAAGCACAGCGCCTGCAGCGCGTCGTCCATGCTCTCTCGACCCGCCGACAGGCGCACCACCGAGGCCGGCATCAGGATGCGCGCCACGGCGATGGTGCGCACGAATTCGAGCGGGTCGAGCGCCGCCGTGCCGGCCAGCGGTGTGCCGGCCACCTGCACCAGGTAATTGATCGGCACGCTTTGCGGGTGCTCGGGCAGCGTCGCGAGCGATTCGAGCAGGCCGACGCGGTCCTCGCGCGACTCGCCCATGCCGACGATGCCGCCGCAGCACACGTTCACCCCCGCGTCCCGCACCTGGGCCAGGGTGTCCAGCCGATCGTCGAAGGTGCGCGTGGTGATGATCTCGCCGTAATACTCGGGCGAGGTGTCGAGGTTGTGGTTGTAGTAGTCGAGACCGGCGTCCTTGAGACGCCCGGCCTGATCGCCCTTCAGCATGCCAAGCGTGACGCAGGTTTCCATGCCGAGCGCCTTCACCTCGCGCACCATGTCCAGCACGCGCACGAAGTCCTTCTCGCGCGGGCTGCGCCAGGCGCCGCCCATGCAGAAGCGGCTGGCGCCAGCCTCGCGCGCGGCGCGCGCCGCGGCCACCACGGCGTCCACGTCCAGCAGCGCCTCGCGGTTCAGGTCGGCCGCGTGGTGCGCGCTTTGCGGGCAATAGCCGCAGTCCTCCGGACAGGCGCCGGTCTTGATGCTCAGCAGCGTGCTCACCTGCACCGCGTTGGGGTCGAAATGATCGCGATGCGTGCTCTGCGCGCGATGCAGCAGGTCGGCGAACGGCAGGTCGAACAGGGCGCGGATGTCGGCGCGCGTCCAGTCGTGGCGGATGGCGGTCAAGGCTGAACTCCCGGGCGTCGAAGCGGCAAAAGGTCACGGCGCGCGCAGCGCCGTGGTGGCCAGAATAGCCGCAGCCCCCTGCTTGTCAACCAACCCATGCCGCGAAAAGTTGACGAGGTTCTCGACACCCTGCTGGCTTTCCTGCTGCCGCCCCAGTGCACCCTGTGCGGTGCGGCGGGCGATGACCGGCTGGCGCTGTGCGCGGGCTGCCACCGGGATCTGCCGTGGCTCGGCACCGCGTGCCTGCGCTGCGCCGAACCGCTGCCGGTGGCCGGCGTGTGCGGGCGCTGCCTGCGCCGTTCGCCGCCGCAGGACGCGGCGCACGCCGCGTTTCGCTACGCGCCACCGCTCGATCGGCTGATGCAGCGACTCAAGTTCGGCCGCGGGCTGGGCCTTGCCCGACTGCTGGGCGCGCTGCTGTCGCAGGCGGCCACGGATCACGCATGGCCACGCCCGCAGGCGCTGATTCCCGTGCCCCTGCACGACGCCCGCCTGCGCGAGCGTGGCTACGACCAGGCGCAGGTGCTCACCGGCGAGGTCGGGCGCCGGCTCGGCATCCCGGTCGACTGGCGCGGGTGCCGCCGGGTGCGCGCCACGGCGCCGCAGACCGGTCTCGACTACCTCGCCCGCCGCCGCAACGTCCGCGGCGCCTTCGCCGTGACCCGATCGCCGGGCGTCGACCACGTGGCGGTTGTGGACGACGTGATGACCACCGGCGCCACCGTCGGCGCGCTGGTCACCGCGCTCAAGCGCGCCGGCGTGGCGCGGGTCGACGTGTGGACCCTGTGCCGGGCGGCACGCTGATCCTTGGCATACTCGTGGGAGCGGCGCCCTCGCCGCGAATCGTCCGGGCCGGCGTTCGGCCCGACAACGGTCCCGCGACCTTCAGCCCTCGCCAACGCGATAGTCACCCGGCTCGATGGCGTGTTTGCGCAGCTTGGCGCGCAAGGTGCTCGCGTTCACCCGCAGCAGCCGTGCCGCGCCGTGCGGCCCGTCCACCCGACCGCCGGTGGCGCGCAGGGCCTGTTTCAGGTGCGCGCCGATGGCCTCATCGAGCGAGGCCAGGGATGCCGGCGCCGCCGCGGAGGGTTTCTCGCTGGCCAGCGCCGGCACGGACCGCCGAGGGACACCTGGTGTACTGGCGCCAAGCGCGGTCTCGAGGTCCAGTTGCCGGTTGCCGCCCAGAATCACCGCGCGTTCCAGCACCGCGGCCAGTTCGCGCACGTTGCCCGGCCAGCGATAAGCGAGCAGGCGGTCGAGATCCCGCGCCGTCAGGGCCGGGGTCGGCACGCCAAGCCGGCCGGCGGCGCGCTGCACGAAGTGCGCGGCGAGCAGGGGGATGTCTTCCGGGCGCTCGCGCAGGGGCGGCAGGATCAGCGGGAACACCGCGAGTCGGTACCAGAGGTCTTCGCGAAAGGCGCCTTCCTGGACCAGGGTCGGCAGGTCACGGTGGGTGGCGGCGATGACGCGCACGTTGACCGGCAGCTCGCGCTCACTGCCCAGGCGCTGCACGATGTTGTCCTGCAGCACGCGCAGCAGGCGGACCTGCACCGGCGGCGTGAGTTCGCCGATTTCATCCAGGAACAGCGTGCCGCCGTCGGCGCGCTCGAACCAGCCCCGACGCACGCCGACCGCACCGGTGAAGCTGCCCCTCTCGTGGCCGAACAGCTCCGAGTCGATCAAGTCGGGCGGCACCGCGCCGCAGTTCACGCGCACGAAGGGGCCCTCGTGGCGCGTCGAGCGTTCGTGAATGGCGCGCGCGATGACCTCCTTGCCGGCCCCGGTCTCGCCCAGGATCAGCACCGTCGCATCCGTGACGGCCACCTGCTCGACCCGCTCCATCGCGCGCCGCAAGCCATGCTCGGCGCCGATGACGCCGTCGGTGAGGCCGCGTCGCCCGAGCCGCGACAGCAGACTCTCGCGATCGGCCTGCGCGGCGGCGCGCAGGCGGCGCAACTCGCCGAGTCGGCGGTCATTCGCCAAGGCCGCGGCCAGCGGTTCCAGCACCGTATCGAAGCGCTGCCGGATGGCGGCCGTCAGCGCCTGCCCGGCGGCGAGGGCAGCGACCACAAAGCCGACCAGGTCGTCCTCGAACCACAAGGCGCCGGCAACAGTGGCACCGGTTGACCCGTCGAAGTGCGTCAGAGGCGCGCCCGGGTCTGCTTGCCCCGTGCTGTTGGCGGTCCGCGTCCCGCGCGCCCACTCGCGTATCGCCGCCAATTCCGCAGCGCTGCGCCGCGGCATTTGCGGCCGCAGCCGCAGTTCGCTCCCGACGGCCCAGTGCAGCAGCGTGGTGAAGCCGTCGCTGCCCGCGTCGCGCTCCTCGATGTGCACCGCCGCCAGCGGCAGCGCATCGGCCAGCGCCCGAACGACTACGGGAAGTGACTGCGCGGCGCCCTGATGGCGACCGACCTCTGACCAGAGGGTGAGCAACAGCGTCGGGTCGGTCATCTTGAAAAAGCCATATTTGACGAATATGAACGCCAAATATAGCGATAAAAACGCTTCATATTGTTCTAAAGATTTCAAATATGGTTATTTGAAAAATTTTTAACCTGTTAAATCAGTGACCTGATTTCGACACCAGCCATCCACCACAACTGGCATGGATTCTGATTTGTCTGGCGCTCACCCAACGCAGGGAGCCCAGAATGAAACCCACCCATCACGCCACCACCGTACTGGCCGCGTTCGCCAGCCTGCTGGGCCCGGCGAGCGACCGGAAGACGACGTCGCCAGCGAGGGCGACGAGGGCTACGACCTCACCGCCCGCGCCACCTGGGCGCCGTGGCTGGACACCGGGCGCGTGCTGCACCTCGGCACCGCCGTACGGCGCCACGAGCCGGAGGACTCGGCCAACGGCCTGCGCTTCGCGAGCCGTCCGGAGTCGAACATCACCGACGTTCAGCTGGTCGACACCGGCGTGCTGGCCAACACCGAGGACTTGCTCAGCTACGGGCTCGAGCTGGCCGGCGAGTGGGGCCCGTGGTCGCTGCAAAGTGAATACATCCGCAACGGCGTAAACCGCAAAGCGGCGTCCGACCTCGATCTGCAGGGCTGGTATGTGCTGGCGAGCTGGTTCCTCACCGGCGAGAGCCGGCCCTACAAGGTATCCGAGGGCGTGTTCGATCGGGTCACGCCGACGCGGATCATCGGTCAGGGCGGCATTGGCGCCTGGGAACTCGCGCTACGGCTGTCCAGCCTCGACCTCAGCGATGACGCGCTGGTCGGCGGCGAGCAGCACAACCTCACCGCCGGCGTGAACTGGCACCTCACGCCGAACGTCAAGCTGCAAGCCAATTACATCAGGGTGCTGGATCTGGACCGTCCCGGCCACCGCAACGACGGCGACGAGCCGAGCGCCTACACCGTGCGCGCGCAAGTCGATTTCTGATCACCCCGTTTCCCGCTGGAGCGACTGTCATGCATTACACAAGCGATTTCCGGAAAGCCGCCAAGCTGAGGTCGGATGCGGCGGCCGACCGCACAAGCACCCCCGGACGGGCGGGGCTTGGGCGGCTCGCCCGCCACCGCCGAACCCTGCCAAGCCTGGCCGCGGCCGTCATCGCACTGTTCGCCGGTGTCGCCATGGCCGGCGAAACCAAGCTGCTGAACGTGTCGTACGACCCGACGCGCGAGTTCTACCAGGACTACAACGCCGCCTTTGCCAGGCACTGGGCGAAACAAACCGGTGACACGGTCACCGTCAACCAGTCCCACGGCGGTTCCGGCAAACAGGCGCGGGCGGTGATCGACGGCCTGGCCGCCGACGTGGTGACGCTGGCGCTGGCCGCGGATATCGACGCCATTGCCACCCACGCCAAGCTGCTGCCGGCCGACTGGCAGACCCGGCTGGAACACAACAGCGCGCCCTACACCTCGACCATCGTGTTCCTGGTGCGCAAGGGCAACCCCAAGGACATCCACGACTGGAGCGATCTGGTCAAGCCGGGCGTGGCCGTGATCACGCCCAACCCCAAGACCTCCGGTGGCGCGCGCTGGAACTATCTCGCCGCCTACGCCTACGCCCTGAAACAGAACGGCAACGATGACGCCAAGGCGCGGGCCTTCGTCGGGGCGCTCTACAAGAACGCGCCGGTGCTCGACACCGGCGCGCGCGGCTCGACCACCACCTTTGCCCAGCGCGGCATCGGCGATGTCCTGATTACCTGGGAGAACGAGGCCTTCCTGTCGCTGGAGGAATTCGGCGCCGACAAGTTCGAGATCGTCGCGCCGTCGCTGTCGATCCTCGCCGAACCGCCGGTGGCGGTCGTGGACCGCGTGGCCAACCGCCGCGGCACGCGGACGGTGGCCGAGGCCTACCTGCAATACCTGTACAGCGACGAGGGGCAGGACCTGGCCGGCAGGCATCACTACCGGCCGACCAAGCCTGAGATCGCGGCCAAGTACGCGGCGAGCTTCCCGCCCATAGAGCTCGTGACCATCGACGCCTTCGGCGGCTGGGCCAAGGCGCAGGCGACGCACTTCACCGAGGGGGGCGTGTTCGATCAGATCTACGGCATCAGCCGATGACGGCGCTCGCCATGCACGCGGTAGCGCCCCCGCGGAGACGCTCCGTCCTGCCCGGCTTCGGACTGACGCTGGGCTTCACGCTGACCTACCTCAGCCTGCTGGTGTTGATCCCGCTGGCGTGCCTGTTCATCACGTCCGCCGGCCTGGGCTGGGACGGCTTCTGGTCGGTCGTCGCCGCACCGCGGGTGCGCGCGGCGCTCGAACTGAGCTTCGGCACCGCGCTCGCCGGCGCCGGCATCAACCTGCTCTTCGGCCCGCTGGTGGCCTGGGTGCTGGTGCGCTACCGCTTTCCCGGCCGGCGCCTGTTCGACGCCATCGTCGACCTGCCGTTCGCCCTGCCGACGGCGGTGGCCGGCATCGCGCTCACCGCGCTGTACGCCGGCAACGGCTGGATCGGCCGCGTTCTGGAACCGCTGGGCGTCAAGGTCGCCTACACGCCGGTCGGCATCGTCGTCGCCTGCACCTTCATTGGCCTGCCGTTTGTGGTGCGCACGCTGCAACCGGTGCTGGAAGACGCCGAGAAGGAGCTGGAAGAGGCGGCCGCCACGCTGGGCGCCAACCGCTGGCAGACCATTACCCGCGTGCTGCTGCCAAGCGTGTTGCCGGCGCTCCTGACCGGCTTCGCGCTCGCCTTCGCCCGCGCCGTCGGCGAATACGGCTCGATCATCTTCATCGCCGGCAACCTGCCGCTGGTGAGCGAGATCGCGCCGCTGCTGATCATCATCAAGCTCGAGGAATTCGACTACGCCGGCGCCACGGCGGTCGCCACCGCCATGCTGACGCTGTCGTTCGCCGTGCTGCTGTCGGTCAACGGCCTGCAGGCGTGGATGCGCCGGCGCCAGGGAGGCCGCGCATGACCGCGTCCGTCGCCACCCTTGACGCGGCGCCCTTGCCGCGCCCACACAGCGCCGTCACCGAGGCGCCCTGGCTGCGCCGGTTGCTGATCGGCGTCGCGCTGTTGTTTCTGGCGAGCTTCCTGCTGCTGCCGCTGCTGCTGGTGTTCGCGGAGGCGCTGCGCAACGGCCTCGCCACCTACTTCGCCGCCCTGGGCGACCCCGAGACGCTGTCGGCGATGCGGCTCACGCTGATTGCCGCGGCCATCGCGGTGCCGCTCAACCTGATCTTTGGCGTTGCCGCCGCCTGGGCCATCGCCAAGTTCGAGTTTCGCGGCAAGGCACTGCTGATATCGCTGATCGATCTGCCGTTCTCGGTGTCGCCGGTGATCGCCGGCCTGATCTACGTGCTCATCTTCGGCGCCCAGGGCTGGGCCGGGCCGTGGCTCATCGAGCACGGCATCGAGGTGATCTTCGCCGTGCCCGGCATCGTGCTGGCGACCGTGTTCGTCACCTTTCCGTTCGTGGCCCGCGAACTGATCCCGCTGATGCAGGAACAGGGCAGCGAACAGGAGCAGGCGGCGCTCACGCTCGGCGCCTGTGGCTGGCAGACCTTCTGGCACGTGACCCTGCCCAACATCCGCTGGGGCCTGCTCTACGGGGTACTGCTGTGCAACGCCCGTGCGATGGGCGAGTTCGGCGCCGTGAGCGTGGTGTCGGGCCACATCCGCGGCCTTACCAACACCCTGCCGCTGCACGTCGAGATTCTCTACAACGAATATCAATTCGCAGCCGCCTTCGCCGTCGCCTCGCTGCTCGCCGGCCTGGCCCTGGTGACGCTGACGCTCAAGACCTGGCTGGAATGGCGTCACGGCGACGCGCTCGCCGCCACCCGGAGACACTGATGGACATCCACATCCGCAATCTGCACAAGCGCTTTGGCAGTTTCGCCGCGCTCGCCGGCATCGATCTCGACATCGCCTCGGGTGAGCTGATCGCGCTGCTGGGCCCGTCGGGCTCAGGCAAGACCACCCTGCTGAGAGCCATTGCCGGCCTGGAATTCCCGGACCACGGGCAGATTCTGTTCGGCGACGAGGACATTGCCCAACGGCCGGTGCGCGAGCGACGCATCGGTTTCGTGTTTCAGCACTACGCGCTGTTCCGGCACATGACGGTGCTCGACAACGTGGCCTTCGGCCTGCGCGTGAAACCGCGCCGCGAACGGCCCGGCAAGGCGCTGATCCAGGCGCGGGCACGCGAGCTGATCGAGCTGGTGCAACTCGGCGGGCTGGAAGGGCGCTTTCCCGCGCAACTGTCCGGTGGCCAGCGTCAGCGCGTCGCGCTGGCGCGGGCGCTGGCCATCGAGCCGCGCGTGCTGCTGCTCGACGAACCGTTCGGCGCGCTCGACGCGCGAGTGCGCAAGGACCTGCGCCAATGGCTGCGCGACCTGCACCGCAGGACCGGCTACACGACGCTGTTCGTCACGCACGACCAGGAGGAAGCGCTGGAGCTGGCCGACCGCGTCGTCGTCATGAACCAGGGTCGCGTCGAGCAGGCCGGCACCGTCGATCACGTCTACGAACGCCCGGCGAGCCCTTTCGTGTTCGATTTCCTGGGCGGCGCCAACGTGATTGCGGCGCAGCTGCATGGCCGCTCGGTGCGGATCGGCGAGCACGAGATCGCCACGCTGCACGACAGCCTGCACCCCAGCGGACCGGTGGACGTCTACGCCCGCCCGGGCGACCTTCGCCTGGCGTCGGCCGAAACGCCCGGCCTCGACGTGCGGGTCACCGCCGTCCAGCGCACCGGGCCGATCGTGCGGGCCACGGTCGAACACCTGGCCGGCGCCGATACGCTGCACGTCGAGTTGCCGCACCTGCACCATGACGTGCCGGACTTCCGCCCCGGGGCCAGGTTGCGCCTGCGCCTGATGCAGTTCAGCGTCTACCCCCGCGCCGAGCGGGCGGCGCCGCCGAGCACGTTGGAAGCACCCGTGTTGATCGGCCGGGAGCGTGCCCGCTCCGGCGCGCTTGAGTGATGGCTTGCCGCGCATGGCTTTGCTGTGGAATTCGGCCCGGGGCGGGCCTCCCACGAGAATGCTCAAGCCGCCGGCAGCGGCCTACCAGGCCAGCGCGCCGCTCAGATCACCGACATTCGCGCCGTCCTGCGCCCGCAGATGGGCCACGATGCCGGCATTGATCTGCGGGCAGATCAGCGGGTCGTAGAACAGCGCCGTACCGACGCCGACGGCGCTTGCGCCGGCCAGCAGAAACTCCACTGCATCGTCGGCGCACGCCACCCCGCCCTGGCCGATGATCGGCACGTCGTGCGCCCGGGCCACCTCATACACCTGGCGCACCTTGAGCAGGGCGATCGGCTTGATGGCCGGGCCGGACAGGCCGCCCTGGCGGTTGCCGAGCACCGGTCGGCGGGTCTTGAGGTCGATCGCCATGCCCTGCAGGGTGTTGATGGCGGCGAACGCGTCGGTGCCGGCCTCGATGCAGCGGCGGGCGTTCTCGGCGATATCGGTCTGATTCGGCGACAGCTTGGTGATCAGGGGCTTTCGCGTCACCGCCCGGCAGGCCGCCACCACACGCGCCGACATGTCGGGATCGTTGCCGAACTGCACGCCGCCGGCCTTCACGTTGGGGCAGGAAATGTTCAGCTCGATGGCCGCCACCGGCGAGTCGTCGAAGATGCGCGTCACCTCGGCGTATTCCTCCACCGTGGCGCCCGACACGTTGGCGGCGTACAGCGTCTCGCCGAAATCGAGCCGCGGCAGGATGTCGCGCACCACCGCGCGCGCTCCGGGGTTCTGCAGGCCGATCGCGTTCAGCATGCCGGCCGGCGTCTCGGCGAGGCGATGCGGGGCATTGCCGAGGCGCGGCTCCAGCGTGGTGCCCTTGAGCACCACCATGCCGACGTCCCGATGGCTGAAACCCGCCACGCGGGTATATTCCTGCCCAAAACCCACACAGCCCGACAGCAGCACCAGCGGCGTCTGCATCCGCAGGCCGCACAGCTCGGTGCGCAGCAGGTCGGCGTCGCTCAGCGCGTCTTGCCCGTGTTCCACGTCATCCTCTTGTCACCACAAATCCCGCCCAATACCGGCAACATCATAAGGCTGTGCGCCAACACCGGCGCCGCACTGCACCTGGTGGAACCACTCGGCTTCGAGCCGGACGACGCACGCCTGCGCCGGGCTGGCCTCGACTACCACGAGTACGCCCGCGTGCGCCGGCACCCGAACCTGGACGCGTGCCTGGCGGCGCTCGGGGCGCCACGGCTGTGGGCCTTCAGCACGCGCGGCCGGCGCCTGTTCAGCACGGTCGAGTACCACGCCGGCGACGCGCTGCTGTTCGGCGCCGAGACCAGCGGCCTGCCGGCCGAGGTGCTGGCTGGCCTGCCCAAGGAACAGACCTTGCGCCTGCCGATGCGCCCGGGAAGCCGCAGCCTGAACCTTTCCAACGCGGTCGCGGTGGCGGTGTTGGAGGCCTGGCGGCAGCAGGGCTACGCCGGCGCCCGTGACGCCGATCAGCATCCGTGCGCAGTCGACTGAATTACCATCCGGCCATGCCGTTATCGTGTCCTGTCTGACTTGACCATGCCGCATTGCCCCCATTGCCGCAGCGCCGACCTGCGCCCGGCCTCAGCCCAGCGCACCGACACCTGGGTGCAGCGCAAGCTGTCGCAGGCCTACCGTTGCCGCGCGTGCGGACGCCGCTCGTGGCGCCTCGAGCCGGCCATCGTCGCACTCGCCCTGGCCGGCGCGCTGGTGGTGGTCACGCCGATCGGCTTTCTGAGCCTGCATTTCCTGCGTCAGGCGCCGGAGGCCTCCCAGCCGGTCGCGGAAGACCCACTCGCCAGCCTTGCCCGACGCGCCGGGCAGGGCGAGGTGGCCGCGCAAATCGAACTCGGCCGGCGCCACGAGGACGGTGACGGCACCCGGGTCGACACCGCCGAGGCCAGTCGTTGGTACGCCCGGGCGGCCGAGACCGGGCACCGCGAAGGCCAGTACCGTTATGGGCTGGCGCTGCTGGAAGGCCGCGGCGTGGTGCAGGACTACCGCTCGGCGCTCGAATGGCTCACCCGGGCGGCGGAGCAGAACCACCCCAAGGCGCAGCGCCGACTCGGCCAGATGTATGCAGACGGACGCGGCACGCCGGTCGACAAGGTGCAGGCTTACGTCTGGCTCAGCCTGGCAGCGGCAAGCGGTGAGGACGAGTCGGCGCGCCAGCGCGACCAGGTGCTGATGCATCTGCCGGATGAGCAGATCACCCAGGCGCAGGACGAGGCCCGCGCGCTGCACGCGCGCCTGGTCGGTGCCGCCGGCACGGAACAGGAACGCCCAGCGCCGGAAGACAAGCAAGCACTCCCGGCCAAGGCATCTGCCCCGGCTGCACCGGCAGTGCGGTAGACAGCCTGCGGGCAGCGTGCCGCCGGGCAGCCAGCGCTCAAAACTCCGCCGCGGGCTCCCGCGCCAGCAGCGCCAGCACCGCCGCATGGGGGTCGCGTTGCTCGTACAGCACCCGATACACCTCGCCGCAGATGGGCATGCTCACGCCCAGACGCGCGGCGAGCTGACGAACCGCCCGCGCCGTGACCACGCCTTCGGCGACCTGGCCCAGGCTGGCCACGGCCTGCTCGGCGCTGTGCCCCTGGGCGAGCGCTAGGCCCACGCGCCGATTGCGCGACTGGTTGTCGGTGCAGGTGAGCACCAGGTCGCCCACGCCGCTCAAGCCCATGAAGGTCTCCGCCTGCGCGCCCAGGGCGAGGCCTAGGCGACACACTTCGGCCAGCCCGCGGGTGATCAGCGCCGCCCGCGCGTTGGCGCCAAAGCCGAGCCCATCGGCGATGCCGGCGGCGATCGCCAGCACGTTCTTGACCGCCCCGCCGACCTGCAGGCCGATCAGATCGTCGCCGTGATAGGCGCGCAACGCGTCACCGTGCAGTCGATCCACCCAGGCCGCGGCGGACGCCGCGACGGGCGAGGCCACGGTCAGCGCCGTCGGCAGGCCGAGCGCCACCTCACCGGCGAAGCTCGGCCCGGAAATGGCCACGCAGGCCACCTCGCCCAGCACCTCGCCGGCCACTTGATGCAGCAGCTTGCCGCTGTCTTCCTCGAAACCCTTGGTGGCCCAGGCGATCTCGCGCACCGGCAGCAAGGCCGCCACGCGCTCGAGTACCTGCCGAAAGGCGCGGCTCGGCACCGCCACCAGCACACCCTGGGCGCCGGCCAGTGCGGCGGCGAGATCGGCTGTTGCCGTCAATGGCGGTGGCAGCACGATGTCGGGCAGAAACTGCGCGTTCACGCGCAGCGCGTTCATGCCGTCGGCGTCGGCCTGGAGCAGGGTCCACAGGCGCACGCCATGCCCGCGGCGCGCGAGCGCGATGGCCAGTGCCGTACCCCAGGAGCCCGCCCCCAGTACCGCCAGCGCGTGGCTCACGGCCGCTCAGTGCGTGAGCTGACCGTCCGCCGGCGCCGCCTGCTGGCGCTGCAGGTGCTGCTGGTACAGCGCCTCGAAATTGACCGGCGCCAGCAGCAGCGGCGGGAAGCCACCCGCCGTGGTGGCATCCGACACCACCTGCCGCGCGTAAGGGAACAGCACGTTGGGACAGGTGACGCCAAGCACCCAGCCCATCTGCTCGGCCGGCACGCCCTCGATATGGAACAGGCCGGCCTGCTGCACCTCGACCAGGAACACCGTGTCCTCGCCGCTGCGCACGGTGGCGGTCACGTTCACCACCACCTCGTGCAGGGTATCGCCCACCTGCGCGGCGCCGGCGCCGAGTTGCAGGTCGATCTGCGGCTGCGCGGTGGAGTCGAAAACCTGCGGCGCGCGCGGCGACTCGAAGGACAGATCCTTCAAGTAAATGCGGCGGATGTTGAACTGCGGCTGCGGCGCCTGCGCGGCGTCGGTCGGATCGGCCATGAGAAGTCCTGAGGAATGAATGAGTCGGTCAGCCGCCGGCCAGCAGCGGGTCAAGCTTGCCGGCGCGTTCCAGCGCGGCGAGGTCATCGTAACCGCCGATGTGTTGCTCGCCGATGAAAATCTGCGGCACGGTGCGACGGCCGCTGCGCCGTTCCATCTCGGCGCGCTGTTTGACGTCCATGTCGACCGGGATTTCGTGATAGCTCACGCCCTTGCCGTCGAGCAGACGCTTGGCCATGGCGCAATAACCGCACAAGCCGCTGGTATAGATCGTCACCATCGTGGAAGTCCCTGGAAAGCGCCGCCTAACGGGCCAGCGGCAGCTGGGCATCGGCCCAGCCGCGCATGCCGCCCTTGAGCAGATGCACCGGCTCGAAGCCCTGCGCGCGCAACTGGCGGGCGACCGAAAACACCGGCTGGCGCGGCGCAGCCACCACGAGAACCGCCCGTTGCTTGGGCTTGCGCGGCTTTCCGGCCCACTCGGCGACGGCAGCCGGTGCCAGGTTCACCGCGCCACGCACGTGGCCGGCGGCGAATTCGGCCGGGGCGCGCAGGTCCAGCACGCTCGCGCCGGCATTGATCAGCCGCACGGCGTCGCCGGGCAGGGTGGGCTCGTAACCGAGCGCACTTTCGAACACGAAAGTCAGACCCAGCAGCACCGCCACCACGGCAAACGCGGCGAACAAGGGGATATTGGCCAGAACAAACGCCATGACGCTCACGGGGGATGCAGACGACAGGCGCCCTGGGGCGGGCGCGGCCGAAAGTTTACTATGCGCGGCGCATCACACACCCTGCCCGCCCCGGCGCCGTGCCTGACTCGATCAAACCCACCCTCGCTGCCGCGGTCGCGGCACTTGCCCTGCTGTTCGGGGCCGCGCCCGTACACGCCGACGAGGCGGCGAACGCGCAATCCCGCCTGCAACGCCTGGGCAGCGAGCTGGGGCGAGCGCTTGGCGCCCTGCGCGAGCGGGTGGTGGCGCGTGACAGCCTGCGCCAGCGCCTGGCCGAGGCCGAGCGTCGGGTGGCCAGAGTGAACGCAGAAATCGCGCTGACCGAGTCCACCACGGCGACACTGCGCCAGCAGCTGGACGCCCTGCGCGCCGAGCAGACCGCCGCGCGTGAGCGCATAGACGCGCAGCGGCAAATGCTCGCGCGCAGCCTGGTGCTGGCTGCCCGCAGCGGCAACGCCGACCGCCTGGTGCTGCTGCTGCGCCAGGAGGACCCGGCGCGGCTGGCGCGCCTGCTGCGCTACCAGCGTCATGTCGCCGACGCGCAGGCGGCGCGCCTAGGCGAGCTGCAGCGCCAACTCGACGCCTTCGAGCAACGCGAGGCGCAGATTGCGGAAGAAGCTGCCGCGGTCGCCGTGCGCCAGGGCGAACTCGACCGGCAGCGCCAGGAACTCGCCCGTGCCCGCGCCGAACGGCAGGCGCTGCTGGCCAAGGCGGAACAGGACGTCGATCGCGGCGAGCGCGCGGTGCGCGCCATCGAGCAGGATCAGCGCGAACTGAAGAGCCTCCTCGCGCGCATCGCCCAGCGCGAGGCCGCGGCCCGGCAGCGCGAGGAAGATGAGCGGCGGCGCGCCAAGCAGGCGGATGCGTCGCAAGCCCAGGCGAAAGCCGGCCCACCGTCGACGCGAACGCCGGCCGGCAAGGCACAGCCCGCGCCCCTCGGCCCGTCGGTCAGCGCCACGCCGACGCCAAGCCTGCCCGGCGAACGGTTCTCGGCGCGACGCAGCCGCCTGCCGTGGCCGGTCAGCGGCCAGCTCAAGGCGCGCTTCGGCACCCGCCGCGAGAGCGGGCGCACCCGCTGGGACGGCGTCGTCATCGCTGCCCGGCCGGGCAGCCCGGTGCGCAGCATCCACGCCGGCAAGGTGGTGTACGCCGACGTGCTGGGCGGCTACGGGCTATTGGTGATCGTCGACCACGGCGAGGGCTATCTGAGCCTCTATGGCTACAACGACGCCGTGCTCAAGCGCGTGGGACAGCGCGTGCAGGGCGGCGAGCCGATCGCCAGCGTGGGCGACCGCGGCAGTGCCAGCGGCGCGTACTTCGAGATTCGCCACCGCGGCCAGCCGGTCAATCCGTCCGTCTGGTGCGGCGGATAAGCCGCGCAGAACACCCCGCTTCACCGTGGGAGCGGCGCCCGCGCCGCGAATGGGCGGGGCATCATTCGGCCCGGGGCGGGCCTCCCACGAAAGATCGCCTCGTGGGAGCGGCGCCCTCGCCACGAATCGACGAGCGCAACATTCGGCCCGACCCAACCCGCCCGCAGGACAAGCTTGTGGGAGCGGCGCCCTCGCCGCGAATGGGCATGAACACCATTCGGCACGAGGCGGGCCTCCCACATGAGGATTGCCTCGTGGGAGCGGCGCCCGCGCAGCGAATGGACATGCGCACCATTCAGCCCGAGGCGGGCCTCCCACAGAAGACACAGGCGCGGCTGCGCCCGCTCAGGCCAGCCAGTCGCGCGCTTGCAGGTACTTTTCGGTCAGCGCCGCCTCGGGCGTGCCGGACTCCGGCTGCCAGCGGTAGCGCCAGGCGGCCAGCGCCGGCATGGACACCAGGATCGACTCCGCCCGGCCGCCGCTCTGGATGCCAAAGCGGGTGCCGCGGTCGTGCAGCAGGTTGAATTCCACATAGCGCCCGCGCCGGAACAGCTGGAAGTCCCGCTCGCGCTCGCCGTACGCCGTGTGCTTGCGGCGCGCCACGATGGGCTGGTAGGCGGCGATGTAGTGCTCGCCGACGCTGCGCAGGAAGTCAAACGCGCGCTCGAAACCGCCGTCGTCGTAGTCGTCGAAGAAGATGCCGCCGATGCCGCGCTGCTCGCCGCGGTGGGTGTTGCGGAAGTACTCGTCGCACCAGCGTTTCAGGCGCGGGTAAAGATCATCCCCGAACGGTGCGCAGGCAGCCTGCGCCTGCTGATGCCAGAACACGCAGTCCTCGTCGAAGCCGTAGTAGGGCGTCAGATCGAAGCCGCCGCCGAACCACCACACCGGCGCGCCGTCCGGCCGGTGCGCCACGAACAGGCGCACGTTGGCGTGCGAGGTCGGCACGTAGGGGTTGTGCGGATGAATCACCAGCGACACGCCGAGCGCCTCGAAGCGACAGCCGGCAAGATCGGGATGCCGCTCGCTGGCCGTGCCCGGTAGCGCCGTGCCCTGCACGTGCGAGAAGTTCACCGCGCCGCGCTCGATGACGGCGCCGGCCTCCATCACGCGTGTGCGCCCGCCGCCGCCCGAGGCATGCTGCCAGGGGTCTTCCAGGAAGCGCTGGTGACCGTCCTCGGCCTCCAGCATGGCGCAGATGCGGTCCTGCAGATCCTTCAGATAGGCGGCAACCGCCGCGACATCGACTGTGCTCATCGCATCATCCTGTCGAACGCGTGTCGGCCCCTGCCGGCACGCCGTCAATCCGCCGCCCGCTCCCGTGCCACCGCCCGGTGGCCGATGTCGCGCCGGTAGCAGGCCCCCGGCCAGGCCACCGCCTGCACCAGCGCATAGGCCGCCTGCTGCGCCTGCGCCACCGTGTCACCCAGCGCCGTGGCGCACAGCACCCGCCCGCCGGCGGTCACCACCCGGCCGTCCTGCACGGCCGTGCCGGCGTGGAACACCTTGCCGTCGGCGGGTTCATTGACCGGCAGGGCCGGGATCGGCGTGCCCTTGACGACGTCACCCGGATACCCCGCCGCCGCCAGCACCACGCCCAGCGCCGGGCGGGCGTCCCAGCTGGCAGTCACCCCGTCGAGCCGGCCGTCCAGCGCGGCATCGATCAGCTCCGTCAAGTCCGAGCGCAGGCGCATCAGCAGCGGCTGGGTTTCCGGATCGCCCAGGCGGCAATTGAACTCGAGCACGCGCGGCGCGCCGTTGACGTCGATCATGAGCCCGGCATACAGAAAACCGGTGTAGGGCGTGCCCTCGGCGGCGAGCGCCGCCACCGTCGGCTCGATCACCTCGCGCATCACGCGCGCGTGCACGTCCGGCGTCACCACCGGCGCCGGCGAGTAGGCGCCCATGCCGCCGGTGTTCGGGCCACGGTCACCGTCGTCGCGCGCCTTGTGGTCCTGCGAGGTGGCGAACGGCAGGATGTGCGCGCCGTCGACCATGACGATGAAGCTCGCCTCCTCGCCGTCGAGGAAATCCTCCACCACCACCCGCGCGCCGGCGCTGCCGAAGGCGCCTTCGCCGAGCATGGCCTGCAGGGCGCCCCGCGCCTGCTCGCGGCGCTCGCAGATCACCACGCCCTTGCCCGCCGCCAGGCCATCGGCCTTGATCACCATCGGCAGCGGACGGCGCTCCACGTGCTCCAGCGCCGCCGCGAGGTCATCGAAAGTTTCGTAGCCCGCCGTCGGAATGCGGTGCCGACGCAGGAAATCCTTGGCGAATGCCTTGCTGCCCTCGAGCTGCGCGGCCGCCTGGCGCGGCCCGAAACAGCGCCGGCCGGCGGCGGCGAAGGCATCCACCACGCCCGCCACCAGCGGCCCCTCGGGCCCGACCACGGTCAGATCGATGGCCTCGCGCTGCGCAAACGCCAACAGGCCGGCCACGTCCTCGGCGGCGATGGCGACGTTGCTGACTCCGGGCTCGCCGGCCGTCCCGGCGTTGCCGGGCGCCACGAACACCTGCCGCACGCGCGGCGACTGCGCCAGCTTCCAAGCGAGCGCGTGCTCGCGTCCGCCGGAGCCGATCACCAGAATTTTCACGGGCTCATCCTCGTCTCAAAAGCGGTCAGCCGGCATGACGGGCACGCCAGGCGCGCACCGTGACCACCGCCAGCGTGATGGCCGTCAGCGGCAACACGAAACCCATCATCACCCGGCCGAGCAGCGGCGCGGCGTCGTGCCCGGTGCCGTCCAGCAGGAGATAGGCGGTGTAGGCGACGTAGTAGGCCAGGAACAGGCCGCCTTCCCAGCGCGCGATGCGGTGTCCGGTGAAGAAGATCGGCAGGCAGGCGAAGGCCACCGCCGTCATCACCGGCAGGTCGAAGGTACGTGCGGCCGCGCTGACCGGCAGGCCACCGGCGGCGACCGCCGAACTGGCACCGAGCACGGCCAGCAGGTTGAAGATATTGCTGCCGACCACGTTGCCGACCGCCATCTCGGTCTGGCCCCGCAACGCGGCCACGGCCGAGGCGGCGATTTCCGGCAGCGAGGTACCGACCGCCACCACCGTCAGCCCCACCACCAGTTCACTGACCCCGAACCCGAGGGCAATCGCCACGGCCGCGGCCACCAGCGCGCGGGCGCCCACGACCAGCAGCAGCAGGCCGACCAACACCAGGGCCAGATCACGCCACCACACGGCAGGCGCCGACGCCCCCGGCAGCTCCTCGGCGTCGGCCGACGCGGCCGCCGGTTCCCGCCGCGCCAGGCGCAGTACCAGAGCCGTGTAGGCCACCGCCCCCAGAACGAGCGAGACGCCTTCGAGGCGGCCGATGCGCCCGTCCAGCGCCATCAGCATGACCAGCACCGAGACGGCCAGCATCAGCGGCACGTCGAGCCGGATCAGCTGGCGCGCCACCAGCAGCGGTGCCACCAGCGCGCTGAGGCCGAGAATCAGCAGCACATTGGCGATGTTGCTGCCGACCACGTTGCCGACGGCGATGGCCGGCGTGCCGCTCAGGGCGGCATCGATACTGATCGCCAGCTCGGGCGCACTGGTGCCGAAAGCCACCACGGTCAAGCCGACCACCAGCGGCGACAGACCGGTAGCCATGGCCAGCCGCACCGCGCCGCGGATCAGCAGCTCGGCGCCACCGACCAGCAGAATCAGGCCGACGATCAGCAGCAATACGGTCTGCACGCCGCCTCAGTGCCGGAAGTGGCGCACGCCGGTGAACACCATGGCCATGCCGTGCTGGTCGGCGGCGGCGATCACCTCGCCGTCGCGCATCGACCCGCCGGGCTGGATGACGGCGGCGATGCCGCGCTCAGCGGCGGCGTCGAGGCCGTCTCGGAAGGGGAAGAACGCGTCCGAGGCCATCGCGGCGCCGGTCAGCCCGAAGCCCGCCTCGGCCGCCTTGAGCGCGGCGATGCGCGCCGAGTCGACGCGCGACATCTGCCCGGCGCCGACGCCGAGCGTGCGCTGGCCGGCGGCGTAGACGATGGCGTTCGACTTCACATACTTGGCCACTTCCCAGGCGAACAGCAGGTCGTCGAGCTCGGCCGGCGTCGGCGCGCGGCGCGTCACGACCTTCAGATCCCCCTGCCGCAGCACGTGCGTGTCGGCGGTCTGGATCAGCAGGCCGGAACCGATGCGTTTGACGTCGTGCGTGTTGCGCCCGTCGCCCGGCGGAATCTCCAGCACGCGGATGTTCGGCTTGCCGGCCGTCACCGCCAGCGCCGCGGCGTCCACGGCCGGCGCGATGATCACCTCGGCGAACTGCCGGCCGACGATGGCCTGCGCCGCGGCGGCGTCGAGCGGCCGGTTGAAGGCGATGATGCCGCCGAAGGCCGAGGTGGAGTCGCAGGCATAGGCTTTGCCGTAGGCGTCCGCCGGGTCCGCGCCCAGCGCCACGCCGCAGGGGTTGGCGTGCTTGACGATGACGCAGGCCGGCGCGGTGAAGCCGCGCACCGCCTCCCAGGCGGCGTCGGCGTCGGCCAGGTTGTTGTAGGACAGCTCCTTGCCCTGCAGCTGCCGGAAGGTCGCCAGCGTGCCCGGCGCCGGGTACAGGTCGCGGTAGAAGGCGGCCTGCTGGTGCGGATTCTCGCCGTAGCGCAGGTCCATCACCTTCACGAAGCGGCCGTTGGCCTGGCCGGGGAACTCGGCGCGCGCGCCGTCCGGGCCGATCGAGGACAGGTAATCGCTGATCGCGGCGTCGTAGTTGGCTACGTGGTTGAAGGCCGCCACCGAGAGCGCGAAGCGCTCGGCATCGCCGACCCCGCCGCTGGCCTCGATCTGGCCGATCACGGCCTCGTACTGGGCGGGCTCCGTCAGCACCGCCACGTGGCGAAAGTTCTTGGCCGCCGCACGCAGCATGGCCGGGCCGCCAATGTCGATCTGCTCGATGGCTTCATCCAGCGTGCAATCCGGCCGCGCCACGGTGGCCTCGAACGGGTACAGGTTCAGCACCAGAAGATCGATCGGCGCGATGCCGTGGGCCGCCATCACCGCGTCGTCCTGCCCGCGCCGGCCGAGCAGGCCGCCGTGGATGCGCGGATGCAGGGTCTTGACCCGGCCGTCCATGATCTCCGGGAAACCGGTCACCTCGGCCACCTCCTGCACGGCGAGCCCGGCCTCGCGCAGGGCGCGGCAGGTGCCGCCGGTGGAGACGAGTTCGACACCCAGCGCGGCCAGACGACGGGCGAAATCCACCACGCCGGTCTTGTCCGACACGCTGAGCAGGGCGCGGCGTACCGAATGAGTCACGACAGAACCTGTGAGAAGTGCGGAGTACGGATTGCGGATCCCGGAACCGGCCCGGGGCGGCCCTTCAAAGGCCGTATTGCTGAAGTTTCTTGCGCAGCGTGTTGCGGTTGATGCCGAGCAGCTCGGCGGCGCGGCAGCGGTTGCCGCGAGCTTTTTCCATCACCACCGCCAGCAGCGGTTTCTCGATCTGCTCCAGCAGCAGCTGATACAGATTGTTGTTCTCGGCGCTGTCGCCAAGGTCATCCAGGTAGCGGCGCACGGTGCTCGCCACGCACTGCGCCAGCGGCTGCTCTTGCTCGCGCGCGTTCCGGGACCATGAACTGTCAGGACCGTCGGCCGCAGCGACTTCAACCGGCTTCATGCATCACTCCCTGGACGCCGCGTTGCAAGCCGGCACGACGGGCCGTTGCAGCGACCCGGACGGGCGTCGCATCGGTTCGTCGGGAGTGCCGGCTGCCGGTCGGCGAGAGCGACCGGGGCGACATGGTAGCCCACGACCCCGTGTCAGGGAACAGCCGCAAAAGGCCGTCCCGGGGATTCTGCGGCCCGCTGCATCGCGGGACGCGTCCAGGACGGGATTCGCAGAATGCACCAGCGCCACCCGGGGGGACGAATCGCTTCTTCGCGTTCAGTGCAGCGTGAAGCGAAAGCCGGCGGCCTCGAGGCCCGGATCGGCCAGCGGCAGGCGTAGCTGGACCGAGGCGCCGGCCGCGAACTCGCGTTCCCCCTGGCGCTCGGCGGGCAGGTAGCTGGCCGCTTCGAACAGACGCTCGGCCACCGCCGCATCGTCCGTGCCGGTCAAGGCCACCGCCAGGCGCGGCCAGGGCTGGGCCAGCGGCGCCGTGTTGTCGAGCGTCACGACCGCCAGCAGCGCGCCGGCATAGTCGGGATGGGAAGTGACACGGGCATCGACGACCTGAATCGCGGTCAGGTCGCGAAACACCGGCAGGGTGCAGCCAAGCCGCTCACAGGCGCTCGCCAGCACGGGTCGCAGCCGGGGCACCTCGGCCAGCCGCTGGCGCGCCAGCCAGGCGCCCTGAGCGAGCAGGGCCAGCAGCAGCAGCAAGACCAGCCCGCCACGCAACAGACTTGCCCCGGCGCCCGGCGTCGGGGGCGGCTCCCAGGAAGCGTGCGCCGGCCGGGGGGCCGCGCCGCCACGACCGGCGACGGCTGGGGCGGGCGCCGGCTGGGCCAGGAACACCTCGTCGCACACGCCGCAGCGCACACGCCCGTGCGCCGGCAGGCTGCCCGGGCCGCGAAACACCGTGCCACACGCCGGGCAACGCAGCAGCTCCGACTGCATCGTCATTGTCTTATCCCTGCCAGACAGGCCCAGCCCTGGTCGGCGGACGGGGGCTCGAACCGCACCGCCGGCTCGAACGCGCGCACCACATCGGCCACTTGGCTTTGGAGCAGCCCGGATAGTAGCAAAGCGCCTCCCGGGCGCAGCGCGGCAAGCAGCCGTGGCGCCAGCGCAACCAGCACCGGCGCCAGGATGTTGGCGACGAGCACGTCGGCGCACGCCGACTCGGGCAGCGCATCCGCTGCCAGCACCTCGATGCGGTCCGCAACGCCATTTCGCCGCGCGTTGTCCTGCGTGGCCGTGAGTGCCTGCGGGTCGATGTCGAGCGCCCATACTCGCCGCGCGCCGAGCCGCGCCGCCGCCACGGCGAGAATGCCCGAACCGCACCCCCAATCGATGAGCTCCGCGCCCTGCGGCGGATGAGCGGCCAGCCAGCGCAGACACAGCGCGGTGGTCGGGTGCGCGCCGGTGCCGAAACCGAGGCCCGCATCGAGCCGCACCACCACCGCACCGGGCGCTGGCGGCGGCGCGTCGCTTGGGCACACCCACAGCGCGCCGCCGAAGTGGCGCGGCTGCACGTCCTGCCCGACGCGTGCCCAGTCCTGATCCGCCACCGGAGCGCAACGCAGCACCTCGACGCCCGCTGCCGCCAGCAATGCGCGCAGCGGAGCGGGGTCGTAAGCGCCCTCGAACAAGGCACTCACCACCAGCGTGGGCCACAGCGGCGTGCTGCCGGGCGAGGGCTCCAGCACCGGGCGGTCTGCGGCGTCAGCGCTCGACACGGCGAGCGCCCCGGCCGCCTCCAGCAAGGCGCACACGGCCTCGTGACGATCCGCCGTGAGGGCGACTTCAATGCTCAGCCAAGGGCAGGCAGCGGACTCATCCATGGCAAACGTGATCCCGGCGCGGCAAGGGCGTCGATTGTAGGTTCGATCAGGGCATGCCGATCGCCGTGCAGGCAGGCGCCTGCCGCGGGGCGACGCCGGTCGTTTCGGCCCGGGAGCATCGGTAGCAAAGCGCCGCCCGCACGACGCACGACCCGCCCGGCGGTCCAAGCTCGGGCGCTTGTCTTTTGGCCGACCGTCCCCATTTCCATAACCACGGCGCCACCGTTCCCGGCCCACACCAACATACCGATGCACCACGCCGAAAACCGCCTGCGGGTCCTGACCTACAACATCCAGGTCGGCATCGACACCGGCCGTTACCGCCAGTACCTGACGCGCGGCTGGCGCCACCTGCTGCCCTACGGCGGGCGTCAGGAGAACCTCGACCAGATCGCCGGCGTGCTGCGCGACTACGACATCGTGGCGCTGCAGGAAATCGACGCCGGCTCCTACCGCGGCGCCTTCCTGAACCAGGCGCAGTATCTGGCCGACCGGGCCGGCTTTCCGAACTGGCATCTGCAGGTCAACCGCAACTACGGCGCGCTGGCGCGCCACGGCATCGCCATCCTGAGCCGCCTGCCACCGACCGGCATCCGCGAGTGCCGCCTGCCGGGTTTTCTGCCCGGCCGCGGCGCGCTGCTGATGAGCTTCGGCAGCACCGAACGTCCACTGCACGTGCTGGCGGTGCACCTGTCGCTCGGCAAGCGCTCGCGCGACCGGCAGCTGCGCTATCTGGCGCGGCTCGCCATGCACTGCAAGGACCTCGTCCTGCTCGGCGACATGAACTGCCCGGCGTGGCCGCTGCAACGACATTCCGGGCTGATACATGCCGGCCTGCGCGTGGCCGATGTGGAAGGCCACAGCTACCCGTCGTGGCGGCCCCGGCGTAACCTCGACCACGTGCTGGTGTCACCCGCGCTCCGGGTGCACCGCTCCGGCGTGCTCGAGCACCCGATGTCGGACCACCTGCCGGTGGCGGTGGAGCTCGACCTGCCGCCGGCGCTGGTCGCAAGCCTCGCCAGCGCCCGCCGACCCGCACCCGACAACCGCATGGAGGATCGCCATGCCAACGCGTGACCTCGAACGCTGGATGTGGGCCGAGGCCTGCTCCCTGCTCGACCAGGCCGAGCGCCTGCAACGGCAGTTCTTCGACCCACCCGGCCGGCGCGGCGCGCGCGCCTGGCAGCCGCCGGTCGATCTGTACGTCGCCGGCAACGAGCTGGTGATCATGGCCGCCCTGCCCGGCGTCACCAGCGAGCGGCTCGAGGTCGGCATCGATGGCGGAGCGCTGGTCATCGCCGGCGAACGGCGCCTGCCGCAGGCGCTGCGCGGCCATCAGGTGCAGCGCCTCGAAATCCCGCGCGGGCGCTTCGAACGCCGCCTGCTGCTGCCGGCCGGCGTGTACCAGATCGGCCACCTCGAACTCGCCCACGGCTGCCTGACGCTGGTGCTGCACCGGGTCGATTCCCTGACCGGAGAACAAGCATGAACACCCCCGCCCCCGAAGTCCCGGTACCGGCCGCCAGCACAGTCGGCGACGACGTGCTGCTGATCCTGCCGGTGCGCAATCTGGTGCTGTTTCCGGGCGTGGTGATGCCGCTCACCGTCGGCCGCAAGGGTTCCGTGGAGGCGGCGCAGGAAGCCGTGCGCAGCGATCGTCCGATCGGTCTCTTGCTACAGAAGGACGCGAGCGTCGACGACCCCGGCCCGGATGAGCTGTACCGCGTCGGCACCGTCGCCAGCGTGCTGCGCTTCATCTCCGCCCAGGACGGCGCGCACCACCTGGTCTGTCAGGGCGAGGAGCGCTTCCGGGTGCTCGACTTCATTCCTGGCCACCCCTACCTGCTGGCGCGGGTCGAGCGGCTGCCGGTGGCGGACGAAGGCGGCGTCGAACTCGAGGCGCGCACGCTGACCCTGCGCGAGCAGGCGCTGAGCGCCCTTGAACTGCTGCCGCAGACGCCGGCCGAGCTGGTGCAGGCCATCCGCTCCACGCCCACCGGCTCGGCGCTGGCGGACCTCATCGTCAGCTACATGGACCTCAAGCCCGAGGAAAAGCAGGAAATTCTGGAACTCGCCGACCTGCCGCGGCGGCTCGATCGCGTGGCCGAACTGCTGGCGCGACGCATCGAGGTGCTCAAGATCCAGCGCGACATCTCGCAGCAGACGCGCGAGAAGCTCGACGAACGCCAGCGCGAGTTCGTGCTGCGCGAGCAGCTGCGGACCATCCAGAAGGAGCTCGGCGAAGCCGGCGACCAGGCGGCCGAGGTCGAGGAGATCGCCGAGGCCATCGCCAAGGCCGGCATGCCGGACGAGGTCGAGCAGCACGCGCGCAAGGAACTCAAGCGCCTCGAGCGCATGCCGGAAGCGTCCGGCGAGTACCCGATGCTGCGCACCTACCTCGACTGGCTGACCGAGCTGCCGTGGAGCAAGGCGAGCACCGACACGCTGGACATCCCGGCCGCCCGCGCCGTGTTGGACGAGGACCACTGGGGGCTTGACAAGATCAAGCGGCGCATCCTGGAGCACCTGGCCGTGCGCAAGCTCGCGCCTCAGGGCAAGAGCCCCATCCTGTGCTTCGTCGGCCCGCCGGGCGTCGGCAAGACCTCGCTCGGGCAGAGCATCGCCCGCGCCATGGGCCGGCAATTCGTGCGCGTGTCGCTGGGCGGCGTGCACGACGAGGCGGAGATCCGCGGCCACCGGCGCACCTACATCGGCGCCCTGCCCGGCAACATCGTGCAGGCCATCCGCAAGGCCGGCACGCGAAACCCGGTGCTGATGCTGGACGAGATGGACAAGCTCGGCCAGGGCTTCCACGGCGACCCCTCGGCGGCGCTGCTGGAAGTGCTGGACCCCGAGCAGAACCACACCTTTCGCGACAACTACCTGGCGGTGTCGCTCGACCTGTCGAAGGTCATGTTCATCGGCACCGCCAATGTGCTCGACAGCATTCCGGGCCCGCTGCGCGACCGCATGGAGGTGATCGAGCTGCCCGGCTACACGCAGGAGGACAAGCTCGAGATCGCCCGCCGGTATCTGATCGACCGCCAGCTGAAGGCCTGCGGCCTCACCGCCGGGCAGGTCGAGATCACCGACGAGGCGGTGCGGACCCTCATCGACGGCTACACGCGCGAGGCCGGCTGCCGCAACCTCGAGCGCGAGATCGGCGCGGTGCTGCGGCACGTGGCGGTGCGCGTGGCGCAGGGCGAGACCGGCCCGCACCGCATCGACGCCGACGACGTGCCGGCCATCCTCGGCGCACGCAAGTTCGACTCGGAGCTCGCCATGCGCACCGCCCTGCCGGGCGTGGCCACGGGCCTGGCCTGGACGCCGGTCGGCGGCGACATCCTGTTCATCGAGGCCAGCCGCTCGCCGGGCAACGGCAAGCTCATCCTGACCGGCCAGCTCGGCGAGGTGATGAAGGAAAGCGTGCAGGCGGCACTGTCGCTGCTCAAGAGCCGCGCCGGGCGCTTCGGCATCGACCCCGCCTCGTTCGACAAGCACGACATCCACGTGCACGTACCGGCCGGCGCCATCCCCAAGGACGGACCCTCGGCGGGTGTCGCCATGTTCGTGGCGCTGGCCTCGCTTCACACCAACCGCTGCGTGCGCGCCGACACCGCCATGACCGGCGAGATCAGCCTGCGCGGCCTGGTGCTGCCGGTCGGCGGCATCAAGGAAAAAGTGGTCGCGGCGCACCGCGCCGGCATCCGCCGGGTGATGCTGCCGGCCCGCAACCGGAAGGACTACGACGACATCCCGGCGAGCGCCCGCGAGCAGCTGGAGTTCGTCTGGCTGGACGACGTGGACCAGGCGCTGGGCGCGGTGTTCGAATGCCCCGAAACGGTGGACACACCGGCAGCTGCGCAGGGCAGCGATGTGCCATCCTCCGCCCGCCGGCCGGCCGGCGGGTCGCCGTTGTGACCGCTGGCGAACTGCCCCCGCCCGGCGCAGTCCAAGCGATCGCCGGGCGGCGCGGTGCCGCCCGGCATCGTCTTCTTCAGGAGCACACCATGACCCGGAGCTGGAAGCTCGTTTCTGTCGCCGCCGCGCTGCTGGCGGTCACCGGCGTTGCCGGCGCAGCCGAACACGGCGGCCATGCCAAGCCGCATGACACCGCGCCACCCGCCAGCAGCAACCGCCAGTCGCTCGACGACGCGGATCGCAGCCTGGATCGAGCGACGGAGCGGCAATCCGATGCGGCGCGGACGCATTCCCAGGCGCCCGGCAAGAAAACCACCCACGCGCCGAACCACGGCATGGACCACCGGAACCCGGACCATTCCATGGAATCGCACGGCAAGGGCTGGAAAGGCGACGCCCAATAACGGTCCGGCGTTCGCCGCGGCGGCGTTGACGGCGCCGCGGCGGGAAACCTGACATCGCCCCTGCTGCGGATAGCGGAGCCCCACCATGCTGCACGACACGACCGCCATCGTCACCGGCGCCGGCACCGGCATCGGCCGCGCCATCGCCAAAACCCTGCACGCGCGCGGTGCCCGCGTGGTGCTGGCCGGCCGCCGGCGCGACAAGCTGGCCGAAACCGCCGCCCTGCTCGGCGACCGCACGCTGGTGATGCCGACCGACGTCACCGCGCCCGAGCAGGTGCAGGCGCTGGCGGCCGCCGCGACCGAATTCGGCCAGGGCCGCATCGACATCCTGGTCAACAACGCCGGCGTCATGCGCTTTGCGCCCTTCCAGCAGGCCGACGAGGCGCACTGGCAGATGCTGATGGACGTCAACTGCTGGGGGCCGCGCCGGCTCATGACGGCGGTGCTGCCCGCCATGCGCGGCGCCGGCGGCAGCATCGTCAACATCGCCTCCATAGCCGGCGAGCACGCCTTTCCCGGCGCGGCGGCCTACGGCGCGGCCAAGCGGGCGCTGCGACACATCTCGCAGGTGCTGGCGATGGAAGAAGCCGCCCACGGCATCCGCGTCAACGTCATCTGCCCCGGCGTGGTGGAGGAAACCGACCTCCTCGAGGGCGCCGTCCCGCCCGAAAAACAGGCCGGCTTTCTGACCACCTTCGCCAACCTGCATCCGCTCGGGCGCAACGGCAAGCCGGACGACGTGGCCGACGCCGTGCTGTTCTTCGCCTCGCCCATGAGCCGCTGGATCACCGGCACCGTGCTGCCGCTGGACGGCGGCCGGCATCTCGCCACCAATCGACCCAGGCTGGATTGACCTGGCACGCGGCCGGACAGGCAGCGACACCGCACGCCCGCCGCCCCGAACGCACGCTTTCGGGATCGAGCGCACCTCTAAAGAGCAGCAGACCGCCACATCCGCCGCGAGGAACGAATCGGGGGCGGCGTACGTCCGCGGCAGGACCGCGCAAGCAGTGCGGCAGCTCGGTTGCAGGACGCGACCACCGAGCCGGGAACAGCGTCCGGGAACTGCCAGAACCGGGCGCTAGTCCACCTTGCGCTTCGGGTACCCCGTCTTGGCTTTCGGCTTGGACGCCCGGCTTTCGTCCTGGCGGGGCGCGAATGGCCCTTTGCCGGTCGGTCGCGGCTTCGCTGGGCGCGTTCCGTCCGCCGTGCGCGACGGCGGACGCGGGCGCGGGGCGCCACGCGGTTCGTGTCTCGGCGCAGGATCGTCGGCGCGGTGAATCGCCAGCGGCTGACCCGCCACTCGGGTGCGTTTCAGGATGGCCAGCAGATCCTTCGGCATGCCCTTGGGCAGGTCGACGGTGCTGTGGTCGTCGTAGATCTCGATGCGGCCGATGAACTTGCTGTCGAGGCCGGTTTCGTTGGCGATGGCGCCGACCAGGTTGGACGGCTTCACGTTGTGGGCGTGGCCGACTTCCACGCGGTAGGTTTCCAGATTCTCATCGCCGGCGGCGCCGCGCGGCGGGCGCCGGGCGTCGTCGCCAAAGGGCGGACGGCGGCCTTCGCCCTCGAAACGCGGGCGGCGCTCTTCATCGCCGAAGCGCGGACCGCGCTCGTCGCGGCCGAACGGCGGGCGGCGTTCTTCCCCACCAAAGCGCGCGGGACGCTCGGTCTTCGGCTTGAAAGGCTTCGGCTGCAGGCGGTCCGGCGGCAGCAGCAGCGGCTCGCTGCCCTGCAGTTCCGCCGCCAGCGCGGCGGCGATGTCGAGGATGGTGAGCGAGTTTTCCTGCGCGTGGGCCTCGATGAGCTGACGGAACTGCGCCACCGCGTCGGCCTGCTCGGGGGCGGCGAGCGCCTGGTCGATGCGGCCCATGAAGCGCCCGACGCGCGCCCGGTTGACCTCGTCCACGCCCGGCAGGGTCATCTCCTCGATGCGCTGGCGGGTGGCGCGCTCGATGGCCTGCAGCATGCGCTGCTCGCGCGGCATGGCGAACAGGATCGCCTCGCCGCTGCGCCCGGCGCGGCCGGTGCGGCCGATGCGGTGCACGTAGGCTTCGGTGTCGTAGGGGATGTCGTAGTTGATGACGTGGCTGATGCGCTCGACGTCCAACCCACGAGCCGCCACGTCCGTGGCGACCACCAGATCGATCTGCCCCGACTTGAGACGATTGACCGTGTGCTCGCGCAGCGTCTGCGGAATGTCACCCGACAGCGGCGCGGTGGCGAAGCCCTGGGCGTTCAGGTAATCGGCCAGCTCCTGCGTTTCGATCTTGGTGCGCACGAAGATCAGCACGCCCTCGTGCGGCGTGGTCTCCAGGATGCGCGTCAGCGCCTCGCGCTTGGACAGCCCCCCGGACACGATCCACACCCGCTGGCGGATGGTCTCGGCGGTGGTGGTGCGGACCTTGATCGACACCTCGGCCGCGTCGCGCAGATGCTGCTGGGCGATGCGCTTGATGGGCGCCGGCAGCGTGGCCGAGAACAGCGCCAGTTGCCGCTCGGCCGGCGTCTCGGACAGGATCCACTCGACCGCGTCGATGAAGCCCATGCGCAGCATCTCGTCGGCCTCGTCCAGCACCAGCGCGCGCAGGCCGGACAGGTTCAGCGCGCCGCGGTTCATGTGATCCATCACCCGCCCCGGGGTGCCGACCACGATGTGCGCGCCGCGCCGCAGGCCCTGCAGCTGCTCGCGATAGCCCTGCCCGCCGTACACGGCCAGCGCGCGCACGCCCGGCAGATGCGCGCCGTAGCGGCCAAAAGCCTCCGCCACCTGCAGCGCCAGCTCGCGCGTCGGCGCCAGCACCAGCACCTGCGTGGCGGGATTGCTGGGGTCGATGCGCGCGAGCAGCGGCAGCGCAAACGCCGCCGTCTTGCCGGTGCCGGTCTGCGCCTGGCCGAGCACGTCGCGGCCGGCCAGCAGGTGCGGAATGATGCGCGCCTGGATCGGCGACGGCGTCTCGTAGCCGAGCTCCGCCACCGCCTGCTGAAGGGCGGGCGGCAGGTCGAGGTCGGCAAAGGTCGGCTCGGCGGCCGGTTCGGTGCTCATGGTGTGTACCAGTCGGGGAAAACGGGGCGGCGCCGGCACAGAGTATGGGCCAACGGCGCAAGTGCATCGGCGGGAAGAGCGGCCGAATCGCGTATGAAAACAGGCTGCAGGAGCGGCGCCCTCGCCGCGAAATGGTGCGCTGGACATTCGGCCCGGGGGCGGGCCTCCCACGCCTCGCTTTGGCCGTGGGAGCGGCGCCCTCGCCGCGAAATGGTTGCGCTGGGCATTCGGCCCGGGGGCGGGCCTCCCACACCCAACCGCAGGGTGTCGTGGGAGCGGCGCCCCCGCCGCGAAGGTGGCAGGCACCGGAAATTCGGCCCGAGGGCGGGCCTCCCACGGATCAGGTCAGCAAACGACACCCATTCAATGCTCGCGCGTGGCCAGGAAGCGCAAGTCCGGCCAGCGCTCCACGGTGAGGTTGAGGTTCACGCGCGTCGGCGCCAGGTACACCAGCTCGCCGTTGCCGTCGCGCGCCAGGTTGGCCTCGGCGCGGCGCTGGAATTCGTCGAGCTTCTTCGGGTCGTCACCGTGCACCCAGCGGCAGGTGACGACGTTGACCGGCTCGAAGCTGGCCTCGACGCCGTACTCGTGTTTCAGGCGATACGCCGCCACCTCGAACTGCAGCACGCCCACCGCGCCCAGGATGAGGTCGTTGTTGCCGAGCGGGCGAAACAGCTGCGTGGCGCCTTCCTCAGACAGCTGCTCCAGGCCCTTGAGCAGCGCCTTGAGGCGGAGCGGGTCGCGCAGCTGGGCGCGGCGGAACAGCTCCGGGGCGAAGTCCGGGATGCCGGTGTAGCGCAGGCTCTCGCCCTGCGTGAAGGTGTCGCCGATGCGCACCGTGCCGTGGTTGTGGATGCCGATGATGTCGCCGGCCACGGCGCGTTCGGCGCCCTCGCGCTCGCCGGCCATGAAGGTGATGGCGTTCGCCAGCTGCTGGTCGCGGCCGATGCGCACGTGGCGCACGCGGATGCCGCGCTCGTAGGCGCCCGAACAGACGCGAAAGAACGCCACCCGGTCGCGATGCTGCGGGTCCATGTTCGCCTGGATCTTGAACACGAAACCGGTGAACGCCGGCTCGTCCGGCGCCACGGTGCGTTCCTGCGCCGCACGGGCAGCCGGCGGCGGCGCGTAGGCCACCACGGCGTCCAGCAGTTCCTGCACGCCGAAGTTGTGGATGGCGGAGCCGAAGAACACCGGCGTCTGCCGCCCGGCGCGGTAAAGGTCCAGATCGAACGGCGCGCAGGCGCCTTGCACCAGCTCGATCTCGTCCCGGAGCGCCGCCAGATCGGGCGCGTCCAGGTGCTCGAGCAGGCGCGGGTCGTCGAGACTGTCCAGCACCGCGCCGGCATCCGCCCGCTCGCCGTGACGGGCGCCGACGAACAGCCGCACGCGGCCGCCGACCAGATCGACGATGCCCTTCAGGCGCTGACCCATGCCGATCGGCCAGCTCACCGGCGCGCAGGCGACGCCGAGCACGGACTCGATTTCGTCCAGCAGCTCGACCGGCTCGCGGCCCTCGCGGTCCAGCTTGTTGACGAAGGTGATGATCGGCGTGTCGCGCAGGCGGCACACCTCCATCAGCTTGATGGTGCGTTCCTCCACGCCGCGTGCGGCGTCGATCACCATCAGGCACGAGTCGACCGCCGTCAGCGTGCGGTAGGTGTCTTCCGAGAAGTCGGCGTGGCCGGGCGTGTCCAGCAGGTTCATCACGCAGTCCCGGTACGGGAACTGCATCACGGACGAGGTCACCGAGATGCCGCGCTCCTTTTCCAGCGCCATCCAGTCCGAGGTGGCGTGGCGCGCCGCCTTGCGCCCCTTGACGGTGCCGGCCAGCTGGATGGCGCCGCCGTACAGCAGCAGCTTTTCCGTGAGCGTGGTCTTGCCCGCGTCGGGATGCGAAATGATGGCGAAGGTGCGCCGGGCGGCGACCTCGCGGTTGAGTTCGGTCATGCAGGGATCAACACCGGCGACGCGGTCGCCAGCAAACGGAAGGATGAGCGGTAGATGGGGACGGCGCGGCGCTCAGGCAATGTCCCGGGCGAGCTGCAGGGCGTCTTCACGCGCCTCGCCGGGCGCCGCCGGGTAATAGGATTTTCGCACGCCGATGCGCCGGAACCCAAGCGATTTGTAAAGCGCCCGCGCCACCGTGTTGGACGGCCGCACTTCCAGATACACCGTGTGCGCCTTGTAGCGGTCGGCGAGATCGAGGAAATGATCGACCAGCTGGCGGCCGAGCCCGCGCCCCTGGGCGGCCGGCGCGACGCACACATTCAGCAGATGCGCCTCGCCGGCGGCGATCGACAGGATGCCGTAGCCGGCCAGCGCGCCGTCCACCTCCAGCACTCGGCACAGATAGCCGACGCGCAGGCAGTCGCGAAAAATGCCCTCCGACCAGGCCTGCGGCGCCGGATAGACCGCGTGTTCGATGACCGCCACGGCCGGCACGTCGGCGGGCGCCATGGCGCGCAGCGCGATCACGCCGCCGGCCGGATCGGGCAGGCGCGCGGCCATCAGGCGCCGGTTCCGCTGCGCTGACGATAGACGTCCTGCGCCAGGCACAGGTCGTCCCAGGCCTTGCGTTTTTCCACCGGCGAGCGCAGCAGATAGGCCGGGTGATAAGTCGCCACGACGGGCAGATCGGTGCCACGCCAGTGCCACACCTGGCCGCGCAGGCGGCCGATGGGCTCCTCGCTGCCGAGCAAGTTGTGCGCCGCCACCTTGCCGACGGCGAGGATGAGCTTCGGATTGATCAACGCGATCTGCCGCTCGAGAAAACCCGCGCAGGCGGCGGCTTCGTCCGGTGCCGGGTCGCGGTTGTTGGGCGGCCGGCACTTGACGATGTTGGTGATGTAGACGCCCCGGCTGCGGTCCAGACCCACCGCCCGCAGCATGGCGTCGAGCAGCTTGCCGGCGCGGCCGACAAAGGGCTCGCCGCGGGCGTCCTCTTCCGCGCCCGGCGCCTCGCCGATGATCAGCCAGTCGGCCCGGCGGTCGCCCACGCCGGGCACGGTGTGCGTGCGCGTGCGGCTGAGGCCACAGGCGGTGCAGGCGGCGATCTGCGCGGTGAGCACGGACCAGGCGGCGGCGGGGTCGGTGGCAGCGGGCTGGGCCGGCGGCGCCACGGCAGGCATCGCCGGCGGCTTGACAGAAGGCGCGTCGCGAACCTGCGGTGGGGCCGGCGCAGCCAGGGGGGGTTCGGATTCGACCGCTTCGGCAATCGCCGTTGCCGGCGCTGTCTCCGGCACGTCCCGCCGCTCGTAACGCGTCACGCCCAGAGCGTGCAAATAGGCGGCCTGACGCGGGGTGACGGGCATTTAGCAAAACCGGGGCTCAAACGACGCTGCCTATAATAGCGCCCGCATGAACACCGCCCGGACCGCCGCCCCCCCTGCCCTGCTGGACCCACCGCGGCCGCCCCGACCCGGCGAGCGACTCGACTGGACCGGCCTTGCCGGCGCCAGTCAGGCGCTCGCTCTGGCCGAAGCCGCGCTGGCCGCACCGGGTCCGCTGCTGGTGGTGGCCGCCGACACGCCGGCCGCCGAGCGGCTCGAGCGCGAGATTCCGTTCTTCGCCGGCGGCGCGCTGCCGGTGCTGAGCTTCCCGGACTGGGAAACCCTGCCCTACGACGCCTTCTCGCCGCATCAGGACCTCGTCTCCGAGCGTCTGGCGGCGCTGCACCGCCTGCCGCGGCTCGAGCGCGGCGTGCTGATCGTGCCGATGGCGACGCTGATGCAGCGCCTGCCGCCGCAGACGTATCTGGATGCCTACAGCCTGCACCTGGCGCGCGGCGAGCGCCTGAACCTCGCCGACATGCGCGAGCGCCTCGTCCGCGCCGGCTATACCGCCGTCAACCAGGTGATGGAACACGGCGAGTTCGCGGTGCGCGGCGGGCTGCTGGACCTGTTCCCGATGGGCAGCGACGCGCCGTTTCGGGTGGAGCTGTTCGACGACGAGGTCGATTCCATCCGCCGCTTCGACCCGGACAGCCAGCGCTCGCAGGAGAGCCTGCCCGGCATCGACCTGCTGCCCGGGCGCGAGTTTCCGCTCAACACGGCGGCCATCGAGTGTTTCTACCAGCGCTACATGCAGGTGTTCGAGGCCAACCCGGCGCGCTCGACGCTGTACCGGGAGCTGCAGGCCGGGCGTCCGCCGGCCGGCATCGAGTTCTACCTGCCGCTGTTTTTCGACGCCACCGCCACGCTGTTCGACTACCTGCCGCCCGGCACGCTGATCGCCTGGCAGGAAGGCTGCCCGGCGGCGGGCGACGCCTTTTGGGCCACGGTGCGCGAGCGTTTCGGCGCGCGGGAGATCGCGCGCGACTACCCGCCCCTGCCACCCGGCGAGCTGTATCTGGAACCGGGCGCGGTGTTCGCCGCCATCAAGCGTTTTGCGCAGGTGGCGCTGCGGCAATCGCCGGACGAGCACGCGCTGCCAGTGGCCGCCGCGCCGGCGCTGCCGGTCGACAGCCGCGCCGCCCGGCCGCTGGCGGCGCTGGAGGACTTCGTCGCCGGCTTTGCCGGGCGCACGCTGATCGCCGCCGAGAGCCTTGGCCGGCGCGAGACGCTGCGCGAGATGCTGGCCCGACAGCGCATCGGCGTGCAGGTGCTGGACGACTGGCCGCAGTTTCTGGCCACGGACGCGCGTCTGGCGATCGCCGTGGCGCCGGTGGACGACGGCCTGCTGCTGCCGGGGGCCGGCATCGCCATCGTCGCCGAGAGCCAGATCTACGGCGAGCACGTGGTGCAGCAGCGCCGGCGCGAGCGGCGCGAGACCGATCCCGAGGCGGTGATCCGCAACCTCACCGAGCTCGCGCCGGGCGATCCGGTGGTGCACATCGAGCATGGCGTCGGGCGGTATCTGGGGCTCGAAACGCTCGACGTCGGCGGCAGCGCCGGCGAGTACCTGGCGCTCGAATACGCCGAGCGGGCCAAGATTTACGTGCCGGTCGGCAGCCTCGAACTGGTGCACCGCTACACCGGCGCCGACGCCACGCACGCGCCGCTGCACAAGCTCGGCAGCGGCGACTGGCAGCGCGCGCAACGCAAGGCGCGCGAGCAGGTGCGCGACGCCGCCGCCGAGCTGCTGGCCATCTACGCCAAGCGCGCCGCCCGCGGCGGGCACGCCATCCCGCTGCCGGACGACTACGCGCGTTTCGCGGCCAGTTTTCCGTTCGAGGAAACGCCCGATCAGGCGCGCGCCATCGCCGAGGTGCTGGGCGATCTCGCCGCCGAGAAACCCATGGACCGCGTGGTGTGCGGCGATGTCGGTTTCGGCAAGACCGAAGTCGCCGTGCGTGCCGCATTCGTCGCGGCGCACGCCGGGCAGCAGGTGGCCGTGCTGGTGCCGACCACGCTGCTCGCCCAGCAGCACGCCGAGACCTTCCGCAACCGCCTGGCCGACTGGCCGCTGCGCGTGGCGGCGCTGACGCGCTTCGAATCGAAGGCCGAGCAGCAGCAGATCCTGGCGCAGGTGGCCGCGGGGCAGGTCGACATCGTCATCGGCACCCATCGCCTGCTGCAAAAGGACGTCGCGTTCCAGCGCCTGGGCCTCCTGATCATCGACGAGGAGCACCGCTTCGGCGTCAAGCAGAAGGAGGCCTTCAAGGCGCTGCGCGCCGAGGTGGACGTGCTGACGCTCACCGCCACGCCCATCCCGCGCACGCTGAGCCTCGCCATGTCGGGCCTGCGCGATCTGTCCATCATCGCCACGCCGCCGCCGCGGCGCATGGCGGTCAAGACCTTCGTGCGGCCCTACGACGGCGAGCTGGTGCGCGAGGCGTGCCTGCGCGAGTTCAAGCGCGGCGGGCAGGTGTACTTCCTGCACAACAAGGTCGAGACCATCGAGCGCGTGGCGCACGACCTGCGCCAGCTGCTGCCGGAAGCGGCGCTGCGCGTGGCGCACGGCCAGATGCCCGAGCGCGAGCTCGAACGCATCATGGCCGACTTCCACCACCGCCGCTTCAACCTGCTGGTGTGCACCACCATCGTCGAGAGCGGCATCGACGTGCCGACCGCCAACACCATCATCATCGACCGCGCCGACAACCTCGGCCTCGCGCAGCTGCACCAGCTGCGCGGACGGGTCGGGCGCTCGCACCACCAGGCGTATGCGTACCTGATGGTGCCGAGCCGCGAGGCGCTCAAGGGCGACGCGCTCAAGCGTCTGGAAGCCATCGAGTCGCTGGGCGAGCTCGGCATCGGCTTCACGCTCGCCAGCCACGACATGGAAATCCGCGGCGCCGGCGAGCTGCTGGGCGACGAGCAGACCGGCCATATCCAGGAAATCGGCTTCACGCTGTTCAACGAGCTGCTGGAACGCGCCGTGCGCGACATCCGCGCCGGGCGCACGCCGGACTTCGACGCCGCCGTGCACCACGAGCTCGACATCAAGCTCGGCGGCGCGGCGCTGCTGCCGAACGACTACGTGTCCGACGTGCACCAGCGGCTGGTGCTGTACAAGCGCGTCGCCGGGGCGGCCGATCTGCCGGCCATCGAGGACTTGCAGGTGGAGCTGGTGGACCGCTTCGGCTCGCTGCCGGCGCAGGCCGGGCTGCTGTTCGCCCAGGCGCGGCTGCGCGTGCTGGCGCGCGCGCTCGGCGTCACCGCCATCAGCGGCGGTGAGCACGGCTTCACCATCGGCTTCGCCGAGCAGCCGGCCATCGACGTCGAGGCGCTGCTGACGCTGATCCGCAGCGAACCCAGGGTGTACCGCTTCGATGGGCGCAGCAAACTGGTCGCGACCGTGCACACCGACACGGTGCAGGGGCGCCTTGATGCCTGCGAGGCCCTGCTGGAGCGCCTGCGGCCGCGCGCGCAGGCCCAGGCGCGGCCGCGAGCGGGCTAGCCCTCAAACGAAACTGTCGTAGTGCACGCGGTCCGGCGGAACCTTGAGCTCGCCGCCCAGCATCTGCATGACGGCGTTGATCATCACCGGCGGGCCGCAGGTGTAGAACTCGCACTCCTGCAACTGATCGGCCGGGATGGTCGCCTTCACCTGCTCGTGGATGAAGCCGGTGAGGCCGGTCCAGCCGTCTGCCTTGGCCGCGTCCAGATCGGACAGCGCCGGCAGGAACTGGATGCGGTCGCCGAAGCCCGGCAGCGCCTTCAGCTCCTCCTCGCCGCACAGGTCGCGCGGGGCGCGAGCACCGTAGAAGAACTTCAGGTTCACGTCCTGCATGCCGGGCTCGGCCACCAGGCCACGGGCGATCGACAGCATCGGCGCCAGGCCCGAACCGCCACCGATGCACACCACCGTGCGCTTGACCTCGGTGCGCAGGTAGGCCAGACCGTACGGGCCGTCAATCTCGATGCGGTCGCCGACTTTCAGCTCGAACAGCGCCGCCGTGCCGGCGCCGTTCGGCACCTTGCGGATGATGAATTCCCAGCGCCCGTCGACATTGCGGATGTTGGACATGGAGTACGCGCGCGGTCCCTGCACACCCGGCAGGTGCAGCAACGCGTACTGGCCGGGCCGAAAGCCGGCCGCCTGGCCGTCCTTGAACACGAACTCGCGAATGTCGTGCGTCAGGTCGCGGATGGCGACCAGCTCGCCGTCGAAGCGCCGCGGCGTGTCCGTGGGGATGAACTGATCGTCCATCATCATCGGCTTGATCACGCAGTCGCTCATCGGCACGCACTGGCAGCCGAGCAGCCGGCCACGCTGGCGGTCGCGCGGGTTCAGGCCCGGCGCCTCCTCCCACAGGCTGCGCACCTCGCCTTCCACCACCTCGAACTTGCAGGTGCCGCAGCTGCCGACGTTGCACTCGTACGACAGACCCAGACCCGCCCGCAGGCCGGCGCGCAGCACCGTATCGTCCGCGGCGCAGGAATACTCGGCGCCGGATTGCTGCACTCGAATCGAGAAGGCCTTGCTCATGGATCTACCTGTTCGGGGTGTTGGTTGATCGGAATTTCCGGCGCGAAGTTTACCTGCCGACCGGTCAGGATTCGCCGTCGGCCGGCGGCCACAGGCAGCGCCCACCGCTGGCCTTGTCGATGGCTTTCAGGCGCACCAGGTGCGCGGCCAGTTCGTCGGCCGTCGGTGCGATCATGCGCAGCGGCGGACGGTCGGCGCGCACCCGGATCGGAGCCGCGTCAAGCGCGCTGCCGTCCGCGGCCGCGTCGTCGCCCAGCAGCAGCGTGACCTGCCCGCCGGTCATGACCAGGTACACGTCGGCCAGGATTTGTGCATCCAGCAGCGCGCCGTGCAGGCTGCGCCCGGAGTTGTCCACGCCGTAGCGCTTGCACAGTGCATCCAGCGTGTTGCGCTGGCCGGGGTGCAGACGCCGCGCCAGGGCGAGCGTGTCGAGCACGTCGCACCGCGCCTCGATGCTGCCGGCCTCGGCGCCCAGGCGCGCCAGCTCGGCGTTCAGGAAGCCGACGTCGAAGGGCGCGTTGTGGATGATGAGCTCGGCGCCGGCAATGAACTCCACGAACTGCGCGGCCACATCGGCAAAGCGCGGCTTGTCGGCCAGGAACTCGTTGCTGATGCCGTGCACCTGCTCGGCACCGGGGTCGATGGCCCGGTCCGGCTGCAGGTAGTGGTGGAAGTGCTTGCCGGTCAGGCGCCGGTTGAGCAGCTCCACCGCGCCGATTTCGATGACCCGGTGGCCTTCGGCCGCCGACAGGCCTGTGGTTTCCGTGTCCAGAACGACCTGCCGCATCAGCGTGCCCCCAGCTCGTCGATGCCGCGGTTGGCAAGCGCGTCGGCGCGCTCGTTCTCGGGGTGGCCGGTGTGGCCGCGCACCCAGGTCCACTCCGCCTCGTGCGCGGCCAGCAGGGTGTCGAGCCGCTCCCATAGCTCACGATTCTTCACCGGCTTGCCATCGGCCGTGCGCCAGTTACGGCGCTTCCAGCCAGCCAGCCACTGGGTGACACCGTGCAGCACGTACTGCGAGTCGGTGACGATGTGCAGCCGGCTCGGCCGCTGCAGCACCTCGAGCGCGCGGATCACCGCCGTCAACTCCATGCGGTTGTTGGTGGTGGCGGGCTCGCCGCCCCACAGCTCGCGTTCCTGCTCGCCGTAACGCAGCAGCACGCCCCAGCCGCCCGGCCCGGGATTGCCGCGGCAGGCGCCGTCGGCATAGATCTCCACCGGCCGGCTCACGCCGCCGCCCGGCCGGCCGGAATGCGCGCGCTCGGCGCCACGTAGGCCGGCAGGCGCTGCCAGCGCAGGCGCAGCGGGCGCACGGCAAAGCGCCGCTTGCTGGCGGCAAGGCAATACAGACCGCCGCTGCGCGGCAGCAGGCGCGGGCCGATGCGCTCCATTAGCTGCGTGTTGCGCAGCACCCATTGCCGGTCGAGCGGCACCCGGAAGAACGCCGTCGTCACGTCCTCCACCTGCATCGGCAGGCGGCCGAGCAGTTGCCGCAGCTCACCCACCGAGCGCAGGTGCTGCGGCCACCAGTCGCGCGAGTGATGGCCAAAGCGCTCGGCGAGGCCGCGCAGGCCGCACAGGCTCCAGGGGTTGAAGCCCGCCACCAGCAGACGGCCGAACGGCATCAGGACCCGCTCGGCCTCGGCCAGCACGGGCGTCGGATCGGCCACCCGCTCCAGGGCATGCAGCAGGATCACCACCGCGGCGCTGTCGCTCGCCAGCGGCCAGGCGAGCGGATCGCCGCGCAGCTGGATGGCGGCATCCGCCTCCCCGGAGCCACCCATCACCACCGACCAGGCACGCGGATCCGAAAGACCGAGATCCACCGCCGGCCAATGGCGCGTGACCTGCACCACGAGGCCTTGCGTGCCGGCCGGCAGCAGCGCCCGCACCTGCCGCTGCTCGACCTGTGCCAGGGCGGCGGCCAGCGGATCGGTTGCTTGGGCGGATGGCGGCGGGAGGCTCATGCGATGGGTGCGCGGCGGCGGGCAAGACGCGTGAAAGGCGGCGATTGTATGCAGCCGCTTCGCCTATCCTCAATGACGCTGTGGGAAACGGCCCCGGATCACGGGTCTGTCTCGCTGAAACGCACCCGGAATTCTTCCCCACGGGCACCATCGACGCGTATTCGCGCATGGCGCTGAGGCGGCGCCCGGCGCGGTACACGCCCGCGACGGGCGCCGTGAATCAAGCACTTCCTGCTTGATTCATGCCGGGGCATCCTGCCCCGGACGGGAAGCGCTGAAAAAATCAGCGCTTCCCTAGCGCTGCAGGCCCCAGCGGGCGAAGTTGGCCAGCACCTTCTCCTTCACCGCCTCGGGGTACGTATTGCTGAAGGCCAGGCGGTGCGGACGCTGCGCGGCCGTCCACTCGATGGGCCAGGTGCAGTCCAGCAGCACGTTGCCGCCGCCGGCACCGAACTCGCGCAGCGGGTTGCCGGCGATGTACGGCGTCAGCGGGCTGTTGATGTGGCCGGGGTAGATGTGGATGTCGCGCACCGGGTTGCACTTGGTGCACAGGGCGTGGAATACCTCGCCGAGGTTCCACGGGTCGACGTCCTCGTCCACCACGATCACGTACGGAAAATAGCTGGCGTTGCGGTCCGCCCAGCTGATGCTCGAGATCAGCTGCGGGATGCCGGCATACGGCGTCCTGGTCGACACCACCACCGCATGGCAGCCGCTGAACTCCGGCACCGCCACGTCGACGATGGGCACGCCCTTGGCGCGCAGCGCCTCCTTGACGCTGGCGGCGACTTCCAGCACCCACATCATGGCGTCGTCCACCGGCACGCCCAGGCAGGTGGCCGGCAGGATGGGGTCGCTGCGGAAGGTGAGCGCGCTCAGGCGGAACACCGGCCGCGGGTTGGTGCCGGACACCACATAGCCGGGGTACTCGCCAAACGGGCCCTCCTCGCGATCGTCGCCCGGGCGCACCGTGCCTTCGAGCACGATCTCGGCGTTGGCCGGCACGTACAGATCCACCGTCTTGCACTTGACGAGCTTCACCGCCTCGCCGCGGATGCCGCCGACGACTTCCACCTCCGACACGCCCGGCGGCACGCTGGCCGAGGCGACGATGTTGTGCATGGGGTCGCCGCCGAAGAACATGGCGTACTCCATCACCCGGTCGGCGGCGCGGTATTTCCTGAGGATCTGCCCGCCCTGGTTCAGCGGCCCCAGCCACAGGCCGGTGCTCTTCTTGTCGTGCTTCATGCCGCGGTAGGTGCCCCAGTTCACCCACTCGGAGTCGAAGTCCCTGCACACGCCGATGTTGAGCGTGCCGATGTACGGGCCGCCGTCCTGCGGGTGCAGCCGGGCGACCGGCAGCAGGTCGAGGTCGACGTCGTCGCCGAGCAGCACGTGTTCCTGACAGACGCCGGACGACACGATCTCGGGCTTGATGCGCGTGCCGTGCAGGCCGTCGGCGAACACGTCGGTCACCACCGAGTGCGGCGTGTCCGGCGGCAGGCCAAAGGCGATGGCGATGCGCTCCTTGGTGGCGAATGGCCCACCCAGCAGCGTGGCGCCCTTCATGGCGCCCTTGCAGTTCGTGAACCACTGCGCCGGGGACTGGCGCTCGTTGGCCAGACGCATGATGGCGCCGGCCTCGGTCTGCGGGTCGATTTCGTCACTGATGCGCACCAGGTGGCCGGTGCGTTCGAGCTCGTGCAGCCAGGCCCGAAAGTCCATCAGGCCGGCGTGGGTCGGGGTGCGGGTGGTCTGGTCCATGGGTCTCCTCCGGATGGTTGTGATGTGTCGTCACCCTCCGTGGCCGAGACGCGGACCATCCCTGCTCCGCCGCTGCGGGCGACCAGGATGGGGGCCGCCCGAGCGCCTCTTATAGACCCGCCCCCGGCATCAGGCAAGCCGGTGCACGAACAAACCTGAACGAGTGTTAAATTGCTCGCCGCTCCGGTGGCCGTCGGCCCGCGGGCGCCCGAATACACAAAGCGCGAGGAGAAACATGAGCAGCTACCAGACCGTCCTGCTGGACATCCGCGACAACGCCGCCCACGTCACCTTCAACCGGCCCGAAAAGCGCAACTGCATGAGTCCCACCCTGCACGCCGAGATGGTCAAGGTGCTGGACGAAATCGACCGCGCGCGGGTCAAGGTCATCGTCATCACCGGCGCCGGCGACGCGTTTTGCGCCGGCATGGACCTCGAAGGCTGCTTCCTCGAACCGTTCGACAAGCCGGACCTGATGGCCGAGATCAACAAGAATGCGTTCGGCTGGTTCACGCGCATGAAGAACCACCCGGCGGTCACCATCGGCAAGGTGAATGGCTGGTGCTTCGGCGGCGGCATGGCACTGGCCGGCGTGCTCGACATCGTGCTCGCGGCCGAGGACTCCACCTGGGGCCTGTCGGAAGTGAACTTCGGCATCTTCCCCGGCGGCGGCACCACCTGGGCCTACGCCAACAACATGCCGGCGCGCAAGAAGGCGCTGTACTACGCGCTCACCGGCGAGACCTTCACCGGCAAGCAGGCCGAGCAGATGGGCTACGCCACCAGGTCGGTGCCGCTCGCCGAGCTGGACGCCGAAACCGACCGCGTGGTGAAGATGCTCACGCGCCTCGGGCGCACGGTGCTCGGCAAGACCAAGGAGGTCTACGAGAAGGTCCGCTGGATGGATTTCGAGGCCGCCATCGACTACGAGATGGCCAAGATGTGGGAACTGTCGCGCGAGACCAACGATGACTGGGTGCGCACGGCGCTGGCCTCGTTCAAGAAGCGCGAGTTCAAGCCGGGATTGCAGTCCTACGAGCTGAAGAACGACGTCTGAGGCCGCCGGCGCTGATGGCCGGAAGGGTTCCCCATCAGCCCAATGGGGAACCCCTGCCTCGCGTGCCTGACGCCAGCGCTCAGCCCCGAATGATGCTGGTGCGGCGAAACTCGTCGTCCGGAAACACGCGGCCGGTCATGATGGTCTGCCAGATGTGGTCGAACACCTTGCCGGGCTTGCCGGCGGTGGTGCCGGAGCGGAAATAGCTGTGGCCCTTGGGCGGGTCGTAGGCGGTGTTCACGTCGTCGCAGTCCACGGCGTAGACGTTGCCAGGGGTCAATTCCATGTTCTCCGGCCCGCTGTGCCCCAGCCGGCGTGACGCGATCTTGTTCTTCAGATTCGACACCTTGCTGGCCCGCAATGCGAGATCGTCCGAAGCGTAATAAACCACGACGTTGCGCGAGGCGTGGCTGATCAGCTCGCCCGCCTCGCCCTTGTGGATGGATTCGTTCTCGATGTCGGCCGCCACCAGGTAGGTGTTGCGGAACAGCAGCGGCACCCCGCCGGGCAGGTCGTAGTAGGCCCATACGCGCAAGGTCTCGCGCAGCACCCGGTTGCCCATGGAATGCGCCAGCATGTTGATGCGCTTGAGGCAGGGATCGTCCTGCGGATTGCGCTGCGCATCGTCGCGCCAGGTCATGAAGTGACCGAGCACGCGGGCCAGCGCGAAGGCGCTGGCGTCCGCCGCCTTCTGGTCGTCCCAGTAATCCTTGACGATGCCCAGGTCATCGTCACAGGGCCACACCACGGGCAGCACCAGCAATTCGTGTTTTTTCTGCGCATCGCACAGCGCCTGGAACTCACTCGCGCCTTCGAACACCGCCTCCGGCAAGTTCGAGAAACCATGGAGGTACACCAGCAGCTGGCGGTACGGCGAAGCCTTCAGCTCCGACATCAGGTTGAGGCCGCCGATCTCCTCGTACCGACCCTTTTCCAGGCGCCGGCAGTAGAAGACCGAATTGCTGCCGGCGTTGTTCTTGAGATCGAAATCGAAAGACCGGCCGACACGGGTTCTGATGGTCTGGGTCGGGAAACGATTGGTGATGAACAACATGGCACGCACCTCTCGGACAGCGTGAAGACGGGGCGTCATTGTCAGGCGCCGGGCATGCCGGAATGGTGCATCCATTCACACTGGCGGCCGCAACATCGGCGAACCGACGACGGGCAAGGACCACCCAACCCGCATCCACACGACCTCGACTGCAACGGACCGACCCGGTCCGTCGCGGCTCAGGTCGGGTTCAGCATCTGCTCTGCCCGCCCCGGGTACACCACCATGCTCTCGGCGGTGGTGGCGTGCGGCGGTCCTGGCTGGTGGAAAGCCTCTACCGCCATCGCCGCTTCCATGAACGACAGCGCCAGATAGAGCAGCGGTTTGTGCTCAGCCGGCAGCTCGGCCAGCGGCCATTGGTCCAAATGGGCCGCGATGGCCGACATCTCGCCGACCAGCGTGCGATAGAGACCGGTCAACTCGTCCATGGACGCCGACAGCCGCCGGCGCATGCGCGCGTCCTCGCTGGGCAAGGCGAACGACAGCCACGGCTCCAGATGGCCGAACGGCGCCGGCAGCGTGGTCGGCGCGCTCATGCCACGCGCTCCTTGCCGCAGCGCGCCGCCACCGTGTGGTACAGGTGCCGCACGGCGATTTCCTGGTCCGACAGCATCATCTGGCGGATGGCGCCGGAGCGCAGCGAGCGGTGCGTCGCCTCGTTGGTGGCCAGATCCTCGCGCGACAGGTCCCGCAGCACGATCTTGCTGTACTCCTGACTGATCATTTCCGACGCCCGCTGCGGCAGCGGGAAGTAATAGGCCAGCTCGTAGACGGTCCGGTCGTGCGCCACCGGCCAGAAGGCGTCCACGTAGTACCAGCCGGCACCGACATTGATGCGCGAGTACGGAAAAATGATGTTGAGGTCAAAGCCCCAGTCGCGTACCTGCCCCTGCGCGGTACCGGGAAAGGCCGCCGAATCGCCCGCACCGCCCTGCGTGAAGGTGGCGCCGAAGCCGAACGCCAGCTTCTCGGCGGGACTGGGCTCGTGCGGGGCGAGGTGCACCGAAATCGACTGATTGCCGTTTTCCTGCAGCTTGATGCGCTGCACAGCGAGGTACGGATCCTCCGGGCTGATGCACTGCCCCACCGACAGCTTGTGCACGAAGGCGCCGTGGTAGGACTCCTGGAAGGCGTTCATGGTCACCTTCCAGTTGGCGTTCACCGTGTAGCGGTAGCGCCCGGCCAGCACCATGCGCTCGAACGGATAGGGCTTCAGGTCCTGATTGAACTCGGACATCGCCATCTCGAGCGTCTGCGCCGGACGCTTGGCGAGGTTCACGAAGATGAAGCCGCGCCAGGTGTCGAGGTGCACCGGCGGCAGGCCAAGGGCTGGCTTGTCGAGATTGTGAAAGCGCTGCTCGTCGGTGACGAAGGCCAGCCGGCCGCGGGTGTCGTAGGTCCAGCCGTGGAAGTTGCACTGGAATCCCTTGCAACTGCCTGAGCCCTCCTCGGCCACCTGGTTGCCGCGGTGCGTGCACACGTTGTGAAACGCCCGCAGCCGCCCGTCGTCGCCGCGCACCACCAGGATCGAGGCGTCCTGCGCCTCGAGATAACGCACGAAGTAGTCGCCGGACTTCGGCAGATCCTCCTCGCGCAGGATGAGGTTCACCCACATGCCGCGAAAGATGCGCTCGCGTTCCTGCTCGAAGAACGCCGGATCCACCGCGGAGCTGACCGGCACCGGGCCGGTGCCGAGCTGCGGGTAGCGTGGCGCGAACGGCCTCGGGTTCCGGTCCGCTGGGCTGTTCATGAGCATCCTCCTCGGGACGCCACCGGGGCCATCTGACGCGGCCCTTGGTGGACGCCGGGCGGCGCACCGCCCGGCGTGTTGGGATCAGGACTTCATCAATTCTTCAGGAAGTCCAGCACCAGGCGGTTGAAAGCGGCCGAGTGCTCGAACTGCACCCAGTGCCCGCAGCGCGAGAACACGTGCAGCTGCGCGTCCTGCAGCAGGTTGATCAGCTTCAGGCCGTGGTCGATCGGCACGAAGCGGTCGTCACGACCCCAGGTGACCAGCGTGCGGTGCTTGATGGCCGGCACCCGGTGGCTGACGTCCCAGGCGGCCAGCGACGCGCTCTGGAAGCTGGTGACGAAGTTCTTCAGATGCTGCAGGTTGCCCTCGATGTTGGCCCAGCGACCCTTGCGCAGCTCCTCGGTCAACGCGGCCTGGTCGAAGACGAACACTTCGAGCATGGCGTTGAAGTTTTCCCAGGTCGGCTGGCCGTACAGCCGCATCATCCGCTTGATGCCTTCCTGCGGGTTCGGCTGCATCAGGCTCGGCCCAAGCCCCCCCGGCCCCATGAGGATCAGCCGGTCCAGACTGTCCGGATACTCGAGCGCGAAGTTCAGGGCCGTGGCACCGCCCATCGAGTTGCCGATCAGGTGCACCTTCTTGATGCCCAGCGTATCGATCAGACCCTTGACCGCGTGCGCATTGAGCAGGCCGCGCTGCACGTCGGACACGATCTCGTCGGACTTACCGAAACCCGGGCAGTCCGGCAGGATGACGCGGTAGCCGGCGTCCACGAACGCGCCGATGTTGCGGTTGAAGTTGCTCCAGCCGGTGGCGCCGGGCCCGCCGCCGTGCAGCATGATCACAACCTCGCCCTGGCCGGCGTCGTTGTAGTGAATCTTGAAATCCTTGAGGCTGCCCTCGGTGACGGCAGCGTATTTGCTCGTGGACGCATCGGTCAGATCGGCCATGATCGTTCTCCTCTTGGCATCGATGGGGTAGGAAATGGGTGCGGGGCGTGAACCCCGCTGGCAGGGGCAGCGGCACACCGGCCACTGCGCCGCAGCGTGACGACCGATCGCCGGCTCGCCGTCCGCGCCGGGCAAGCATACTCAATAAATCAAACGCTCAATAAGTGCCCTCCATGGCACTTTGCGCGACGCGCTGCCGGGCGCGCCTGCAAGCGGTCCCGAGATGCCGCGCCGCGACCCTCAGGCTCCGAACGCAAACGCCGACACCGTGGCGCCCATGACCCGGTCGTGAAACACCCGCCGGCCGGGATCGCTCCCGGCGGCGCCGGCCGCCACCATCAGCGGCAGCAGATGCTCCTCGCGCGGGTGGCTGGCGCGCGCTGCCGGCGCCTGTGCCCAGTGCGTCAGCAGCCGCGCGCGCTCGGCCGGTGCGGCGCTGCACGCGTCGCCGAGCCAGGCGTCGAAACGCTCCGAGTCCGGCCCCGGGGTGCCGCCGCCCATCAGGCCGCGCATGTTGTGGTAACTCATGCCGCTGCCGACGATCAGCACGCCCTCGTCGCGCAGCGGCTCGAGCAGCGCGCCCAGCGCCAGGTGCGCCGCCGCGTCCAGGCTTTCGTGCAACGACAGCTGCACGATCGGCACGTCGGCCTGCGGATAGATCAGCAGAAACGGCACGAACACGCCGTGGTCGAGCCCGCGTTCGGTCTCGGCGCGGGTCGGCACGCCGCCGGCCGCCAGCAGCGCCTGCACCCGCGCGGCCAGCGCAGGATCGCCCGGCGCCGGGTATTTGAGTTGGTAGGTGTGCGGCGGAAAGCCGTAGTAGTCGAACAGCAGCGGCGGCTGGGCCTGCGCGTTGACGCTGACGCGCGGCTCCTCCCAATGGCCCGAGATCAGCAGCACGGCGCGCGGGTGCTGCCCGATATCGGCCGCCAGCCCGCGCAGCCAGGCCGCCATGCGGTCCCAGGTATCGGGCGGATTCCAGTCCATGAAAAAGCACGGGCCACCGCCGTGCGGGATGTACAGCGTGGGCAAGCGCGCCATGGAATCGTTCCTTGAGACGGGATCAGGCCGAACCCGGATGATGCCGTCCGGCGACGAAATTTTCAGCCCGCCCTAAATTGCGCGCAGCGCCGTCGCCGCCTGCGCCAGCGCCGTGATGGCCGCCCAGTCTCCGGCCTGCATCGCCGCCTTGGGCGCGAGCCACGAGCCGCCCACGCAGGCCACGTTGGGCAGGGCGAGAAACCCCGGCGCACTGGCCGCGTCGATGCCGCCGGTGGGGCAGAACAGCTGGTCCGGGAACGGCCCGTGCAGCGCCTTCAGCATGCCGACGCCGCCGGCCTGCGCGGCCGGGAACAGCTTGCAGGCGGTGAAGCCCGCCGCGCGCACGGCCATCACGTCGGACGGCGTCATGGTGCCCGGCAGCAGCGGCAGGCCGCTGCGCTGTGCCGCCGCCAGCAGCTCGGGATAGGCACCCGGACTGACGCCAAAGGCGGCACCGGCCTCGCGCGCGGCGACAAGATCCTGCGCCCGCGCGAGCGTGCCCATGCCGACCACCGCGTCAGGCACGTCGGCGCGGATGGCGCGCACGGCATCGAACGCCACCGGCGTGCGCAGCGTCACTTCCAGCACCCGGATGCCGCCCGCCACCAGGGCCCGCGCCAGCGGCACGGCGTGCTCGATGGTGTCAATCACCAGCACCGGCATCACCGGCCCCAGGCGCAGGATGTCGATGATGCTCACGGCGCCACCTCCGCCAAGGCCGGCGACGAGACCATCGGCGGCGGTACCGCGGCGATGAATCCGCCACCTCGCTCCGCGTCCACCGCCATCTGTCGTGCGAAGCCGAACAGATCCCGCCCGCTGCCCCACTGGGCGGCGGACAGGTCGATCGCGGCCGGCTGGCGCGCAGCCCAGTCGGCCTGCGGCACGACGGCCACCAGTTGGCCGCGTTCGGCATCCACGCGCAGCAGATCGCCATCGCGCACGCAGGCCAATGGCCCGCCGTCGGCACATTCGGGCGTCACGTGGATGGCCGCCGGCACCTTGCCCGACGCGCCCGACATGCGCCCATCGGTAACCAGCGCCACACGGAACCCGCGGTCCTGCAGCACGCCCAGCGCCGGCGTGAGCTTGTGCAGCTCCGGCATGCCGTTGGCGCGTGGACCCTGGAAGCGCACCACGGCGACGACATCGTGCTCCAGCTCGCCGCGCTTGAAAGCCGCCTGCATGGCCTCCTGGCTGTCGAACACCCGCGCCGGCGCCTCGACCACCCGGTGCTCGGGCTTGACCGCCGACACCTTGACGACGGCCCGGCCGAGGTTGCCGGTCAGCACCCGCATGCCGCCGTCGGCGCTGAACGGCTCGGCCAGCGGCCGCAGCACGGCGCTGTCGCCGGATTGCCGGGGCGCCGGCTGCCACTCGAGAGCGCCGTCGGCGGACAGCTGTGGCACGCGGGCGTAATCGGCAAGCCCGCCCGGCGAGGCCGTCGACACATCCGGGTGCAACAGCCCACCCGCCAGCAGCTCGCGGATCACGAAGCCGGGCCCGCCGGCCGCCTGGAAGTGGTTCACGTCGGCGCTGCCGTTCGGGTACACCCGGGCGAGCAAGGGCACCGCGGCCGACAGCTCGGAAAGATCGTCCCAGTCGATGACGATGCCGGCCGCCGCGGCGATGGCCGGCACGTGCAGGGCATGGTTGGTCGATCCACCGGTGGCGAGCAGGCCGACGACAGCGTTCACGATGGCGCGCTCGTCCACGATGTCCGCGAGCGGTGCCGTGTGCTCGGCGCGCGCCAGCCGCACCGCCAGGCGTGCGGCCTCGGCGGTCAGCGCGTCGCGCAGCGGCGTGCCGGGGTTGATGAAGGCCGTGCCGGGGACGTGCAGGCCCATCAGTTCCATCAGCATCTGGTTGGTGTTGGCGGTGCCGTAGAAGGTGCAGGTGCCGGGCGCGTGATAGGCGCGCGACTCGGCCTCCAGCAGGTCGTCGCGACCCAGCTTGCCCTCGGCGTACAACTGCCGAATGCGCGCCTTTTCGGCGTTCGACAGGCCGGACGGCATCGGCCCGGCAGGCACGAACACCACCGGCAGATGGCCAAACGCCAGCGCGCCGATCAGCAGCCCCGGCACGATCTTGTCGCACACGCCCAGCAGCAACACGCCGTCGAACACGTTGTGCGACAGCGCCACGGCGGTGGCCAGCGCGATGGTGTCGCGCGAGAACAGCGACAGGTCCATGCCCGCCTCGCCCTGCGTGACGCCGTCGCACATGGCCGGCACGCCGCCGGCGAACTGCGCCACCGCGCCCAGTTCCGCGGCCACCTGTTTGATCAGCGCCGGGTAGGCTTCGAGCGGCTGGTGCGCCGACAACATGTCGTTGTAGGCCGACACGATGGCAAGGTTCACGGCCTGTCCGCCGGTCAACGCCGCCTTGTCGGCGGGGCCGCTGGCAGCGCAGGCGTGCGCCAGGTTGGCGCAGGGCAATGCCTTGCGCACCGCGCCGGTCTGCCGCGCCTGCCTCATGCGGGCAAGATAGGCTTGCCGGGTCGGCCCGCTGCGGCGGCGGATGCGCGCGGTGACGGAGGCGATTACCGGGTGTATGGCCATGAGCGATCTCCTGGGGTGCGCAGTCCGTTCACGCGGGGCCGCAAGCCGGTCGACGTCGGTCTTGGCACGAAAACAGCAATCCCGATGCCAGTCCACCGCGACGCGGAACGACCGTAAGTTCCATTCCGAAGTCCTTCAGCTGGCCGGCGACCCACGGAGCCCTGCGATGGCAGCTTTGCACGAGTTCGACCTGATTTTCTTCGGCGCCACCGGCGACCTTGCCCTGCGCAAGCTGCTGCCGGCCATGTACTACGCCTTTCGTGACAGTGGCCGACCCACCGGCTGGCGCGTGCTGGGGCTGGCCCGTCGGTCGATGAGCCGCGACGAGTACCTCGGCCTGCTCGGCGACAGCTGCCGTCAGTTCATCCCCCCCGCCGATTTTGACGACGCCACCTGGACCCAGTTCTGCGCGCGCGTGGATTACCTGCCGCTCGACGGCACAGACCCGGCCGGCTTCGCGGCGCTCGAAGACTGGTTCAAGGGCTGCGACGGCCGCGTGCGGGTGTTTTACCTGTCCACCGCGGCGCGGCTGTTCGGGCCGATCTGCGAGGGGCTGGCGCGCCAGAACCTGGTCACTCCGCTGACCCGGGTGGTGCTGGAAAAACCGCTCGGCCACGACTGCGCCAGCTCGGAGGCCATCAACGCCGCCGTGGGCAGCATCCTGGCGGAGAACCAGATCTTTCGGATCGACCATTACCTGGGCAAGGAGCCGGTGCAGAACCTGCTGGCGCTGCGCTTCGGCAACTCCATCTTCGAGCCGCTGTGGAACCGCGGCTCGGTGCGCGACGTGCAGATCACCATCGCCGAGCAGGTGGGCGTCGAGGGCCGCGGCGAGTACTACGATCCGTCCGGCGCCCTGCGCGACATGGTGCAGAGCCACATGCTGCAGCTGCTGTGCATCCTCGCCATGGAGCCGCCGACCAGCATCGACGCCGACGCCGTGCGCGACGAGAAGCTCAAGGTGCTGCGCGCGCTGCGCCCGATCAACGCCGCCAACATCAAGGAAAAGACCGTGCGCGGACAGTACCGGTCGGGCGCCGTGGCCGGCAAGCCGGTGCCGGGCTACCTCGACGAGCCGGGCATCCCGCCGGACAGCCACACCGAAACCTATGTCGCCATCAAGGCCGAGATCGACAACTGGCGCTGGTCCGGCGTGCCGTTTTTCCTGCGCACCGGCAAACGCCTGCCCGAGCGCATGGCCGAGATCGTGGTCAATTTTCGCCCGGTGCCGCACGCCATCCTGCCGCTGTCGGCCGCCTCGGGCGAACCGAACCGCCTGATCATCCGCCTGCAGCCGGACGAGGGCGTGAAGCTGTTCCTGCTGGTCAAGGTGCCCGGCGAGGGCATGCGGGTGAAGCCGGTGGCGCTCGATCTCGACTTCGCCGAAACCTTCAAGCACCGCCAGTGGGAGGCCTACGAACGCCTGCTGAACGAGGTCATCCACGGCAACCTCACCCTGTTCATGCGGCGCGACGAACTGGCCGCGGCCTGGCGCTGGGTGGACCCCATCCTGGACGGCTGGCGGGCGCTCGACGAGCCTCCCAAGCCCTACACCGCCGGCACCTGGGGCCCGGCGGCGGCGAGCGCGCTCATCCTGCGCGACGGCCTGGCCTGGCGCGAGGAAGCCTGATGGCGGTGCTGGAGCGCGAATACGCATCCGCCGCGGCGGCGGCGCGGGCGCTCGCCGATGCCGTGGCGGCCGATCTCGACACGGCGCTGGGCGAGCGCCCGCGCGCCAGCCTGGTGGTGTCCGGCGGGCGCAGCCCGATCGCCTTTTTCGAGTGCCTGCGAAGCGCCGCGCTCGACTGGTCGCGCGTCGTCATCACCCTGGCCGACGAACGCTGGGTACCGCCGGAACATGCGGACAGCAACGCCCGGCTGGTGACCGAACACCTGCTGCAAGGCGCGGCCGCGGCGGCGCGGTTCGTGCCGCTGTGGAACGGCGCGCCGACACCCGCCGACGCCATCGCCGAGCGCAGCGCCGCCCTGGCCGCCCTGCCGCGGCCCGTCGATGCGTTGGTCCTCGGCATGGGCGAGGACGGCCACACGGCATCGCTGTTTCCGGGCGCCGCCGGCCTTGCCGCCGCAATCGACCGACAGGCTGCCGCACTGCTGGTCGCCATCGACCCGCCGGCCGCGCCGCATCCACGCCTGAGCCTCACGCTCGCCGCGCTGCTCGACAGCCGGCAGATTCATCTGCCCGTCGTCGGCACGGTGAAGCAGGCCATCTACCGCCAGGCGCTCGTCGGTGGCGATGCGACTCGATGGCCGATCGCCGCCGTGCTGAATCAACAGCAGGTACCGGTGCACGTTTATCTCGCGGCCTGACCGGCCGCGTGATCGATCAGCCCTGACGCGGACGCGCCAAACCGCGCGCCAGGAACAGGTACAGGCCGAACAACACGCCCGCGAAGGCGCCAAAGCGCCCGTTCACGGCAATTTCCCGGATTCCCAGCGCCCTGCCGGACAGGGACACACGATAACCATCGGCCCAAACGCGAAAGCCATCCGGCAGCAGGCCGGCGATCGCCGACACGGCAATTTCGCCCAGCCAGGCGAAGACGAACACCATCGCGAGCCAGAAGAACGGTCGGCTCCACAGCTGGATGGTGTCCGCCCAGTGCGCGCCGGAGGCGAGGTTTCGATACGGAATCAGCACCAGCAGATAGACCAGCAGCGGCGCCGCCACCAGCACCACGGCGCTGACGCGCCCGGTGCTGAATTTCAGCAGCTCCTGGGCGTTCAGGTTGAGTTCGAACGCGAACACATCGGCGCAATGCGCGCACAACGCGCCGAGCCAGAACCGCTCGATGGCCCACGCCGCCATGAACCAGACGGCACACAGGGTGAACGGCACGGCCAGACGCTGCATGCGAAGGTCTCAGGGGTGGTCGCGGCTGAACGCATGCGGCCCGCGTCAGATCAACGGCCGATCGAGAAGAAGAAACAGCCTGCGGCGTCCGGGTCGCAGTAGCGGAACATCAGGTGGCCATCGTCGTGGTAGTAGTGGCCATGCCCGTGCAAGCGCGGATGTCGCCGGTAGTAGCCATCCCACTCGCCCCAGGACCGCCAGTGCCCGCGGTAGGCGTAATGACGGCCGCCGTGTTCGTGGCGCTCGTAGTGGCGATGCGGGTCATAGGGGCGACCTCGATGGCCGGGATGACGGTCGAAATCGCGGTCGGCCACGGCTGGCGCCGCCATCAGCAGCGACACCAGCAGCGTCGCTGCCGCAAAGCGGTACTTCATTGCCTACCCCCTTAATCTCACACTCGAGCGGAACCGATCACCCAAGGAAGCGCTGATTTATTCAGCGCTTCCCCTCCGGGGCAGGACGCCCCGGCCTGGATCAATGGCGCAAGCCATTGATCCAGGGAGCGCATCGCGGGCGTGCACCGCGCTGCGGTGAGCTGACAAATCCCGGAGACGGGATTTGTCAGCATCTCCCCAAGAATCGATGCCTCCAAGGACCGTCAAAGCCCCATCAGCTTGCGATACCCATGCCAGAAGCCGCGCACGCCGTTCTCGTCGACGCCCATGACCTCCATGCTGTCGACGCTGGCGCCGCCGCACTCGATCACGGAGCTCTCGTCCTGGCTGCCGGCGATCCCCTGCTGACAGATGTTGACCGCCTCGCCGTCCTCCATGGAAATGAAACCGGCGGGACCCACCATGTTGTGCTGCTTCAGGCGATGCGCCGTCAGCTCGGCACTGTCGTCGGCGAAGCCGTAGAAGGTCCACACCAGCTCGGTGGCGTCGATGCCCTTGGTCTGGATCTGCCGCACCGCCAGCGTGTTCGCAATCTGCTGCAGCACCACGTTCGGGAACATCGAGTGAATGGTCAGCGACACCTCACCGCCCAGTTCCGGCACCCAGCGCAGCATCTCGGGCGCCTCCAGCTGCGCCGCCGAGTCGGCCTTGCGGCTGCTCGCCTGCTGGTAATGCTCGATGCTCTGGTCCTCAGCCGGTTTGCACACCTGCAGCAGCTGATGCAGCTTGTTGTCCGACAGGTGCACCCAGCCGCGCTGGCCCTGCCGGTAGATGCCGAAGGTCGGGTAGAACAGGTGCAGCAGGCCGCCGTGGTAGCTGTCGCGGGAGTTCTCGGCGTACAGCTTCCAGTTGCCGTGGAAATACTGGCGGGCGTGACCCAGCACGGTGATCGGCCGCCCGAACAGGCGCTCGATGTTGGCGCAGTGCTCGGCGCCCAGATACTCGCGCAGCGGCGGCGTGGCCGGATCGAAGCTGCCGAAGATCATCTCGCCGACCCGATCGACTCGCAGTTTGCGCAGGCCGTGCGCGGCCAGGTCGAAATCGGCCGGGTAGCCGCCCTTGCCGCCCAAGCCCTTGCGAAACGGCACGCCGACCAGGTCGCCGCCCGCGTCGTAGGCCCACTGGTGGTAGACGCAGGTATGCGTCCCGGCCTCGCCCACGTTGCCGCGCAGCTCGCGGCACACCAGCGCGCCGCGATGGGCGCAGCGGTTGACCCAGCAATGCAGCTCACCGCGCGCATCCCGCGTCAGCACCACCGGCGTGTCACCGACGAAGGTAGCCTTGAAGTCGCCCGGGTTCGGCACCTCGGCCACCAGCCCCAGAAAGCTCCACACCGGTCCGCGAAAGATGCGCTCCTGCTCCTGGGCGTAGAGCTCGGGGTCGGCGTAGACGCGATACGGCGCCCGCGTCTCGCCGGCAGCCGGCCAGCGCAGCGGACGGTCAAGGGAAGTGGGTGCGTTCATGAGGGTCCTCCTCCTCGTGCCGGCCCGATCGCAGTCTGGCCCAGAAAATGGCGAAACCTGGGCCGAAATTTCCCAGCCCTGCGTGTACGGTACACGGAATTGTCGTACGCTTCGGCGCGTTCGTGATTTCGGGCGTATCTGCGCGGTTCCCGCCGGGAATCAGCCTGGGTCCGGTCCGGCATTGTGGACTCAGGCACGCGCCGGCCCGGTCGCAGTCTTTGGTTTTCCGATCGCGTATGGAAAACCGCACCGGCCAGCGGGTTCGAAGACCCCGGGGTCGGCAAGACGCCTCAACAAGAGCGCCGCTGCCCCGTTTCCTGGATGTGATTTCCGATGACCTCGATCTACGTCGGCAACCTGCCCTTTTCGGCTTCCGAGGAGGAGCTGCGCGCGCTTTTCGAACAGCACGGCACGGTCCATTCGGTGAAGCTCATCAGCGATCGCGAAACCGGGCGTCCGCGCGGCTTCGGCTTCGTCGAAATGGATCCCGCAGCCGCGGCGGCTGCCATCGAGCGCCTGAACGGCACCGACATGGGCGGACGCCCGCTGCGCATCAACGAAGCGCAGGAGCGCGCGCCGCGCCCACCGCGCCGTCCGCGCTAGTCCTCCGGACCGGCTCGGGCCCCACAGGCGCCCGGCGCTTGCGTCGGGGCAGTTCGCAGATCGCCGTACGAAAGCGCATGCGCCCACCCGTGCGGCCCGCCGGCCGAAACCTGCCCGCAGCGCCGTCCAAGGTCCGTCGGTACCCCGTGCGATACTGCGCGCAACCACGCCCGTGAGTCCGCCTTGGACGCCTACCACGAACTCCTGCGCACGCTGGCGCTGACGCTCGGCGTCGGCTGGGCCAGCGGCCTCAACCTGTACGCGGCCCTGCTGGTGCTGGGCATTGCCGGCGCCACGGGCGATCTCGCCCTGCCGCCGGACCTGCAGGTGCTGGCCAATCCCTTGGTCATCGGCGCCGCCGGACTGATGTACGCGGTGGAGTTCTTCGCCGACAAGACCCCGGGCGTCGACAGCGGCTGGGACGCGCTGCACACCTTCATCCGCATTCCGGCCGGCGCCCTCCTGGCGGCCGGAGCAGTGGGCGAGGTGACGCCAGCGCTCGAGATCACCGCCGGCATCCTCGGCGGGGGACTCGCCGCCACCAGTCACGCCACCAAGGCCGGCACCCGACTGCTGATCAACACCTCGCCGGAGCCGTTCTCCAACTGGACCGCGTCGGTCGCCGAGGACGTGGCGGTGTTCGGCGGGCTGTGGGCGGCGCTGAATCAACCCTGGCTGTTCATCGGCCTGCTGGTGGTGTTCATCGTGCTGGTCGCCTGGTTGTTGCCGAAGGTGCTGCGGGCGCTGCGCCGGGTGGGCGGCGGCATCCTGCGCCTGTTCGGTCGGCGGCCGAAACCGTCGCCGGCCGTGCCCACGCCCGGCACGCCGCCAGACTGACGGTCGGTTCGAACAAGGCGCATCGCGGGCATGACACGCGATGCGCCGAGTTGAGAAAGGGCAGGAGAGCCCCTTTCAACAGCCTGAGCAACGAGGAGGGGAACATGGACTTCGCGCCGAGCGCCGACCAGCGGGCCATCTGCGAGCAGATCGAGCGCCTGTGCGCGCCGTTCGACGACCATTACTGGTTCGAGCGCGACCACGACGGCGCCTTTCCGCTGGATTTCGTCAAGGCCATGGCCGACGGCGGCTGGCTCGGCATCGCCATGCCGCCGGCCTACGGCGGGGCCGGCCTCGGCATCACCGAGGCGGCGCTGATGATGCAGACCATCGCCGCCTCGGGCGCCTGCCTGTCGGGCGCGTCGGCCGTGCATCTGAACCTGTTCGGGCCGAACGTGATCGTCAAGTTCGGCACCGAAGAGCAGCGGGAGCGCTTCCTGCCGCCGCTGATCCGCGGCGAGCAGCGCGCCTGCTTTGCGGTGACCGAGCCCAACACCGGCCTCGACACCACGCACCTGAAGACCTTCGCCCGCCGCGACGGCGACCGCTACATCGTGCACGGCCAGAAGGTGTGGACCAGCAACGCCCAGCACGCGCACAGGATGCTGCTGATCGCCCGCACCACGCCGCTGGAGGAAACCGCCCGGCCGATCGATGGCCTGACGCTGTTCTATTGCGATCTGGATCGCAGCCGGGTGGAGGTGCGCGAGATCGAAAAAATGGGCCGCAAATGCGTCGACTCGAACCAGGTGTTCATCGACGGCCTCGAAATCCCGCTCGCGGATCGCATCGGCGAGGAAGGCCAGGGCTTTCGCTACCTGCTGCATGGTCTGAACCCCGAGCGCATCCTGATCGCCGCCGAGGCCATCGGCATCGGCCGTGCGGCACTGCGCAAGGCAAGCGACTACGCCAGGGAGCGGGTGGTATTCGGCCGGCCGATCGGCCAGAACCAGGCCATCCAGCACCCGCTGGCCGAGTGCTGGGCCGAACTCGAGGCCGCCAACCTCACCATGCTGAAGGCGGCCACGCTGTACGACCATGGAGAGGACTGCGGCGCCTATGCCAACGCCGCCAAGTATCTCGCCGCCGAGGCCGGCTTCAAGACCTGCACGCAGGCGGTGATGACCCACGGCGGCTTCGGCTACGCGAAGGAGTACCACGTCGAACGGTATCTTCGCGAGGTGATGATCACGCGCCTGGCGCCGGTCAGCCCGCAGCTGGTGCTGTGCTACCTCGCCGAGCGCGTGCTCGGCCTGCCAAAGTCGTACTGATGCCGGGGACGGTCTGATGTTCGCACCGTTGGCTGGCGTGCGGGTGCTGGAACTCGCGCCCTTCCTGCCGGGACCGTTCGCCGGCGCGCAGCTGCTGGCGCTGGGGGCCGACGTGGTCAAGCTCGAACCGCCGGGCGGCGACCCCGGCCGCCACCTGCCGGATGGCCTGTTCGCCATGAACAACCGTGGCAAGAAAAGCGTGTGCGTGAACCTCAAGGCCCCCGGCGCGCGCGAACTTCTGCGGCGTCTGGTGGCGGGCTTCGACGTGGTGCTGGAGGGTTTCCGGCCCGGCGTGGCGGCGCGACTGGGCGTGGATTACGACACCCTGCGCGAGGCGCGGCCGGACCTCATCTACTGCGCGCTGTCGGGCTTCGGGCAGGACGGGCCGCGCGCCGCCTGGCCGGGGCATGACCTCACGTATCTGGCCGCAGCCGGCGCCCTGACGCGCCCCGGCCACTGGCAGGGTCCGCCGCGCCGGCCGGGCGTGCCGGTGGCGGACACCGCCAGCGGGCTGTTCGCGGCGCTGGCGGTGGTGTCGGCGCTGCTGCGTCGCGCTGTCACGGGCGAGGGCGCGTACCTCGACGCGTCCATCACCGACGCGGCGCTGAGTCTGGCCGCCTGCCGCGGCCTCGCGCCGCCCGAGTCACGGTCCCATCTTCATCCGGCCAACGACGTGTTCATCTGCGCGGACGGCCGCGAACTCGCCGCCGGGTTGCTGGAGGACCATTTCTTTGCCGGCTTCGTGCAGGCGCTGGGCCCCGAGGGGGCACTGCTGGCCGATCCGCGCTTCGCCACCGTGACGGACCGCCAGCAGCACGGCGATGCGCTGCAAGCGATTCTCTCCGCCGTGTTCGCCACCCGGCCGGCCGCGGCCTGGGAAGCCTTCGGCGACTCTCACGGCCTGCCGCTGGTGCGGGTGCGCTCGGTGGCCGAGGCGCTCGCCGACCAACGCCCCGGCGCGCCGGCACCGGACTTTGCGGTTCGGGTGGACGGCGCGCGCCTGCCGGCGCCTGCTACCGCAGCGCCCACGCTCGGCGCGGACACGGCGGCGGTGCTTGGCGCCATCGGCTACGATGCCGCCGCCCTGGCGGACCTCGCCGCCGCCGGCGTGCTGCCCACCTCTCCTTCGGAGCCCTGATGATCGAGCTGTACCAGTTCGCCCCCGCCTGGGGTTTGCCCAACCCGAGTCCGTTCTGCATCAAGCTCGAGCTTTACCTGAAGATGGCCGGCCTGCCGTTCGAGGTCATCACCGAGAACGACTCCCGCAAGGGCCCGAAGGGCAAGATTCCGTTCATCCGCGACGCCGGGCGCACCATCGGCGACTCGGAACTCATCATCCAGTACCTGAAGGACAAATACGGCGACCGCGTGGACGCTGCGCTGACCGCCGAGCAGCGTGCCCGCGCGCACACCATCAACCGCATGCTGCACGACAGCACCTACTGGGTGCTGCTGCACTGCCGCTGGATGGAAGAGAACGGCTACCGCGCCGCGCGCGAGGCATTTTTCGGCAGCCTGCCGTGGCCGCTGCGGACGATCATCCCGCCGCTGGTGCGCCGCAGCCTGAAGCGCAACCTGACCGGCCAGGGCCTCGGCCGCCACAGCCGCGACGAGATCTTCGGCTTCGGCTTCGCCGACCTGGACGCGCTGTCGGTGCTGCTCGGCGACAAGGCCTTCCTGCTCGGCGACACACCGACCAGCGTTGACGCCACCGCGCATGCCTTCATCATGAGCTTCGTCGGACCGCCCATCGACAGCCCGATGCGCGAGCGCATCCAGCGCACAGGCAACCTGATGGCCCATTACCAGCGCATGAACCAGCGCTATTACCCGTCTCTGGCCGGCCATTGAGGCGGCCGCACGCCGTTCAGCGTGCGTTCAGGCGGCCGCCGGCACAGTGCGCACGTAGCACGCAAAAACACGGTGCCGCACTGAAGAAATCTCGGCGCCGGCCGATACATCGGCCCGTCACTGCCAACCGGAGATAAAGAGCATGAAAAAGCATCCGACCCGTTATCTGGCCCTGCTCGCGCTGGCACTGGCAGCGCCGGTGCACGCCGGCGACACACTCGACGCCGCCATAGGCGGCGGTCTTGGCGGTGCGGCGGGCGCCGCCATCGGCAACGAAGTGGGCGGTCGCCAGGGAGCCATCATCGGCGGCGCGGTGGGCGGCGCCGTAGGCACAGCCATCACCACCGATGATGACCGCCACCACCGCGACGGTCGCCGCTACGTCGAATACCCTGACTACGACGACGGTTACGGCCATCGCCACCGCGGCCACTTCTGCCCGCCGGGGCAGGCCAAGAAAGGCAACTGCTGAGTCGAGGCGCTTCCGGCGGCCGCAGCGGGGCCAGACCCCGCTGCGGCCGTTTCGTTTTCAGGCGATGCCCAGTTCCCTGAGCTTGCCAACCAGCCACTCGGCGCGCTGCGCCGACACCGGCTCGACCGGCGCCAGCACGTGGCCGCCCTTCAGACCAATCGCGTCGTACCAGGGCTTCAGGATGGTGAACGCGCTGGCGTAGGTGCCGGTGCGCGCCAGTTCCCACACCGTCATGTCCTCGATGAAGCCGGACGCGGCGCGCAGCGAGCGCCACTTGGCCTCGGCCGCCGGCCAGTCGCCGGCCGCGGCATCGGCCATGTAGCCGCGGATCACCGGCCGCAGCTTGCCGAACACCGTGTAGTGGAACGCCGCCCACTGCAGGAACTTGTAGCCCTCGCGCAGGTCATCCAGAAAGTACTGCTCCATCGGCTCGGACACGAAAAAATCCGCCCGCAGATCACGCCGCAGCTTGTAGGTGTCCGAACGGCGCAGCGAGCCCTGCTTGACGCCGACCAGCGTCGGCAGGTCCGCCAGACGCTTCATCAGCTCAAGACTCAGCACCGTGCCCGACACCGGCGTGCGGTACAGCACGATGGCCATGTCGCTGCGGTCGGTGAGGTACTTGTAGAAGGAGAAAATCTCATCGTCGCTCTTGAGCTGCACGGCCGGGTTCATCACCTCCGCCACCTCGAAGCCCAGCGTGCGCGTGAACTCGATTTTTTCGAGCGCCTGCCGTGCCGAGGGGTCGAGAATGATGGTCGAAAGCACCATGCGCCCGGCATTGGCGTCGGCCACCGCCTCGTGGTAGCGCATCCACTCGGACAGGGTGAGGTTCCAGGCCTCGCCGATGAAGCCGCCGACCACGATGCCCTCCATGCCCATGCTGGCGAAGGCGTCGATGTTGTGCCGCAGCGCCGGCACGTCGAGTTCACCGTCGCGGGTGAATGGCGTCAGCGGGGCATCGTGAAAACCGTTCAGCCTGGCCTGCGCCCAGGCCTTGGCTTCGTTGCGGGTGTAGTCCATGGTGTTCTCCTCCAGCTGTTCATTTGATCGATCGTGGCCGCTTGCCGGCAGCCGGCATCATAGTCCCCGCTTCGTTCGCCAGACCCGCCTGTCACGATGAAACGCTCCCTTCTACCGGCACTGTTGCTCGCCTGGCCGCTGGCCGAGCTGTTCTCGCTGCTGGAAGCGGCGGCGCGTGTCGGCGCGCTGCGCACCCTCGCGCTGATGGTGGTGGCGGCCGTATTTGGCGTCGCGGTTATCCGCCATCACGGCGCACGCGGCCTGCTGCACCTGCGCTCGGCGCTCGGCCAGGGCCAGTCGCCGGCCGGGCCGATGGTGGAGACGCTGCTGGCCCAACTGGCCGGCGTGCTGCTGCTGGTGCCGGGTTTTGTCGGCGACGCGGTGGCGATCGCGCTGCTGATACCGCCGCTGCGGCGGCGACTGGCGGCCCGTTTGGCGGGCCCGTCGGGTGTCCGTGGTGACGACGGAACGCGGGTCATCGAGGGCGAATTTCGCCATCGCGACGACGCCTGAACATCTGACCGGCCCGCTGCCGCAGGCGTGCACCACAGGCAGTGCCCCCGAAAAACTGGGGGGAACCCTCTTCAGCGCGGTTCAGGCCAGCAGCGAAGCGAGCGCTGCCGCCAGCGCCTGCGGCGACTCCAGACGGCAGCTGGCCGCCGTCGGTCGGCTTTGCGGGGCAATCAGCACGCCCAAGCCGCCAGCGCGGCGCGCCGCGCGAAAACCGGCCTCGTCCGCACGATCGTCGCCAAAATAGACCGGCTTGAGGTCGCCGACCGAGTGGCGCATCCGATCGTGCAGCCAGTCGACCGCCGTGCCCTTGTCACGACCGATCGCCGGCCGGATTTCCAGCACCTGCTGGCCGGCCTCCACGATCAGACCGTCGACGGCGGCGACCACGCGCACCACCTCACGTCGCAGGGCGACGGCACCGGCGGCCGCCACGCCGCGCCAGTGCACCGCGAGCGTCATCCCCTTGTGCTCGACCACACAGCCGCGATACGCCTCGGGCAGCGTCGCCAGACGCCCGTGTACCGCGTCCAGCCGCGCCCGCCAGTCGTGGTCAGGCGGTGGCGCCGGGCCCGGATCGTAATCGGCACCGCGCAGCTCAAGCCCGTGATTGCCGGCGAGGTACACCGCCGGCAGATCGACGCGGGCAGCCAGATCGTCGAGCGCCCGGCCGCTGACCACCGCCAGCGGGTGACGCGCCAGCAGGCGGCCGAGCAGCGCGCGTGTGGCCGGCGGCAGGCATCCGTCCGCCGGATGCTCGGGCACCGGCGCCAGCGTGCCGTCGAAATCGAACATCAGGCCGAGCGGCTCCCCGCGCAGCCGGACCAGCGCCGGTTCGGCCGCTGGCAGGTCGGCGAATTTTTCCGCATAGGCGCGCAGCAGGCTGCCGCTGGCGATTTCGGACGGCGCCTCGATCAGCAGCTCGGCGCCGGCCTGGCGCAGCGCCGCCCCGTGCGTGCCGCTGCCAAGACCGGCCACCAGTCCGGCGCCGGCGCCCCAGGCCGCCCGCACCGAATCCGCATCGATGGCGAGCACGGCCAGCTCGTGCGGGGCGGCGTGAAAGGGCGGTGGCAGCGAGTCGGCGAGACGCCCGGCCAGCATGGCCACGGCGGGCACGCCGAGCGCCTCCAGCGTTGGCAGGATGCGGCCGAGCCCAGGCCGCGGCCGCTGGCTGACCACCAGCACGGCCGTCGGTTGCAGCGGGTCGTGGCTTCGTGAGGCAAAGGGTGTCGGCACGTCCGGCCCCCGGATGAAAAGGCGGCACGCCCCGCGACATGCAGCGAGGGGGCAAGCCGGACTATGGCACCGCCGCCGCGGGTTTGTAAGGCGACGCGCGGCGCGCCCGGTTCACGGAGCGACCGATGGCCAGCCCCACAGGCACGGCAAGTCGAGCAGCGTGTCGAGCACGGCAAGCGCGCCCTGCGCCACAAAATCGCAGGCCGGATCGTAGCCATAGGTCACGGCAACGGTCGCGACACCGGCCGCCCGGCCGGCGGCCATGTCGACCCGCGAGTCCCCCACCAGAACGGCATCCGCCGCATCGATACCCAAGCACGAAAGCGCGCTCAAGACGGGCAGCGGGTCGGGTTTGAGTCGGTCCGTGGTGTCGCCGCCGACGACGCAGGCAAGGCAGTCGCCGAGACCAAGCGCGGCCAGTAGCGGGCCGCAGAAACGCTGCGGCTTGTTGGTAACCACCGCCAGTCGCAGGCCGTGCTGCACCAGCATCGCCACGACCTGGGCCACCCCGGGGTACAAGCGGCTGTCCCGGCACGGCTCGGCCGCATAGTGGGCGCCGAAAACCTCCATGGCCGCCGCGTGCCGTGCCGCGGGCGCCACGCCGTCGGCCTGCCCCGTCAGGGCGCGATGCAGCAAGCGCGCGGCGCCGTTACCCACCCAGCCGCGCACCTCGCCCTCGCCGACGGCCGGCGACCCGTCCGCCAGCAATGCTGCATTCACGCAGCGGGTGAGATCCGGCACGCTGTCGACCAGCGTGCCGTCAAGGTCGAACAGCACCGCACGCGGCGGAGGCGGCATTTCGCACCTGGATGGTGCATGCGCGTCGCCCAAGCCCGCCTCGCCGGCCGCGATCGGCGTCAGCACGCTAGCCCGACGCACGCAGGCGCGAGCGGTTCATCGCCAGCCACTGCAGGGCGATGATGGCCGGGCTGTTCTGGATGCGCCCGGCGGCGAGCCAGGCCATGGCCTCGTCAAACAGCGGCACGTGCACGCGAATGTCCTCGTCCTCATGGTCGAGGCCGTGAATGCCGCCGGCGTCGCGAAGATCGGCCAGCGCGCAGAACAGCGTCATGTGCTCACTCACGGCACCCGGGCTCATGTAGTAGGCGGCGATCGGCAGCAGCTCGGACGACAGCACGCAACCGGCCTCCTCCCACGCCTCGCGGCGCGCGAGCTCGGCCGGGCTTTCGCCCTCGTGCAGGATGCCGGCGACGATCTCGATCTGCCACGGCGCGCCGCCGTGTGCGTAAGGCCCTATGCGGAACTGTTCGATCAGCAGCACCCGGTCACACGTTGGATCGTAGGGCAGCACCGCGGCGGCGTGCCCCCGCTCGAACAGTTCGCGCTGAAATTCGCGGCTCCAGCCGCCGCCAAACAAACGGTGGCGCAGGCGATAGCGATCGACCCGGAAGTAGCCCTGAAACACCGTCTCACGCGCAGTCACCATCACGTCCGTATGGGGATCGAACGGGCTCGAGCTCATGCAGCAGCCCCTGTCGCGGCGATGGCGGGGGTGGATGGAGGGTGAGCTTTTCATGGTAGCAGCGCTCAGCGTATTTGCCTGTGACGCCAAAAAGCGTTACCAAAGACTCCGCACCAGAGGGGTGCGAGGATTGAACAACTTGCCGCACCGTTTCCGGTCAAAGTTGCACGGCGAAGCGGAATCAGGGTCACCAGGCGACGGTTAGAGCGGTCACACGCCGGACAAACGACGTTCTACTTGGCACGGGTCTTGATACCCGTCACCTTGGGAGGCGACGCCGACCCGGGCATTGTTCCCACAACGCTGGCATCACACGCCGGCACGGGGCCCGGGGCGTCCATCCGGACGCGGCGTTCACACAACAGCAATCAGAAAAAGGGAAGCACAGGCACAGGACAGGTTCGACACACGACGGAGGTCGTTACATGGGTACGACGATTGGCTCTTTCGCCGACATCATCGGTGAAGACCGCAAGGCGCGGCAGGAACACAGCTGGACCGGCTCGTTCCTGGACTACCTTGAACTGGTGCGCCAGGACCCGAGCATCCCCAAGCTGGCCCACGCCCGTCTTTACGAGGCGGTGACCAAGGCCGGCGTGACGGAACTGGGCGAGACCGACGACCCCCGTCTGAACCGGCTTTTCGGGGACGAGCGCCTGAAGAGCTACCGCTACTTCACGAGCGATTTCTTCGGCATCGAGCGCTCGCTGGCGCAGATCGTGCGCTACCTGCACTCGGCCGCCCTGCGCGGCGAGGAAAGCCGCCAGGTGCTGTACCTCATGGGCCCGGTCGGCGCCGGCAAGAGCTCGCTGGTGGCCAAGCTGCAGCGCGCGCTCGAAGAAACCGAACCCGTCTACGCCATCGAAGGCTGCCCGATCGCCGAGGAACCGCTGCACCTGGTGCCGGTGCACCTGCGGCGCAGCTTCTCGGATGTGCTCGGCGTGCCCATCGAGGGCGAGCTGTGCCCGCTGTGCCGGCATCGTCTGGATGCCGAGTTCAACGGCCGCTACGAGGACGTGCCGGTGGCGCGGGTGGCATTTTCCCGCCACCGCCGCCAGGGAATTGGCGTGGTGCCGCCGGTCGATCCCAACAATCAGGACACGTCGGTGCTGATTGGCTCGGTGGACATCTCCAAGCTCGACCGCTTCTCGGAATCCGACCCGCGGGCGCTGGACCTGTCCGGCGCCTTCAACGTCGGCAACCGCGGCATCGTCGAGTTCATCGAGGTGTTCAAGAACGAGCCCGAGTACCTGCACACCATGATCACGGCCACGCAGGAGAAGTTCGTGCCGGCGCCGGGCCGTCACGGCACGGTGTACGTCGACTGCGCCATCATCGCCCACTCCAACGAGGCGGAGTGGCAGAAGTTCAAGGCCGACCACACCAACGAGGCGATCATGGATCGCATCGTGGTGGTCAAGGTGCCGTACAACCTGCGCCTGACCGAGGAGATCAAGATCTACGAGAAGATGCTGCGCGAGTCGCAGTTCCGCGCCCACATCGCGCCGCACACGCTCGAGATCGCCAGCATGTTCGGCATCCTGTCGCGCCTGGAGTCCACCTCCAAGTGCGACCTGATGACCAAGCTGCGCCTGTACGACGGCGAGGAAGTGGTCAAGAAGGGCACCACGCTGAAGCTGTCCGCCCGCTCGCTGCAGGAGGAAACCCAGCGCGAGGGCCTGTTCGGCATCTCGACCCGTTTCATCATGAAGGCGCTCGACAACGCGCTGGCCGACAACCCGGAGGTCGGCATCAACCCGATCAGCGTGCGCGAGGCGCTGGTCGACATGGTCAAGCGCGCCGATCTGGCCGAGGACACCAAGAAGCTGTACCTCGAATTCCTGCAGGACACGCTGCACAAGGCCTACCTCGACATCCTGGAGAAGGAAGTCACGCGGGCCTTCGTGTACTCGTTCGAGCAGCAGGCCGAGGACCTGTTCCAGAACTACCTCGACCACGCCGAGGCGTACGTGAACAAGTCCAAGGTCAAGGACCGCAACACCGGCGAGGAGCTGCGGCCCGACGAGAGCTTCCTGAAGTCGGTCGAGGAGCAGATCGGCATCGTCGGGTCGGCCGCCGAGGGCTTCCGGCAGGAGGTGATGTCCTATCTGTGGGCTTCCACGCGCCGCGGCGAGAAAGTGACCTACCGCGCCTACGAGCCGCTGCGCGACGCGCTGGAGAAGAAGCTGCTGCACTCGGTGCGCGACATGAGCCGCATCGTCACCAAGTCGCGCACCCGCGACGAGGACCAGAAGGACAAATACGACACCCTCATCGAGCGCATGATCGAGCTCGGCTACAGCGAGCATTCGGCGGAGGTGGTGCTCAAGTACGCCGCCAACAACCTGTGGAAGGACTGACACGACCATGCAAAGCCGGCGGGCGGCCAGGGCGCTGTTCGCCGGCCTGACGGAGGGGTAGCCATGTTGCATTCCCAGTTCAGAGCCTTCAGCGGCGACTCGCTGCGATCGGACCGCAGCGCGAGCGACCGCGCCCGGCACCGGCACAAGGTGCGCCAGGCCATCCGCGAGAACATCGGCGACATCGTGGCCGAGGAAGCCATCATCGGCCGCTCGGGCGACCGGATGGTCAAGGTGCCGATCCGCGGCATTCGCGAGTACCGGTTCGTCTATGGCAAGAACCAGCCGGGCGTCGGCACCGGCGAGGGCGACACCGAGGTCGGACAGACCGTCGGCCAGGGGGACCAGTCCGGCGCCGGCAAGGGCCAGGGCGGCAACGAACCCGGGCAGGACATCTATGAGACCGAGATCAGCCTGGAAGAGCTGATCGACATCATGTTCGAGGACCTGCAGCTGCCGGACCTGGAGCGCAAGAAGTTCCGGCTGCTGCCGTCCGAGCACGCGCTGCAGCGCAAGGGCTTCCGGCGCGCCGGCATCCGCGCGCACCTGGACAAGAAGCGCACGGCGCTGCAGCGCATCCGGCGCCAGATCGCCCAGGGCTCCCCCGAGCACGACGCGGACGACACCGACGCGCCGCGCTTCCCGTTCCGCAAGGAGGACATGATCTACCGCCGCCTGATGCCGGACACCCGGCCGCAGTCGAACGCGGTGGTGATCTGCATGATGGACACCTCGGGCTCCATGGACGCCACCAAGAAATACCTGGCGCGGTCGTTCTTCTTCCTGCTGTACCAGTTCGTGCGCAGCCGTTACGCGGAGGTGGAAATCGTCTTCATCGCCCACCACGCGGCCGCCGCCGAGGTGACCGAGGACGAGTTCTTCCACAAGGGCGAATCCGGCGGCACGGTGATCTCGTCCGCCTACCTGAAGTGTCTGGAGGTCATCAACGAGCGCTACCACCCGAGCCTGTGGAACATCTACGCCTTCCACTGCTCCGACGGCGACAACTTCCCCGGCGACAACGACAAGACCGTGCAGGCGGCCGAGGCGATCTGCGAGATGGCCAACCTGTTCGGCTATGGCGAGATCAAGCCGCCCGGCCGCGGCATCTTCGAAAGCTCCATGCTGGAGACCTTCAACCGCATCAAGGCGGACGGTTTCCACGCGCTGACCATTCACGGCAAGGACGACATCTGGCCGGGCCTGAAGGCCTTTTTGCAGAAAGACCGCGCCGCGCAGTCCGCGGAGGCCGAACATGCGTAGCTGGGACGTCGACGATCTGCTGGCCTGGGACGAGCGCATCCGCGAGAAGGTGGCCGAGTTCGGGCTCGACTGCTTCGCGCAGGTGTTCGAGATCTGCGACGAGGAGCAGATGCTCGGCTACATGGCCTACCACGGCATGCCGGCGCACTATCCGCACTGGTCGTACGGCAAGTCGTTCGAGAAGCTCAAGACCACCTACGACTACGGCGTCAGCGGCCTGCCGTACGAGATGGTCATCAACTCGGACGCCTCGGTGGCGTACCTGATGCGCAACAACTCGCTGTGCCTGCAGATTCTCACCATCGCCCACGTCTACGGGCACAACGACTTCTTCAAGAACAACTTCACGTTCCGCCACACCCACCCGGAGCTGACGGTCGCCAACTTCAAGTCGCGCGCCGACCGGGTGCGCCGCTACGTCGAGGACCCCGCCATCGGCATCGACAAGGTGGAGGCGCTGCTCGACGCCGCCCACGCGCTGTCGTTCAACTGCCGGCGCAATCTGGGCGTGAGGAAGCTCGGTCACGCCGAACAGCGCGTCCGCGCCATCGACGCCGCCCACCCGCGGCACGATCCCTACCCGGACATCCACCGCGCGCCGGAACTGCCGCCGCCGGACCTGCGACGCGTGCCGCTGGAGCCGGAAGAGGACATCCTGCTGTTCATCCGCGACCACAATCCGTATCTGGCCAGCTGGGAGCAGGACCTGCTGACCATCGTCCACGAGGAAGCGCAGTACTTCATCCCGCAGATCGAGACCAAGATCATGAACGAGGGCTGGGCCAGCTTCTGGCACCACCGCATCGTCAACAGCCTGGACCTGCCGGCCGACCTGCAGATGGAGTTCATGGTCCACCACTCGCAGGTGGTGCGCCCGCACCCGGGCGGCATCAACCCGTACTACCTCGGCTTCAAGCTGTGGCATGACATCCTGCGCCGCTGCGAGAACCCGACGCCGGAAGAACGCGAGCGCTACGGCGGCCCGTGCGACGGCATGGCAACACTGTTTCGCATCCGCGAGGCGGACCGCGACGCGTCCTTCCTGCGCCAGTTCCTGAGCGGGCGGCTGATGCGGGAGATGGACATGTACGAGTTCACGCCCGAGGACGACCAGTACGTGGTGCAGCGCGTCGCCGACGATGACAACTGGCAGCACATCCGCGACACGCTGGTCGGCGGGGTCGGCATGGCGGCCTTCCCGGTCATCCGCATCGACGACGCCGACCACGACGGCGCGCGCCGGCTGCACCTCACACATGCCTACGACGGCCGGGAACTCGAACTCGGCCAGGCCGAGAGGACGCTGGGCTACCTGCACCAGCTGTGGGGCCGCGGCGTAGTGCTCGACACCACCCTGCAGGACAAGCCCGCCTCGCTGGTGTTCGACGAGGGGGGTTTCAAGCCCAAACTCGCGGCGTAACAGCGGCGGCGGTGGGTTGCGACCCGTCGCCGCCGGATTCCCCGCGCTTCAGCAAATCCGCGGTAGCAGCTCGCCGGCCGGCAGATCGAGGGGGCGATCGATGCCATACGGGCCGCGCAGCAGCACCCGCCCGCTCAGCGCAGCCCGTTCGCCGCCCTCACGACCGGCAGAATCACTTCCAGCAAGCAGCTGGACCCTGAACTCCGGTGTGCGTCAGCGTCATGGCTGCACACGCCGTATCGCTGGCTTGGGTGCCGATAGGCGTCGCCCGCAGGGTATACGTATTGGCGGTCAACACTGGCAAGGCGATGGTGTAAAAGCCATTTGGGGTGGTGGCGCTCCCCCAAACGTCCGTGCTCGCGCCGGCGCCAATGGTGGCCCCGGCGTAGCTGTTGGTTTCGGTAAAGCGCCGCTCCAGATTCTGGGACGCCCGCATCAAAACCGTCTTTGCGTCCGAACGGTTTCCACGCTTGACGAATTCTCGATAGGACGGATAGGCAACGGCCGCCAGGATGCCGACCACCGCCACCACGATCATTAATTCGACCAACGTGAACCCGGTGCTTCGGCTATTGCGCCCCATGAGCGGACTCACCGGAGCTGCCTCCAGGATTGACGGCCGTCGCTTCCGCCCCCGGGTTCGACCGTGATCTCCACGTTCCCGCTGGTGCCGCTGGCATATTTGTATTCTTTCTCACCGGCGCCAATGATGGCGGGCGTCTTGATGATGCCTTCCTTGGATTTCTTTCCACTGACCGGGATCGTGATGGTTTCCGGCGTGCCATCTCCGTCGAAATCGCCCGTACCGGTCGCCCAGTCCGCGGAGTTGAACTTGCCATCACCGTTCAGGTCGAATGGCGTCTGCTCAAGCCGGCTGCCGGAAAGAGCGTCCATTTCCATCAGCCAACTCGTTCCGCCAGCACTGCACATCGCAGTGTTGGGGATCAGAGTGGTGAAAATGATGCGCCCACCGCGCAAAACCGGCCTGCTCACCTGGCGCTCACCAGCAGTGGGCAGGTCGATGAACCAACCGCGGTCGGAAGGTCCCGGCTCGTAATTGGTCGTCAGGCGCAAATCGAAGCCAAAGGCAGATACCTCGACCACCACTTTCTGTTGCTTGAGGGCGCTCCTGCCGCCAGTGATCCGGCTGCCCTCGTCGTGTAAACCGTAGAACGTCTGCACCTGCGGTGACGGCGGCACGATACGGTCGGATAGTTCCATGTACTTGCCGGTACCGAACAGGACTATCACCCCGCCACTTGGGTGGCGCCCAACGGCCGGCTTGGCGGTAATCGCCTGAGTAGTGCCGTCGGGTGCCTCGGTCACGAACAATGGCCGGTTGGTCGCGCCCGTCTTATAGGCCACGTCCCAAGTCGCCGCCGAGGCGCCGCTAAGGTCGAACTTCCACATATTGCCCATCAGATCGCCGGCATAGGCGGCATCGGCAATGCGGTCGTTGTTGGTATCGACAACAGTGGGGGCGGCCAGACCGTTCTGGCTGGAAACCGGCGCAGCGGCGCCGACCCCCGTATCGATCTTCCGGATCAGGGCGCCGGTCTCGATATTCACCACGTACAGCACGGCGCGGTGATTGTCACTGAGATACCCGTTGCCGAACACGGCGGCCCATTCGCCGGTCGCCATGCGCACTATACTGGCTTCCCCAAGCGGAAAGCCGAGGTCCGTATCGGTAAATTCCCACAGTACCTTGCTGGCGGCGTGGGCGGTCGGGTCGGTGATATCCAACGCAAACACCGCCCGGCCACCACCCGCCAACGGCTCGACGAGCACGGTATGCCAAGCCCCGCCAAAGTACGCATCGGCCGCTTTCGGTGAACCGTCGACAAAATAGCGGTGGGTGTACGTTGGATCGGTAAGAGTCTTCAGGTTGGGAAAGACCGCATTCGGCACATGGGCAAGCCGTTCGACGCCCGTCTCGGCGTCGAACCCATGCAACATGCCGTCGTTGGCGCCGACATAGACCATCGGCGGATTGCTGGCCTTGGCGGTCAAATGCGCGGCGTAGGTGCTGCCCTCGGCGCCAGGCAGTTTCTGGTTGCCAAAGCTCTCGCCGCCGACAAAAAAGGGATCGGAGTTGATGATGTCCCCGAGTGGCCCCTTGCGGTTGCGGAAAGTGCCACCTTTTTTTGCTTCCAATGCATCGTTGCCACGCAGGTAATCGACCCGCTCGTCGCCCAGGCCATCACCGTCGAGCAGCGCCTGCTGCGATGCACTCAGACTGGCCCACAAAAACGGAACGCCGCCCGTGCCCGGCTTGTATGTGGTGATCTTGCGCGCAGCATGGCCGGGAACCAGCAATCCAGCATCCCACGCAAGCGTATCCAGCGTACCGTCGGTCTTGATCGGAAAGGCCAAGAGCTGGCCAGTCCAGTCGGCGCTGTCAAAGCGCGCCTGATAAATTTTGGTGTCGGTATCGAGCTGCGTCGAGTTTGTGGCTACCGAGGACGCGGACGAAACCCCCTCCAGGAAGCTGCTCAATATGGTTTTCAGCTGCTTGCCAACCTCGTCCGGCCTTTTTGCATTCAAAAGTGTGCCCCGGCCGTTGACCGTTGCGTGCCAAAGGTCATCCACCGCCGAGGGATGCCGGGCCGGAAAGACCGTTGGCCAAGTCGGTGGCGAGAGGTACGGATCCGCTGGAGCGTCCGGATCGAACAAGACGCCTCGTGTGCCGAGCGTGACACCATAGGTGTTCATATGGAGGTTTCTGTTGCAGTCCAGCCGCGGGTCCGGCGTCGCTTCCGTGCAGCCGCTTTTTACGGGGACCGTGCCGGTCGGAAAGGTCGGTCGAAGATTGGTTTTGTAATACTGCATCGCGATGTCCGCGATGGTGTCCGAAACCGTGTCCGCATAAGGAGATCCCGCGCCCCCGTCGGAATTGCCAACACCGGCACCCGTCCAAGGGTTTGAAAAGCCATCGGTAAAGAGAATGGTGGCGTTGCGCTGACACGAGTATTGCACCGGCGCGGCAGCGTCGGTGCGCGTATACTGAACGCCTGCGTGTTTCAACGCTTCCTTGTTGGGCGTTCCGCCGCTGTTGACATAATTGTCGTAAATGTTTGTAAAGAACGCGTCGCGGTCAGCGCTGATGGTAAGGTCCTTCATTCCGACGGTAACGCGATTGTTGATGGTAAAGCTGCCAGCCCGGACGGAGGTGATGTCCTTGAATGCGGCGCCGATCCCCCCGCGGGTTGCCGCGTGACGTTTACGGTAATAGGTGAACCAGTTGGCGAAATTCTGGATGGCCAAATCGTACTCGTCAGGCAATGAAAAATTGGCAGGCTTGATTTCGTAGCCATCCAGCGGCGAGCCGTCCGGCGCCTGACCAAGCAATAGCGTACCGGAATAGCTACCATAACCGGGCGGGAGTGGCGCCCCCGCAGGCAAGTAAAACGTTGCGGGAAAGTAGCTGATTCCGCGGTCTACCGTTACGGTTATAGATACAGGGCTCGCGGCGGTCACCCATGCAGTTCCATTGTGATACCGTGTTCCCGTCGGAATACTCATGCCGGGCTGCATCTTGAAGGTATTATTGGTGGCGACGCTCTCTATGAGTTGCGTCAGATCAAAGGTTGCACTGCCCCGCGCAGGGTCACTTTTGGCAGACGTCGGAGTTGCGAGCGGAAATGTCGTCCCATAGGCGACCCAAGGCTCATACGTCGCTGCCGGATCGAAATACGCGCTGTTATAGGCCGGCGAGCGCGTGAAAGCGAATTGTGGCAACGGCGGCACTGCGAAGTGGTCATTCGTGGCGTCAGCGTAAATCCGTGCACCGGTAGCCGTACCGTTAGGAAAAAGGTAAACGTATTTTTTCCACGTGGCATTCGCCGTACCGGCGCTGTTGAAGTTGATTTTCCCGGCCTCGACAGCGTCGACCTGATTTCTGCCGACAAAGCTCTTGTCTCCGGTATGCCACCAGAGGGCGCCGTCGTTGGTCGGCATCAACACCTCTGAATCCATGCTGCCGGAGTCGTCAACCAAGAGCAGAATGTTCGGCGGTGCCGGCACGGTCAGGAACAGGGGGCTGTCTGCCAGGGTCAACCCGTAGGCGCAATGCGAGGCAAGAAGAAGCAGCGCCAGAACGGATGCGTGAAGCGACCGGACGTGCCCGACGATTGCTTTGAACGTGTTCACGGCATTACCTTCTGCGGTTCAGTCAGAATCAATACGATCACAACGCGGCCATTTCAACGGCGCCGGTACGTCGTCTGCAACACGACCACGGTATTGCCTTCGCCGCCCACGGCCCGTGCCGTAACGCGGTAATAGGCATTCGTAGCCACGGCTTCGGATGCGTCCAGCGATTCACCGGCGCCGGGCAGGATAACCACCTCCTCCACGATGTAGCGCGGCGGCGCGCTGACACCAGCGATGGCGCTGCCATAGGCGACGCCTGCGGTGGACCAGTCGATGGTCTTCCAGCGCGGCGTGCTGCCAGGGGCTGCGGTTGGGTACAGACCGGCTGTACCGTCGAAGGCGGGCAACACAGCCAGTTGCAACACCCTCTCGCCCTCGCGCAGGGCCGCCTCGGCCGCCTGAAACGCGGCGTCCCGGTCGCGGGCAAAGCCGACCATGCGCTCGTTCAAGCCAGTCATCTGCGCGGCGCTAAGTGCCAGCAAGGTCACCATCAGCAGCATGATGAGTGCGATCACCAGCACCACGCCGCGCTGGGCCACAGCGGGGTGGGCAGTGGAATACCGCTGATACGGCGTTTTCATGGCACCCGATTACGCAACGTGATGGTCCAGGTCGCCACCCGGCGACGCAGATTCCGACTATCGATCGGATTGAAAGTCATGCTGCCCAGCCCGTATGTGGCTGTATCCGGTTCGCCCCGACCTTCGTCGCGGGCGCGCAAGAGCAGGCCGATGCGAACCGACACGATCCGGGCCCAATCGGTCACCGTGTCTGCCGTGCGGTAGACATCCGCTATCCGATCGGTGTCGGTATCCTCGCCGTACAAGACCTGCATGGTCTCGACACCCTCCACGAGCTCCTCCGTTACACCGACGCCGCCCAGCGGGTAGCGGCGCCGAAACAACGCCGGCTCGCCGCTGGTGCCACGGCCGACGTAGTAGGCTGTGATCGAAAAGGTATAGATCTCCATGTCGGAGTCATAGGCGTGACTGAATTCGTGGGTGGCGGGATTCAGGTTGCCCGGAGACCCGGTCGCGCCCCGGGTGAGGTTGGACGCCGCCGCGGCCGCGCGATTCTGGAACAGGTCTGAGCCGCGGCAATCGGACACCAGCACGATGGTGTCCTGGGGCACGCCGCTGGCACCGGTCAGGACGATGGTGTTGGCGTTGACCGGCGTGACGCCCGAGGCGGTCACGTCGAGCTTCTGGTCGGCACGGCGAATTACCAGAACGTCGCTACCCGGCACGACCTGATTCTGAAACTGCGCGTCAAGGTCCGCGCCGGCAGCGTCATCCCAGTTGCTGACGGGCACTCCCGTGGGTACCAATGTGGTGGAATCGAAAGTACTCGCCGGGGCTGTGCCCGTGTATTCCCAGCCGGAAACTGCCCGGGTCAGGTCGTACAGGGCCGCGCTGTACCCCACGCCGGCGGGATTCAGGAGCACGTTGACGTCCTTCACGCACCCCATGAAGCCCGCCTGGCGCACATCGACACTGAGCTTCTCGACGGCAAAGCGGGCATTTTCCTGCACCCTCGACAGGGCATCCTCCGTGCGAATGCTCTGCCCCGTGCCAACGTAAATCCTCAGCACCGCGGCCATGATCACCAGCCCGAGGACCAGCGACACCATGAGCTCCACCAGCGAGTAGCCGGCGCTATGTTGTCGTTTCACAGCTCGGACACCGTCGAAAACTGTTGCGGGGGCAATTCACCCCGCGAGTCATCCCATTGCACGGTTACCGTAAACAGGGTTCGACCACCCACCACCGCACTGGCAATTGCGCCCGCGCCGCTCGGCAGCGCGGTCAACGCCCCCTTCCACTCCTGCAGGTCGAGCGCTTGGATGGTTGTCCCGGCCGGCGCCGGGTCGGCGAAGTCGGTTGCATAATTGCCAAGAAAGGCGGCGTCACGATTGGCACGCATTCGATCGAGGGCGTCGTAGGCCAAAAGTACCGCTTGGCTGCGCAAAGCTGCGCTGTGGTTATGCTGCAGGCTCGTCAATTGCATGCCGGCGATACCGAGTAGGCCCACCGCCAACACCAGTACGGCCACCATGACCTCGATGAGCCCTGCGCCACGCTGGCGCAGGGCGTTACGAGCAGACGAGTGCGCCCGCATCGGATTCCTCCACGCCATCGCCATTGGTGTCACGGGACAAACGGACCCGGCCCACCGTATTGACGACGGCCGCCCGCGCACGAGCCACCCCTCGCGCATCGCAATAGGTAAATGCGCCACCGCTGGCAACGCTCCCGTCGGCATTGAAGCTGATGAAATGGGCCACGCCCGCGGATGGCCTGAGCTGATAGGGAGCATTCGTCTCTGTGCGCACCCGCAGCACGGTTTCGCCCACGTCGAGAACGGGCGGATTGTCACCATCGCTGTTGACGAAAATCAGCCAGCCGGCGGCCCAGGTGTCGCTAGAGCCGGACAGGCAAGCGGTCCCGTCGGCGGTCTTGCACATGGTGATCATGGTGCCTCGGCGGATTGCCTCCACCCGGGCGAGCGTCAGCGAACCGACCAGCTCATTCAATACCGCAGCGCGCCGGCTGTTGCGCAAAAAATCCGTGAACTGCGGCACGGCCAAACCGACCAGAATTCCCAGCACCGTGACGGAGACGATCAGCTCGACCAAGGTGAATCCACCACTGGGCCTCAGAGCGGATGGTTCGGCCAGCCTGTCCGATGGGCAATGCGCCATCTGGGAGCCCTCACGCGAATTTCGAAAACCCAGCCCATTATCGGCAGTTCCGGCGGGTACTTGAGAAAGGTCCGGAAAATGTTTCGCCTGGATCCCCTGTATACACGTGGAGGCCTCCCGAGCCAGTACCCGCAGCATCCTTTCGGCGCTGCGCAGAGAATCCTTGAACACCACAACCACCGACATGATCCAGCAACCCCTGCGGGTCCCGGCTGACCGGAGGGGGCTGTCGGCGGAACGGATCCCAATGTGCGATGTGGCTGCACTGGAGTGCGTGGACCGGAGCAACCGCGGGGGCGCTGGTGCCGGTAGTGGCGGCACGGCGTCATGGCGCCTGGCGACGGAGCGTTTGTCTCAGGTCGCCCTGCGTGCGGGCGTAATGGGGCGAAGCCCGTCCGCGGAAATCAAGCCAGGCACCGGTCGTTGCCGGGCTTGACCCGCGCTCATCCGCTTCAGCAGATCCTCGGCAGCAGCTCGCCGGCCGGCAGATCGAGCGGCCGGTCGATGCCATAGGGGCCGCGCAGCAGGACGCGCCCGCCAGCGCTTGCCGCCTCGCCTGCACGACCGATCAACGCGGCCCGTTCACCGCCCGGCGCACGCCGCAAAACGTCGAGCGCCGCCTGCGCCTGCGGCGCCGGCACCAGCGCCACCAGCCGGCCCTCGCAGGCTACGTGGAGCGGATCGAGGCCAAGCAGGTCGCAGGCCGCCGTTACCGGCTGCGCCACCGGGATGGCGGCCTCGTCGATCCGCATCTCGACCGCGGCCTCGCGGGCGAGCTCGACCAGCACGGTGGCGAGCCCGCCGCGGGTCGGATCGCGCAGGCAGTGCACGTCGATGCCCGCATCGAGCAGGGCCGCGACGGTGCCCCACAGCGGCTGGCAGTCACTCTCGATGGCGGTCTCGAACTGCAACCCCTCCCGCTTCGCGAGCACGGCGATGCCGTGCCGGCCGATGTCGCCGCTCACCAGCACCGCGTCGCCCGGCGCGATCCGCCGCGGGTGGATGCGCACGCCCGCCGCCAGCCCGCCGATACCGGCGGTGTTGATGTAGACGCCGTCCGCCCGACCGCGCTCGACGACCTTCGTGTCGCCGGTGACGACGCGCACATCGGCGGCCTGCGCCGCCTGCCGCAGCGACTGCAGCACCTGCCGCAGCGTGGCCATCGGCAGGCCTTCTTCAAGGATCAGCGACACCGACAACGCCAGCGGCCGGGCGCCGGCCATGGCGAGATCGTTGACCGTGCCGTGAACGGCCAGGGCACCGATGTCACCACCCGGAAAAAACAGCGGCCGCACCACGTAACTGTCCGTGGTGAAGGCAAGATCGGTCCCCGGCGGCAGTCGGTCCAGACGCGCGGCGTCATGCAGGCCGCGCGCGCCGTCCGGCATCAGCGTGGGCAGGATTACCTCGTCCAGCAGCTGCCGCATCAGGCGGCCGCCGCTGCCGTGGGCGAGCAGCACGGTCGGGTAGTGGTCCTGCGGCAGCGGGCAATCGCCGCTCACCTCAGGCCGCCGCGCCGTGGTAGCGGTAGTAGGCCGCGCAGGCACCTTCGGACGACACCATCGGCGCGCCCAGCGGGCGCTGCGGCGTGCAGCGCCGGCCAAACGCGGGACAGCGGTCCGGTCGCAGCCGGCCCTGCAGCACCTCGCCCGCCCGGCACTCGGCGTGGTCCGCCGCCGGCTGGTCCGGCAGAGCGAACCGCTGCGCGGCGTCGAACCCGGCGTAGGCCGGCCGCAGCCCCAGGCCGCCGCCGGGCAGCGCACCCAGGCCCCGCCAGCGACGCGTGACGGGCTCGAACACCTCGCCGATCAGCGCCCGCGCGGCGGGGTTGCCGTCCGGCCGGGCCACGCGCGCGTAGGCGTTGTCGAGCCTGGCCGCGCCGGCTTCGAGCTGATCCACGCAGCGCAGCACGCCGAACAGGATGTCGACCGGCTCGAAGCCGGTCACCACGATGGGCACCCGAAAGCGCTCCACCAACGGCGCGTACTCGCCCTGCCCCATCACCGTGCACACGTGCCCGGCGGCGAGGAACCCCTGAATGCGGTTGTCGGGCGCGTCCAGAATGGCCGCGATGGCCGGCGGCACACGCACCTGCGCACACAGCAGGCTGAAATTGGTCAGGCCGAGCGCCTTCGCCTGACGCACCGCGGCCGCGACCGCCGGCGCGGTGGTCTCGAAGCCGACGGCGAAGAACACCACCTGCCGCTGCGGTTCGCGCCGCGCCAGTTCAAGGGCATCGAGCGGCGAGTAGACGGCGCGCACGTCGCCGCCCGCCGCGCGCGCCGCCAGCAGGTCGCCACCGCTGCCGGGCACGCGCAGCATGTCGCCAAACGAACACAGGGTCACGTCGGGTTGGCGAGTCAGCGCGATCGCCTGGTCGATCACCTCCACCGGCGTCACGCACACTGGGCACCCCGGGCCGTGCACCAGCGTGATCGCCGGCGGCAGCAGGCGATCGAGCCCGGCCCGCAGGATGGCGTGCGTCTGCCCGCCGCAGATTTCCATCACCGTCCACGGCCGAGTCACGCGGTCCTCGATGGCCTGACACAGCCGGCGCACCGCCGCAGGCTCGCGAAAAGCCGCGTCCGTCACGGCGCCGCCTCGCCCAGGCGTGAGAGCTCGGCCAGCGTGGCCCGCGCGGCGGCCGCATCGACGACGGCGATGGCCAGCCCAGCGTGCACCAGCACCCAGTCGCCGACCGCCACCTCGGGCGTGCACACCAGCGACACCTCGCGCACGGCGCCGCCGAAATCGACCCGGCCGCGAGCGAACAGGGTGTCGCCGCCCTGCACCTCGAGCACCTGTCCCGGGATGGCCAGACACATGGTTCAGTTCGCTCCGTCACTTGGCGGACGATCCCGCCGCGCCATGACCACCGCGGCCTGACCACAGGCCAGCGCACCATCGCCCGGTGGCAGGCGCTGCGGCCACCATACGGCGATACCGGCGCGCTGCAGCGCGGCCCGGGTTTCCCACAGCAACCGCCGGTTCTGGAAACAACCGCCGGCCAACACCACGCGGCGGGCGTGCAGTCGGATTGCGACATCGGTCACCACGGCGGCCAGCGTGGCGTGAAAACGCGCGGCGATCCGCGCCGCCGGCGTGTTTGCGGCGCGCTCGCGAAGCAGCGCCGCCAGCATGGGCCGCCAGTCGATCAGCCAGCCGTCGCCGTCGCCCGCAAGGTCGACAGGATACGGCGACTGCGCCGGCACCCGCTCGGCGGCGGCCTGCAGCGCCGCCGCCGCCTGACCCTCGAAGCTCGCCGCCTGGCACAGACCCAACAGTGCCGCAACGGCGTCGAAAAGACGCCCGACGCTGCTGGTGAGCGGCGCGTTCACGCCGCGTTCCAACGCTTGCAGCAGCGTGCGCCGCTCCGCCGCAGCGAATGCCGGCGTCTCGCCGCCAAGCTCCGGCCCATAGGCGCCGTACAGCAGCCCGAGCGCGCTGCGCCGCGGCTCGCGCGCCGCCCGCTCGCCGCCCGGCAGCGGGAAGGGCCGCAACCAGGCGACGCGGCGCACCTGCCGGCAATCCCCCAGCAGGAACTCGCCGCCCCACAGCGTGCCGTCGTCGCCCAGCCCGGCGCCGTCGAAGGCCACGCCCAGCACCTCGCCCGCCAGGCCATGCTCGACCAGCACCGCCGCCACGTGCGCATGGTGGTGCTGCACCGCCTGCCGCGGCCGCGGATCGCTGGCCGCCCACTGGCTGCTGGCGTAGTCGGGATGCAGATCGCAGGCCAGCTGCGTGGGCTGGCAACCGGCCAGCGCCGGCAGGCTTTGCGTGCCGGCCGCGAAGCGCTCGCGCGACACCACGCTGTCGAGATCGCCAATGTACGGCCCCGCCACGATCCGCCCCGCCCCGCCGACCGCCAGCGCGTTCTTCAGATGCCCACCCAGCGCCAGCACGGCCCCGTCGCCGGCGTGGCCGCCGGCGTGATCGAGCGCCAGCGGCGCGAGGCCCCGCGCCAGGCGCAGGGTTTGCGGCGCCCCGGCCGCGAGCTGCATGACCGAATCGTCCAGCGGCTGCACGATGGCGCGGTCGTGCAGCAGAAACGCGTCCGCGATGCCGGCAAGCCGCGTCAGCGCCTGGTCGTTGTCGGCGCACAGGGGCTCGCCGGACGCGTTGCCGCTGGTGGCGACGACGGGAAAACCGAGCGCGTCGAGCAACAGCACGTGCAGCGGCGTAGTTGGCAGCATGGCGCCCAGGCGCGGATTGCCCGGTGCCAGCGCGTCGGGCAGGTCTTGGCCGCGGCGGTCCAGCAGCACGATGGGCGCCGCCGGCGACTCCAGCAGCGCCCGTTCAGCCGCGCTCACGCGGCAGGCCGCATGCAGGGCAGCGATGTCCGCGAACATCACCGCCAGCGGCTTGTGCGGGCGGTGCTTGCGCTCGCGCAGCCGCGCGATGGCCGCGCCGTCACGGGCGTCGACCAGCAGCTGAAAGCCGCCCAGGCCCTTCAGGGCCAGGATGCCGCCGCCGCGCAGCAGGTCCGCGGCCCGTTCGAGCGCGCCGTCACCGGCGTCCAGGCGCCGGCCCGCGCGGTCATGGAAGGCGAGCTGCGGCCCGCAGGCCGGGCAGGCGTTGGCCTGGTGGTGAAAGCGCCGGCTGGCGGGGTCCGCGTACTCGTCCGCGCAGGCCACACACGGGTTGAAGGCCGCCATGGCGGTGCGCGCGCGGTCGTAGGGCATGGCGGCGATGAGGCTGTAACGCGGCCCGCAGCGGCTGCAACTGATGAAGGGATGGCGGTGGCGGCGGTCCGCCGGATCGCGCAGCTCGGCCAGACAGTCGGCGCAGGGCGCCCGATCCGGCAGCGGCAAGGCATCCCCCTGCCCCGCGGCGCTGGGCGCGATGACGAAGTCCGCTGCGCCCGCGGGCACCAGGGTCTCGACCGCCAGCCGGTCGATGCGCACCGGCGGCGGCAGCGCGCGCAGGGCATCTTGCAGTGAATCGGTGGCGTCCGGGGCGCCCTCGACGTCGATTTCGACGCCGTGCGCGGTGTTGCGCACGCTGCCGGCCAGACCCAGTGCGCGGGCGAGGCGATACACCTCGGGGCGAAAACCCACGCCCTGCACGGCCCCCCGCACGACGATGCGCCGCCGGCACCGCGCGAGCGCCGGCTGCGCCATCAGCCGACCTCGATGCGCCGCAGCAGGATGTCCTGCGCCTGCGGGTGATCGGGGTCGTCGGACAGCTCGATGTGGAGGCGCGCGCCCTCGGCCAGGCTGCCGCGGCTGCCGGCCTCGAAGTGCTCGCGAAAGTGCCCGGCCGAGATATGGGCGAGCGCGCCGATCCACACCGAAACGCCCACCACGCGCGTGGCCTGCTGCTCGCGCGCCACGGCGTCGATCTTGCTGAGCAGGTTGGCGATCAGGGAGTGTTCGTGCATGCCTGCTGTCCGTATCTCACAACGCGCCCCTGTTCGGCCCGAGGGCGGGCCTCCCACACCTCATCCCACCGGGATTGTGGGAGCGGCGCCCTCGCCGCGAATCCTTCAGGCACGGCCTGACCCAACTCCACATTCGGCCCGAGGGCGGGCCTCCCACACC
>JBMOQH010000008.1:24397-129108 GCA_049322795.1 Pseudomonadota bacterium | reverse complement strand
TCGGCCCGAGGGCGGGCCTCCCACACCTCATCCCACCGGGATTGTGGGAGCGGCGCCCTCGCCGCGAATCCTTCAGGCACGGCCTGACCCAACTCCACATTCGGCCCGAGGGCGGGCCTCCCACACCTCATCCCACCGGGATTGTGGGAGCGGCGCCCCCGCCGCGAATCCTTCACGTGTCGCCACCCAACCCAGCCCACATTCGGCCCGGGGGCGGGCCTCCCACAGGGGTCAGCAACCTGCAAGCTCATCGACCAGGGCCGCCGCGGCCGCCGCCACCGGCGGGCTCAGGCCCTCGCCGATGCCAAAGTCCGCGCCCTCGATGCCGTACACCTGCAGGCGCGCCGGCAACTGGCCGAGCGCGCGGGCCAGCTCCACCGCCTCGGCCACGCCGAGCAGGTGCGTCGAGCAGCGCAGCAGCGCCGCCGGCAGCGGCCCGGCGAGCGCATCGAAGCGGTGCACGGTGCCGGGCGCGGCGCCCGACTGCACGGCGTCGACGAGCAGCGCCGCCCTGGCGCCGGCGAGCGCATCGACCAGTTCGAAGCTGTCGTCGCCCAGCACGCGCACGTCGGCCCGATCGTCCAGCCGCGCCGCGAGCGCCTGCGCCACCCACACGCCGACGCCGTCGTCACGGCGCGACGGGTTGCCGATGCCGAACACGCAGGGCCGCGCCATTCAGCGCCGCTCCACGGTCAGCTTCAGGAAATGCGCCGAGCAGGAGATGCACGGGTCGTAGTTGCGGATGGCGGTCTCGCACACGGCGCGCAGCGCCTCGTCCGGCTGATCCAGGCGTGGCTCCACGTAATGGCGCAGATCGGCCTCGATGACCGCCTGGTTGACCGAGGTCGGGGCGACGATCTTGGCGTCGGTGATGAGACCGGCCTCGTCCACCGTGTAGCGGTGATAGAGCACGCCGCGCGGCGCCTCGGTGGCGCCGTAGCCGATGCCGGCACGCGGCTCGATGGCTGCGGCCGGCGTGTCACCGGGCGCGTAGGCGTCGATCAGGCGCAGCGCCTCTTCGAGCGCCAGCACCACCTCCACGCCGCGCACCAGGATGCTGCGAAATGGGTTGCGCACCGCCTCGCCCAGCCCGGCCGCCTGCGCCGCCGCGCGGGCGCGGGGCGTCAGGCGGTCGTGGTTGAGCGCGTAGCGCGCCAGCGGCCCCAGGTGCACCACGCCGCCGTCGGCGGTGCGGCTGTGCAGCGAGTTGGAGTGGCGCACGTGGTGCTCGGTGAGGTAGTCGTCGTAGTTCGCCACCGGCAGGTCAACGCCGGCGCTCGACACCAGCCGCCCGCGTCCCATCGGGTACTCGCCGTCGTGCCGCAGGGCGACGAAAGTGTAGTCGCGCTCGAAGTCCGGAAAATCCAGCGCCGCGAGCGGCACCAGCGCCTGCTCGGCGGCATCCAGCGCGAAGGCGAGTTCGTCGCGCAGCGGCGCCAGTTCCGTGCGCGTCGGCAGGCGGTAGAAGCCGCCGATGCGCACGTTGATGGGGTGGATCTCGCGCCCGCCGAGCAGCGAGACGATGCCGTTGCCGGCCTTTTTGATGCGCAGCGCCGTGCGCACCAAGTCGCCGTGCTCGCGCGCCAGGCTGACCGCGTCCGGATGGCCGAGAAAATCCGGCAGGTGCAGCATGAACATGTGCAGCACGTGGCTCTCGATCCACTCGCCGCAGTACAGCAGCCGGCGCAGGTCGGCGATCGGCGCCGGCACGGTCACGCCGCACAGGTCCTCGATGGCGGCGCAGGCACTCATCAGATAGGCCACCGGACAGATGCCGCAGATGCGGGCGGTGATGTCCGGCGCCTCGCGGCAGTCGCGCCCGCGCAGCAGCGCCTCGAAGTAACGCGGCGGCTCGAAGATGCGCAGCTCGGCGGCCGTCAGGCGCCCGTCGGCGATGGCCAGGTGCAGCGCGCCCTCGCCTTCCACGCGGGCCAGATAGTTGACGTCGATGGTGCGGGTGGCGTCGGTCATGGCGTGGGGTCGTGGCGGGCCGCCTCGTCGGCGAAGGCCGGGGCGGCGGCGTTGAAGGTGCGGTAGAGCCGCGCCAGCGTCGCCGGCGGCAGACCGGCGGCCAGCAGCTGGGCGCTCAGCGCCGGGGCGTTCGGCGTTTCCTTGGGCCCGAAGCAGCCGTAGCAGCCGCGGTGGTAGGCCGGGCAGAGGGCGCCGCAGCCGGCCTGCGTCACCGGTCCCAGGCACGGCGTGCCGTGCGCCACCAGCACGCAGGGGGTGCCGCGCGCCTTGCATTCCTCGCACACGCTCACGGTCGGGAGGTTCGGCCGGCGGCCGGCCAGCAGCGCGGCGATGAGCTCCAGCAACTGGTGCTTGTTCACCGGGCAGCCGCGCAGCTCGACGTCCACCTTCACGTGGGCGGCGATGGGCGTCGAGGTGGCCAGGCTGTCGATCCACTCCGGCCGCGCGTAGACGATCCGCTTCCACTCCTCCACGTCGCGCAGGTTGCGCAGCGCCTGGATGCCGCCGGCGGTGGCGCAGGCACCGATGGTCACCAGCACACGCGACTGCGCGCGCACGGCCTCGATGCGCTCGCGGTCGTGCGCGGTGGTGATCGAGCCCTCGACCAGCGAGATGTCGTAGGGCCCCTCCAGCATGCGGCTGGACGCCTCCGGGAACAGCGCGATCTCGACGCCGTCGGCGACCGCCAGCAGCTCGTCCTCGCAGTCCAGCAGGCTCAGCTGGCAGCCGTCGCAGGAGGCGAACTTCCACACGGCGAGGCGCGGTTTGGCCATCTCAAAGCTCCGGCACGTCGAGCAGGCCCGCCAGACGCGGCCAGGCCAGCACCGGGCCGTCGCGGCAGATGAAATGCGGCCCCAGCTGGCAGTGCCCGCAGTAGCCGACCGCGCACTTCATGTTGCGCTCCAGCGACAGATGGATCGAGCCCTCCGGCACGCCGCGGCGCAGCAGCGCCTCGGCGGTGAAGCGCATCATGATCTCCGGGCCACACACCAGCGCCGTGGCGCGCTCGGGGTCGAAGCCGGCGCGCGCCACCAGTCGCGTCACCACGCCCACCTCGCCGCCCCAGCCGGCGCTGGCGCGATCGACGGTGATGGCGAATTCCACATCCCGATGCGCCGCCCAGGCGGCCAGTTCGCCGCCGTAGAGCACGTCGGCCGGGGTGCGGGTGCCGTAGAGGATGCACACGCGGCCGTAACGCTGGCGCTGCGCCAGCACCTCGACGATGGCCTGGCGCAGCGGCGCCAGGCCCAGCCCGCCGGCCACGATGACCAGATCGCCGCCCGCGGCGGCATCGAGCGGCCAGGCGCTGCCGTACGCGCCCCGCAGGCCGATGACCGTACCGGCGCCGAGACCCGCCAGCGCGCGCGTCACGCCGCCGACGGCGCGGATGGTGTGCTGCAGGGTGCCGTCGCCCGCCGCGCCGGCGATGGAGATCGGCACCTCGCCGATGCCGTGGGCGTAGAGCATGTTGAACTGGCCGGGCGCGCATTCGATGCCGGCATCGCCGAGCGGCGCGACCACCCAGCTGAACACGTCGGCGGTGTCCTGCCGGCGCTCCACGATGCGCCAGGGCGCCGGCAGCTGGGCTTCGGCGGCGACGCTCATGGGCTACCGGCCGGCGGGGCGTACACGTCCAGCACCTGCAGGCGGCAGGACTGCACGCGCTCGGTGAGCGTCGCCACCAGCGTCTTGAGCACCGCGTAGCCGATGGCCGGATCGCGCTCCATGAGCGCCCGCAGCGGCGCGGCGGCAAACGCCAGCGTGCGCGTCGGCGTCACCACGCGGGCGTCGAACTGGCAGCGATGCGGCGGCTGGAACCACGACCAGCCGACCGCCTCGCCGGGACCGACGGTCTCCAGTGTGACGATGCCCTGCCCCGGCAGCGCCAGCTTGATTTCCACCTGCCCGTCCAGCACCAGATGGAACGTGGCCGCCGGCGCGTGCTGGCGCAGCAGGTACTCGCCGGGCGCGTGGCGGCGCTCCTGCGCACAGGCGGCCAGACCATCGCACTGCCCGGCGGTCAGTCCTTCGCAAAAACGCTGGCTTTCGACCAGTTCACGCAGAGTCATGGGGCGCTCCTGCCGTCGTTGGCGGCGATGGCGGCGACCTCCTCGGTGATGTCGATGCCGACCGGGCACCAGGTGATGCAGCGCCCACAGCCGACACAGCCGCTTTGCCCGAACTGCTCGTGCCAGGTGGCGAGCTTGTGCGTCAGCCACTGCCGGTAGCGCGATTTGACCGAGCCGCGCACGCTGCCGTGGCCCAGATGGCTGAACTCGACGTTGAAGCAGGAATCCCACAGCCGCTCGCGCTGCGCGGCGCCGGCCAGATCGGTGACGTCCTGATTGGTGGAACAAAAGCAGGTCGGGCAGGCCAGCGTGCAGTTGGCACAGGACAGACAGCGCTCGGCCACCGCATCCCAGCGCGGATGCTCCAGGTTGCCCATGAGCAGCGCCGGCACGGCCGCGGCGTCGATTTTGCGCGTCTGCGCAGCGGCGGTGCGTTCGGTCTGGGCGCGCGCGGCGGCCAGATCGTCGGCGCCCGCCGGGCTGCCCGGCAAGGCCTCCAGCAGCGCCACGCCCGCATCGCTGCCGGCCTCGACCAGAAAACGATGCCCAGCGGCGTCGATCAGCTCGGTGAGCACCAGATCGTGCCCGCCGCGCACCGCCGGACCCGTGTCCATGGCGGCGCAAAAGCAGGTGTCGGCGGCCACCGCGCAGTTCACCGCCACCAGCAGCACGGCCTCGCGCCGGGCGGCATAGGCGGCGTCCACGTGCTCGCCGCCGGCGAACACCCGGTCCTGCACGCCGAGCGCGGCCAGCTCGCAGGCGCGCACGCCGATGAAGGCGCGCCTCGGCGCGTCGATCGGCTCCGGATTGAACACGAGACCGCCGTCGTCCGTGCGCTGCACCGAAAACAGCGTCTGTTTCGGCGGAAAGAGATAACGCTTCCACGACTGCGGGCCGACGGCATAGCCGAACACGGCATCGTCGGCGCGCCGCTCCAGCCGGTAGCGGCCCGGCGCCTGGCGGTCGGTCCAGCCGGCCGGCAGCTCGGCCACGGTGTCGATGCGGTCATGGACGATGGCGCCGTCGCGCCGCACCGGGCCGATGGTCTCGTAGCCGCGCTCGTGCAGCGCGCCCAGCAGCGCCTGCAGTCCGTCAAGATCGATCAGCTTCACCGGATGCGCGCCTCCTGACATGGCGCCATTGTGGGCCAGCACACCGCCGCGGCGTCGTGACTGCGCGCAAGCGGCCATCGGCGGCGCGGCTTCCAAGCCGGCGAGGCGAGGTGTTAAATGGAACCCCGTCGGCCACCTGTCGCGAGGTGCCCTCATGCATCCTCTGGCCCAACGCCTGCGTGACGATCACCGGCACCTGACACAGGTGCTGGACTTTCTGGCAAGCCGGGTCGAGGCCCTGGCCCGCGCGGACGAGGTCGATCTCGAGCTCATGCGCGACGCCATGACCTACATCACCGAGTTCCCCAACCGGCTGCACCACCCGGTCGAGGACGTGCTGTTCGAGACCCTGGCCGCGACCGACGCCAGCGCGACGGCGGCCTGCCGCGAGCAGATTGCCGAGCACGAACGGCTGTTTCATGACAGCAGCGCCTTCTACGGCCTGATCGAGGCCGTGCAGGTGGACGACGCCACCCTGCCGCGCAGCGCGCTGGTGGCGCAGGGGCGGGAGTTCATCGCCGCCCAGCGCGCCCACCTGCTGCGCGAGGACGCCGAGCTGCTGCCGCTGGCCGAACGCCAGCTCGACGCGGCGGCCTGGGACAGCGCCGCCCGCACCGCCGCCCAGGCCGACGACCCGCTGGATGCCACCGCCCGGCCGGCGCGCTACGAGCGGCTGTATCGGGCGCTGCTTCAGGCGTCGGCCTGAGCGCCACGAGCGCTCGGGCACGGAAACCTGGCCGACATCGACGCGGCTGCCTCGGGCACGCGCGGGGCCGACTTAAGGAGACGCCGAAAAATTCCTTCCGTGGAATTTTTCAGCTCGCCTCGTCGCGGTACACGCCCGCGACGGGCTCCGTGAATCAAGCACTTCTTGCTTGATTCACGCCGGGGCATCCTGCCCCGGGACGGGAAGCGCTGAATAAATTCAGCGCTTCCTTAAAATGCCGGTTCCACCACCGCCCGGCCGCTGTGCCGGCAGAACCCCAAGAACCGCCATGTCCCAGCCCAAGTTCCCGCCCGTGACGCTCGCGCAGTGGCAGGCCGCCGCCGAAAAGACACTGCGCGGCAAGCCGCTCGACAGCCTGACCTGGCACACGCCGGACGGCCTGGCGGTGAAGCCGCTGTACACGGCGGCGGATGTGCAGGGCCTGGAATTCGCCGACACGCTGCCGGGCTTCGAGCCGTTCGTGCGCGGCCCGCAGCCGACCATGTACGCCGGGCGGCCGTGGACCATCCGCCAGTACGCCGGTTTTTCGACGGCGGAAGAGTCCAACGCCTTCTACCGCAAGGCGCTGGCGGCCGGCGGCCAGGGCGTGTCGGTAGCGTTCGATCTGGCCACCCACCGCGGTTACGACTCCGATCACCCGCGCGTGGTGGGCGACGTCGGCAAGGCCGGCGTGGCCATCGACTCGGTGGAGGACATGAAGGTCCTGTTCGACGGTATCCCGCTGGACAAGGTCAGCGTGTCGATGACCATGAACGGCGCCGTGCTGCCGGTGCTGGCCGGCTACATCGTGGCGGCCGAGGAACAGGGCGTCGGCCAGGACCGGCTGTCGGGGACCATCCAGAACGACATCCTCAAGGAGTTCATGGTCCGCAATACCTACATCTACCCGCCGGAACCGTCCATGCGCATCGTCGGCGACATCATCGCCTACACCGCCCGGCACATGCCGAAGTTCAACTCCATCTCCATTTCCGGCTATCACATCCAGGAGGCCGGCGCCACGCAGGCGCTCGAACTCGCCTTCACGCTGGCCGACGGCATGGAGTACGTGCGCGCCGCCCGCGCCGGCGGGCTCGACATCGACGCCTTCGCGCCGCGGCTGTCGTTCTTCTTCGCCATCGGCATGAACTTCTATCTGGAGATCGCCAAGCTGCGCGCGGCGCGCCTGCTGTGGTGGCGGATCATGAAGGAGTTCGGCGCCACCGACCCGCGCTCGCTGATGCTGCGCACGCACTGCCAGACCTCCGGCTGGTCGCTGACCGAGCAGGACCCGTACAACAACGTCATCCGCACCACCATCGAGGCGCTGGCGGCGGTGTTCGGGGGCACGCAGAGCCTGCACACCAACGCGCTCGACGAGGCCATCGCGCTGCCGACCGAGTTCTCGGCGCGCATCGCCCGCAACACCCAGCTGGTGATCCAGGAGGAAACCCACATCACGAGCGTGATCGACCCCTGGGGCGGCTCCTACCTGATGGAAAAGCTCACCCAGGACATGGCCGACGAAGCCTGGAAGATCATCGAGGAGGTCGAGGCGCTCGGCGGCATGACCCGCGCCATCGACACCGGCATGCCCAAGCTGCGCATCGAGGAATGCGCTGCCGCCAAGCAGGCGCGCATCGACCGCGGCGAGGACGCCATCGTCGGCGTCAACAAGTACCGCCTGGCCGCCGAGGACGCCGTCGACACGCTGGAAGTGGACAACGCCAAAGTCCGCGAGGGGCAGATCGCGCGCCTGAACGCGCTGCGCGCCGGGCGCGACGAAGCCGCCGTGCAGCGCGCACTGGCGGCGCTGACCTACGCCGCGCGCGGCGGCACCGGCAACCTGCTGGAGCTGGCCGTCGCCGCCACGCGCGCCCGCGCCACGGTGGGCGAGATCAGCGACGCGCTCGAGGCGGTGTTTGGCCGCCACCGCGCGCAGGCGCAGTCGGTGTCCGGCGTGTATGGCGCCGCCTACGCCGGCGACAGCGGCTGGGACGAGCTGCGCGGCGACATCGAGGCCTTCCAGCGCGACTACGGCCGCCGCCCGCGCATCATGGTGGCCAAGCTCGGCCAGGACGGCCACGACCGCGGCGCCAAGGTGATCGCCACCGCGTTTGCGGACTTGGGCTTCGACGTCGACATCGGCCCGCTGTTCCAGACGCCGGAGGAAGCCGCCCGCCAGGCGGTGGAAAACGACGTCCACGTGGTCGGCATCTCGAGTCTCGCCGCCGGCCACAAGACGCTGGTGCCGCAGATCATCGAGGCGCTCAAGGCCGAGGGCGCGGACGACATCCTGGTGGTGGTCGGCGGCGTCATCCCGCCGCAGGACTACGACTTCCTGCGCGCCGCCGGGGTGGCAGGCATCTTCGGCCCGGGCACCGTCATCCCCAAGGCCGCGCGCGAGGTGTTGACCGCCATCCGCGCCGCCCGCCCGGCGCACGTCGGCTCTTGAGTCGCGCCACGGACGCGGCGCTGGCGCAGGCGCTGCGCGCCGGCGAGCGGCGTGCACTGGCGCAGGCCATCACGCTGGTCGAATCCACCCGCCCGCAGGACCGCCCGCGCGCCGACGCCCTGCTCGCCGCGCTCGCCCCGCACACCGGCAGGGCCGTGCGCCTGGGCATCAGCGGCGTACCGGGGGTGGGCAAGTCCACCTTCATCGAGGCGCTGGGGCTGCATCTGATCGGCCGCGGCCATCGCCTGGCCGTGCTGGCGGTGGACCCGTCGAGTCAGCGCACGGGCGGCTCCATCCTGGGCGACAAGACGCGCATGGAGCTGCTGTCGCGCGACCCGGCGGCGTTCATCCGCCCCTCGCCGTCCGGCGGCAGTCTCGGCGGCGTCGCCAGCCGCACGCGCGAGAGCCTGCTGCTGTGCGAGGCGGCCGGCTACGACGTGGTGCTGGTCGAGACGGTCGGCGTCGGCCAGTCCGAAACCGCCGTCGCCGGCATGGTCGACTGCTTTTTGCTGCTGCAACTGCCGAACGCCGGCGACGAACTGCAGGCGCTCAAGAAGGGCGTGGTGGAACTGGCCGACCTCATCGTCATCAACAAGGCCGACAGCAACCCGCAGGCTGCGGCGCTGGCCAGGAGCCAGTTCGAGGTCGCCCTGCACCTGCTCAGGCCCGCCTCGCCCAACTGGTCGGTGCCGGTGCTCACCTGCAGCGCCCTGCGTCACGAGGGCATCGGCGAGGCGTGGGACGCCGTGCGGCGCTTTCACGCCACGCTGCACGACAGCGGGGAACTGGCCACCAAACGCGCCCGCCAGGCCGTGAGCTGGCTGTGGGCCCTGATCGGCGACGCGCTCCAGGACGGCTTTCGCACCCACCCGGCGGTGGCCGCGGCGCTCGACGGCCTGACGGCGTCGGTCGTGGCCGGCGAGATCACGCCCACGGCCGCCTGCCGGCGGCTGATGGCGCTGTATCGACCGGCGGAGTAAGCGCGCCACTGCCCTGCGTTGGTCGACCGGCGACGGACCCGGCGCGGTGGCCAAGCACGCGCGGACGTTTGCCTGTCGCGGCCAGCGAGGTGCGAGGCCGCTCACCCGACCCTTTCGATCAAGCCCCTTACAAAGCCCCGACAGCCGGCGGGACCGCACGCCCCAAGCGGCGCCGAACAGGCCGGGGCGTCACGCCGCCCGGTCCGGACACACATGCACCTCAATGGTCGAGTGCACGATCTCCGGGTGCACCGACAGGCGCTGGCGCACGGTGTCGGCGGTGAGCTGCGCGTCGTGCGTGGTGACGGTGAGTGCGCAGGAGTACGCCTGTTTGCCGACGCGCCACACGTGCAGGTCGGTGACGCGGGTGTCGCCGGCTTCGGGGCCGGTTTCGGCCGCCTCGCGGATTTCGTCCACCACCGGGTGATCCATCTCGCGATCCAGCAGCACCTTGCCGGTGTCGGTGATGAGGCCCTTGGCCCACACCGCGACCAGCACCGCGCCGACGATGCCCATGAGCGGGTCCAGCCAGGCCCAGCCGTACAGCCAGCCGCCGCACAGGGCGACGATGGCGAGCACCGAGGTGGCGGCATCGGCCATGACGTGCAGGTAGGCGGATCGGAGGTTCAGGTCGTGATGATGGCCGTGGTGATCGTGCCCACGACCGTGGTCGTGGTGTTGTGCGCGGCCGAGGATCGACGCGCAGACGATGTTGACAATCAGGCCCAGCACGGCGATGACGATGGCCTCCCGGTACTGGATGGGGCGTGGCGCGACGATGCGCTCGACCGACCCGAACACCATCAGCGCCGCCACGCCGAGCAGGAAGATGGCGCTGGCGAAGCCGCCCAGAATCTCGATCTTCCAGGTGCCAAAGGCGAAGCGCGGATCGCTGGCGTAGCGGCGGGCAGTGGCATAGGCCATCGCCGACAGGCCGATGGCGACGGTGTGCGAGCTCATGTGCCAGCCGTCGGCCAGCAGCGCCATGGAGTTGAACCACCAGCCGGCGGCGATTTCCACCAGCATGGTGACCGCGGTGATCCACATCACCACCCGCGTGCCGCGCTCGGCGGCCGCGCTGCCGGCGTCGAAGCGGTGGTGGTGCGTCCAGGCGGACAGGTCTTCGGTGTGCATGGGGGAGCTCCGTTTGCGGCGAGGGGCTACAGGCCGAGCCTGGAACCCGCGCCGAGCAAAGTCGCCACGCCGAGCGCCGCGAAGATGGCCGCCGCGACAGCGTGCACCAGCTTCATCGGAATGCGCGTGGCAAGCTTGTCGCCCACGAACACCGCCGGCACGTCGGCGATGAGCATGCCCAGCGTGGTGCCGATGACGACCAGCAGGGGCGTCGCGTAGTGGGCGGCCATGGCGACGGTGGCGATCTGCGTCTTGTCGCCCATCTCGGCCAGGAAGAACGCTAGCAGCGTGGCGCCGAACACGCCGAAGCGGCGGGCGATGCGCGTCTCGTCCTCATCGATTTCGTCCGGGATCAGCGTCCACACGGCCATGCCGAGGAAGGACAGGCCGAGCACCCAGCGCAGCACCTGCGGGCTGACCGCGCTGGTGATCCACGCGCCAAGCGCGCCGGCCATGCCGTGGTTGATGACCGTGGCGACAAGAATGCCGAGCACGATGGGCAGCGGCTTCTTGAAGCGCGCCGCCAGGATGAAGGCGAGCAGTTGGGTCTTGTCGCCGATTTCCGCCAGCGCGACGACGCCGGTCGAGACCAGGAGCGATTCCATTCGAAGTTCCGAAGCAGGGGTGGATACGCAAGCGGACGGTGCGTCCGTCGGCGGCGGACGGCATATGCGCGGGGGGCCGTGGGGCGCGCACCGCCGTCAGGCAATCATGGAATCGCCACCCCACCGCGAGCGCCCGCAAACACGCCGGACGGGTCGAGTTCGGCCTTGAGACGCCGTTCGATGGCCGCTTGCGCCGCCGGCAACGGCTGGAACACCCCGCCGCTGCGATCGCCACCGCGCATCAGGGTGGCGTGGCCATGCGCCGCCGCGGCGACCGCCCAGACCTTGGCCGGGGCCGCATCGCTGCGCAGCCAGCGCTGGGCGCCGCCCCAGTCGATCAAGCAATCGCCGGGCAGGTCGAGTGGCAATGCCGCAGGCGGCAGGGACAGGCGCCACAGCGGCGCCTCGCCGGCATAGAACGGCAATTCCCAATCCCGCAGCGCGCGCCAGAACGCGGCGCCATCCGCCAGTTCGTCGCCACCGATCTGCCGGCGCGCGGCGGCCACGCCATCAGCGGTGCCGGACAGGCGCAGATGCAGCCGGCCGTCGAGCAGGCACAGGCCGGACAGCGGCCACGGCCGACGCTGCAGGTCGATCATCGCCTGCGCGGGATCGGTGGGCTGCAGCAGCAGCGTGAGTTCGGTTTCCGGCACCGGCAGCACACGGATCGACAGGTCCAGCATCACCCCGAAGGCGCCGAGCGACCCCGCGTACAGACGCGCGAGGTCGTAGCCGGCCACGTTCTTGATGGTCTCGCCGCCGTAGCGGACGACCTGCCCGCGGCCGTTGACGGCGCGCACACCGAGCACGAAGTCCCGCGCCGCCCCGGCCCACGGCCGGCGCGGACCCGAAAGACCCGCGGCGACAGCGCCGCCCAGCGTGCCCCGGCCGCCAAAGCGCGGCGGCTCGAAGCCGAGCATCTGCCCCTGCGCGGCCAGCACGGCGTCGAGCTCCGCCAGCGGTGTGCCGGCGCGGGCGGTGATGACCAGATCGCCCGGCTCGTAGCCCAGCACGCCGCGGTGGCCGGTGAGGTCCAGCGCCTCGCCGTCGACCACGTCGCCATAGAACGCCTTGCTGGCGTGGCCGGCGGCCCGCAGCGGCCGGCGCGTTTCGATGGCGTGACGAACGGCGGCGACGAGCGTATCGGTGCAATCCTGATCCATGCTCAGAAACGCTCGAGTTCGGGGTGCGGCAGCTGCCCGTGATGCACGTGGCTGCCGCGCAGCTCGGCGCAGCGCGCAAGCGTCGGGATGGCCTTGCCGGGATTGAGCAGGCCGTCGGGGTCGAAGGCGCGCTTGACGGCGAAGTAGTCCTCCAGCACCGGGTTGGCGAACTGCTTGCAGGCCTTGTCGATCTTCTCGGCGCCGATGCCGTGCTCGCCGGTGATGGTGCCGCCGAGCTTCAGGCACTCATCAAGAATGCGGCCGGCGAGGTGCTCGGTGCGCTCGACCTCGTCCGGCACGGCACCGTCGTAGAGGATCAGCGGGTGCAGGTTGCCGTCGCCGGCATGAAAGGCCGTCGCCACGCGCTGGCCGTGCTCGGCGGCGAGCTCGCCGATGCGGCGCAGGATGCCCGGCAGGTGGCGCCGCGGCACGGTGGCATCGACGATGTAGAAATCCGGCGATACCCGCCCCATGGCCGGAAACGCGCCCTTGCGCCCGGCCCACAGGCGCGTGCGTTCGTCGGCGTCGCGCGCCAGGCGCAGGTCGTAGCCGCCGCAGGACCGCATCAGCGCCGTCACCCGTTCGAGCTGCGATTCCACCTCGGCGCTCGCGCCGTCGAGTTCGCACAGCAGCAGCGCCGCGGCGTCCACCGGCAGGCCCATCTGGATGTAGCCCTCGACTACCTCGATGGCCACCTGGTCCATCATTTCGAGCCCGGACGGCACCACGCCGGCGGCGACGATGTCCATCACCGCCCGTCCGGCGCGCTCCAGATCCGGAAACGCCGCCTGCAGCAGCACGATCGACTCGGGCACCGGCAGCAGCTTCAGGCGCGCCTCCACCACCACGCCGAGCATGCCCTCGGAGCCGGTGACCAGCGCCAGCAGGTCGTAGCCGGGGCCATCGAGCCCGCCGCCGCCCAGCGTGAGCAGTTCGCCGTCCAGGGTGACCAGCGTCACCTCCAGCAGGTTGTGCGTGGTCAGGCCGTACTTGACGCAGTGCACGCCGCCGGAGTTCTCGGCGATGTTGCCGCCGATGCTCGACGCGAACTGGGACGACGGATCGGGCGCATAGAACAGGCCGTGCGCCGCGGCTGCCTCCGACACCGCCAGATTGCGCACGCCCGGCTGCACGCGGGCGATGCGGTTGTCGGGATCGATCTCGAGGATGCGATCGAAGCGCGTCATGGACAGCAGGATGCCGTCCTCGCGCGGCAGCGCACCCGCCGAGAGGCCCGTGCCGGCGCCGCGCGGCACCACCGGCACGCCATGCCTCCGGCACAGTCGCAGCAGGGCCTGTACCTGCTCCACCGTTTCGGGCAGCGCCACCGCCAGCGGCAGGGCGCGGTAGTTGGCCAGTGCGTCGCACTCGTACACGCGCCGCTCGGCCGCGTCGGTGAGCAGCCCGTCGGCCGGCAACACGGCACGCAGTTCGGCCAGCAGCGCGGCCTGAGCGACTTCCTTTCCGGTAACGTCCATGAGCCTCTCCACGGTGCCGGCAATGGTAGCCGCTGCCTGATACTGCCGCCGCTGTCTTATAGTGCTGCGCCGCCAAGAAACCCGCCGACCTACCGCCATGTCCCGCAATACCGCCATCCTGCTCGTCACCTGTCCGGACCAGCGTGGTCTGGTGGCCGCCGTGGCCGATTTCCTGTACCGCCACGGCGCCAACATCCTGCACGCCGACCAGCACGTCGACATCGCCGCCGGGCTGTTCTTCATGCGCGTGGAGTGGGCGCTGGCCGGCTTCGACATGCCGCTGGCCCGGTTCGCCGAAACCTTCGCGCCGCTGGCCGAGAAACACGCCCTGCAGTGGCGGCTCGAGGAGTCCGATCGCCGTCAGCGGGTGGCCATTTTCGCTTCCCGCTACGACCACTGCCTGGCCGACCTGCTGTACCGCCACCGCGCGGGCGAGCTGTACTGCGACATCCCGCTGGTCATCAGCAACCACGAGGACACGCGGCAGCTGGTCGAGTTCTACGACGTGCCGTTTCATCTGATCGAGGTGACGCCGGAGAACAAGGGCGCCGCGGAGGCCACGCAGATGGCCCTGCTAGCCGAGCACGACGTCGACCTGATCGTGCTGGCCCGCTACATGCAGATCCTGGGGCCGAAGTTCGTCGCCCGCTACCCGGCGCGCATCATCAACATCCACCACTCGTTCCTGCCGGCGTTCCTGGGCGCCCGCCCGTACCACCGCGCCTTCGACCGTGGCGTGAAGATCATCGGCGCCACCAGCCACTACGTGACCGACACCCTCGACGAGGGGCCGATCATCGAACAGGACGTGATCCGCGTGTCGCACCGCGACCAGGTGGAAAACCTGGTCCAGAAGGGTCGCGACGTGGAAAAGATGGTGCTCTCGCGCGCCGTGCGCTGGCACCTGGAACACCGCATCCTGGCGTATGGCAACAAGACGGTCGTGTTCGACTGAAGGCGCGGGAATCCAGCGATGGGTCGGGTCAGGCGATCGCCGACGGGCTCCGCGCCCCAGGCGCGGCAGGGAATTCGCAACCAGACATAGCGGGTTGCCCCCGTCCAATCACCCGCATTCAACCGCTACGGGCGCCATTTTGGCGCCCCGTTACAGCCGGGCGATGCGATCCGCCAGCGCCTGTTCGCCCGCCTCGGGACCGCGCACGTCGAGCCCCTCCGCCGCCACTTCGTCATAGCGGCAATCGATGAACGTGCACAGCCAGCGCAGGTAGCTGGTCTGGAAGTTCACCTGCGGCAGATCGGCGTAGGCGCTGCCGCGGGTGGTGATCAGCGTCAGCGGCTTGCCGCCGCACAGGCCCTGCGGCCCCTGCGCCGTGTAGCGGAACAGCAGGCCCGGCTGCACCACTACGTCCAGGTAGTGCTTGACCGGGTACGGCAGGCCGAAATTCCACATCGGGGCGGCGAGCGCCACCTCGTCGGCGGCCAGGAATTCCTTTGCCCAGGGCGTGATGGCATCCCAGGCGCGCTGCTGCGTGGGGGCGAGCAGCGAGCCGGCCGCCACGCTGCCCTTGGCCAGCGCCACCGGCCCGTCGACCGGCGGCAGCGCGGTGTTGACCAGATCGACCTCGTCGACCTGTAGCTCGGTATCCGTCGCGCGGCGCCTGGCCAGCCAGGCGTCGAGCAGTCGTCGCGTGCGCGACAGCGGCCCCTTGGGCGTGAACGAAAGCACCAACAGGCGTGGCATGGGGTCAGTCCTTGGGCACGGTGAGCGCCAGGAACAGCGGGTTGCCCCGCCGCTGCACCAGCAGCGGGACGGCGCGGCCGGCCGGCAGCTTGTCCACCAGCGCCCTGAAGTGCGCCACGTCCTTCACGGCACTGTCGCCGAGGCGCAGGATCACATCACCGCGGGCGAGACCGGCGCGCGCCGCCGGGCCGTCGCCTACGCCCATCACCAGCACGCCGCCCTTGGGCACGTCGAGCTGCTGGCGCTGCGCCGGGTCGAGGTCCACCACCGCCAGCTTGAGCCGCCCGCCCTTGGCCTGCGCCTGCGGCTTGCCGGCGGGCGCGCCTTCGCCGTCGCCAGCCGACAGGGCGCCGATCTTGACGTTGACGGTGCGCTCCTTGCCGTCGCGCAGCACGCGCAGCGCCGCCGAGTCACCCACATTCGCGTTGCCGACCAGCGGTGGCAGGTCGCCGGCGCTCGCCAGCGCCTGACCGTTGAAGCTCAGGATCACGTCGCCCGCGGCAATGCCCGCCCTGGCGGCCGGGCTGTCCTCGGCCACGTCGGCCACCAGCGCGCCGCGCGCCTTGTCCAGCCCGAACGACTGCGCCAGCGCCGGCGTCACCGGCTGCACAGTGACGCCGAGGTAACCGTGCGCGGCGTGGCCGGTCTTCTGGATTTGCCCGGCAACGCGCATCGCCACATTGATCGGAATGGCGAACGACAGGCCCATGTAGCCGCCGGAGCGGCTGTAAATCTGCGAGTTGATGCCGATCACCTCGCCTCGCGTGTTGAACAGCGGACCACCGGAGTTGCCCGGATTGACCGCCGCGTCGGTCTGGATGAACGGCACGTAGGCGTCGCTCGGCAGCGTGCGACCGACGGCGCTGACGATGCCCGACGTGGCCGTGTGTTCCAGACCAAACGGCGAACCGATGGCCAGCACCCACTCGCCGACCTCGAGCGTGTCGGAATTGCCGACCCGCACCGCCGGCAGGCCCTTGCCCTTGATGCGAAGGACCGCCACGTCGGTGCGCTCGTCCAGACCAACCAACTCGGCCCGCTCCTCGCGCTGGTCGGACAGCTTGACCAGAATCTCGTCTGCGTCCTTCACCACGTGCGCATTGGTCAGCACCGTGCCATCGGACGAAATGATGAAACCCGAACCCAGCGAGCGGGCCTGTGGCGCGGTGCCCGGTGGCGGCCCGAAGAAGCGACGGAAGAACTCGCTGCGCGGATCGTTCGGGTCCATCGGGAAACCCGGAAACATCTCCTGCTGGCGGGCCTTCTGGGTGGTCGAGATGTTGACCACGGCCGGACCGACATCCTTGACCAGCTGCGTGAACTCCGGCAGCGCGGCATGGGCCCGCGACAGGGTCAGGACCACCAACACCGCAAACGCGGCATACGCACGTAGGGTCGACATTGAAACTCCAGGCAAAAGTGATGGCTTGAACGCGCCGAATTATTCAGCGTTTCTCGTCGGGGGCGAGACGCCCCAGCGTGAGGCAAGCGCCTGCGCTTGACTCATTGATGCCGTCGCAGCCATGTGCCGCGACGCGGCGTTCCGAGAAAATCCGGGGCGGCATTTCCCGGCGTCTTCCCGCGGCCCGCCGACCACCGGCCGGCAGGTTCGGGTACCGCGTCAGACTGGTGAGCTCTGCGGTTAGTTCCTTGCGGCAGGCGGGAAAGCTGGTCGGCACCCCCGTGCTTGCACGCAATGAACCCCGGGGCAGCGTCGTGACGGAGTTCACGGCCGGCCCCGATTGAACTTTTCCCGGCGCCGTGCCGATAAGCGGGCATCTGCCGTTTCGTCCGGACAAGTGTATGGCACGCCCCGAAAAAATTCGCCTTGGTGATCTGCTGCTCGCCGAGGGCCTGATCTCCGCCAGCGTGCTGGCGGAAGCGCTCGCCGAGCAAAAAAAAACCGGTCGCCGTCTGGGACAGGTGCTGGTCGACGCACAGTTGGTTTCGGAGGAGGCGATCGCCAAAGCGCTCGCGAACCAGTTGAGCCTGCCCTATGTCGATCTGAAGGTATCGCCGGTCGACGCGGCCGCGTTGAGCCTTTTGCCCGAGAGCCAAGCGCGTCGGCTGCGCTTGATGCCAGTGCGGATGTCGTCCCGCGGGCTGCTCGTCGGCATGGCCGACCCGGGCGACCTGTTCGCGTATGACGAGGTCTCCCGCCTGACGCGGCAAGAGGTCGACATTGCGGTGGTGACCGAGAGTGGCCTGCTGCACGCCTACGAGCGCCACTATCGCCAGACGGAGGAAATCCGGGGCTTCGCCAAGGAACTCGAAGCGTCGATGAAGACCGGCGAAGAGTCCGGCTTGGGCACACTGAACCCCGAGCTGGGCGCGTCGGACGCACCGGTTGCGCGCCTGCTCCAGTCCGTATTCGAGGATGCCCTGCGGGTGCGGGCGTCGGACGTGCACATCGAGCCGCACGAACACAAACTCATCATCCGCTTTCGCATTGACGGCGTGCTGCACGTGCAGACCGAGGCTGATCCGACAGTCGCGCCAGCCTTGTCGATACGACTGAAGATCATGTCCGGCCTGGACACTTCGGAAAAACGTCTGCCGCAGGATGGGCGCTTCCAGCTCAACGTCAAGGGCCGAGCACTGGACGTGCGACTGTCAACGCTGCCGAGCCAGCACGGCGAGTCGATAGTCATGCGTTTGCTTGCCACGGACGGCGGCTTGCTCGACTTGGCCAGGATCGGCATGCCCGATGACATGCTGGCCCGTTACCGCGGCATCGTCGCGCGTCCCAACGGCATGATTCTGGTCACCGGTCCGACCGGTAGCGGCAAGACGACCACCCTGTACGCGTCGCTCGCGGCGCTGAACGACCCGGAGCGCAAGCTGATTTCGGTCGAAGACCCGGTCGAGTACCGCCTGCCGGGCGTGACGCAGGTGCAGGTTGTCGAGAAGATCGACATGAGTTTCTCGCGCGCCTTGCGTTCGATCCTGCGCCAGGACCCCGACGTGGTGCTGGTGGGCGAGATGCGGGACGCCGAGACCGCACAGATCGGGCTGCGCGCTGCCCTCACCGGGCACCTGGTGTTCTCCTCCCTGCATACCAACGATGCCGCCAGCACGCCGGTACGGCTGATCGACATGGGCGCGCCGCGCTTCATGGTGGCGACGGCCCTGCAGGCGGTTATCGCCCAGCGCCTCGTGCGGCACGTCTGCCCACACTGCCAGGCACCGCACACGCCCACGCCGGCACAGGCGGCATGGCTCGACAACCTGGGCGCGGGTGGCGGCGGAGCCTTCACCGAGGGCGCGGGTTGTTCCCATTGCAGCCACACCGGCTACCGTGGTCGCCTGGCGGTCTATGAAATGTTGGAGATGACGCCGGCGCTGGCCCGAGCGGCCAACAGCCCCGATCCGCGGGAATTCCCAGACGTGGCCCGACACGCCATGGCGGGGCGCACCCTGGCGGACAGCGCCCTGGCACTGGTGCGCTCGGGCAGGACCACACTGGCCGAGGCGGTACGGATCACCAACCAGAGTGACGACTGATCATGCCGCTGTTCCAGTATCAGGCGCGCAACGCCCGGGGCGAACTGGAGAAAGGCCGCTCGGAGGGCGCCGATGCGGCGCAGGTCGCCGACCGCCTCCTGCTCGCCGGCCTGATTCCGCTCGACGTCCGCGCCCTGCCGGAGCAGGGCGACCTGAGCCTCGGCGCCTTGCGGGGACTGCAACGACACCAGTCCGTCGGTCTGGTCGAAATGCAACTGTTCTCGCGGCAGCTGCACACCCTCCTGCGCGCTGGCGTGCCGATCCAGCGGGCCCTGCTCAGTCTGCGTGAATCCAACGTCAACCCCGCTTTCGCCAGCGTGCTGTCCGACTGTATCGACAGCCTGGGTCAAGGTCGCGAGCTGTCGGTGTCCCTTGCCCGTCACCCCAAGGTCTTCGACCGCTTCTACCTGGCCATGGTCCGCGTCGGCGAGATGACCGGCCGCCTTGATCAAGTGCTGGACCGGCTGGCGGCGCACCTGGATTTCGAGCACCGTGCCCGCGAGAAGGTGAAGGCCGCCGTGCGTTATCCGATGTTCGTCATCATCGCGCTGGCGGTGGCGCTTGGCGTGATCAATCTTTTTGTGATTCCGGCGTTCTCCAAGGTATATGCCGGCATGCAGGCTGAGCTCCCCTTGATGACACGGATACTCATTGGGACGTCCACGTTCACGCGGGACAACTTTGTGTTCCTGATTGCTGGCATCGCTGCGGCCGTGTTTGGCTTTCGCGCATGGACCAGGCGTGACTCCGGGCGCTACGTCTGGGACCGCACCAAACTTCGTTTGCCCATCATCGGCAAGATCCTGCGCAAGTCGGGGCTGGCCCGCTTTGCTCGCAGCTTCGCGCTCGCCGCGCGCTCGGGCGTCCCCATTCTGCAGGCCCTGTCCGTGGTGTCCGAGGTGGCGGACAATCGCTATTTCGCAGACAAAATCGTCGGCATGCGCGAGGGTATCGAGCGTGGCGAATCGCTGCTGCGGACCTCCACGCAGGCCGGCATCTTCACCCCGATGGTGTTGCAGATGCTCGCCGTCGCCGAGGAAACCGCCGAACTGGACAACTTGCTGCAAGAAATCGCCGTCATGTATGAGCAGGAGGTCGAGTACGAGATTTCGACCCTCTCGCAGCAAATCGAGCCGATTCTCATCGTCGCCTTGGGCGCCATGGTGCTCGTGCTTGCGCTGGGCATCTTCTTGCCGATTTGGGAGATGGGCTCCAAAGCCTTGTAACCGGGGCGTCGGTGGGTCCGGTCTGGCCATCGATTCGTTCAAGTCGGGCCTGTTTCGGTCGATACAAGAAGCAAGCGTCTACATTTGGGGAGGCGCTTCAACATCCTTAATTGAGGGAGCAACATGGCGATTCAAGCACCGGCCACGCGTCATCAAATGCGCGGCTTCACCATGATCGAGCTGATCGTGGTCATCGTGATTCTGGGCATTCTGTCGGCGGTGGCGCTGCCGCGCTTCACCAACATCCAACGGGACGCGCGCGTTGCCAAACTCAATGCGGCGCGCGGCGCCGTTCAGGCGGCAGCAGCCATGGTGCATGGCGCCGCGCTGGCGCGTGCCGGCCAGGGCGCCATCACTGTGGGCGGCTGCACGGCCACCACGACCGCCGCCGGCGGCGGACAGATTTGTACCGAGAGCGGAGCGGTCAACGTGGTCAACTGGTACCCGCAGGCGAACCTGGCAGGCATCATCAGTGCAGCCGGCCTGACTCCAACCTTTCCGGCAACCGACGCGGCCCTGACGGCCGAGGGCTATCAGCGCACCGGTGGCGGCGGCGCCATCGGCAGCACGATTACGATCCGCGTGACGGGCGGCTCGAACCCTGCTCAATGTTTCTTTACCTACCGCCCTTCGAATGCGGCAAGCGCTGCCGGTTCTGCGGCGCAGACGGGAGTCGTCACCCCGCCCAGCGTCAGCGGAGACATCAGGGGCTGCTGAGCTTGCGTGAGGTGATGCAGACCTCAAACCACGGTTTCACTGCGGTGGAGCTGATCCTGATGATGGTCATCGCCAGCGTCGTGGCTGCCGTTGCCGCACCGCGCCTGATGGATCGCGACGCGTTCCAGGCGCGCGGTGCGGCGGCCGAGGTTCGCGCCGCCCTGCGTTACGCCCAGAAGCTGGCCATGGCCAAGAATCGGGAAGTCTGCGTTGCGCTTGCCGCCACCAGCGTAACCTTGAGCCTCAACCCCAGCCTCACGGCTGGCGCCGCGTGCTCACAGGTGGTGACGCGCCCAGGGCAGGGTGGACCCTACACGGTCACGCTGCCGGCCAGCGCAAGCGTGGCTCCGACCTTCGGCTTTCGTTTCGATGGCCAGGGCCGGCCCAGCCCCAACGTGAACGTGAACCTGTCCGTGGGCGGCACGATCCCTGTGCTCGTCGCGCGCGAGGTGGGCCGTGTGCAATAAGCGGGCGCAGGGTGGCGTGACGCTGGTCGAGCTGCTCGTGTTCATCATGATCATCGGGATTTCGGCGACGACCCTGGTGTCGGTCATGGGAAACCTGGGTCAACATTCGGCGGCCCTGTTGCCGGACAAGCAGGCGCAGACGCTGGCCGCCGGATTTCTTGACGAGATCCTGGCGCAGCCGTTCACCTACTGCGACCCCGACGACGCCAACGCGGCGACCGCCGTCAACGCGGCGGGTTGCGCCAGCCTTGCCGAGACCCTGGGCCCGGAAGCCGGCGAGGCACGCGGTGGTGCCACGCCGTTCGACAACGTCAACGACTACAGCGGCTTCGGCCCCGCGCCGCCGAGCTTTCCCGACGCCAGCGGGATTCCCGGTCTGGCCGCCTATCGGATGCAGGCGACCGTGCAAAGCGCCGGCGCGATCGCCGGCGTTCCCGCGATCGACACGCTGCTGGTAACGGTAACCGTGACGCCGCCCAACGGCGCGCCCGTGCGGCAGCAGGGCGTGCGCGTGCGCTTCGCGCCGAACTCATGAAAGCCAGTCGCCACGTCTCGACAAGCGGCGGCTTTTTGCTGATCGAAATGGTGATCGCCATCACCGTGATGGGTATTTTGGCAGCCGCTTCGGGCGGATTCCTGCGCGGGCCGATCGCCAGTTATTTCGCCGCTGAGCGGCGCATCGATCTTGCCGAATCGGGCACCTTGGCGTTGGCCAAACTCAGGCAGGACGTTGGGCGAGCCGTGCCGAACAGCGTGCGGGTAATCAACGCCGGCGGACGGTTCTGGCTGGAGTTTCTGCCCACCCGCAGCGAAGGCCGTTATCGGGCGGGTGGTGCGGGCGACGTGCTGAACTTCGGCACAGCGGACACGGGCTTTGACGTGCTTGGCCCCCTGACGCAGGCGCAGGTAGGCGACTGGATCGTCGTCAACAACCACTTGCCAGGGTCCAATGTGTGGGTTGGCAGCAGTCGGGCCGCGTACACGGGTGCGACCGGCTTCGTGGCGACGGTTGTCCACGCGAGCCACACGTTCACGGCGGACGCCCCCGATCGTCGCTTCCAGATTGCTACCGATCCGGTGACCTACGCGTGCGATCCGGTGGCCGGCACCCTGCGCCGCTTCAGCAACTACGGAAATCCGTCACCGGCCCAGCCGACTGCGTTTGGACCCGGGGCGCAGAACGACCTGGTGGCCAAGGACTTGCGGTCGTGCCGCGCCCTAGTCGTCGCCGGTACGTTGCGGCGCGCGCAAACGGTCGCCGTGCAGCTGGGCTTCGACAGCGCTGGCGATCGCTTGAACCTGGCCAGCACGATGCATGTCGAGCCACTGCGATGAAGGCCGGACAGGAAGGCTTCGCGCTGATCGCTGCCATCGTCCTGGTGACGGTACTCGCGGGGTTGGTGGGCTTCGTCGCCTCGATGGTCAGCGGCCAAAGCGCGGGCGCGCAGCTGGAACACACCAGCCAAGGCGTGGAGCGCGCGGCGCAAACCGGCGTGGAGTGGGGTGGGCATCGGGTCATGCGCAGCAGCCCGGCGGCTGTTTGTCCGGCATCGGCCGTGCTGCCCGCGCACCCGGCCTATCCGGGGGTTAGCGTCGTCGTGACGTGTGCGGCCACCCCCACCACCGAGCCGCTCGTTCCGGGCCCGGGCGCGGTGACCGTTTACCGGGTGACCGCCACCGCGACCTACGGACTCGCGCCAGCCGATGCGGATTACGTGCAGCGTACGCGCGTGGCTATCTTCAGTCGCTAGGGGCAGCGTGGAAGCGGATCGGGAGATCTGCCGGCGTTGGCGACTCCCCGGGCGCGCCGTACCGGGCGCCTCGGGTGGCCAGGTTTGATCGGTGCCCGCGACCGATGCCGCGGAATGGCCGCATCCATACGTGTCCAGAAGCCGTTTCCCGCGCTGGGTGCTTGTCGGCATCGGCATACGCCGCACTGGCAAACGTGGCCCGCTTGCGCTTTTGGCCTTGCGACCTCTGGGAGTTGTCGCCTGGGCACCGTTCGGTTCACAGGTTGCCAAGACCATCGCCACATACAGCCGCGGTTATACTCCGCGGCCAATCTGTTGCCCGTGGTCCGACGAGTGTCTCTCTGGCGCAAAGAACACCCACCGCGAGGCTTTCGGGCGATCCAAGCCTGGACCGGCGGCATTTGCCAGGTGGAGGTGAGCTGGCAGAACGACCGGCCTAGGGTCACCGGCTGCTCCGTCGAGACTGACAACCGATCGCCCGCCGCCTGGTCGATTCACGGTCGTCGATCAGGGCCAGTCAATCTGCTGCTCTCGCCGGGCGAATATCGGTTGCTGATGATTGACGCGCCACCAGTTGCCCCGCACGAGATGCGCATGGCGGTGCGTTGGCGCATCAAGGACATGATCGATTTCCCCGTCGAGGACGCGATCGTCGACGTGATTCGGCTGGATCCCGGGCATGTTGCCACCACCGACAAACTCATGGCGGTCGTGGCCCGCAATGACTTGCTGAAGCGGTATATCGAAACAGCTGAGCGAGCCAATGTGACGCTTGCTTCCATTGATATTCCAGAACTGGCGCAGCGCAACATCGCCGCGCTGTTGGAGACCGAAGACCGCGCATTGGCCATGCTGTCGTTCACACCGCACGGCGGGCTGCTTACTGTCACCCGCGCCGGTGAATTGTGTTTCCACCGACACTTCGATGTGGGCCGGATGGACCAAGGGCCATCGGTTGACCCCGGCATGCACGAGTCCTTTGAGAGGCTGACGCTTGACCTGCAACGCAGCCTGGACCATGTTGAGCGCCAATACAGCCACTGGCGGCTCGACCGAATTGTCCTCGCGCCCCCGCCGAGCGTGCCGAATCTGGCCGACCACCTGCGGGCCAATCTGTACCTGCCACTCGAGATTGCCGAGCTGAGCGAGGTCTTCGATGCCCCCTTGCCTGACCCGGCCACACTGGCTGCGTGCTGGTTTGCGCTGGGCGGCGCGCTGCGGCGCGAGCGAAAAACGCTTTGAGCGTACAGCAGATCAACCTGCTCGACCCGCGGCTGCTGACGCCACGGGTTGCCTTCTCCGCGGCCAGCATTGCGCTGACGCTGGTTGCGTTGGTCGGGCTTGGGCTGGCCATTTACTGGTGGGCGAACCTCGCCGGCAGCGACATGCGCGCGCAGATGCTGGCGGCTCAGGCTCTGCGCGACGATCTCCAGGCGCGCGTCGACGCCCTGAGCCAGCCGTCCGAAGATGGCCTGACCCCACAGGAACAGCAGATCCGTGACATTGCTGTCGCGACACAGGAAGTTGAACGTTTGCAAATGTTGCTCGCTGCTCTTGGTGGAGGGCCGGGCGCGGGCGGCTTCTCGGGCCGGTTGAATGCGCTGGCGGCTCAAGGCCAGCCAGGAGTCTGGCTGACCGGAATCGAGTTCGGGCAAGCCGGCTTCCGATTGGAGGGTCGTGCCTTGGACGCTGCGCGCATTCCCGATTATCTGGCCGTCCTTTCGCGTCAACCGGCCCTTCAGGGTCTGTCTCTGACGGGCTTCAGCGTGGATCAACCGGATGGCGGTGACGGCGTCGGAGGTGCCGCCCCCGGCGTGAAGTTTTCTGTCAACCCGGTGGACGGGACAGCCCAGTGAAGGCCTTGCTGCTGCGCTGGCAACAGTTGGTGACGCGAGTCGACAGCCTGAGTTTGCGCGAGCGGCTGCTGATGCTCGCGGCAGCGGCGGTGGTAACGCTGAGCCTGCTGTTCATGGTCCTGATTGAACCAATTCAAAAACGCCAACAACTCATGGTTTTGACTACGTCCGGCCTGCAAGCGGAAATCGGGCCGCTGCGCGAGCAGATCGCCGCAGCGGCGCGCCTGGGCCAGGACGGACCGGGCTCCGAACTGGCCCGGCTCCGGGACACGGCGACCGCCTTGCAGGCCGAGATCGACCAACGCGAGGAGGGCATGGTCGGGCCGGCCCGGCTAATCACCACGATCAGAACGCTGCTCACGGAGCAGCCGGGACTCGAACTCTTGGAGGTCGCCACGACCCCCGCCCAAGCGGCGCTGCCAATCCCGGACGAGCAGCAGCAGGCAACACCTCAAACGCAGACCTTCTACAAATACGGCATTACCCTGCGCGTGCGCGGACGCTACGCGGACCTGACCGCTTACCTGACGCGGTTGGAACGTGAGTCATGGACCGTTCGCTGGGAGTCGGTGCGAATTGATGCCACCCAGCATCCGCGGCTTGATCTGACGCTGAAGCTGGATACCCTGAGTCGGGAGCCGACGTGGGCACCACTGTAAGAATCGTTCTGGGCGTCTTGGCGTGGGTCGGCGGCCCGTCCTGGGCCCAGTTTGATCCCACGGAACCGCCACCGATGGTGGCCGCGTCGGCGCAGCCAGGCCATGTCAACAGCCAGCGCCTGTATTGGGTGCGGGTCGACGGTTCGCATTCGGTGGCCTGGTATGGGGGCACGACCGTGCGCCTGGGCGAGCTCGTCGACGACGGACGCCTGATCGCCATTCACGAAGACCACATCGTGATCGCCGGCAGTCGGGGCCGGCGGGTCGTATACCTGGTCGATCCGAAGCTGAACGCCAAAAACCTCATAGACCCACGCTGATACGTGGGCGGCTCTTCAGGGATAACTCATCATGTACAAGCGAATCGTGCCGCTGGTTTTGTTGTTGGCGGGGTGCGCGACGCCGTTCGGTCACGGCGGCAGGAACGCGGTGGATGAAGCCATGAAGGCGCAAAGCGCTGCCGGCGCGGCCGTGGAAGAACAGCCGGCGGCCGCCGGTGCGGCGCTCCGTCCCGCACCGCTGGTCCCCAAACCGTTCATACCCGAGCGACGTTTCAGCCTGACCGTGAACAATGCCAGCGCGGCGGAGGTGTTCCTCGGCATCGTGACGGACACGCCCTATAGCATGCTTGTGCATCCGGACGTAACCGGTACGCTCACGCTCAATCTGAAGAACGTCACCCTGCCGGAAGCCATGGAGGCAATCCGGGCCCTTTACGGTTACGAATACGAGGTGCACGGCACACGCATTGTCGTGCCCTCGCCGGCCGAACAAACGCGCGTCTATCAAATCAACGCACTGGCCATGCGGCGCGTTGGCAAGTCCGACATGCGCGTCGTGTCGGGATCTGTGAGCCTGGGTGATAGTGGCGGCGGCGAGCGGGGCGGTTCCGGCGCCGTATCGCAATCCCTCGAAACCAGCGGCGTGCAGACCACGACCGACTCCCGCTACTGGAAAGAACTCACATCGTCCATCAAGACGATCGTCGGCGAGCATGGCAGCGTGGTGGTGAGTCCGCAGTCGGGGGTAATCATCGTCAAATCCACGCCCGCCAACCTGAATCTGGTCGAGAAGTTCTTGCGCCTGACAGAGGCAATCGGCGCGCGCCAGGTGATGCTGGAGGCGAAAATTCTCGAGGTACAGCTGAACGACAGTTACCAGTCCGGCATCAACTGGGCCCGATTGGCAAGCAACGGCAAACTCGGCATTGGCGTCAACGGCCTGAATCTCGACGGTGCAACTCCGATCAACCCGATCGGCACGGTCGACCAGATGCTTGGTGGCGCCGTACCGGGCGCGGATGGCAGTGTCTTCGGTGTCGCCTTCAATGACGGTGATTTTGGAGCCATCATCAATCTGATGAAAAGTCAGGGTGCCGTACACGTGCTATCCAGCCCGCGAATTGCCGCCGTAAACAATCAGAAAGCCGTGCTCAAAGTGGGCACCGATGATTTTTTCGTGACCGAGATCAGCGGCGGAACGGTGGCCTCGCTCGGTGTACCGGCCACGCCGCCGAATGTAGTGGTGCGGCCGTTCTTCTCGGGTATTGCCCTCGATGTGACGCCGCAAGTCGACGACAAAGAGACCATTACGCTACACGTGCGGCCATCGGTGAGTAACGTGCGGGAAAAACGCAAAGACATCGAACTCGGTGACCTGGGCAGTTTCACCCTCCCCCTGGCGTCGAGCAGCATTTCGGAGACCGACAGTGTGGTCCGTTTGAAAAACGGCCAGGTTGTCGCCATCGGTGGTTTGATGAGTCAGACCTTCGATGACAGCAAGAACCGCGTCCCCCTGCTCGGCGACATTCCGGTACTCGGCCAATTGTTTGGCAATACGCGCCTCGGCAGCGTCAAGCGCGAACTGGTCGTCTTGATCAAGACGACGCTTATTCGGGACAGCCAGGACTGGAATGCAGACATCGATGCAACGCGCCAGCGATTTCAGAATTACGACTTTCCGCCGCCGGCCCTGCACCCATGACCGAACGGCCGCGCAGCTTCTGAGACCGATCTATCGCGGCCCGGAAGCGGCGATCGCGACGGTCGGCGGCGGCACGCTGCATTCGTCACCGCCGCCGCTGGTCTGCAGCAAGACCATCAGCGCCGCTTCATCGAGGATGGCGACACCAAGTTGCGCCGCCTTGTCGGCCTTGCTGCCGGGGCTGTCGCCGACGGCAACATAGTCGGTTTTCTTCGACACGCTGCCGGTTACCGTCGCGCCCAGGCGCCGCAGCGCATCAGTCAGCGCATCCCGCGACTGCGAGAAGGTGCCGGTGATGACGAAGGTTTTGCCGGCGAGGGGCTGCGCGCCGGCATCCGCGGCGAGTAGCGCTGGGCCGTCGTCCTCAATCGTGATCCCTGCTGCCAGCAGGCGCTGGATAACCTCGAGATTGCGGGTGTCGGCAATGAACTTGGGTAAGCTGCCAACCGTGTCCTTGCCTATCCTGCGCCCTTTTTCGCTGAGCCTGGACCGGCTGCCAGTAATCTCCTTGCCGATTCCTCGCAAGGGTAATTCCTGCAACGAAATCGGCTGCTCATCGAGCTGTTCGAGGTTGTGTTTGCGGGCTTTCTGGTTCGCCTTGGCGATAGATTCCTTACGCTCGTGGAAGGCCGCCCAGTCCCGGTTCAGCAGCGTGTCCAGACTGCCGCACTCGGCGGCTAGAAGGCGGGCCACTTCCTCGCCGATCAGTGGAATTCCAAGCGCGAAGATGAAGCGAGCCAGCGAGGTGCGCTTGCTGGCCGCGATGGCCGCCGCCAGCTTGCTCGCCGACAGATCGCCCATGCGATCGAGGCCAGCCAATGTGGGCACATCGAGCGCGTACAGGTCGGCCACGTCGCGCACCAGGCCGCGGTCAACCAGCTGCTCGATCAGCCTGTCGCCCAGACCGTCGATGTCCATCGCCCGGCGGCTAGCGAAGTGAGCAATGCCGGCCTTGATCTGGGCGGGGCAGTGCAGGCCGCCGCTGCAGCGTGCTACCGCCTCGCCCTCCAGCCGCACGATGTCCGAACCGCACACCGGGCAGTGCGTGGGCATGACGAACGGCTGCGCGCCGGGCGGCCGGCGCTCCAGTAGCACGCCGACGACTTCCGGAATCACGTCACCGGCCCGGCGCACGACCACGCTGTCGCCGACCCTGAGGTCCGTGCTTTTCTCAGGTGAGCCCATGACCGGCTTGCGCCGCAGCTCGTCCTCGTTGTGCAGCGTGGCGTTGGTCACCGTGACGCCGCCGACGAACACCGGCGCCAGGCGCGCCACCGGCGTCACCGCCCCGGTGCGGCCGATCTGTACCTCGATGTTCTCGAGCACGGTCACGGCTTCCTCGGCCGGGAACTTGTGCGCCAGTGCCCAGCGCGGCTCGCGCGACTTGAAGCCCAGGCGCTGCTGCAGCGCACGCGAGTTGACCTTGTAGACCACGCCGTCGATGTCGAACGGCAGCCCCGCGCGCAGCGCCGCAATGCGCCGGTGGAACTCGACCAGCCCGGGCGCGCCCTGCACCACGCGCCGCTCGTCGTTCACCGGCACGCCGGCATTGGCAAGCGCGTCGAGCAGGCCGCCGTGCGTGTCCGGCACGGTCCAGCCGCGCACCTCGCCGACGCCGTAGGCGTAGAAGCTCAGCGGCCGCGCGGCGGCGATCCGCGCGTCGAGCTGGCGCACCGCGCCGGCGGCGGCATTGCGCGGGTTGACGAAGGGTTTCTGTCCGGCGGCGACTTGCTGCCGGTTCAGGCGCTCGAAGGCGTCGCGCCGCATGTACACCTCGCCGCGCACGTCCACGATGTCGGCATCGATGCCGCGCAGGCGCAGCGGAATCTGCCCGATGGTGCGGATGGTGTGCGTCACGTCCTCCCCGGTCTGGCCGTCGCCGCGTGTGGCGGCCTGCACCAACAGCCCGCGCTCGTAACGCAGGTTGATGGCCAGACCGTCGAACTTGAGCTCCGCGACGTACTCGACCGGCGGGTCGGTGTCGGCGAACTCGAGGGCCCGGCGCACGCGGGCATCGAAGCGCAGCGCCGCGCCCTCGCCGGTGTCGCGTTCGCTCTCGATGGACAGCATCGGCACCGCATGGCGCACCGGCGTGAGTTCGGCGAGCGGCGCCCCGAGCACGCGCTGGGTGGGCGAGTCGGCCCGCAGCAGCTCGGGGTGGGCCGCCTCCAGCGCCTGTAATTCCTGGAAAAGCCGGTCGTACTCGGCGTCCGGTATCGATGGCGCGTCGAGCACGTAGTAGCGGCGCGCGTGCTCCTCGATCTGCTGGCGCAGGGCGTCGATACGCGCGCGGGCATCGGTCGTTTTCATGTGGTCGGGCGGGGTTGATTGGTCAGGGTTCGCCGGCGCGGCGGATGGCGATCACCCGCTTGCCGCGCGCGTGGCCGGTTTGCCCGTCGGCGAAGGCGCGCGCGATGTCGTCGAGCGGATAGGCCTGCCCGATGTGCGCCTTGACCGCGCCGCCGTCCAGCAGCCGCGCGATGTGCTGCAAGTGCTCGGCGCGCGGCTGGGCGAACACCATCGCCACCCGCCGCCGTCCGTTGCGGCGCGCCAGCCGGCGCAGGCGCATCACGTCCGCCATGGCACCGAGCAGCCACCAGCGTTTGCCGTAGCGGTCGGCGAGATCGTGCATCGAGCGTCCGCCGCTGCCGGTGCTGATGAACACGCCGCCCGGCTTCAGGCACGGCAGGTAGCGGCGCGCGTCGAGGTCGCCGTAGGCGTCGAAAATCACGTCGAGATCGCTCAACTGCGTCGCGCAGTCGGTGCTGGCGTAATCGTAGACCGTCTCGGCGCCCAGCTCCCGCACGAAATCGAGATTCCCGGCCCCGGCGCTCGCCAGCACCTGCGCCCCGACCGAGCGCGCGTACTGCACGGCAAAGCTGCCGACGCCGCCGGCGCCCGCGCTGATGAACACGCGCTGCCCGGCCACCAGCCGCGTGACGCGCGTCAGCGCCTCGAGCGCGGTGACGCCGACCAGCGCCGCGGCCGCCGCTTGCGTGTGGCTGATGTGGGCCGGTTTGCGTGCGAAGCGCTTGGCGGGGGCCGTCACCTGCTCGGCAAAGGTGTGCCCGATGCCGCCACCGATCAGCCCGAACACGGCATCGCCGGGCTTGAAGTCCGTGACACCGGCGCCGACGCTCTCGACCACGCCCGAGCAGTCGCTGCCGGGAATCATCGGCATGCGCTGGCCGGGGAGCAGTCGAAAGTAGCCGGCGCAGACTTTCCAGTCGATCGGGTTCAGGCTCGCCGCGTGTATCCGCACGCGCACCTGTCCGCGCCGCGGCGCGGCGGCGTCCGCCACCTGCGCCACGCGCAGTCGGTCCGCGCCCCCGTAGCCATCCAGCAACACTGCTCGCATCGTCCTGCTCCCCTTGTCGGTCAGTCGAGTCTCACACGCCCGGAAAGGCCCACAGCGGCGTCCAGCCGCCCTTCACGTCGGACACCATCGCGCGCCTACGCCAGCAGGCGCCGCAGACGCGCGATGGCGTCTTCGATGCGGTCGGCAGACGTGGTGTAGGCAAAGCGCAGGTGGCTGCGCGCCGTGTGGTGGCCGAAGTCGAGCCCCGGCGTGGCGGCCACGCCGGCCTCGTCGAGCAGGCGCAACGAAAAATCAAAGCTGTCCGGCGCAAAGCGCCCGCAGCCGGCGTAGATGTAGAACGCGCCCTGCGGCGTGACCGGAATGTCGAAGCCGAGCTCGCGCAGCGCCGGCAACAACAGGTCGCGCCGGGCGCGGAACTGGTCGCGCCGGGCGTCGAGCAGCGCCAGCGTGGCCGGCTCGAAGGCGGCGAGTGCCGCGTGCTGTGCCGGCGTCGGTGGCGCGATGAACAGGTTCTGCGCCAGCTTTTCCACGCTGCGCAGCAGCGCGTCCGGCACCACCAGCCAGCCGAGGCGCCAGCCGGTCATGCCGAAGTACTTCGAGAAGCTGTTCACCACCACGGCATCGGCGTCGCAGGCCAGCGCGGTGCAGGTGTCGGCTTCGTAAATCAGGCCGTGGTAGATCTCGTCGGCGATCAGTGCCACGCCGCGCTCACGCAGCAGCGTGGCGATGCCGGCGAGTTCGGCGCGGTCGATGACGGCGCCGGTCGGGTTGGCCGGCGAGGCCAGCAGCACCGCCCGCGTGCGCGGCGTGAGCGCCGCCTCGATCTGCGCCGCGGTCGGCTGCCAGCCCGTCTCGGGGCCGACTGGCAGGTCAACCGGCAGGCCGCCGGCCAGCTGCACGAAATGCCGGTTGCAGGGGTAGCCGGGGTCGGTCAGCAGCACCTCGTCGCCCGCGCCGATCAGCGCCCACAGCGCGAGCTGCAGCGCGCCCGAGGCGCCGACCGTGACCACCACCCGACGCGGTTCGACGGCCACGCCGTGGCGCGTGCGGTAGAAATCCGCGATGGCCTCGCGCAGCGCCGGCAGGCCGAGCGCCAGCGTGTAGTGCGTGTGGCCGGCCCGTAGCGCCCGTATGCCGGCCTCGACGATGGGTTCGGCGGTGGAAAAATCCGGCTCGCCGACCTCCATGTGCACGATGTCGCGGCCGGCGGCCACCGCGGCCTGGGCGTGGCCCATCACTTCCATCACGTGGAACGGGGCGATGTCCGCCATGCGGGCGGCGGGGCGAAAACGGTCGGTCATACGGTGCGGGTCGGCGGCGTGGCGGCGCCGGCCAGTCTAGCGGCCGGCGTTAAAATCGCCAGCCCATGATCGCGCCCGCTGCCACCTTGGTCGACACGCTCGACGCCCTGCTGCCGCAGACCCAGTGCCGGCGCTGCGGCTACGACGGCTGCCGGCCGTACGCGCAGGCGCTGGCCGCCGGCGAGACGGACCTGAACCGCTGCCCGCCGGGCGGCGGCGAGACCATCGCCGCGCTGGCGGCGGTGCTCGGCCGGCCGGTGCTTGCGCTTGATCCCGATTGCGGGCTGGCGCCGCCGCCGCAGCGGGCCTGGATCGATCCTGACCTGTGCATCGGCTGCACCAAGTGCATCCCGGCCTGCCCGGTGGATGCCATCGTCGGCGCCGGCAAGCGCCTGCACGGCGTGGTCGCGGACGAGTGCAACGGCTGCGGCCTGTGCGTGGCGCCCTGTCCGGTGGACTGCATTCGTCTGTTGCCGCAGCCGCCGGCGGATGAGGACACCCGCCGCGCCCGCGCCGCCGTGAACCGTCGCCGCTACGACGCGCGTCGGCAGCGGCGCGAGGCCGCGCCGCCACCCGCCGCGTCACCCGTATCGACCAGCGTGTCGCCCGAGGTGCAGACGGCGCTGGCCCGGGCGCGCGCCCTGCTCGCGGCGCGCGGCGCATGAACGCCCACAAGCGCCGACAGATCTACGAGCGCCTGCGCGCGGTGATGCCGGCGCCGACCACCGAGCTGCATTACCAGTCGCCGTTCGAGCTGCTGGTGGCGGTGATCCTGTCCGCGCAGGCCACCGACAAGAGCGTGAACCTCGCCACCGCGACGTTGTTTCGCGCTGCCGACACGCCACAGACCATGCTCGCGCTGGGCGTGGACGGCGTGAAATTCCACATTCGGCGCATTGGCCTGTTCAACAGCAAGGCGGAGAACGTCATCAAGACCTGCCGCATTCTGGTCGAGCAACACGGCGGCGAGGTGCCGCGCGAGCGCGCCGCGCTGGAGGCCCTGCCCGGCGTCGGGCGCAAGACCGCCAACGTGGTGCTGAACACGGCGTTTGGCGAGCCGACCATCGCCGTCGACACGCACATCTTTCGCGTCGCCAACCGCACCGGGCTGGCCCCCGGCCGGACGGTGCGGCAGGTGGAGGACCGGCTGCTGAAAGTGACCGCGCCCGAGTTCCGCCACGACGCGCACCACTGGCTGATCCTGCACGGGCGCTACACCTGCATGGCGCGCCGGCCGCGCTGCGGGCAGTGCCCGATCGCCGATCTGTGCGAGTGGCCGGACAAGGCGGCGGCCGTTGCCGCCGCCAGCGGCGAGTTCGCCTGATGTTCGGGCAGGACCGCGACAGCCTGCGCCGCGCCTGGGCCGAGGCCTGGCAGCGCAACCTGGAGCACCTGCCGCTGGACCTGCAGCAGCAGCGCATCGTCGACGTGCTGGCGCTGCACCCGGAATACCACGACTTCGTGCGGACGCCCGATGCGCTGGCGCAGGAGTTCGACGGCAGCGACGGGCGCACCAACCCGTACCTGCACATGGGCCTGCATCTCGCGGTGCGCGAGCAGATCGCCACCCGCCTGCCGCCGGAGGCGGTGCAGGCGCACGCGCGTCTCGCCAAACGCCTGGGCGACGCGCACGCCGCCGAGCACCGGCTGATCGAGTGCCTGGCGCAAACGCTGTGGCAGGCGCAGCGCGCCGGCCGCGAGCCGGACATGGATGCCTACCGCGAGGCGCTGCGGGGGCTCTGAGGGCCCAGCCTTCCGCACGCGCTGAGCGCTGCGGGGCGAGCGGCGATAATGCGCCCCCGGTCCACCGCCAGCCGAACACGCCCATGTCCCCAGATGCCCATACCCTCGCCGCCATCGCGGGTCAGGTCCGCTCGGCGCTCGACGAGGACGTCGGCGCCGGCGACCTCACCGCCGGTCTGATCCCCGCCGATGCGCAGGCCACCGCGCGCGTCGTCAGCCGTGAGGCGGCCGTGATCTGTGGGCGGGACTGGTTCGATGCCGTGTTTCGCCAGCTCGACCCGGCTGTGCAGGTCGTCTGGCAGGTCGCGGACGGCGATGCGGTCGGCGCCGACCAGATTCTGTGCGAACTCGCCGGGCCGGCGCGGGCCATCCTGACCGGCGAGCGCTGCGCTCTGAATTTCCTGCAGACGCTGTCCGGCACGGCCACCGCCACGCGCCGCTTCGTGGATGCGCTGGGCGCCGGGCACACGCGTCTGCTCGATACCCGAAAGACCTTGCCCGGCCTGCGTCTGGCGCAGAAATACGCCGTGCGCTGCGGTGGCGGCCACAATCACCGCAAGGGCCTGTACGACGCCGTCCTGATCAAGGAGAACCACATCGCCGCCGCCGGCTCGCTGACGGCGGCGGTGCAGGCGGCGCGCCGGCAGACGCCGGTTGGTACACCCATCGAGGTGGAGGTCGAAACGCTCGATCAGCTGCGCGAGGCGCTGGCCGCGGGCGCGCCGCAGATCCTGCTCGACAACTTTTCGCTGCCGATGATGCGGGACGCGGTCGCCATCGCCGGCGGCAGGGCGACGCTCGAGGCGAGCGGCGGGGTCGCCATGGACCAGCTGCGCGCCATCGCCGACACGGGGGTCGATTTCATGTCCGTCGGCGCGCTGACCAAGCATCTGCGGGCGGTGGATCTGTCCATGCGCGTGTCCGGCATCACGCTGCGGGCGTAGCGCCTGAAGAGACACTGAAAAATTCCGTCCGTGGAATTTTTCAGCTCGCCTCGTCGCGGTACACGCCCGCGACGGGCTCCGTGAATCCAGCACTTCGTGCTTGCCTCACGCCGGGGCATCCTGCCCCGGAACGATCACATGCGGGTCAGCCGCGCCAGCGGCCGTTGACCATGTCGTCCACCACCTTGTACTGGTGGCGCACGGCCACTTCCTGGTCGGACAGGAGGATGTGCTCGATGGCGCCCGATGCCAGACCCGCCTGCGTGCTCTCCACCGTGGACAGGTCCTCGCGCAGCAGGTCGCGCAGGTAGAGCTTGGAGAACTCGCGGCTGATGCGCTCGCCGGCGTTGGCCGGCGGCAGCATGTAGAAGTTGTACTCCCAGTGCGTGCGGTCCACGGCCACCGGCCAGAAGTGGTAGGTGAAGAACCAGCTGCTCGACACGTCCACGAAGAAATTGGGGAAGCACACGTTGATGTCGAACAGCCAGTTGGCGTGCCCGGCCGGGTTGGTGCCGGGCACGCGCTCGGTGCCGGCGTTGCCCTCGTGCAGCCACAGCGACTGCGCGTACTTGAACGACAGCGCCTCGGCCGGCGAGGGTTGGTAGGCCGGGTTGAACGGCACCGAGGCCGAGCGGTGCGGGCCGTGCAGGCGCACCGAGGTCAGGTGTGCGTAGGGGTCTTCCTCGGTGCAGCCGGCGGCGGTGGCGGTCAGCTTGTGCACGAAGCGGCCGTGGTAGGACTCCTGAAAGGCGTCGATGAACACCTTCCAGTTGCAGTTCACGTCGGCCTTGAGCGTGTGCATGCGCTGCATGGTGTGGAACGGGAAATCACGCAGCTGCTCGCCCATGCCGCCCAGATACTCGGCCAGCGGCGGCGCGTCGGGATTGACCGTGACGAACACGAAGCCGGCGAAGGTCTCGCAGCGCACCGGCGGCAGGCCGAGCTGGGCGCGGTCGATGCCGAAGAACGCCTCCTCGTCCGGCACGAACACGCACTGCCCGCGCGTGTCGTAGGTCCACCCGTGGAAGCCGCAGGCGAAGCCCTTGGCATTGCCGTGGCCCTGCGCCACCTGGTTGCCGCGGTGGCGGCAGACGTTGTGAAACGCCCGCACCTGTCCGTCGTCGCCGCGCGCCAGGATGATCGACGCCTTCAGGATGGCGATGTCCCGCACCACGTAATCGCCGGGATTCGGGATGTCCTCGACCCGGCCGAGGTTCAGCCAGACCTTCCTGAAGATGGCCTCGCGCTCGCGCTCGAAGTACTCGGCCGACACCACCGGCGCCACCGGCACCGGGCCGGTGCCAAGATCGGGGCATTGGGCAAGGTACGGGTGCAGGGTCTCGACGGGCTTGTTCATGGGGGGAGTTCCTTCCGTTGTTCAGGCTGGGAGAATGCGGAAGCGCTCGGCGGCAAAGCCCCACGGCACGTCGGGGTGCTTGTAAATCTCCACCGCCGGCGCCACTTCCATGAACATCAGCGCCAGATCCAGCAGCGCCTGCTCACCCGGCGAAAGCGCGTCGAGCGGGAGGGCGTTGAGGTAGCCGATAATGGCGTCCATGCGCGCCAGCAGGGCCTTGTAGAAATCCTGCAGGTCGGCCATGGACGAGGTCAGGCGCTTGCGGTTGCGCGCCGCCTCGTCGCCGATGGCCCAGGCGCCGCGCAGCGGTTCCAGGTCCGCAAACTCCACCGGGAAGGCAGCCATCCGTTCTCCTCCTTATCGATTTCGTCGGCGGGCCGGTCCGCCGCCCATCTCGGCCGCATGCTGACGCAGCGCCGCCGGCCGTGCAAGCCCTCCCGAATGATCGTTAAACCATGCTGATCACGCTGCGCGACCTCACCGTCCAGTACACCCGCGAGCCGGTGCTGGACCGCGTCAACCTCACCGTGGACGAGGGCGAGCGGCTGTGCCTGGTCGGCCGCAACGGCGCCGGCAAGTCGACGCTGCTGCGCCTGCTGGCCGGCAGCCTGGAAGCCGACGGCGGCGAGATCGAGCGCCGCGACGGCCTGCGCGTGGCGCAGCTGCCGCAGGACGTGCCGCCGGACATTACGGGAACTGTGTATTCGGTGGTCGCCGCCGGCCTGGGCGAGCGCGGCCGGCTGCTCGAGGACTACCACGCCGCGGTCGCAGGGCACGCTTCACCGCAGCGGCTGGAGGCCTTGCAGCACGCGCTGGAAACGGCCGGCGCCTGGACCGCCGGCGTCGAGGTCGATGCCCTGCTCACGCGCATGGCGCTGCCCGCCGATGCGCGCTTCGAGCAGCTGTCCGGCGGCCTCAAGCGGCGCGTGCTGCTGGCCCGCGCGCTGGTCGGCCAGCCGGACCTGCTGCTGCTGGACGAGCCGACCAATCATCTGGACATCGCCGGTGTTACCTGGCTGGAGGAATTCCTGCTCGGGGCGACCTTCGCACTGGTGTTCATCAGCCACGACCGGGCGTTTCTGGACCGCATCGCCACGCGCATCGTCGAGGTGGACCGCGGCGCGCTGCACAACTGGCCGGGCCGCTACGCGGATTTCCGGCGCCGCAAGGCCGACGCGCTGGCCGCCGAACAGGCCGCCAACCGCGAGTTCGACAAGAAGCTGGCGGAAGAGGAAGCCTGGATCCGGCGCGGCGTCAAGGCCCGCACCACGCGCAACATGGGCCGCGTGCGGGCGCTCGACGACCTGCGCGAGCAGGCCGCCGGCCGGCGCAAGTACCAGCAGCGCGCCGCCATCCGTGCGCAGTTCGGCGAGCAGTCCAGCAAGCGTGTGCTCGAGGCAAAAAACGTCAGCGCGCACATCGCCGACACCACGGTGCTGCGCGATTTCAACTTCAAGCTGCAGCGCGGCCAGGTGCTCGGCATCATGGGCCCCAACGGCTGCGGCAAGACCACCCTGCTGCAGGTGCTGCTCGGCCAGCGCGCGCCGGACAGCGGCACGCTGGTCCACGGCGAGAACCTGCAGATCGCCTACTTCGACCAGAACCGAGAGCAGCTCGACCTCGACCGCGAGGCCGCCTGGAACGTCGCCGAGGGCGCCGACCGTATCGACTTCGACGGCCACTCGCTGCACGTTTTGGGCTATCTGAAGGCGTTTCTGTTCACGCCCGAGCGCGCCCGCACCGCCACCCGCCTGCTGTCCGGCGGCGAGCGCAACCGCCTGCTGCTGGCCCGGTTGTTCGCCAAGCCGTCCAACGTGCTGGTGCTGGACGAGCCCACCAACGACCTCGACGTCGAGACGCTGGAGCTGCTCGAGAACCTCATCCTCGACTACCCCGGCACGGTGATCCTGGTGTCGCACGACCGCGCCTTCGTCAACGAAGTCGTGGACGGCCTGCTGGTGCACGAGGGCGCGCGCGGCTTTCGGCATTACGTCGGCGATTACGACGACTGGCGGCGCCAGGCGCGCGCCGACGCGCCCGCCGATCGCCCGGCCCCGAAGCCATCAGCCAAGCCGTCACGCCCGGCGGCGGCCCCGTCCGTGGCGGCCGGCGGACTCAGCCCGGCCGAACAGCGCGAACTCAAGCGCCTGCCGCAGGACATCGAAAAAATCGAGGCCCGGATCGAGGCCCTGCACCAGCAGATGGCCGCGCCCGAGTTCTACCAGCAGCCGGTCGACACCCAGCGCAGCGCCCAGCAGGCGCTGGCGCAGCAGGAGGCGGCGCTGGAGCAGGCCTTCGAGCGCTGGCAGGCCCTCGAGGCAGCTCAGGGACGCGCCTGACCGACGGATGCCCAAAAAAAGCCGCCCGGGGCAGGCAAGCCCCGGGCGGCTTTTTCGTCGCGGCTCGGCGCTCAGGCGGCCATCACGAAGATGGCGATGATGCAGGCGAGCCCACCAACGTAGGACAGCGAGCGCAGCGTCGCCTGGTCGGCGAGGTAAAACACTGCGTGCAGCACGCGCAGCGCCACGTAGGCCAGCGCGAGCTGGTCGAGCCTCCCCTGGGCCAGGCCGAGCTGGTGGCCGATGATCACCGCCGCCGCGAACGGCGCGAAGTTCTCGAGCGCGTTCGTCTGCGCCCAGTCGGCGCGCTTGCGCCAGCCGGTGGCCGTGGCCAGGGCTTCGCGCGGCTTGCTGTTGTCAAAGCCTCCGCTCTTGGCCATCGCGCCCAGCATGGGCGGGAAAAACACCAGCGCCAGTACGCACCAATAGGCAGTCGTCATCGTCCCCTCCGTCGATGTTGTGCAGGGAGTGCCGGGTCGACCGGCGTTTCCTGTCAGGGCGGGTTGCCCTCGTCGAGCCGTTCGCGACACCCGTCGCAACGCGGCATACCGAAAACGCCCGTGCCCGGTCGTTTCGGCATCTCGTCTCCCAGCGGACGGCGCATACGCCAGGATCGCCAGGAAAAATCGCCCCGTGGCCCGCTCAGGCCACCGCCGGCAGGCCCTCGCGCCGGTAGGCCTGTTCCAGAAACCGTGGCTGCATCCAGGATTCCAGGTCCACCGGCCCGAGATAGCCGTGGCTTTGCATGAAGTCGATCTGCACCTGCAGCAGGCGCCGCGTCTCGGCGCCAAAGGACGGCCACAGCTTCTGATGGAAGCCGGGCTCGTAGGTGTTGCGGATGTCGTCCGCGGTCACGCCGAGTTCCGCCGCCAGCGCGGCGGTCGCCTCGGCCGGATGCCCGGCCGCCCAGTTGGCGGTGCGCACCAGGACCTGGAGATACCGCTCGACGGCCTCGGGCGCTTCCCGGGCGAGACCCGCGCTCACGGTGATGATGCGCGGGTTGGCGTTGACCATGTGCGCGCGGTCGGTCTGATCGTGCATCAGGTCGTAGAGCTTGCGGATGCGGCCCCGGTAGCGGCGCTCGATCAGGCCGACCTCGGCGTTCTTGCAGAAGATGACGTCGACCTCGCCGCGCAGCAGATGGTCGACGTCGGCGTCGTAGAGGCTCGGCCGGTCGCCCTGCTTGAGGTCGGCGTTGATCGAGCCGTGCATGTCGTCGTTGATGGTCATCTCGACGAAGCGGGCGTCCGACTCCTGCATGCCGTTGGCGAGCAGGGTGGAGTAGAAGCCCTTGTGGGCGTTCACCTTCATGAAGTCGATCAGGATGTACGGGCGCACCGGCAGGCCAAAGCGCCGGCCGGCCAGGTCCTGCACCCGCGTGGCGGGGTCGTCGGCCCGCACGAAGGTGGCGAGCGAGTCTGCGACGAAGGTCAGGCCCACCGCCAGCGTGTCGGCGCCCCGTGTGCGCGCCCACAGCGGCGGGATGGCGCCGCCCTCGCGAAACGAGTCGGCGAGGCTGTGATCGAAGTGCGTGTCCGCCTTCTCGCGGCCGAGTTCCTTGATGTTGCGCACCCGAAAATCGGTGCCGTCGAATTCCTCGTCGAAGGATTGGCGCTGAAAGGCAATGCCCGAGGCGGTGGCGACCGGGCAGCGCGTATACCATAGGGTACGGGGCATGGGCGTTCCTCCTCGTTGGCCGCCGGTTCAGGCCGGACGGCTTGAATGCCCGCACTTTAGCCCCCAGCTGTCCGGGCCGACAACCCGAAAACGCCACGCGGCGCCCGATCCGATGAGTCAACGCGAGTTCCAAACCCCGGCGGACGCCGAAGCGGCCTTCTATGAGGCGCTGGAGGCGGCCGACACGGCATTGATGCAGGCGGTCTGGGACGATGGCCCCGACCTGGTCTGCGTGCACCCCATGTGGCCCGAGCTGCACGGCCATCGCGCCATCTTCGCGGCCTGGCGCCGCATGTTCGCGGCCGGCCCGCACCTGACCGTCAGCACCGTGCCGGTGCTGCAGCGCCGCGACGGCGATCTGGCGATGCACGTGGTGCACGAGCAGCTGGCGCTGCGCGGCGACGACGACCAGCAGCCGCCGGTGGTGGCGACCAACATCTACCGGCACACGCCGGCCGGCTGGCGCATGATCCTGCACCACGCGTCGCCAACGCCGACCGTCAGCGTCGACGAGGACACGGTGCTGCATTGAGTCAGGCGAGCGCTGTCCGATGTCGGTCACGGCGGGGTCGGGAATGACTGAGCCCGCCTCGGTAACCCGCCAGGTCTTTCTCGGCCGCCAGCCAATATTCGACCGCGACCGCCAGGTCACCGCCTACGAGCTGCTGTATCGACACAGCGGGCAGACCGAGGCGGCGCAGCGCGACGACCGGTACGCCACCAGCGTGGTGATGGTGGATGCCCTGATGTCGATCGGGCTCGATCGCCTGGTCGGCTCGCAGCGCGCGTTCCTGAACATGGATACCGCCAGCCTGGTGGCGGAACTGCCCTTGTCCCTGCCGCCGCAGCGGGTGGTGATCGAGGTCCTCGAGACGGTGGCGCCGGAGCCGGACGTGCTGGCGGCGCTGCGCCACCTGCGCGAGCGCGGATACCGCATTGCCCTCGACGATGTGGTCTATCAGCCGGCGCTCGACCCGCTGCTGGAACTCGCCGACATCGTCAAGGTGGACCTGCCGGCGGTTCCCGCCGATCAATTGCCCGGGCAGGTCGCAGAGTTGCGCCGGTTCGGCGTGCAGCTGCTGGCGGAAAAGGTGGAAACGCGGGCGCAGTTCGAGCGCACGCAGAGCCTGGGCTTCACGCTTTTCCAGGGCTACTGGCTGGCGCGACCGAAAACGCTTTCCGGCAGCCGCGGCCCGGCCGAGCGCGGCGCCACCTTGCAGCTGGCGGCCCGCCTGCAGGATCCGACCCTCGAGACGCGCGAGCTGTACGACCTTGTCCGCCACAACGCGGGCCTGAGTCATCGGCTGCTGCGCTACATCAACTCGGCGACGTTCTACCTGACGCGGCGGATCGATTCCCTGCGCCAGGCCGTGGTGCTGCTCGGCCAGCGCCAGATCCGGCAGATCGCCAGCCTGCTGCTGCTCGACGACGGCGACACGCCGCCGCTGGAACTGTTGCGGCTCACGCTGGTGCGCGCCCGGTTGTGCGAGCAGCTGGCCCGCGCGCGCAAGCTCGACCCCGACACCGCCTTCACCGTGGGGCTGTTCTCCACCGCCGACCTGCTGCTCGATCAGCCGCTGGCGAAGGTGCTCGCGGACCTGCCGCTCAGCCAGGCGGTAACGCGCGCCATCCTGCTGCATGAGGGCGGGCTCGGCCGCCTGCTGGAGGCGGTGGTCGCGTACGAGAACGGGCGCTTCGATCATCCCGCCATCGCAGACCTGGCCGGCGTGGACCTGACCGGGCTTTACCTGGATGCGGTCGACTTCACCCAGGGCTTGATCGACGCGAGCCGGTAACCCTTCGCGGTCAGGGTCACACGGCGAGCGGCGCGTCGCGGAACTGCATGGCGTGCAGGCGGGCATACATGCCGCCGCTGCGCAGCAGGTCGGCGTGCGAGCCGCGCTCGACGATGCACCCGTCCTGCATCACCAGGATGAGGTCGGCGTTCTCGATGGTCGACAGGCGGTGGGCGATCACCAGCGTGGTGCGGTGGCGCATCAGCGCGTCGAGCGCCGCCTGGATGTGGCGTTCCGATTCGGTGTCGAGCGCCGAGGTGGCCTCGTCCAGGATCAGGATCGGCGCGTCCTTGAGCAGCGCCCGGGCGATGGCGATGCGCTGGCGCTGGCCGCCGGACAGCAGCACGCCGTTGTCGCCGACCAGGCTGTCCAGCCCCTGCGGCAGGGCGCGGATGAACTCCATGGCGTGGGCCTGTTCGGCGGCGCGGATGATGTCCGCCTCGCTCACCGCGCCCCGTCGGCCGTAGGCGATGTTGGCGCCGACCGTGTCGTTGAACAGCACCACCTGCTGGCTGACGAGCGAGATCTGCGCCCGCAGCGAGGCCAGCGTCAGCTCGCGGATGTCGATGCCGTCGATCAGGATGCTGCCGGCCTGCGGCTCGTAGAAACGCGGCAGCAGACCGACCAGGCTGGTCTTGCCGGAGCCCGATCGCCCGACCAGCGCCACCCGCTGCCCGGCTGCGGCCTGCAGCGACACCCCGCGCAGCACTGGCGCCGGGCTGGTGGCGTAGCGGAACTCGACGTTCCGGTACTCGATGTCGCCGCGGGCGCGCGGCAGCTCGCGCGTGCCGGTGTCGACCTCGGCCTGCTCGTCGATCAGCGCGAACACGCTGCGCGCCGCCGTAATGCCCTTCTGCAGCACGCCGTTGACCTTGGTCAGGCGCTTGACCGGCGCCTGCAGCATGGTCACCGCCACGATGAACGAGGTAAATCCGCCGACCGTGGTGCGCTCGGTGCTGGCAAAGGTGGTGGCGGCGTACAGGATGCCGGCCATGGTGAGCGCGATCAGCAGCTGCACCACGCCGTTGCCGAGCGCGTCCACGGACACCCACCGCATGTGCAGGTTGCGGTTGCGCTCCGACAGCCGGTCGAAACTCGCCGATTCGCGCTCCTGGCCGTTGAACAGCTTGGTCACGAGGTGGCCTTCCACCACCTCGCCGGCGGCGGTGGTGATGTTGCCCATCGAGGCCTGGATGTGCCGGCTCAGGCGCCGAAAGCGACGCGATACGGCCTGGATGCTGAGCGCCATGCCCGGGCCGACCACCAGGAAGATCAGCGCCAGCTTCCAGTTGAGATAGAACATCCAGCCCAGCAGGCCGAGCACGGCCACCGAATCCTTCAACAGCGTGGTCAGCGCGTCGCTGGTGGCGCCGGCCACCATCTCGACGTCGTAGGTGATCTTCGAGATCAGCGTGCCGGCCGCCTGGCGGTCGTAGTAGCTCGCCGGCAGGCGCAGCAGGTGATCGAACATGCCGGTGCGCAGGTCCTTGATGACGCGCCGCGCCACCCAGTTCATGCCGAAATCCGACACGAAGGTGCACACCAGGCGCACCACGAACAGGCCGACCAGCACCACCGGCAGCCAGCGGATCACCTGCGGGTCGCGCTCGACGAAGCTGCCGTCGAGCATCGGCTTCATCAGCGCGGCAAACGCCGGGTCGGTGGCGGCGCCGCCGATCATGCCGAGCAGCGCCAGCGCGAACACCCGCCAGTGCGGGCGCGCGTAGCCCAGCAGGCGAGCGTAGATCTGCCAGCGCCCGGCGCGGTCGAGGGCGTCGGTCATGGCGTGCTGTCTGCCGTCTCCACGGCGAAAGTGATGTTCTCGATGCCCGCCTCGCGCGCGGCCTGCATGGCGGCGATGACGCGCTCGTGCGGCGTCAGGCGATCGACGGACAGCACCAGCACGGGATCGTCGATGCCGACCATGGCCCGCCGCAGGGCGGCCAGCAGGCCGGCGATGTCGCCCGCCGCGATGCTCTGCGGGCCGAGCTGGCCCCGCCCGTCAGCCGCGATGATCAGCTCGAGGCTGTTGTCGGCCGGCAGTGCGGCGTCGCTGGCGGCCTGCGGCAGGTCGACGCGAAGCTCGCTCAGGCGGTTGAAGCTGGTGGTCACCATCAGAAAGATCAGCAGCACGATCAGCACGTCGATCAGCGGCACGAAGTTCAGCTCGACGTCGTCCGGCCGGCGCCGGGTGCGGAAATTCATGCCCGGCGCACCGTGCGCTCGCGCTGCAGGCGTTCCGACATATGCACGAGGGACTCGGCCAATTCCGCCGCCTGGCGTTCTAGGTCAGCCACCAGTTCGTCCACCCGGCCGCGGTAGTAGCGGTGAAAGATGTAGCTCGGAATGGCCACGAACAGCCCGAACGCGGTGTTGATCAGGGCGATGGCGATGCCGCCGGCGAGCTTCTCCGGTGCACCGACGCCGGTCAGGCTGATGGCATTGAAGGTCTCGATCATGCCGATCACGGTGCCGAACAGGCCGATCAGCGGCGCAACGGTGGCCAGCGTGCCGAGCGCGTTCAGATAGCGCTCGAGTTCCAGCACCAGATGCCGGCCGGCGTCCTCCACGTTCTCGCGCTGGCGTTGGCGGTCCTCGCCGCCGTGCATCAGCACCGCCGCCAGGATGCGCCCAAGTGGGGAGTGCACACGCAGCTGATCGATGCGCCCGCCATCCACTTCGCCGGCCGCGCACCAGCCCTGCACCTCGGGCAGCAGGCCGGGCGGCAGCACCCGGCGCCGCTGCAGGGACCAGGCGCGCTCGAGCACGATGCCGAGCGCCGCCACGGAACACAGGATCAGCGGAATGACCGGCCAGTCACCGGCCTTGAGCAGTTCCCACACGGTGCCTGAAATCCAGATTTGAGCGTTGCCAACACGGACGTTTGCCGCCCCGTGGCGGGCCGGCAGTCTACCACGCACCCTCCGCGGCCCCGGCCCGCCACCAGCGCACCTGACGTGTACGCGCCGCGCCCAATGCCAGCCCCGCCGCGCCGGCTTCGATCGACACGGCACCGGCCTGCGCGGTGTTCCACAGGCGCGCGTCGGCCGCCCGGTAGGCCCGGGTCACGTCTGGATGCGGGTGACCGAAACGGCTGCGGTAGCCGGCCGAAAAGATCACCTCGCGCGGCTGCAATTGGGCGATCAGCGGCGGGTACAGGGCGCCACGGCTGCCGTGGTGCGGCGCCAGCAGCACGTCCACCGTTCCAAGCCGGCCGGCGCGCAGCAACTGCCGCTGCGCCGGCACCTCCACATCGCCCGTGAGCAGCAGGCTTGCCCCCGTGGCCGCCCGCACCAGCAGCACGCAGGAACGATCGTTGTCGCCCGCGCCGGGCAGTCCGGCGCCCGGCGCGGACAGCTCGAAACGCACGCCGTCCCAGGTCCAGGCCGCCCCGTCATGGCAGGGTTCGACCGTGCCAACGCCGGCAATCTGTTCCGGCGTGCCGCTCAACACGCGCTCGCTGCGGATTCCCGCCACGATGTCGGCCGCCGCGCCCGCGTGGTCGGTGTCGCCGTGCGACAGCAGCAGCAGGTCCAGGCGCCGCGCACCAAGCCGGGCCAGCTCCGGCAGGACGAGCGCTTCGCCGGCGCTGAACCGGTCACTGAAACGCGGGCCGCTGTCGTACACCAGCGCGTGCCGATGCGTGCGCACCACGACCGACAGGCCCTGCCCCACGTCCAGCACCGACGCGGCAAAGGCGCCGTCGGCGGGCACGGCCGGCCGGTACAGCAGGGCCGGCAGACACCACAGCACGCCCAGCCAGCGCCCGGGCAAACCGCGCGGCGCCAGCAACAGCAGCACGCCGATGGCAGCCGCCGCCAGCAGCGGCCAGGGCACCGGCGGCCACAGCAGTGGCGGCAGGGCATCGCGCAGCGCGGTCAGCAGTGTGAGCGTGCCGGCGCAAACCCGTTCCGCTGCGAACAGCAGCGGTGCCGCCAGCGCTGGCACCGGCAGCGCCAGCACACCGAGCAGGGTGAGCGGGACGGCGACCATGCCCAGCAGCGGCACCGCCAGCAGGTTGGCGGGCACCGCGCTGGCCGACAACAGACCGAAAAAACCCAGCGTCAGCGGCGTCAGCGCCAGCGCGACGGCCACCTGCAAGCGCACCGCCCCACCGGCGGCACGTTGCGCGCCGCGCCACGCGCGATGCAAACGACCTTGGGGTGGCGCATCCTGCGGCGGTCTGGCGTGCCGCGGCCGCCCCATGGCCAACCACAGCAAGATCGCCACCGCGCCGAAGGACAGCCAGAAACCGCTTGCCAGCAGCGCCAGCGGGTCGAGCAGCAGCACCACGAACCCGGCCAGCACCAGCAGCCGCGCCGGCGAGGTACCGCGGCCACTCGCCGCGCCCAGCGCCGCCACGCTGAACATCAGCGCCGTGCGCCGCGCCGGCACGGCAAACCCGGCCAGAGCCGCGTAGCCGAACACGGCCAGCGTCGCCGCCACGGCCGCCACGCGTGGCGCCGGCCAGCGCCGGGCGAGTGCCGGCCGGCACGGCCACAGCCGCAGCGTCAGCCCGAACACCAACAGTCCACTCAGGGACACGTGCAGGCCGGAAATCGCCAGCAGGTGCGCGGTGCCGGTGTCGCGCAGCGTGCGCCAGGTCGCCGGGCTCACGGCGGTACCGACGCCGATGGCCAGGCCGCGCACCACGCCGGCCGCGTCGCCCGGCCCGAGATGGCGGTCGAGCCGGTCGGCAATGGCCTGACGCAGGCGCTGCACCGGTGCGTCCATCACCGAAGCCGGCAGCCGTTGCGCGCCTTCCGGGCGCACGTAACCGGTGGCATCGATGCCGTTGCCGGTCAGCCAGCGTTCGTAGTCGAAGCCCGAAGGATTGACGAAGCCGCGCGGGGCCTTGAGGCGCACCGGCAACTGCCAGCGCTCGCCGGCGCGCAGCGTCGGCCGCCCGTCATACCAGGACACCAGGATTTGCCGCGGCCCCGGCACGGGATGGCCAGCCAGTGCAAGCTGCTCGACCTCGACCCGAAAGCGCGCGCGCAGCGCGTCCGTTTGGGGCAGGTCGGCGATGACGCCGGTCACCACGCCATCCACCCCCTCGAGCGCCAGCGGCAGGCGCCTGGCCAGCGCCGTGTGAATGGTGGCCAACCCGGCCACGGCGCCCGCGCAGGCCGCAGCCAACACAAACCAGATGAACTGCCGCCGAAGCCAGCCGACGAGCGCGCCGGCGACGGCCAGCGCGGCCAGAAATACCGCCCACCCGGTGGACGGCAAGGCCGCTATCGACAGCGCGAGACCGAGCCCGACGCCGTAGGCCAGCGCAAGCCGCGTGACACCCATCGGCACGATCAAGCAACTCCCGCGTGCGTGCCGGCGCCGCTGGCGGCGACGCTAGCTGATCGGAAGTCGCACCTTAGTCGGCCGGCGCGGGAGCGGACGTGTCACGCGTCACTCGGGCATCGCCCAAGCGCTCTGGCGCCGGTTCACAGCCAGCGCATGCAGCCGAGTTCGAAGCGGTGCGCCAGCAGCTCGTGGAAGGGATAGGCACGGATTCGATACTGCTGCAAACCGGTGCGCGGTGGGCGCAGGGCCAGGCGGTAGCGCACCTCGCCGCCCGGCAGGCTGCCTTCGGGGGTGAGCGGCAGCGTTTCGCGCACGACCAGGTTGCCGTCGTCCTGGGGTTCGCCCAGCAGGCACTCCACCATCACGTCCTCGGGCTTGAGGCCGTTCAGGCGCAGCACCACCTGTACGTCGACCGCCTCACCAAAGGGCAACAGCCGACCGGAGCTGGCGACTGCATCGGCGGCTGGCGGCGCGAAACCCACGCCCGTCCACAGCTCGCCGACGCGCCGCTTCCACGCCGCCAGCGACGCGGCGCCATCGGCGACGGCGTCGATCCGGCGGCGATGGTTGCGAGCCGGGGCGTACAGCTTCTCGACGTAATCGAGCACCTGCCGCTCGGCATTGAAGCGCGGCAGGATGGTGACCATCGACGCCTTGGCCATGTCCACCCAGCGCGGCGAGTGGCTGTGTCCATCGCGCTCGAAGTACAGCGGCACCACCTGGCGCTCCAGCAGGTCATACAGATCGTTCGCCTCCTGGTGGTCGCGGTAGGCGGGGTCGAAGTCCGCGCCGTGGGGCACGATGCCCCAGCCGTTGCTGCCGTCGTAGCCCTCCGCCCACCAGCCGTCGAGCACGCTCAGGTTCAGCACGCCGTTCATGGCGGCCTTCATGCCGGAGGTGCCGCTCGCCTCGAGCGGATAGATGGGGTTGTTCAGCCACACGTCGACTCCCGACACCAGTCGCCGCGCCAGGTTCAGGTCGTAGTTTTCCAGCAGCAGGATGCGGCCGATGAACTCCGGCCGCATCGAGAACTCGTGAATCTGGCGGATCAGCTCCTGGCCGGGCTTGTCGCTGGGGTGCGCCTTGCCGGCGAACATGATCAGCACCGGGCGCTGCGGGTCGCCGAGCAGGCGCGCCAGACGCGCCGGGTCCTGGAACAGCAGCGTGGCGCGCTTGTAGGTGGCGAAGCGACGCCCGAAGCCGAGCACCAGCACGTCGCCGTTGTCCGTGTTCAGGTATTGGGTGATGCGCCGCAGCTGCGCGTCCGACACGCCCGCCCGCCGGTGCTGCAGAGTCAACCGCCGCCGCGCCACCTGCAGCAGCAGCGTCTTGAGCTCCTGCCGCAGGCTCCAGAAGCGATGATCCGGCACGCTGCGGATGCACTCCCACCACTCGCAGTCGGTCAGCGAGCCGCGCCAGTCGGCGAAGCGGACGTCCAGCAGGTTGCTCCATTCCTGCGCCAGGAAGGTGCTGGCGTGCACGCCGTTGGTCACGTGCGTGACGGGGTTCTCTTCCGGCGGGATGTCCGGCCAGATGTACTGCTCCATGACCGACGCCACGTCGCCGTGAATCTTGCTCACGCCGTTGTGGAAGCGCGACCCGCGCAGGGCCGCGGCAGTCATGTTGAAACTGCCATGGTTCTGCGGCGAGTACCCCAAGGCGCGCAGCGCATCCAAGCCGACGCCCAGCGTCGGCGCAAAGGCGGTGAAGTAACGATCGAACAGCGCCTCCTCGAAGATGTCGTGCCCGGCCGGCACCGGCGTGTGGGTGGTGAACACGGTGTTCGCGGCCACGCATTCCAGCGCCGCGGCAAACGGCAGGCCCTGCGCCACCTTCTCGCGGCAGCGCTCCAGGATCTGGAACGTGGCGTGACCCTCGTTGATGTGCCAGGCGGTCGGCGCCAGGCCCAGCGCGCGCAGCGCGCGCACACCGCCGATACCCAGCACGATCTCCTGCTGGATGCGCCACTCGCGGTCGCCGCCGTACAGCTGATAGGTCAGCGCCCGATCGGATTCGCTGTTTTCCGGCAGGTCGGAATCGAGCAGGTAAAGGTCGATGTGCCCCACCTTGGCGCGCCAGATCTGCAGCCCGACCACGCGGCCGGGCAGCTCCACCTGCACGCGCATCGCCGAGCCGGCCTCGTCCAGCACCAGCGTCACCGGCAGATCGTCGATCTGGTTCGGGCGGTACAGCGCCTGTTGCTGGCCGTGGCCATCGATGGCCTGCGTGAAATAGCCCTGCCGGTACAGCAGGCCCACCGCCACGAACGGCAAGCCCAGATCGCTTGCCGCCTTGCAGTGGTCGCCGGCCAGGATGCCGAGACCGCCGGAGTAGATCGGCAGGCTTTCATGCAAACCGTACTCGGCGCAGAAATACGCCACCAGGTCGGTGTTGACGTCCAGGTGCGTGGTCACGCGCGGGCTGGCCTGCGCCTGCAGGTAGCTGTCGTAGCCGGAAAGGGCGCGGCTGTATTCCTCCAGATAACCGCGGTCCTGCGCCGCTTCGTCGAGCGCCTGCTGCGACACGCGCCGCAGGAACACCTTCGGGTTGTGGCCGCAGGCGCGCCATAGCTCGCCGTCCAGCCGTGCGAACAAGGCCCGCACGCGCCGGTCCCAGCTGTAGAACAGATCGCTGGCCAGTTCTTCCAGGCGGCGCAAGCGCGCGGGAATGCGCGGCGCGACTTCGAGCGTGAAGGTGGTGTGGGTCATCGTCAACCTGCGGCGGGGATTCAGGAGTACGAGTCGGGGAGCAGGGTCCGTGCCAAGCGGCGCGGTGCCCGGTTCAGGCCGTTCTGGCGCGCACCGAGACCTCCCCGATGCCGGCGAAATGCGTACGCGCGCCGTCCCCGGACCGCAGCGGGAACTGCCGCGTGAACGAGCCGCTCATCACGTACTGCCCGGCCTCCAGGCCGCGCCCGTACTCGGCCAGCTTGTTGGCCAGCCAGGCCAGCGAGGCATAGGGGTCGCCCATCACCGCATCGCCGGTGGCCTGCGCCACTTCGGTGCCGTTGATGTCGACCGTGCAGCGCACCGCCGCCAGATCCGTGTCGGCGCCCAGCGGCACCTCGGGGCCGATCACGAACGCCCGCTGCTGCACGTTGTCGGCCACCGCGACAGCCAGCTGGGCGGTGAAGTCGCCGCGGTTCTCGACCAGCTCCATGGCCGGGTGACAGCCGCGCACGGCGGCGCGGGCCTGCGCCACCGTCACTTCCGGCCCGCGCAGCCGCGCGCCCAGACGCAGGCAGAGTTCATTTTCGAAGCCTGTGCCCTGCCAGGTGGACAGATCCAGCTCCACGCCGCTGTCGAGCCGGCCTTCGTCCAGCAGGTAGCCGAACACCGGCTCGTGCACGCGAAACTGCTCGCGGATGGCCGCCGCAGTGAGCCCCACCTTCCAGCCCACCTGCCGCGCGCCGGCGGCGACGGATTTGTCCAGCAGGCCGAGCTGCACGCGGCACGCCTCGTCCAGCGTGAGCTTGTCGAACCACTGCGGCGGGTAGTACACGCCGCGCGCCCGGCTGGCCCAGAAATCCTCGACGATCGCCTGAATGTCCATGTGTTGCCTCACACCACTGCCCGCAGTTGTCCGCCGTCCACCGGAATGTTGAGCCCGGTGAGGAACGCCGCCCGTTCGGAGGCCAGAAACGCCACCAGGTCGCCCATTTCCTGCGGCTGACCGAGGCGCTTCATCGGCACACGCGAGGCGCGCAGTTCCAGTTCCTTGTCCGGGTCGCGCCCGAAGTGGCGGGCCTGACTGGCCGCCACCTGCCCCAGGCGCTCAGTGTGCACGGAGCCCGGCAACACGCTGTTGACAGTAATGCCGTCCGCCGCCACCTGCTCGGCCAGATACCGCGCGTAGGCCACCACGCTCAGCCGCGAGGTGGAGGACAGCACCAGGTTGTCCTCGATCTGGCGCACCGACAGCGCCAGCACGTTCACGATGCGCCCGTAGCCGTTCTGCCGCATCAGCGGCACCGCGTGCCGGCACAGGCGCACCACGTTCATGAAGTTCTGCTCGTACGCCAGCAGGAATTTGTCGTCGTCGAGATCGAGCGGCTGCCCCGGCGGCGGCCCGCCGGTGTTGGTCACCAGCACGTCGATGCGGCCCCAGCGCGTGCGCACGGCATCGATCACGGCCGCGGCGCTGTCCGGCGGGGTGAGATCGAGCGCCAGCGTGGCGAGCTGCGCGCCCGGCACCTGCGCGCCGATGTCCGTCTCAGCCTCATGCAGTTTTTCCGCATTGCGTGCCACCAGCAGCACCCGGGCGCCTTCGCCAGCCAGGCTCGCGGCAATCGCCCGCCCCATGCCCTGACTTGCCCCGCACACCACCGCCACGCGGTCCTTCAATCCGAGCTCCACGTTTCGTCCTCCTCATGGCCTTCGCTTCGGAAGGCGATGCCCACCCCGGACCCAACGCCCGTGCCTCGGACAGATTCTATGTTCCGCGCCAGACATTCGGCCCGGGGGCGGGCCTCCCACCCAAGAGAGCACTGTGGGAGCGGCGCCCCCGCCGCGAATCCCATCGCCACCACCATTCGGCCCGAGGGCGGGCCTCCCACGATGAAAGCACTGTGGGAGCGGCGCCCCCGCCGCGAATCCCCTCGCCACAGCCATTCGGCCCGAGGCGGGCCTCCCACGATGGGAACATTGTGGGAGCGGCGCCCCGCCGCGAACCCCCGTGCGACAACCATTCGGCCCGAGGCGGGCCTCCCACACCCCTTGTCCACACATACCGCAAGGCCCACCCCCCACGACCGGTAAAATCGCCGCCTTTCCACGCCAGCCACCGCGGAGCACGGCAATGTCTATTCGCATCGAACGCGACACCATGGGCGAACTCGAGGTCCCCGCCGATCGCTACTGGGGCGCCCAGACGGCGCGCAGCCTCAAGTTCTTCGCCATCGGCGGCGAGCGCGAGCGCATGCCGATCGAAGTCGTTCACGCGTTCGGCATCCTGAAGCAGGCCGCGGCCCTCATCAATGCCGAGCTCGGTCTCATGCCGCAGGACAAGGCGGAGCTCATCGCCCGCGCCGCGGCGGAAGTGGCCGCCGGCAAGCTCGACGACCACTTTCCGCTGGCCGTGTGGCAAACCGGCTCCGGCACCCAGAGCAACATGAACGTGAACGAGGTGGTCGCCAACCGTGCCATCGAGATGGTGGGCGGCGAACTCGGCTCCAAGAAGCCGGTGCACCCCAACGATGACGTCAACAAGAGCCAGTCGTCCAACGACACCTTCCCCACCGCCATGCACATCGCCGCCGCGCGCGAGGTGCACGACCGCCTGCTGCCGGCGCTGCGCCACCTGCGCGACGTGCTGGCCCGCAAGGCCGCCGAGTTCGAGCCCATCATCAAGGTCGGCCGCACCCACATGATGGACGCCGTGCCGCTCACCCTGGGGCAGGAATTCAGCGGCTACGTGCACCAGCTCAACGACGTCATCGAGTCCGTCGCCGCCGTCCTGCCGCGTCTGTACCAGCTCGCCATCGGCGGCACGGCGGTCGGCACGGGTCTGAACACCCACCCGCGGTTTGCCGACTCGGTGGCCGCGCGCATCGCCGAACTCACCGGCCTGCCGTTCGTCAGCGCACCCAACAAGTTCGCGGCGCTGGCGGCGCACGACGCCATCGTGCTCATGAGCGGCGTGCTCAAGACCGCCGCCGCCGCCTGCATGAAGATCGGCAACGACTTCCGCCTGCTGGGCTCCGGCCCGCGCTGCGGCATCGGCGAGCTGTACCTGCCCGAGAACGAACCCGGCAGCTCCATCATGCCCGGCAAGGTCAACCCCACTCAGTCCGAGGCGCTGACCATGGTGGCCGCGCAGGTGTTTGGCAACGACGTCGCTATCAACTTCGGCGGCGCCAGCGGGCATCTGGAACTGAACGTGTTCAAGCCGCTGATGATCCGGAACCTGCTGCAGTCCGTGCGCCTGCTCACCGACGCCAGCCGCTCGTTCGCCGACCACTGCGCCGCCGGCACCGTGGCCAACCAGGCGCAGATCGCCGAATACCTCGACCGCAACCTCATGCTGGTGACGGCGCTCAACCCGCACATCGGCTACGACAACGCCGCCAAGGCGGCCAAGAAGGCCCACCACGAGAACCTGACGCTCAAGGAATCCGTTGTGGCGCTGGGGCTGCTGAGCTCAGACGACTTCGACCGGCTGATCCGGCCGGGGGATATGTTGGGGCCGGGGTGAATGCGGGATGTCGCGCGGACAAGGGGGTCGTAATGTCTGATACGAAACTACTCGCGCGCCCAAGTAGATCTGTTTGGGCGGCTGCGCCGAAAGTGTTTTTGCCGGCCGCATTTCTTTTCAAGAGCCCGCTTGCTATGGAACAACGAGTTGCCTCACAAGAGAGCGTGTTATACACCTCTCTGGATTGTGCCACGCAGCTGCTCGGATGCGTATTTCACGTCACTCATCCGAAGGCGTGAAATGAGTTTTTCAACGCCGAAGTACTCTCGATCCCAAGTGGCCAAGGCCGGGAAGGCACTTATCTCTACGGAAAGCTCACCAAATGAATTACTGGATGCTTACGAGGTGTTGGTGAACTGGCGTGCAGCGCACTCATACCCAATAAATACTTTTCAAGCGACATTAAGAAATCGGCTGAAAAACATTGAGAAAAAAGCGCTTGTTGCTCAGCGCCTAAAACGCCTGCCCTCGATTGTTGGAAAATTGCGCAGATTTCCTTCTATGGATCTTGCGCGGATGCAAGACATAGGCGGACTCAGGGCCGTTATGTCGTCAGTTCAGAAGGTTCGCGAAATTGAAATACTTTACAAAAACGAAAACCTTCGACATGCGCTCGTTTCCTACAAAGATTATATCAGCTCACCGAAAGAAGATGGTTACAGGGGAGTTCACCTTGTATTCAAATATAAGAATCCGCGGGCTCCGGAATATGACAACCTACTACTTGAGCTTCAATTGAGAACAAAATTGCAGCATGCGTGGGCGACTGCGGTTGAGACAATGGGCACGTTTCTTGGCCAGGCTCTTAAATCTGGCGCGGGTGACCAGCACTGGAGAGAGTTTTTCTCTATGGCGGCGGCTGCATTTGCTCAGGTAGAAGGTACCGAGCCTGTTCCCGGATTCGAAGACATGGCGCGGCAGCGCCTGTTTGAGAATCTTTCAAGGTTGGAGAGCGATTTGCAGGTGATTAGACGGCTTCAAGGATTCAGTGTTGCGGCAAATCATATCCATAAAGAAGGTGTAGGCGGAAGTTATCACCTCGTTATTTTGGATTCTGAAGACAGATCGGTAACAATTCGATCGTATTCGTTTGAGGCGCTTTATCAGGCGAACAAGGATTATGCTGAAGTGGAAGCACGTGTGCAGTCAGGTGAGAAATTGGAGGCCGTATTAGTTTCCGCTGGCAAGCTCAGCCAACTCAAACGAGCGTATCCCAACTACTTTTTAGATACAAGAGATTTTGTGATAGAAATTAGAAAAGTATTCTCTGAGGCGCGAACGGCTAACCATTCGCCGCAGGTGCAACGGCCTTGACGGCGCCGTGTAGCCAGCGTAGATACTGTTATCCCGCCACCGAATGCAAGCTGGGATCGAACGGCCGTCCGGAGCGCAGCACGCCGTAGCGAGCGGCAGGGTGGGCAAAGGCCGCGAGGCCGTGCCCACGCGGATTCAATGCGGTTCCAACGAACCCGTGTTGGTGATGGGCGGCGTGTCCGCGTGGGCACGCTACGCTTTGCCCACCCTACCTTGGGGTGCGGCGAGTGGGGATTGAAAAACGATTGCTTATCTGACGGGGCGGCATTTTGGAGGTGAACGATGTCCCATTATCGGCGCAGCCCGCGTAGATACTGTTATCCCGCCAGCGAATGCAAGCTGGGATCGAACGGCTGACCGGCGGCGCCTAGCCTGTGCGCGTGCGCACACACTGCGCTTTTCCACCCCATTCGGATTGTGGCGGTTGTGAAATGGCACCGCCGCGTCGCGAATTGCAAGCCGACGAAACTCGGTCAAACGAAACAGGGCGCTGACTGGCCACACCCGGGTTTCCAGCGGCAAGTTGCTCGGGGTATTTACACCTGGGATTGGGGCGGTGGCGAATCGGGCAGAATTGCCGCACGCGAATGAATGCACCGGCCTGCATCGCTGCGCTTGGTGTCTCGCGGTATCCTGCGCGGGCTCGTGTTCCTGGGGCATGCACCGGATCGACGAACGGGTCTGCTTCGCGCCGCTGCACGGCCCACGCTGGCCGGCAGCGATGTTGGGCCAGGGGGGCGTTTGAGATAAAAGGTTGCCGTCCATGAAATACATCGAAGTGATAACCGCCGCCGGCTACGCGGATTCCATCGCGGCCATAGCCGAACATCAGAATCTGACCGATTGCCGCCGGTGGCCCGTCGCGGAGGACGACACGCTGGCACTGCGTCTGCTGGTGTCCGATGACAAGTTGCAGAAGACACTGGACTCGCTGCGAACGCTGCTCGGCACCGAGGCCAGGACCCGCATCACGGTGTTGCCGGTCGAGATCGCCCTGCCCGAAACCACGCAAAAGGAGCGCGAGAAAGAGGACTCGGCCAGCGCGGCGCGCGAGGCGCTGTATGCGGAAGTGGAGAAGAACGCCCGCCTCGACGCCAATTACCTGGTGCTGGTGTTGCTGTCCACGGCAGTGGCGGCCATCGGCTTGCTGGAGGACAGCGCCGCGGTGGTGATCGGCGCCATGGTTATCGCGCCACTGCTCGGCCCCAATATCGCCTTCGGTCTGGGTACGGCCCTGGCGGACGGCTCGCTGATGCGCAAGTCGGCGCTGACGACGTTTGCCGGCGTCGGCCTGGCGATTGCACTGGCCGCCGGCATCGGCGCCCTGGACGTCTTCGAGCTGTCGGGCACCGAGCTGCTGGCCCGCACCCGGGTGGGCCCGGACTCGGTGGCTCTGGCGCTGGCATCGGGCGCCGCCGCGGTGCTGTCGCTCACCACCGGCCTGTCGAGCGTGCTGGTTGGGGTGATGGTGGCGGTGGCGCTCTTGCCCCCGGCGGTGACCATGGGCCTCATGCTGGGGGCCGGCCAGTTCACGCTGGCGGCCGGCGCCGGCTTGCTGCTTGCCGTGAACCTGGTGTGCGTGAACCTCGCCAGCAATGTGGTGTTTCTGGTCAAGGGCGTTTATCCGCGCACCTGGCTCGAGCAACGGCGCGCCAGGCGCGCAACGGCCATTTACGCGCTGATATGGGTCGTCACGCTCCTGCTGCTGTTGTTGCTCATCTACGTCCGCGAACGCTTGGACGGCTGACGACGACTGCCGGCCGCCCCCAAAATCAGGCAACCGTCGCAAGGCCGCGAACCGGCATACAGGGGCGGCGGAGCGAGCCGAACGGCTTGCACACACAAGGCGCAGCACCGTTTTGCGTTGGCTTACCCCTCCCCTACCCCGGCGCTTTCCAAGGCCGCAGTGATGTCTTCGACCACCACGCCGGTCGGTTTCAAGCGCGATTCGTCTCCCGGTCGGTATTTGCCGGTCTTGACCAGAATGCCGCGCAGGCCGGCGGCGATGGCGCCGTTGACGTCGGACTCGACGTCGTCACCGATCATCACGGCGTCGGCGTCCGCGCAGCCGGCGGCATCGAGCGCGGCGCCGAAGATGGCCGGCGCGGGTTTGCCGAGCAGTTCGGCCTCGACGCCGGCGGCGTATTCCAGGGCGGCGACGAAGGGGCCGGCGTCCAGCGACAGGCCGCCGGTGTCCTGAAAATAGCGGTTGCGGCCAAGCGCCAGCAGCGGCGCGCCGCCGTGCAGTATCCGAAATGCCTGGTTGAGCGTGGCGTAGCGGAAATGATCGCCGGCGTCCCCCACCACCACGGCGTTCGGCTCGGCGGTGTCGAGACCGGCGAAGTCCGGCGCGAGGTCGGGGTGGATCAACAGCAGCGGGCGCAGGCCGCGGGCGAGCAGCGCAGCCCGTGCCGCGGTGGCCGGGGTGAGCAGCTCATCCTCGGCGATCGGCAGGCCGCGGCCGGCGAGCTCCCGCAGCAGCGAGGCGCGGCTCTGGCGCGTGGTGTTGGTAACAAAGCGCAGCGCGCGGCCGCTGGCACGCAGGCGGGCAAGCGCCTCGGGCGCGCCCGGCATGAGGCGGGCGCCTTCGTAGAACACGCCGCCCAGGTCGAGCAGCACGGCACGCAAGGTGGGCATGTGGGCCTCCGGCCAGGCGGGCTGGCAGTGTGGCCTCCTCCGGTGGCGGGATTGATTCTAGTGGTGGCGATGCTCGACCGCAGGCGCTGCGTGATGGTGGGCGGCATGATCGCCCTGCGGCAGGGCACCCAACACGGTCCACGCCCCGAACACGGCCAGCAGCAGGCCGGCCGCGCGCCGCCCCGTGCCGCCACGCATCAGTCGTAGCGGGCCCAGCGCCGCCGACGCGGCGCTGCCGGCGCCGACCACCGCCGGCAGGGTGCCAAGACCGAAGCCCATCATCACCAAGGCGCCGCTGCCGGCATCGCCGCTCGCCAGTGCCAGCGTGAGCATGCTGTAGACGAGGCCGCACGGCAGCCAGCCCCAGAGCGCCCCCGCCAGCAGGGCCTGCGCCGGGCCGCGCGGCGGCAGAAGTCCGCGCAGCGCCGGGCTGAGCCGCGCCCACAGGCGCCCGCCGAGCGCCTCGATGCGCAGCAGCCCCCGCCAGCGCAGCGCCAGGGTGAGGCCGACCGCCATCAGCAGCAGGCCAAAGGCGAGCCGCAGCGTTTGGCCGAGTTGCAGCAGATCGAGCCCGTGGCCGAGCAGCGCCCCGCCCGTGCCCGCCACGGCGCCGGCCACGGCGTAACTGGCGATGCGCCCGGTGCTGAGCAGCAGCGCGGCCAGCCACGCCGGGCCACGGCCGCCGCCGGCCAGCGCGGCGCTGATACCGCCGCACATGCCAAGGCAATGGCCGCTGCCGGCCAGGCCCGCCAGCAGCGCGGCGACAAAGCCGAGTTCAGCGCCGGGGGCGGTCATCGTCGTCGCCGAGGATGCGCCAGGCCGGGCTGTCGAGGTCGTCGAACTGGCCGCTGCGCATGGCCCAGAAGAACAGCGCGATCGCCACGCCCACCAGCAGCAGCGTGATCGGGATGAGGATGAACAGGCTCTCCACGGCGCTTCAGGCCAGTTGCGGGGTGGCCTGCGGCGCGGCGGCCCGGCCGGGCGCGCGCAGCAGGCGCAGGCTGTTGCCGATGACCAGCGCCGAGCTCAGGGACATGCCGAGCGCCGCCTGCCAGGGCGCGACCAGCCCAGCGGCCGCGGCCGGCATGGCGAGCAGGTTGTACAGCGCCGCCCAGGCGAGGTTCTGGCGCACCACGACGAGCGTGCGCCGGGCGGTGTCGATGCCGTCCAGCACCGGCGCCAGGCGCCCGCCGAGCAGCAGGCAATCGGCTTGCGTCCTGGCCAGCGCGGCGCCGCCGCCCATGGCCACCGACACGTCGGCACCGGCCAGCACCGGCGCGTCGTTGATGCCATCGCCGACCATCAGTACGCGCTCGCCGCGCTTCTGGCGCGCGCGGATGACGGCCAATTTGCGCTGTGGTGTGTGGCCGGCCTGCCAGTCGGCCACGTGCAGGCGCGTCGCCACGTCCGCCACCGCCGGCGCCGCATCGCCGCTCAGGATGGCGCCGTGGATGCCGCGCTGGCGCAGCCCGGCAAGGGTCGCGGCGGCATCGGCGCGCAGCGGGTCGACCAGCCGAAACAGCGCCACCAGCCGCTCACCATCGCCAAGACCAATCCAGCTGCCGGGTTCGAGATCGGCCGGCAGGGCGGTGTCCGGACCGGCGAAATCCGGCCTGCCGAGCCGCCACGCTGCGCCCGCCACCACGCCGCGCACGCCCGCGCCCGGCACCGTCTCGCGCTGCTCCGCGAGGCACCCGGCCGCATGCGGCGCGAAGGCCTGGGCATACGGATGGCTCACGCCAAGCTCCAGCGCGGCGGCGGTGGCGAGATGCCGCCCGACGGGCTGGCCGTCCAGGCTGCGCGTGGCGGCAATCTGCGCCCGCGCGGCGGTGAGCGTGCCGGTCTTGTCGAACAGCGCCGTGTCGGCGCGCGCCAGGCCCTGCAGCGCCGCGCCGCGCGTTACCAGCAGGCCGCGTCGGGCAAGCTCGGCCGCGGCCGCGGCAAACGCGGTGGGCGTGGCGAGCGCCAAGGCGCAGGGGCAGGACACCACCAGCACGGCGAGCGTGTTGGCGAGCCAGTGCTGCGGCGCGGTGAACCACCAGTACACGCCGGTGGCGGCCGCCGCCAGCAGCACCACCGTGATGAAGCCCTGCGCCACGCGGTCGGCGGCCAGCGCCAGCGGCGGGCGTTCCGCCTGCGCGCGATCCAGCAGGTGCGCGATCTGCGACAACTGCGTGGCGGCGCCGGTGCGCTGCACGTCGAGCGTGACCGGTGGGCCCAGATTGACGGTGCCGGCGATCAGCGCGTCACCCGTCACGCGCGGACGCGGTTCGGCCTCGCCGGTGAGCAGGGCCTCGTCGACCTCGGTGCGGCCTTCGACGAGCACGCCGTCGGCGGGGATCACGTCGCCACTGCCGACCAGCACGCGGTCGCCGGCGACCAGTTCGCTCACGGCCACCGGCTGCGGGCCATCGTCGCCGAGGCGCAGCACGCTCGCCGGCAGCGCGGCGGCCAGCGCCTCGCCCACGCTGCGCACGCGGGCGCGGGCGTCGGCCTCGAACCAGCGGCTCACCGACAGGAAGAACACGAACATCACCACCGAATCGAAGTAGACCTCGCGCCCGCCGAACAGGCTGATCCACACGCTGGCGCCGCCGGCCAGCGCCAGCGCGAGTGCCACCGGCAGGTCCATGCCCGGCCGGCCGTGGCGCAGGCCGCGCAAGGCGCCGGCGAAAAACGGCGCACCGGAATACAGCAGCACCGGCAGCGCCACCAGCATGCTGACCAGGCGCAGAAAATCCCGCACGGCCGGCTCGAGACTGTCGCCGGCCACGTAGAACGCGAAGGCGAAGCTCGACACCTGCATCATGCCGAGCCCGGCGACCAGCAGTTGCTTGACCGCACGCTGGCGCTCGCGGGTGGCGGCGTCGCGGGCCGAAGTGGGCAGCGGATGCGGCCGGTAACCCAGCGCGGCGAGCGCCGCCAGCAGCGCCGACAGCGGCACCTGCTGCGGCTGCCAGGTGAGCTGCACGCGGCCGGTGGCCGGACTCACGCGCACCTCGTCCACCCCGGCGAGGGGCGCCAGGTGGTGCTCGATCAACCAGGCGCAGGCGGCGCAGCGCAGGCCCTCGACCACGAAGCCCGCGCGCGCCCGGCCATCCGACAGGGCCTGCACGAAGGCGGCCTGCGCCTGCGGGCGGTCGAAGGCGGTCCATGCCTCGGCGGCGGGCGGCGTGTCCGGCCGCGCCGCGGGAGCGGTGCGAAAGCGGTAGTAGTCGCCATGGCCGGCGAGGATCAGCGCCGCCACCGCCTGACAGCCGCGGCAGCACACCGGCTGCGGCTGGCCATCGACCGCCACGCGGAGGTCAATGCCGGCCGGCAGCGGCTCGTGGCAATGAAAGCATTGCCCGCTCATGGCGGGCCCATCACGGCGGACCAAGGCGCAGCGCGTCGGCGCCAGCCGGCAACACGCCGCGCAGGCGCCAGCCCTGCCCGGGCGAGGCGATTTCGAGCTCGCGGCGCGCGGCATCGAGCGGGCCGAAGCGGCCGATGTAGCGGTCATCGGCATCGGCGCTGACGGTCAGGCGCTGATCGGCGCCGGCGTCGGTCGGGTGCAGCAGTTTCAGGTCGAGCGCGGCGGCCGGCACGCCGTGCACCGTCAGCTCGAAGGCGCCGCTGGCGCGGTCGAGGCGCAGCTCGCCGGATACGCCGAGCGCCCGCGCGCGCTGGTCACGCGACTGGTCGAGCTCGAAGGCACGGCCGATGCGGGCATAGTCGTCCACCACCAGCGAGTCGGCATGGCGCACGGCGATCCATACCGTCAGCAGGCCGCCGATCACGGCGGCGATGGGCGGCGCGGCCACCAGCCAGAACCAGCGGTTGCGGTACCAGGGCGTGGCGGCGAGTGGCTCAGTCATCGTCGACCGGTCCGATGAAGCGGACGTCCTGCGTGGCGCTGGCCCCGCCGGCGGCGGTGACGGTGATGGCGAGCGTGTTCACGCGCTTGTCGAGGGCATCTTCCGCCACGCGGATGCGCATCGGCACCACCGCCACGCCGGCGGACGGCACCTCGAACTCCGGCGGATCGGTCTCCAGCGTGGCGCCAGCCAGGCCGGCGATGCTGGCGCGGTAGCGCTCCGGCGCGCCCGACTTGTTGACCACTTTCAGCGTGTAGACGTTCTCGATCTGATCGTCCACGGTTTCCCGGTACAGGCGGCCGCGGTCGGCGATGACGTCCACGTTCAGCGGCGTGCGCAGCGCCACCGCGGTGCCGAGGGCGACGAGCAGCGACAGCAGCAGCACGCCGTAGATGACGATGCGCGGGCGCAGCACGTGGGTGTGGCCACCCTGCACGGCCGCCTCGGTGGTGTAGCGGATGAGACCCCGCGGGTAACCGACGCGGTCCATGACCGAATCGCAGGCATCGACGCAGGCGGCGCAGCCGATGCACTCGTACTGCAGGCCGTCGCGGATGTCGATGCCGGTCGGGCACACCTGCACGCACAGCGTGCAATCCACGCAGTCGCCCAGGCCCCGGCTGCGCGGGTCGACGCCGCGCGCACGGCCGCCGCGCGGCTCGCCGCGCTTTTCGTCGTAGGTGATGATCAGCGTGTCGCGGTCGAACATGGCGCTCTGGAAGCGCGCGTAGGGACACATGTAGATGCACACGTTCTCGCGCATGAAGCCGGCGTTGCCGTAGGTGGCGAAGCCGTAGAACAGGCCCCAGAACAGCTCCCAGCCGCCAAGATTCCAAGCGATCAGCTCCTGCCACAGCTCGGCGCGCGGGGTGAAGAAGCTGACGAAGGTGAAGCCGGTGAACAGCGAGAAGGCGATCCACAGCGCCTGCTTCGCCGTTTTTCGCAAAATCTTCTCGGCGTTCCAGGGCGCCTTGTCCAGACGCATGCGCCGGGCGCGGTCGCCCTCGACCCAGCGCTCCATCCACAGGAACACCTCGGTCCACACGGTCTGCGGGCAGGCGTAGCCGCACCACAGGCGCCCGGCCACGGCGGTGAAGAAGAACAGCGCCAGCGCGGCGCAGATCAGCAGCAGCGCCAGGAAAAAGAAATCCTGCGGCAGGAACAGCAGACCGAACACGTGGAACTGGCGCGCCGGCAGATCGAACAGCACCGCCTGGCGGCCGTCCCAGCTCAGCCACGGCAGGCCGTAGAACAGACCGAGCAGCGCCACCACAGCCAGCCTGCGCAGGCGCTGGAAGCGACCGCCGATCTCGCGCGGGTAGGCCTTGGGCCGGGAGGCGTAGAGGGCGGGTTCTGCAGTGACCGGGTCAGACATGGGGCGAATGAATCTTTTGCCGTGGCGGCTCGGTCAGCACCAGGGTGATGAAGCTCGACGCGGCGGTGACCGCCCAGAACATGAAGAAGCCGACCGTGTAGCCGACCTCGCGGCTGATTTCCCAATCGGGAAAACTGGCCAGGCGCAGGCCCTCCGGGTCGACGTTGGCGAAGAACGCCACCGTGGCCACGCCGGCGGTCAGGAACGACGGCCACAGCACCGACCCCAGCCGGTGCAGCCAGCCGTGCGGGCGGGCGTGCTCGGCGTCGACGACGAAGTCGGGATCAGGGCTGCTCATGGGACAGGCCGTACACGTAGGCCGAGAGCACGTGGATGCGCTCGGGGCTGAGCAGGTCCTTGTGCGCCGGCATCACGCCCATGCGGCCGTTGCGGATGCTGGCCTCGACCGTTTCCTGGCTGCCGCCGTACAGCCAGTAATCGTCGGTCAGGTCCGGCGCGCCAAGCATGGGGTTGCCCTTGCCCTCCGGCCCGTGACAGGCCACGCACAGGGTCTGGAACTTCTCCTTGCCGGCGGCCGCCAGCGAGGGGTCGGCCTCGCGCCCGCCGAGGCTGCGCACGTAGGTGGCGACGGCCTTGACGCCGTCCTCGCCCAGCGCCGCGCCCCACGGGATCATGGCCGCCTGGCGGCCCAGGGTGATGGTCTGCTCGATCTGCTCCGGGCTGCCGCCCCACTGCCAGTTGTCGTCGGCCAGGTTCGGGAAGCCGCGGCTGCCGTGGCCGTCGGCGCCGTGGCAGACGGCGCAGTTGGTCACGAACAGGCGCCGGCCGGTGGCCATGGCGGCCGGATCCTTGGCCAGTTCGGGGATCGGCGTGGCGGCATACTTGGCGAACAGGGGCGCCACGTCCGCCTCGACCGCCGCCACCTCGGCCTCGTAGGCGCCGGTCTGCGTCCAGCCGAGCAGGCCCTTGAAGTTGCCCAGACCCGGGTACAGCAGCAGGTACACCAGCGCGGCCACGATGCTGAGATAGAACAGCCCCAGCCACCAGCGCGGCATGGGGTTGTTGTACTCGCGCAGGCCGTCCCACTCGTGGCCGGTGGTGTCGCTTGCCGCGCCCTCGCAGGGGCGCTTTCTGGCGGTCCAGCGGATCAGCCACACGCAGGCCAGGATGTTGGCCAGCGACAGGAGGGTGACGTACCAGCTCCAGGCGGCGCTCACGGGCGGTCCTCCTTGGCAAACGGTGAGCGGTCGTCGCGCAGCGGCAGCCGCGCGGCGGCGTCGAAGGCGTCGCGCGGGCGGGTATAAAGCCACGCCGCGCCGGCCACGAAGAGCACCAGCACGAGAGCCGTGAACAGCCCCCACAGCATCCCGACGCTCATCGCGCACCTCCCGCCGGCAGCGCCTTGCCGAGACCCTGCAGGTAAAACACCAGCGCGTCGAGCTCGGTCTTGCCGGCCACGGCGGCCGGGGCGCCCTCGATGTCCGCGTCGGCGTAGGGATCGCCCACGCGTTTGAGCGCCCGCATGTGCCGCTGCACGGCGGCGCCGTCGACGGCTGCCTTCTCCAGCCAGGCGAAGGCCGGCATGTTCGATTCGGGCACCACGTCGCGCGGGTTCAGCAGGTGCGTGCGGTGCCAGTCGTCGCTGTAGCGACCGCCGACGCGAGCCAGGTCCGGCCCGGTGCGCTTGCTGCCCCACTGGAACGGCCGGTCGTAGACGGACTCGCCGGCCACCGAGTAGTGGCCGTAGCGCTCGGTCTCGGCGCGGAACGGGCGAATCATCTGCGTGTGGCAGGTGTAGCAGCCCTCGCGCACGTACACGTCGCGCCCGGCCAGGGCCAGCGCCGGGTAAGGCTTCACGCCCTCGATGGGTTGCGTGACCTTGGCCGTGAACATCAGCGGCACGATCTGCACCAGGCCGCCGATGCTGATGACGATGGCCACCAGCACGGCAAGCAGGCCGAGATTCTTTTCGACGACTTCGTGGTTCATCGATGGCTCCTCAGGCGGCGGCGGTGGCGGGCTGGCCGGCCAGTGCCGGCGGACGCACCGTGCGCCACAGGTTGTAGGCCATGATGAACATGCCCGACAGCACCATCGCGCCGCCCAGGAAGCGCACCAGGTAGTACGGCCTGGTGGCGGCCAGCGCCTCGACGAAGCTGTAGGTGAGCGTGCCGTCGGCGTTCACGGCGCGCCACATCAGGCCCTGCATGACGCCGGCGATCCACATCGAGGCCACGTACAGCACCACGCCGATGGTGGCCACCCAGAAGTGCCACTCGATCAGGCGCGTGCTGTACACGCGCTCCTTGCCGAACAGCTTGGGAATGAGCGCATACATGGCGCCCAGCGAGATGAACGCCACCCAGCCGAGACCGCCCGAGTGCACGTGGCCGATGGTCCAGTCGGTGTTGTGGGAGAGCGCATTGACGGTCTTGATCGACATCATCGGCCCCTCGAACGTGGACATGCCGTAGAACGAGATGGCCACGATCATGAAGCGCAGGATGGGGTCGGTGCGCAGCTTGTCCCAGGCGCCGGACAGGGTCATCACGCCGTTGATCATGCCGCCCCAGGACGGCGCCAGCAGGATCAGTGAGAACGCCATGCCGAGCGACTGCGCCCACTCCGGCAGCGCCGAGTAGTGCAGGTGGTGCGGACCGGCCCACATGTAGGTGGAGATCAGCGCCCAGAAGTGCACCACCGACAGGCGATACGAGTACACCGGACGCTGCGCCTGCTTGGGCACGAAGTAATACATCATCCCGAGGAAGCCCGCGGTGAGGAAAAAGCCCACCGCGTTGTGGCCGTACCACCACTGCACCATGGCGTCGACGGCGCCGCTGTACACCGGGTAGGACTTGAACCAGCCGGCCGGGATGGACAGGCTGTTGACCACGTGCAGCACGGTCACGGTCAGGATGAAGGCGCCGTAGAACCAGTTGGCGACGTAGATGTGGCGGATGCGCCGGCGCGCCAGGGTGCCGAAGAACACCGCCGCGTAGCTGAGCCACACCAGCGCGATCAGGATGTCGATCGGCCATTCCAGCTCGGCGTATTCCTTGCTGGTGGTGAGGCCGAGCGGCAGCGTGACGGCGGCGGCCACGATCACCGCCTGCCAGCCCCAAAAGGTGAACGCGGCCAGGCGGTCGAAGGCCAGGCGCACGCCGCTGGTCCGCTGCACCACGTAGTAACTGGTGGCGAACAGCGCGCAGCCGCCGAAGGCGAAGATCACCGCGTTGGTGTGCAGCGGGCGCAGGCGGCCGTAGCTCAGGTACGGAATGCCCATGTTGAGGTCGGGCCAGATCAGCTCGGCGGCGATGATCACCCCCACCAGCATGCCGACGATGCCCCACACCACGGTCATGACGGCGAACTGCCGCACGACCCTGTCGTTGTACTCGGCTGCGCCTGCCTGCATTGGGAGTCCACCTGTATTGCTGGATCGACAGGCGGAATCATCGCGGCTGGGCCGCGCGGGCGCGTTGATTGCGGTCAGGCCGCTCTCGGCTGGTCGTTCGGTAGGCGCACAAGCGCCTCCGCCGCCGCGTCAATCGGCGACGAGCGACGGCTCCAGAAACGCGGCCTGCAGGTCCCGGTCGTACCAGGACAAGGCCTTGCCGAGTTCGGCCTCGTCCCACACCACCGGCTGGAACTCGCTGTGGACCTCGGTGACGCGGCCGCCGGCGCACAGCTCCAGGCGCACGCCGAACGGATCGCGGCAGTGCAGCGAGAAGGTCTTGCCGTAGGACTGCCGCGTCGGGCCGTAGCGGTCGATGTCCACCCCGGCCTCGCGCAGGTACATGCCGGTCACCAGGATGTCGTTCGGGTCTTCCTTGGTGAAGGCGACGTGGTGCAGAGCCCCGGCCGGGCCGGGAAACAGTGCCAGCTCCTGGCCGCCGACTTCCTTGGACATGCGAAACAGCAGCGCCGACAGCAGGCGCCCGTCGGCGGCCTCGATGCACTCCGACACCACGAAGCCGAGCACACCGGTCAGGAAATCCACCGCGGCCGCGGGATCGGCCACGGTGACCCCGGCGTGGTTCAGGAAAAACGGCGCCGGCGTGCCGCGCAGCGCGCGCGGCGTGACCCAGTCGGGCGAGTCGTAGCCGGTCACGTAGCCGGGCTGCGCCTGGTCGGCATACAGCCGAAGGCGCGGACCGCCGGGCACGCCAAACGCAATGCTGGCGCCCAGGCCCTCCAACTCGGCACCCGCCGGACTGCGCTGCACGGCGATGCCGGCGCGTTCGACGGCCTCGGCCAGGCGTGCGAGATCCACCTCGTCCCGCACCTGAAAGCCCATCTCGACCAGCCGATTGTCGGCGGCTTCCTCCAGCACCAGGGAGTAGGCGAACGGCTCATGCCAGCAGCGCAGATACAGCCGCCCCGGTCCGCGTCGCGATTCGAGCAGGCCGAACTGGCCGCAGTAGAACGCCTCGGCGCGTTTCAGGCGCTGATCCGCCAGCGCCAGGCGCACGTAGCCCAGGCGATGGATGCCGCGGTGTTTCAGGGCCATGGCCGCCGTCCTCAGGTGGTTTCCGCGAAAAAGGTCTCCGGCACCACGCTTTCGTAATAGAAGGCGCCGCGCGGGAATTCCTGCGCCTGCCAGACGATGGGCGGGACGAGACCCGGCACGCCGCCGGCCTGGTAGGCGCCGTTGTAGACCTCGTTGCGGTTGCCGGCCGGGTCGAAGAAATAGATGGTGGTGACGCCGGACACGCCGTGGCGGCTGGGGCCGTATTCCATCAGCGTGGTGCCGGCCTCTTTCATGATGTCGACGGCGCCGATGACGTCGCTGCGGCTCTCCAGGCCAAAGGCGATGTGGTGCAGGTGGCCCTGTGGGCCGGGCGCGATGGCGAGGTCATGCATGGTGTGGCCGCAGGTGGTGAAGGCGGCGATCACGCTGCCGTCCGGCGCCACCACCTGCTCGGACAGATTGAAATCCAGCACGTCGATCAGGAACTGCGCCGTGTCGGCCGGCCGCTCGCCGGCCAGCAGCAGGTGATCGAGGTGCGTCACCCGCGCGCCCGGCTTGCCGTGCGGCGGCACCGGGTTCGGATTGCGCATGCCGCTCATGTAGCCGATCTTGTCCAGGTGATGCAGCAGGCGCATTTCCTGCCCGGAGGGCAGCGTGAAGGCAATGGCCGCACCGGCGCCCAGCACGTCGCCGGCGGGCACATCGCGCACCGCAACGCCGCGTTCGGCAATGGCAGCGCGCGCCTCGGCCAGATCGTCGGCCTCGCCCACCTTGAAGGCGACGTGATCAAGGCCGGCCCGGGACGCCTGCGCGAGGATCAGGCAGTGGTGATCCTGATTGTCCGCAGCCTGCAAATACAGGCGCCCGGCCTCGTCGCGGTCCGTCTCACGCAGCCCCACCACCTCCACGTAATGACGGCGGGCGGCCTCCAGATCCGTGACGTACAGGCTGATGTAGCCGATGCGGCTGACGGCCATCGCGAGCTCCTCCGGTGGGTCTTCTGGTGTGGCGGCCGGGTGTGCGCGGGATGGTGCGGTCGTTGCCGGCGACGGCGCTTGCGCCGCGTCAAGATTCCGCCGGGTCAATACCCGGCCGCAGCGGCCGATAATCCGGACAACCCCGCAACGATTGAGGCTGGACGATGGCCAGTGCCCGACCCATGGCAGTCGATACCGAAGCGGCTGCCGCCGCGACGCTGGCCGCCGCGCGCGAGCAGCTGGCCGCCGTGTGGCTGGGCGACGGCGCCGTGCTGGAACTGCTGCTGGTCACCGTGCTGGCGGGCGGCCACGTGCTGCTGGAGGACGTGCCGGGGGTCGGCAAGACCACGCTTGCCAAGGGCCTGGCGCGGGCGCTCGGCGTCGACTTCAACCGCGTGCAGTTCACCTCCGACCTGCTGCCGGCGGACGTGCTCGGCGGCAGCGTGTACCACCCGGGTGACGGTCGCTTCGAGTTCGTGGCGGGGCCGATCTTCACCGACCTGCTCCTGGCCGACGAGATCAACCGCGCGCCGACGCGCAGCCAGTCGGCCTTCCTGCAGGCGATGGAGGAAGGGCAGGTCACGGCCGACGGCGTGAGCCATCCGCTGTCGCCATTGTTCACGGTCATCGCCACCCAGAACCCGATCGACTTCGACAGCACCAATCCCCTGCCGGAGGCGCAGCTCGACCGCTTCCTGGTCGCCACGCGTCTGGGCTACCCGGACGCCGCGGCGGAAAGCTCCCTGCTCGGCGACTACCGTGCAGCGCCACCGCCCGTGCCGGTGCTGGACCGCGAGGGCCTGCTGCACCTGCGGGCGCAGGCGCGGGCGGTGTTCCTGCATGCGGATCTGGCGCAGTACATCGTGGCGCTGGCGCGGGCCACTCGCGACGATCCGCGCGTGCGGCTTGGCATTTCGCCGCGCGGGGCCATACACCTTGCGGACGCCGCGCGGGCGCGGGCGCTGCTGCACGGCCAGGGCGCGGTGCGCGCCGAGGACGTGCGCGCCCTGCTGCACCCGGTGTGGGATCACCGGCTGCTGCCGCGCCAGGGCCGTGAGCACGACCGGCGCATCACGGCGGCGCTGCTGGATGAGCTCACCGCCGGCGTGCCGCTGCCGCGCTGATGGCGGCGCCGGCCGGTCGCCGCTGACCGCGCGTCGATGACGCCCCGAGTGGTGCGATGAGAGAACTCGCCGACCGGCCCCTGCGTGTGCCGCAGGAACCCTTCGTGCTGCACCTGTGGCGGGTGGCGGTGTGGCTGCTCAACCTGCGACTGGTGCCGCGCTTCACCGAACGCCGCGGCGGCTGGCGGGCGCCACTGCGGGCGCTGCGCGACGGACTCACGCCGATGGGTCTTGCCGTACTGCTGACGAGCGTGATGCTGCTGCTGCTCGCCCGGCGCAGCAACCCGGGCTTCGATCTCGGCTTCGCCGCCCTGGGCCTGGCGCTGCTCGCGTTTAGCGGAATCGTCGGACGGCTGCGCAGTTTTCGGGTGCAGATCGAGCGCGCCGGGCAGGCGGTGGCGATTGCCGGTCAGCCGTGTCGCAATCGGGTGCGGCTCACCAACGTCGGCCGGCGGCCCGCGCACGATCTTGTGCTGCGCGAATGGCGCGGGCCCGGCTGGCGGCTCGCGGCGCCCGCCGCCAGCGTGCTGATCGAACGCCTGGAAGTGGGCGAAAGCCGCACCTGCGAGACGGCGATCGTGCCGCGCGCGCGCAGCCTGCTGCTGCTGCCGGGCGTCGCCCTGCACAGCGCGTATCCGCTGTTCCTGACGCGGCTGACCGGCGGCGGCGCGCTGCCGCTCGAACTGCCGGTGTTGCCGCCGCCGCTGACGGTAGGCCTGCCGCCGCTGCGCGAACTCGCGGCGCGGTGCCTGAAGACCGGCGTGCACGCCGCGCGCGCCAGCGGCGCCATCGAGTACACGCACACGCGGGCCTACCAGATGGGCGACCCGGCCACGCGACTCGATCACCGCGCCAGCGCCCGGCGCGGGGAGCTGATGTCGCGCGTGTTCCGCGGCGGCAGCGAGCTGCGCGCCGACGGCATCGCGATCCTGTGCGATACGGCGGTGGCCGGCTTTGCGCCGTGGCAACGGCGGCCGCGCGATCCGGCGGCGCTCGACCGGCGCCTCGCCCTGGTGCTGGAGCTGGCGGCACACGCCCGCGCCGAGGCGCTGCCGCTCAGGCTGCTCGCGCTCGGCGCCGACTGGCAGCCGGTGGCGGACGAGGCGGCGCTGCATCGTGCCGTCGCCGCCTGCCCTGCCGCGCGTGAAACGCGCCTGCCGGCCAGCCTGCCCGAGTCTGGGCTGCTGTACCTGCTGGTGACCGAGGACGCCAGCGATCCGATCACCGCGCAGATCGCCGCCTGGCGGGCCGCGGGCCATCTGGTGCTGGCGTTCCGGCTTGGCGGGCGCGGTGGCCGGACATTACCAGCCGGCCCGGGCAACCACGAGTTGACCGCGTGATGCGCGCCGGCGATCTGCTGCTGGCCATCGCCGTCGGGGCGGCTGGCGCGCACGTGCTGCTCTCCATGCAGCTGCCGCAGCTCGCGCCCTTGTTCGGGCTCGCCGCCCTGCTGGCGCCGCTGCCGGCGGCGTTCGCTTGGCGGCGTCCGCTGGCGCCGACGCCGGGCCTGGCCTTCATCACCTTCGTCAGCGGCGGCTTGCTCGGCTACATGGCGCTCGCCGACTGGGTGCCGGCGGACTCCTGGGCGGCCGACTTCGCGGTGTTCGGTGGGCTGTGTCTGGCCGTGCTGGTGTTGCTGCTGTGGCTGCTCGCCACGCGATCCCGGCCGGCTTTCGGCCGGGCCGGTGACCCGGCGGGCGACACGCTGGCCGCGACCACGCTGGCGCTCGCGCTGCTGATTCCGCGCCGGGTGCCGCTGGACGGCATCGTGCAGGCGCTGCCCTGGATGGCCGCACTCGCCGCCGTGCTGGCGCCTACGGTGTCGCGCCTGGGCGCACGCGCGCTGCGCCGCGTGGCCTGGCTGCTGCCGGTGCTGGCCGTGCTGCCGGTCGCCGAGCCGGCGCTGCGCGCAGCGCAGCGGCCGCTGATCGGCACGCTGTTCTCCATCATGCCGGCGCCGCGCGGCGACACCGGCTTCTCGCCGCTCGCGCAGCTGCACGCCGGCGGCTTGCTGCGGCCTAACCGCCGGCCGGTGCTGCGCCTGTGGGTGACCGGCGGCACGCCACCCCCCTACCTGATTGGCAACCGCCTGCTGACGCTCGACACGCGCTACCGGTGGAGCGGTGTCGACGCCGTCGGCCGGACAGTTGAGCGCGAATCGACACCGACGGGCCAGCGCTGGCGACTCGCGCCAGGGGCTTCGACCTGGTCGCTCGCCGCCCACAGCCTGCGGCGTGACGATCTGGTGTTCGTGCCGGCGGGCACGCAGACCCTCGACCTCGGCGACGCCAGCCTCGGCTTCGACGGCGCCGGCGTGCTGCGGGCGCAGTTCAGCAACCGGACCGCCCGCCGCTGGCAGGCCGCCGGCGCGCCACCCGCCGATGACCTGCCGGCACCGACCGAAGCGCGCGCACTGCCGGCGTTCTGGGATGCCGAGCTGCAGGCCGCCGCCACCGCGCTGGCCGGGCCGGATGCCGCCCAGACGGCCGCGCGCATCGGCGCCGAGCTGCGGGGGCGGCGCTACAGCCTGCACTACCGACTCGATCCGCAAGCGCCGTTCCGGGATTTCTTCCTCAACCGCAAGCCGGCGCACTGCTTCTGGTACGCCACCGCGGCGGCGCTGGCGCTGCGCGCCAATGGCGTGCCCAGCCGCCTGGTGACCGGGTATCTGGTATCTGAGCCACTTGGCGGCGGCGCCTGGCTGGTGCGCGAGCGCGACGCCCACGCCTGGGCGGAATGGCAGGACGCGGCCGGCCGCTGGCACACCCTCGACGCGACCCCAGCCAACTACGAGGCGGTTGTTTCCAGCTACGGCGGCGGTGCCTTCGAACGCGCCTGGCAGCGGGTGGCCGCGGGCCTGGATGCCTGGTGGCAAGGCGTGGAACTCACCGACGCGCAGATTCAGGCGGTGCTGCTGGCCGGGCTCGCGGTGTTGGCCGGGCTGTTCGTGCGCGAGTACCGGCGCCTGCGCCGGGTGGCGCCGCGTGTCGGCGACAGCCGCGAGTGGCAGCGTCTGTGGCGGCGGTTTCTGCGTTTGAGCGGCCTGCCCGAGCGGCCCCAGTGGACCGCCTCCGACTACCTTGCCCAGTTGCGCGGCCAGGCGCCGGATGGCCTGGCACCGGAACGTCTCGCCGCGGCCCAACGGTTCCTCGAAATCTACTCGGCCGCGCGCTTCGCGCCGGACGCGGAGCCCACTCAAGCCGCCGCGGCGCTGCGCGCGCTGGGCCGGCGCCGATTGTCCGGATAGGCGCCATCTGGTACTTTTCGCGCTGTTTTTGCCGCCTTTTTTGCCCGCACGCGCATGCCGAAGTTCATTTTCGTAACCGGTGGCGTGGTCTCCTCGCTCGGCAAGGGGATCGCCGCCGCGTCCATCGGCGCGTTGCTGGAGTCGCGCGGCCTGCGCGTCACCTTCCTCAAGCTCGACCCTTACCTCAACGTCGATCCGGGCACCATGAGCCCGTTCCAGCACGGCGAGGTGTACGTCACCGCCGACGGCGCCGAGACCGACCTCGATCTCGGTCACTACGAGCGCTTCGGGCGCATGCCCATGCGCCGCGCCAACAACTTCACCGCCGGGCAGGTGTACGAGGCGGTGCTGCGCAAGGAGCGCCGTGGCGAGTACCTCGGCCGCACCGTGCAGGTCATCCCGCACGTCACCGACGAGATCAAGCGCTGCATCCTGGAAGGCGCCGGTGACGCCGACGTGGCGCTGGTGGAAGTCGGCGGCACGGTGGGCGACATCGAATCGCTGCCGTTCCTGGAAGCCATCCGCCAGATGGGCCTGGAACGCCCGCACCACGACGTGCTGTACATGCACCTGACGCTGGTGCCGTACCTGCGCGCCAGCGGCGAGATCAAGACCAAGCCGACGCAGCATTCCGTGAAGGAGTTGCAGGCCATCGGCATCCGGCCGGACGTGCTGCTGTGCCGCACCGAGCAGCCGCTGCCGGAGGACGAGCGGCGCAAGATCGCGCTGTTCACCAACGTGCCGCGCGAGGCGGTGATCTCGGCCGAGGATCTCGACAACATCTACAAGATTCCGCGCCACTACCACGACCAGGGCCTGGACGATTTCGTGGTGCGCCGGCTCGACCTGCCGGTCGGCACCTCGCGCCTGGACGCCTGGGACCGTTACATCCACGACTTCGAGCACCCGACGGCGACGGTCGACGTCGCGCTGGTCGGCAAGTACATCGACCTCGCCGATTCGTACAAGTCGCTGAACGAGGCGCTGGACCACGCCGCCGCGCACACCCGCACGCGCGTGAACGTGCACTACATCGACGCCGAGGCGCTGCAGAGCGACGGCGCCGGCGCGCTGGCCAACATGGACGCCATCCTGGTGCCGGGCGGCTTCGGCGAGCGCGGCATCGAGGGCAAGATCGCCGCCGTGCGCTTCGCCCGCGAGCGCGGCATTCCGTATCTGGGCATCTGTCTGGGCCTGCAGGTGGCGGTGATCGAGTTCGCCCGCGACGTGGCGGCCCTGGGCGACGCCCACAGCACCGAGTTCAACCCGGAAACCCCGGCCCCGGTGGTGGCACTGATCACGGAATGGCTGGACGCCAGCGGACAGCGCGAGCAGCGCAGCGCCGGCACCGACATGGGCGGCACCATGCGCCTGGGCGGGCAGACCTGCATGCTCGACGAGGACACGCTGGCGCGGCGCATCTACGGCGCCGAACGCATCGTCGAGCGCCACCGCCACCGCTACGAGGTCAACTCGACCTTGCTGCCGAAGCTGCAGGCGGCCGGTCTCGCCGTGTCCGGCCGCAGCGAACAGGACGGCCTGGTCGAGATGATCGAGCTGCCCGATCACCCGTGGTTCATCGGCTGCCAGTTCCATCCGGAGTTCACTTCCAACCCGCGCGACGGCCACCCGCTGTTCAGCAGCTTCGTCGAAGCCGCGCGCATCCACCGCGCGGCGCGCTCACCGCAGCCGGCCTCAGCATGAAACTGTGCGGCTTCGAGGTCGGGCTCGACCGGCCCCTGTTCCTGATCGCCGGCCCCTGCGTGGCGGAGAGCCGCGAGCTGGTGCTGCACACCGCCAGCACGCTCAAGGACATCTGCGCGCGGCTGGGCGTGCCGTTCATCTTCAAGGCCTCGTTCGACAAGGCCAACCGCAGCTCCGGCAAGTCCTTCCGCGGTCCGGGTCGCGAGGCCGGACTCGCCCTGCTGGCCGAGGTGCGCGAAACGCTCGGCGTGCCGGTGCTGACCGACGTGCACACGCCCGACGACGTGGCCGCGGCGGCGGCGGTGGTCGACGTGCTGCAAACGCCGGCCTTTCTGTGCCGGCAGACGGATCTGATCGAGGCCGCCGCCGCCAGCGGCAAGCCGGTCAACATCAAGAAGGGCCAGTTCCTGGCGCCGGGTGACATGGCGCAGGTGGTGGCCAAGGCCAACGCCGCCGGTGGCGCGGGCCGCACGCTGGTGTGCGAGCGCGGCGTGTCGTTCGGCTACAACAACCTGGTGGTCGACATGCGCGGCCTGGCGGTGATGCGCCAGACCGGCTGTCCGGTGGTGTTCGACGCCACGCACTCGGTGCAGCTGCCGGGCGGGCAGGGCGATCGTTCCGGCGGGCAGCGCGAGTTCGTGCCGGTGCTGGCGCGGGCGGCCGTCGCCGCCGGCGTGGCGGGCCTGTTCATGGAAACCCATCCCGATCCCGCCCGGGCGCTGTCCGACGGCCCGAACGCCTGGCCGCTCGATCGCATGGAAACTTTGCTGCAGACGCTGGTGACGCTGGACCGCGCCGTGAAGGCCGCCGGTTTTGCCGAGCAATCGTTGATGCAAGCAACCGCCAACTGAGAACCCGATGAGCAAGATCGTCGACATCAAGGCGCGCGAGATTCTGGACTCGCGCGGTTTCCCCACGGTGGAAGTGGACGTGCTGACCGACGGCGGCCATCTGGGCCGCGCGGCGGTGCCGTCGGGCGCCTCCACCGGTTCGCGCGAGGCGCTGGAGCTGCGCGACGGCGAGGCGGGACGCTTCGGCGGCAAGGGTGTGACCAAGGCGGTCGGCAATGTGCGCAGCCGCATCCTGCCGGCCGTGCGCGGGCTGGATGCCATCGATCAGCACCGCGTGGACGCCGTGATGCTGGACCTCGACGGCACCGACAACAAGAGCCAGCTCGGCGCCAACGCGCTTCTGGCCGTGTCGCTGGCCACGGCGCATGCCGCCGCGGCCAGCCGCGGCCAGCCGCTGTACCGGCACATCAACGCCCTGTGCGGCGGCGTCGACATGTGCCTGCCGGTGCCGATGATGAACATCCTGAACGGCGGCGCGCACGCCGACAACAGCGTCGACCTGCAGGAGTTCATGGTGATCCCGGCCGGCCGGCCGACGTTCTCGGAATCGCTGCGCTGCGGCGCCGAGATTTTCCAGGCTCTGAAGAAGCTCCTGCGCCAGCGCGGGCTGAACACGGCAGTGGGCGACGAGGGCGGCTTCGCGCCTGATCTCGCCTCGAACGAGGACGCGCTGAAAATCGTGCTGGACAGCATCGGCGCCGCCGGCTACGCCGCGGGCGACGAAGTGCTGCTGGCGCTGGACGTCGCCAGCAGCGAGTTCTACAAAGGCAGCCGCTACGAGCTCGAATCCGAGAAGCGCAGTCTGACGTCGGCGGATTTCGTGGCTTATCTCGCCGACTTGGCCGGGCGCTATCCGGTGGTTTCCATCGAGGACGGCCAGGCCGAGGACGACTGGAGCGGCTGGAAGCTGCTGACGGAACGTCTTGGCAAGTCCGTGCAGCTGGTCGGCGACGACCTGTTCGTCACCAACCCGGCGATCCTGAAAAAGGGCATCGAGGCCGGCGTGGCCAACTCGATCCTGATCAAGGTGAACCAGATCGGCACCCTCACCGAGACGCTCGAAGCCGTGCGCATGGCCCGCGAGGCCGGCTACACGGCGGTCATCTCGCACCGTTCCGGCGAGACCGAGGACACCACCATCGCCGACATCGCCGTCGGCAGCGGCGCCGGGCAGATCAAGACCGGCTCGCTGTCGCGCTCGGACCGCGTGGCCAAGTACAACCGCCTGCTGCGCATAGAACAGGAGCTCGGCGCCGCCGCGCGCTATCCGGGTGCCCACGTGTTCGGATCGCTGGTGCGCTGATGGCCCTGCGCGCCGGCCTGCTGGCGTTGTTGCTGGTCATGCTCGGCCTGCAGCAGCGCTTGTTGGTGGCGCAAGGCAACCTGTTCGATCTCGGTGACTTGCAGTTCCGGGTCGACAGCGAACGCGAGGAGGTCGCGCAGCTCACCGAGCGCAACGCCCAGCTGCAGGCCGAAGTCGAAGACCTGCGCACCGGCCTCGCCGCCGTCGAGGACCGGGCGCGCAGCGAGCTCGGCATGATCAAGCCGGGCGAGACCTTCATCCGCGTCATCGACTAGCGTGCCGACGCCGGCCGCCGACCACTGGGCCATCGTGCCCGCCGCCGGCATCGGCACGCGCATGGGCACCGAACGCCCCAAGCAGTACCTTCCCCTCGCCGGCCGGCCGGTGCTGCTGCACGCCATCGAGCGGCTGCTGGCGGCACCGCGCGTGGCGGGGCTGGTGCTGGCCCTGCGCACGGATGATCCGTACTGGGCAGCGCTCGGCTTCGAGTCCGGCAAACCGCTGCACGTCGTCACGGGTGGCGCCAGCCGCAGCGCTTCGGTGCTCGCGGCGCTCGATCGCCTCGCGCAGCACGCCGCCGGCCGCACGCCGGTGCTGGTGCACGACGCCGTGCGCCCGCTGCTGCACGGCGACGACATCGCGCGGCTGTGCGGCGAGCCGCTCGACGCGCACGGATGCCTGCTGGCGACGCCGCTGACCGACACGGTCAAGCGCGCGGATGCGGCCGGGCGTATTGCCGAGACCATCCCACGAGACGGTCTGTGGTCGGTGCAGACGCCGCAGCGGTTCGAGCTGGGTGTGCTGCAAGCCGCCCTGCGGCAGGCCCATGCGGCGGGCCTCGAACCCACCGACGAGGCGCAGGCCATGGAACGCGCCGGCTACCGCCCGCAACTGGTGGCGGGGCGGCGCGACAACATCAAGCTCACCGTGCCGCAGGATCTGCCTCTCGCGGAATGCCTGCTGGCCGCTCAAACAGACGGGAATCGCTGATGCGCATCGGCCATGGCTATGACCTGCACGCGCTGGCCGACGGCCGCCGGCTGGTGCTGGGCGGCGTCGAGATACCGCACGACCGCGGGCCGATCGCCCATTCCGATGGCGACGTGCTGCTGCACGCGCTGGCTGATGCATTGCTGGGCGCCGCCGCGCTGGGCGATATCGGCCAGCATTTTCCGGACACCGATCCCGCCTATTCCGGCGCGGACAGCCGGGTGCTGCTGCGCGGCGTCGTGGGGCTGGTGCAGGCAGCCGGCTACGCGGCTTCAAACGTCGATGTCACGGTGCTCGCCCAGCGGCCCAAGCTCGCCCCGCACCGCGATGCCATGCGCGCCAACATCGCGGCCGATCTTGGCCTCGACATCGACGCCGTAAGCGTGAAAGCGACCACTACCGAGGGTCTGGGGCCGGTCGGGCGCGGCGAGGCGATTGCCGCCCACGCCGTGTGCCTGCTGCTGCCGCGCTGACGGCCTTGCGCGAGAGCCCACGAGGCGCCTGGGCGCCTTCAGCCGGCCGGCAACCGGCTTGCGGTCACTTCTTCGACGGCTCGGTCAGGGTGAGCAGGATGTCCGCATACCAGGCGCAGTTCAGGCCGAGCGATTCGTCGAGCTGCTCGTCGCGCGAGCCGATGTCGAGCCGCGCCGAATGCACACCGAGCAGCGCCCAGGGCAGCCGGCCGCGGGCACCCGACCGGCGCATCACCACCGGCGCGCCGCTGATGCCGCGATGCGTGCGCCCGTCGGTGAGGAAATAGCCCTGCCCCTGAAAGCGCAGGCCGAAGGCCGAGGCAATGCCGCCCCGGCGCGCCACCGGCAGATGGTGCAGGGTGTCCCGGAACCCGAGCGGAAAGCCGACGACCAGCACGGACGTGCCCACCTCGATGTCCGACAACGCGCTTTGCAGGTGGTCCGGCGTGAAGGCGCACAGGGGCAGACCCGGCCGAAGCTCGTCGAGGGCGATGGCGGCAACGTCAACCTCGCCACCGGCGTCGAAACCCTGAATCCACAACTGCTTGTCGTCCCGGTAGAGCGGCACCGACAGCGTGGCCGATTCGGCCAGATTGTCTGGATCGGTGTGGAAGTCGATCTCGAGGCGCGTCGGCCGATGGCCGTTGGGCAGATCGGCGACCACATGCCGGCTGGTGATCAGCCAGAGCTTGTGGTCGCGCTCGAAGAAAAAGCCGCTCGCGTTGGTCAGCCGGCGGTCGCCGTCGAAGGTGGTGACGGGGACGGTGGTCAGGAGCAGGGGTTCGATCATGGCGTCGCTCGCGGTGGTTTGATGATTCGACGCTCCCGATGGGCAAAAGTCTCCCGTTTCAGGCCGGTCATGGCCTTCTGCGCCGCGAGCCGACCACGCACAGTGCCAGGCACAGCACCATGACCGGCGCTTCGCCGTAACGGGCGAACGGCGTCGTGCCGCGCTGCGGCACGATCTGCCCACGCAGTGCCGTGACGGTGAACGGCGCCGCCCTGGCCGTGACCTGCCCGCGGGCGTCGATGAACGCGGTGATGCCGGTGTTGGTGGCGCGGGCGATCGGGCGCGCCAGCTCGCGGGCCCGCATGCGGGCGATGTCGAGGTGCTGCGGCGGGGCGATCGAATCGCCGAACCAGGCGTCGTTGCTGACATTGACCAGCCAGCCGGCGGCCGCGCCGGCGCGCATTTCCTGCGGGAACAGGATTTCGTAACAGACCGATGCCGCGACCGGCGTGCCGGCCACATTCAGTAGCGCCTGCCCTGCCCCGCCGCTGGAGAAATCGGACATCGGCACGGCCAGCACGTCGAGCAGCGGGCCGATCTGGCGTTTCAGCGGCACGTACTCGCCAAACGGCACCAGGTGCTGCTTGCGGTACTCGCCGCCGGGCGCGGTGATCTGCGCGATGGCGTTGTAGTAAGCCCCGTCGAGGGTGCCGGTCGGCATGCCGATCAGCACTGCCGCACCGCCGGCCGCCCGACGCACGGCGTCGAAGTAGCCGCCGGGCAACTCGCTCGGCAGCGCCGGGATGGCGTTCTCCGGCCAGATGATGACCGCGGCGTCGCGCTGCTCGTGGGTGAGGCTGAGGTACCGCTTCAGCGTGGCCTCGAAGTGAGCGGGATCCCACTTCATCTGCTGTTCGACATTGCCTTGCAGCAGCGCGACGTCCAGCGCCGGCCCGGCGGGTTCGCTCCAGGTGCGCCCATCCAGCCACAGCGCGCCGCCGCCGATCAGCGCGAGGGTGACCAGCGCGGGCCCTGGCTGTCGCGGCCGCAGCGCGAGCGCCACCAGTGCCGCGGCGCAGGCGGTGAGCGCCAGGCCCGCACCGGCCACGCCCGCAAGCGGCGCGTAGGCACCGAGCGGACCGTCGATCTGGCTGTAGCCCGGCGCGAGCCAGGGGAACCCCGTCAGCAGCCAGGAGCGCAGCCACTCGGCAAGGCCAAACGCCCCCGGCACCGCCAGCAAAAAGGCGCGATCGCCACCCAGCCGCCGGGCGGCGTACAGCGCGAGCGCCGGAAACAGCGCCAGATACGCCACCAGCCCGGCGGTACACGCGGCGGCGCTCACCGCGTCCATGTTTCCGTAGCGGTGGCAGCTGATGTAAATCCAGTGCACGCCGCCGCCGAACCAGGCGAGTCCGAACGCATAGCCGCGCCCGGCTGCGGCACGCGCCGTCCCCACGTGGCCCAGCGCGAACAGGCCGGCGATCCCCGCCAATGCCAGGGGCCACAGGCCGAACGGCGCGTAGGCCAGCGGCATGAGTCCGCCGGCCAGCGCCGCCAGCAGCAGGCCGGCGCGGCGGCTCAGGGGCGGCATGGGCTCAGCCGTCGTCGGGTACGGGCTCGACCGCCACGCGGCGTGCCCGCACCTGGCCGATACGGCGTGCGTCGGCGGCCGTCACGTCGAACTCGAAACCCTGGTATTCGATGCGTTCGCCGACTTCCGGCAGATGGCCGAACTGCTGCACCAGCAGCCCGCCGACAGTGTCGAACTCCTCGTCGCTGAACTCGGCCGCGAAGTGCGCGTTGAAATCCTCGATGGGCGTCAGGCCGCTCACCAGCGCGCTGCCATCGTCGGCCGGCTGGATGTCCGCCTCGTCCTCGTCAAAGTCGTACTCGTCCTCGATCTCGCCGACGATCTGTTCGAGCACGTCCTCGATGGTCACCAGCCCGGCGACGCCGCCGTATTCGTCGACCACGATCGCCATGTGGTTGCGCGTCTGCCGGAACTCGCGCAGGAGCACGTTCACACGCTTGCTCTCGGGCACGAAAACCGCCGGCCGCAGCACGTCGCGCAGCGCGAACGGTGTCTCCCGACCAGGTTCCAGATAAGCGAGCAGATCCTTGGCGAGCAGAATGCCGACAACCTCGTCACGGTCGTCGCCGACCACCGGGTAGCGCGAGTGACCGCTGTCGACCACCACGCGCACCAGGGCAGCGAGGTCGTCGTCGCGGTGCATGGTGATGAGCTGCGACCGCGGCACCATGATGTCGCGCACCTGCCGCTCACCCATGGTGAGCACGCCCTCGATCATCGCCAGTGTGCCGGCGTCGAGCACGGCCGCCGCCTCGGCGTCCTTGAGGTGGCGCATCAGCCAGTCGCGGTCGATCGGCTCGCCGAACAGGGCGTGGCCGATGCGTTGCAGCAATCCGAAATGCGCGTCGCTAGCCATCGTAGGGAGCCGGAAAGCCGAGCCGCGCCATGATGGCGGTTTCGAGCGCCTCCATGGCCAGGCGGTCGGGTTCGTCGTCGTGCGTATGACCGGCCAGGTGCAGCAGACCGTGGATCAGCAGGTGCGCCAGGCGCTGCTCGAAGGTCTTGCCGTACTCGACCGCCTCGGCCGCGATCACCGGCAGGCACAACACGATGTCGCCGAGCGGGCGCGGCTCGCCAGGCGGCAGCGGGAAGTCGTCTTCGAGCGGAAACGACAGCACGTTCGGCACGTAGTCCTTGCCGCGGTAGTCGCGGTTCAGCGCCTGCGCTTCGTCGGCATCCACCAGGCGCACCGCCACGCTGACGCCGTCCAGGGCGAGCCCGTCCAGCGCGGCCGTGGCCCAGGCGATGAGAGCCTCATCGTCCGGCGCCGGCACGCGGCTGGCGCGGTCGATGTCAACTTCGGTCGTGGGATTCGGCGTCGCGCTCATAGGCGTTGACGATGCGCTCCACCAGCGGGTGGCGCACCACGTCGCGGGAACTGAAGAAACTGAATGAAATGCCCTCGACGCCCTGCAGTACGCCGAGCACGTGCTTGAGGCCCGACGGCTTGCCGGCCGGCAGGTCCACCTGCGTCACGTCGCCGGTGATCACCGCGGTCGAGCCGAAGCCGATGCGCGTCAGGAACATCTTCATCTGCTCGGGCGTGGTGTTCTGCGCCTCGTCCAGGATGATGAAGGCCTCGTTCAGCGTGCGCCCGCGCATGTAGGCGAGCGGCGCGATCTCGATCACGTGCCGCTCGATCAGCTTGCCGACGCGCTCGAAGCTCAGCATCTCGTACAGCGCGTCGTAGATTGGCCGCAGGTAGGGGTCGACCTTCTGCGCCAGGTCGCCCGGCAGGAAGCCGAGCTTCTCGCCGGCCTCGACCGCCGGGCGCACCAGCACCAGGCGCTGCACCTGTTCTTCCAGCAGCGCCTGCACGGCGCAGGCGACCGCCAGATAGGTCTTGCCGGTGCCGGCCGGACCGACCGCGAAATTGATGTCGTTGTTCTGGATGGCGCGCAGGTAGTCCGACTGGCGCTTGCCGCGCGCGCGCACCTGCAGGCGCCGGCCGACCGCCACGGTGGGCTCTTCCTCGCCTTCGTGAGCGCCGCGCACCAGCAGGTGCACCTTGGCCGCGGACAGCTCCTCGCCGCTGGCGGTTTCGGCGTAAAGCGTTTGCAGCGCGGCGCCCGCACCGGCGACCGGCCCCGGCGCGCCGCTGATGGCGAAGGAATGTCCGTGGCGGCGGATGACGACATCGAAATGGCGTTCCACCTGACCGATGTGCGCGTCGAGCGGCCCGCACAGGCTGGCGAGGCGGGCATTGTCGTCGGGTTGGAGGGTGACTTCGATGGCCGCCGATTCGGCGGCTGCGGTGGCTGGCGGGGTCACGCGGCGTGACGCGAGCCGACCGGCTCGCCGCGCAGGGTGTGGGCAGAAACGGCGGTGATCTTGACGTCCACCAATTGACCTGTGAGTGGCCGCGGGCTGGCGAAGTTTACCACCCGATTGTTGCCCAGCCGCCCCTGCAACTGCCCCCCGCCGCGCTTGGCCGGGCCTTCCACCAGCACCGTCTGCACGCTGCCCACCAGGCCCGCCGCGTAGGCCGTGGACTGCCGCTCGATCAGCTTCTGCAGGCGCGCCAGGCGCTCCTTCTTGACCTCGGCCGGCGTGTCGTCCGCCAGCGCCGCCGCCGGCGTGCCGGGCCGCGCGCTGTAGATGAAGCTGAACGCCTCGTCGAAGCCGGCCGTCTCGACCAGCGCCAGCGTGGCGGCGAAATCGTCCTCGGTCTCGCCCGGAAAGCCGACGATGATGTCCGTGGTCAGGCTCAGATCCGGCCGCGCCGCCCGCACGCGCTCGATCTTCGCCAGGTACTCGGCCGCCGTGTGGCCCCGCTTCATGGCGCGCAGGATGCGGTCCGAGCCGCTTTGCACCGGCAGGTGCAGGTGCGAGGCGAGCTTGGGCTGCTCGGCGTAGGCCGCCACCAGGCTGTCGGTGAACTCGACCGGGTGCGAGGTGGTGAAGCGGATGCGTTCGAGCGCCTCGATCTGCGCCGCCTGGCCGATCAGCCCGGCCAGATCCGCCACGCCGCCCCGCGGCGTGGCGCCGCGGTAGGCGTTCACGTTCTGGCCGAGCAGGGTCACCTCGCGCACGCCCTGTTCGGCGTAGACGGCGATCTCGGTCAGCACGTCCAGCAGCGGGCGGCTGAACTCCTCGCCGCGCGTGTACGGCACCACGCAGAAGCTGCAGTACTTCGAGCAGCCTTCCATGATGGACACGAAGGCCGTCGGCCCGTTGGCGCGCGGCAGCGGCAGGTGATCGAACTTCTCGATCTCCGGAAAGCTCACGTCCACTGCCCCGCCCCGGCCCTGCGCCTGGTTCAGCAACAGCGGCAGGCGGTGGATGGTCTGCGGCCCGAACACCAGGTCCACGTAGGGCGCCCGCTCGCGCAGCTTCTCGCCTTCCTGGCTGGCCACGCAGCCGCCGACGCCGATCACCAGCTCCGGGCGCTGCTGCTTGTAGGCGTGCCACCAGGCGCCGAGCTCGGAGAACACCTTCTCCTGCGCCTTCTCGCGGATCGAGCAGGTGTTCAGCAACAACACGTCGGCCTGGGCCGGGTCATCGGTGGTTTCGAGCCCGTGCGACTGCGCCAGCACATCGGCGATGCGCTGCGAGTCGTACACGTTCATCTGGCAGCCGAGGGTCTTGACGTGCAGTTTGCGGGGCGTGCTCATGCGGCCTGACAGCGAATGCGGGGGCCGCCTATCATAACGAGTTCGCCATTTCTTCCCCGTGTCCCCATGCAGTTCGACCGCCCCTTCGACGTGATCGTGGTTGGCGCCGGCCATGCCGGCGTCGAGGCCGCGCTGGCCGCCGCGCGCTCCGGTGCCGCTACGCTGCTGCTCACGCACAGCCTCGAAACCATCGGCCAGATGTCGTGCAACCCGGCCATCGGCGGCATCGGCAAGAGCCACCTGGTGCGCGAGATCGACGCGCTGGGCGGCGCCATGGCGCTGGCGGCGGACCGGGCCGGCATCCAGTTCCGCGTCCTGAACCGCAGCAAGGGGCCGGCGGTGCGCGCCACGCGCGCCCAGGCCGACCGCGCGCGGTATCGGCAGGTGGTGCGCGGCATGGTGGAGGCGCAGCCGAACCTGCACCTCTTCCAGCAAAGCGTGGACGATCTGCTGGTCGAGCACGGCCGCGTGCGCGGCGTGGTCACGCAGATGGGGCTCACGTTTCAGGCCCGCGCGGTGGTGCTGACCACCGGCACGTTTCTGGGCGGCGTCATCCACATCGGCGAGCAGCACTACGGCGGCGGGCGGGCCGGCGACGCACCGGCAATTGCCCTCGCCCGGCGCCTGCGGGAACTGGACCTTCCCGTCGGGCGCCTCAAGACCGGCACGCCGCCGCGCCTCGACGGCCGCAGCATCGACTACAGCCGCCTCACCGAACAGCCCGGCGACACGCCGACGCCGGTGTTCTCGTACCTCGGCCACGCCGACCTGCACCCGCGCCAGGTGAGCTGCCACCTGACGCATACCACCGGGCGCACGCACGACATCATCCGCGCCAACCTGCACCGCTCGCCCATGTACGCGGGCGTCATCGAGGGCGTGGGGCCGCGCTACTGCCCGTCCATCGAGGACAAGGTGGTGCGCTTTGCCGACAAGGCCAGTCACCAGATTTTCGTCGAGCCGGAGGGCCTGGACACCGCCGAGGTGTACCCGAACGGCATCTCGACCAGCCTGCCGTTCGACGTGCAGGTCGAGCTGGTGCGTTCGATCGCCGGCTTCGAGAACGTGCACATCCTGCGCCCCGGCTACGCCATCGAGTACGACTTCTTCGATCCGCGCGCGCTGCACCCGTGGCTGGAGACACAGGCGCTGGGGGATCTCTACTTCGCCGGGCAGATCAACGGCACCACCGGTTACGAGGAAGCCGCCGCGCAGGGCCTCGTCGCCGGCATCAACGCCGCCCGCCGCGCCCGCGGGCAGGAGCCTTGGTGGCCGCGCCGCGACGAGGCCTACATGGGTGTGCTGATCGACGATCTGACCACCCGCGGCACGCGCGAGCCGTACCGCATGTTCACCTCGCGCGCCGAGTATCGGCTGTGGCTGCGCGAGGACAACGCCGACCAGCGCCTGACCGCCACCGGCCGCGAGCTCGGCCTGGTGGACGACACGCGCTGGGCACAGTTCTGCCGCAAACAGGACGTGATCGCCGCCGAAAGGACGCGCCTTGCCGGCATCCTGCTGCGCCCGTCGCAGCTCGGCGAGGCCGATCACGCCGTGCTTGGCGGCCCGCTCGCGCGCGAGAACACGGCGCTCGAACTGCTGCGCCGGCCGGGGGTCGACTACGCCGCCCTGCACCGGCTGCCGGGCGTGGGCCAGCCGCACGCCGATGACAACGCCACGACGCAGCTCGAAATCGACATCAAGTACGACGGCTATCTCGAGCGCCAACGCGCCGAAATCGAGCGCCAGCAACACCATGAGCACACCGTGCTGGCGGCGGACCTCGACTACGCCACCATCCGCGGCCTGTCGCACGAGGTCCGGCAGAAGCTCACCGCCGCCCGGCCGGCCACACTCGGCCAGGCGAGCCGCGTGCCGGGTGTGACGCCGGCCGCCATTTCCATCCTGCTGGTGCACCTGAAGCGCCGTCGCGGCGCCGTCGATGCGGCCTGATACTGCCGCGGCGGGCGACTGGCAGACGGCGCGCCGGTTGCTGGATGAGGGCCTTGCCGAGCTTGGTATCGACCTGCCGGAGACCGCCCGCGAGCAATGCATCGCGCTGCTGCGCCTGCTCGACACCTGGAACCGCCACTTCAACCTGACGGCGCTGCGCAGTCCGGCGCAGATGGTGGCCGGGCACCTGCTCGACAGCCTGGCGGTACTGCCCCATCTGCCGCCCGGCACGCTGCTGGATGTCGGCACCGGCGCCGGCTTTCCGGGGTTGCCGCTTGCCATCGCCCGGCCGGACACGCGGCACGTGCTGCTCGACAGCAACCTCAAGAAGACACGCTTCGTCCAGCACGCAGCGCTGGAACTCGGCCTTGGCAAGGTCGAGGTGGTGCGCGCGCGTGCCGAGGATTTCCGTCCCGAAACCCCGTTTCCGACGGTGATCGCGCGCGCCTTCGCCCCCCTCCCCCGCCTGCTGAGCCTGCTGCGCCATCTGTGCGCGCCGGGCGGCCGTGTGCTGGCGCTCAAGGGACCCGCCGCCGCGGCGGAGCTGGCCGGATTGCCAGCGGATTTCGAGCACATCACAACCCTCGCGCTCGCCGGCCAGCCCGGACGCCAGCACCACGCCCTTGTGGTGCTGGCGCGGCAGTCGGTCGGGTAAAGTGTCGCCGCCCGCAAGGCCCGCTCGGACACCCATGCCACGCATCATCGCCATCGCCAACCAGAAAGGCGGGGTCGGCAAGACCACCACCACCGTCAATCTGGCGGCCGGACTTGCCCGTGCGCGCCAGCGCGTGCTGCTGATCGATCTCGACCCGCAGGGCAACGCCACCACTGGCAGCGGCATCGACAAGCGCGCGGCCAGCCCCTCGATGCTGGAAGTGCTGACCGGCGAGGCGCCGCTGGCCGACGCCCGGCACACGGTGGCGGCCGGCTATGACGTGCTGCCGGCAAACGCCGATCTCACCGCCGCCAAGGTCCTGCTGCTGCAGCAGGACCGGCGCGAATTCCGCCTGCGCGACGCGCTGGCGACGGTCCTGGACGACTACCACTACGTGCTGATCGACTGCCCGCCCGCGCTCGACATGCTGACCGTGAACGCGCTGACCGCCGCAGGTTCCGTGCTGATTCCCATGCAGTGCGAGTACTACGCGCTCGAGGGTCTGTCCGACCTGCTCGACACCATCGCCGACATCGCCGACAGCGCCAATCCCGGCCTGCACGTGGAGGGCGTGCTGCGCAGCATGTTCGATCCGCGCAGCCGCCTGGCGCGCGACGTGTCCGAACAGCTCCAGCAGCACTTCGGCGAGCGCGTGTACCGCACCGTCATTCCGCGCAACGTGCGCGTGGCCGAGGCGCCCTCGCACGGCCAGCCGGTGCTCGACTACGACCGCGGCTGCGTCGGCACCACGGCCTTTCTCACCCTGGCCGGCGAGATGTTGCGCCGGCACCACCTCAAGGCCACCTGATGAGCCAGAAACGCGGACTCGGCCGCGGCCTCGAAGCGCTGCTCAGCACCGCCACGGCGCCACCTGCCGCCGGCGAACGGCTGATGCGCCTGCCGGTCGAGCACATCGAGCGCGGCCGTTACCAGCCACGCCGCCACATCGGCGAGGAAGAACTCGCCGCGCTGGCCGACTCCATCCGCGCCCAGGGCGTGGTGCAGCCGGTGGTGGTGCGCAGCGTCGGTGAACACCGCTACGAACTCATCGCCGGCGAGCGGCGCTGGCGCGCCTCGCAATTGGCCGGCCTGCACGAGATTCCGGCCATCGTGCGCGACGTGCCGGATGAGACCGCCGCTGCCGTGGCGCTGATCGAGAACATCCAGCGCCAGGACCTGAACGCCATGGAGGAAGCCGACGCGCTGGAGCGCCTGACGCGCGAGTTCGGCCTGACGCACGAGCAGGTGGCGCGCGCCGTCGGCCGCTCGCGCGTGGCGGTCAGCAACCTGCTGCGCCTGCGCCAGCTGACGCCGCCGGTGCGCGACCTGGTGGAGCAACGCCGCCTGGAGATGGGCCACGCCCGCGCGCTGTTGGCGCTCGAAGGCGCCGACCAGATCGCATTTGCCGAGCGCGTGGCCGCGCAGGGCCTGTCGGTGCGGCAGACCGAGCAGCTGGTCGCCCGCCACCTGCGCGGCGAGCACAAACCTGCACCGCATGCCGCCTCCGCCGACGTGCGACACCTGGAGCAGAACCTCGCCGAACGGCTGGGCGCCAAGGTCAGCATCGACCACGGCCGCCGCGGCGGCAAGCTGGTGATCCGCTACAACAGCCTCGATGAGCTGGACGGCATATTGGCCCACATCCGATAGGCCGCACGGGCCCGGCCGCCGATTGCCCGAACCGCCGGCCCTCGCGACACGGCACGGGAAACATATCCAATTCCCGGCCCACCAGAATCAATCCACGCTATCCATGAGAAACGCCGAATTGCGCCGCCGGCATTCATCAGCGTTTCTTGGAGCTTTCTCCGGGCGCGGTTCCGTTTAGTGGCCGTAAAAGCCCCGCGGTTGTTGCACGCAGCTTTGTTGGCTATAGTTGCCGCTCAATTGGCTTTAACCCGGAGATCGCTCGCCATGGCAGTCAATCTTGCTAACTACTCCCTTACCGATCTTCAGCAGTTGATCGTCGACGCGGAAAGCGCACTCGAAAAGCGTCAGCGCGAGCAGCGGGCAGAAGTGGTGGCGCAGATGCGCAAGCTGGCCGCCTCGGTCGGCATCGATTTCGAAATCGTCGCGGCCGAACCGAAAAAGCGCAGCGGCCGCAGCGCGGCGGCGGCCAAATACCGCAATCCGGCGGACAGCAGCCAAACCTGGAATGGCCGCGGACCGAAGCCGAAGTGGTTCAAGGCGGCACTGGCCGCCGGCAAGACGCCCGAACAACTGGCCATCTGAGGCCACGCCGCCGGGTGGCGGCGAACCGGCCATCTTTCCGAAAACGCCGCCGCGGCGAGAGCCCCGGCGGCGTTTTTGTGTGTGCCGCAAGGCCCCGAGCCGAGGAGGCCGCGCTTGGCTGAACGAAATCACACCGACGCCGGTCAGCGACTGGACAAATGGTTATGGGTCAGTCGCCTGTATCGCACGCGCAGCCTGGCCACCGAATCGGTGAATGGCGGCAAGGTCCGGGTGAACGGTCAGCCGAGCAAGCCGGCGCGGCTGCTGCGCGCCGGTGATGAAGTCAGCCTGTTGCGCGGCGGCGAGCCGATGACGGTGCTTGTCCGCGGCACCACCGCGCAACGCGTATCAGCCAAAGACGTGTCGGCCTTGTACGAAGAAACCGCGGCGAGTCTCGCGCACCGAGAAACGCTGCGCATCGAGCGCGCCCTCAGCGGACCGACCGGCTACGTGGGCAAGGGCCGGCCAGACAAACAGCAACGCCGCGCCCTGCAACGCCTGCGCGATACGGACGACGACGAATGAACAGCAATCCTGACGCCGCCGCACCGCTGGCAATCGACGCCGGGCTCAATCCTTGCCGCGGCCGCCCGGGGTGTAAATCGGCGACGGCAAATAGGCCACCTTGGCATCGTCAGACAGCGCGCTGATCTTGTTGGCGCCTTCCTTGTCGACTTCGTCGATACGCACCACGGCGTGCATGGGAATGAACGTCGTCTTGACGTGTTCGAACTCGCTCTTGAGCCGTTCCTCGGACGGATCGATCAGCAGACCGCCCTTCTCGCCGAAGACAAAACCGCCCACTTCGATAAAGCCGAACATGCTGCCCTGGCTCACTTCGGTGGCGTGCAACTCGTACAGCTTGCCCTGGCTGTGGAACATGACCTTGTAGATGCGTTTCTTGCGGACCGCCATGGGCTTGCTCGTTGTGAATGGGTAGTGAGACGAATTATAGGGACGCGCGCGCAGCCGACGCGGCGCTCACAGGGCGCCCTGCTCCAACAGGTCCAGCAGATCGTGCAGGTCGCGCACTTCGGCATCGGCCGGTGGCCCGCCCGGCCACGGCTTGTCGTCCCGGTTGACCCACACGGTGCGCATGCCGGCGGCGCGGGCGCCGTGCACATCACGCTCCGGGTCATCGCCCACATGCAGAACCTGATGCGCCGCGATGCGCGCGGCACCGCAGGCAGCGGCGAATATCGCCGGATGCGGCTTGGCCACGCCCGTCTCCCGCGCGGTGACGCAGAACCGTAACAGGCCGTCGAGCCCGATGCGCACGATGTCTGCATTGCCGTTGGTGAGGCCGCCCAGCGTGAACCTCGGCGACAATGCCCCCAGCACCGGCAGCACGTCGGCGAACAGCTCGACTTCGTTGCGCGCCTGCCACATGACGGCGAAGGCACCCTCGGCTGCCTCGCGCCCGTAGCCGCAGTGTTCCGCGGCCAGGGCAAGCGACTCCCGACGCAGCGCGCCGAGGTCATGCGCCAGCTCCGGGCGGCTGCCCAGCAGCTCGTCGCGCAGCGCCCGCAAATCAGCCGGCGAGTAACGCTGCGGCAGGCGCGGGTAATGTTCGGCCAGCCAGGCGTGCATGAGCCGCTCGGCGCGCTCGATCACCGGATCGATGGCCCACAGCGTGTCGTCGAGATCAAACGTGATGGCGAGGATCGGCGCCGGGTGCATGGCACTTGCCTGGGTGAAACGTCCGCCGACAAGATGGCGCCGGCAAGACCCACTTTCAAGCGCCCGCGCGGCGCAATCGGAGGAACCGTGGCGAAGGACAACATCATGGCGCTGGATCTGCCAGAGCCGAAACCACTTTCACCGGAGCTCAAGGACCAGTACGACGCGGCCCGGGAGCGGCTGGGCTTCGTGCCGAACGTGCTGCGCGGCTACGCCCACGCACCGGACCGGTTGGCCAACTTCACCGCCATGCGCGATGGCCTGATGGCCGGCGAGTCGGGCCTCAGCAAGGCCGAGCGCGAGATGATCGCCGTGGTGGTGTCGTCCCTGAACCGCTGCCATTACTGCCTGACCAGCCATGGCGCCACGCTGCGCCGGCTGACCGGCGATCCACCGCTGGCCGACACGCTGGCCATGAACTTTCGTAGCGCCAAGCTCACCGACCGCCAGCGCGCCATGCTGGAGTTCGCCGAGCGCCTGACGCAGGCGCCCGAGACCATCGACGACACCGAGCGCGAGCTGCTGCGCGAACAGGGCTTCTCCGAGCGCGACATCTGGGACATCGCCGAGGTGACGGCGTTCTTCAACATGACCAACCGCCTCGCGGCCGCCACCGGCATGGAGCCGAACCGCGAGTACTACGACCTGAACCGCCGATGACCACCATGCGCGCCATCGAAGTCGCCACCCCGGGTGGCCCCGAGGTCCTGCGCCTCGCCGAGCGCCCGTTGCCAGAGCCGGGCGCGGGCGAGGTGCGGGTAAAAAACGCCGCCTGCGGCGTCAACTTCATCGACATCTACCACCGCACCGGCTTTTATCCACAGCCGCTGCCGTTCGTGCCGGGTCTCGAAGGCGCGGGCGTCGTGGACGCGGTGGGTCCCGGCGCGGCGCGCTTCAAGCCCGGTGATCGCGTGGCCTACCCCAACGCCAGCGGCGCCTACGCGGAGTACATCTGCGTGCCCGAGGCCCGCCTGGTACCGGTGCCGGACGGGCTGGACCTGGAGCTTGCCGCCGCCGCCATGCTGCAGGGGCTCACCGCCCACGCCCTCACGCACAGCGTGTATGCCATCCGCCCCGGCGACAGCGTGCTGATCCACGCCGCCGCCGGCGGCGCCGGGCAGATGCTGGTGCAGATGGCCAGGCTGCGCGGCGCGCGGGTGATCGCCACCGTGTCCACCGAGGCCAAGGCGCAGGTCGCGCGCGAACGCGGCGCGGACGAGGTGATCCTGTACTCGCGCGACGACTTCGTGGCCGAGACGCGGCGCCTGACGGGCGGCGCCGGCGTGCACGCGGTGTACGACTCGGTCGGTGCCAGCACCTTCCTGAAGGGCTTCGACGTGCTGCGCCGGCGCGGCACGATGGTGCTGTTCGGCCAGTCCAGCGGGCCGGTCGAGCCGATCAGCCCGCTGCTGCTGTTGCAGAAAGGCTCGCTGTTCCTGACCCGGCCGTCGCTGTTCGACTACATCGCCGAGGCCGACGAACTCGCCGACCGGGCGCGCGACCTGTTCGCCTGGCTGGCGGACGGGCGCATCGGCCTGCACATCGACCGCCGCTTGCCGCTCGCCCAGGCGGCGCAGGCCCATGAACTGCTCGCCAGCCGGGCAACCAGCGGCAAGCTGTTGCTGATGCCGTGACCGGCCCGCCGCCGGCACCCAGAGCGCAAGAATCGGAGTGACCGCAGCGAAGCCGTTGGCCAACATGAGCGCCGTTTTGTCGCCAGGGAAGCGTTGATTCATTCAGCGCTTCCCGTCCGGGGCAGGATGCCCCGGCATGAATCAAGCAAGAGTGCTTGATTCATGGAGCCCGTCGCGGGCGTGACCCGCGACGAGGCGAGCCGAAAAATTCCATGGACGGAATTTTTCAGCGTCTCCCGATGCCGCGGAGTAGTCCATGAACCATGAACACCAGTGGCAGGCGGTGCAACAGCGCGATCGGTCGCAGGATGGCCGCTTCTACTACGGCGTTGTCACCACCGGCGTGTATTGCCGGCCGTCCTGTGCCTCGCGCCTGCCGCTGCGGCGCAACGTGCGCTTTTTCGCCACCCCGGCGGAGGCCGAACTGGCGGGCCTGCGCCCGTGCAAACGCTGCCGGCCGCTGCTCGCCCGTGCCGATGCGCGCACCGTCGACACGGTGCGCGCGCTGTGCCGCCACATCGAGGCGTTGGTGAGTGACGGCCAGGACCAGTCCCATCTGACCTTACTGGCGCTCGGCCAGCAGGCGCATGTGAGCCCATTTCACCTGCAGCGCCGGTTCAAGGACGTGGTTGGCGTCAGCCCGCGGCAGTACGCGGAGGCGCACCGGCTGTCGGTGCTGCGTCGCCACCTGCGCGGGCAGATGACGGTTACGCAGGCGATTCACGCCGCCGGCTTCGGCTCCACCCGTCGCGTCTACGAACGCGCGGCGGCGCGGCTTGGCATGACGCCCGGGCAATACCGGGCGGGCGGCGCCGGGCTTGAAATGTCGTATGCCTGTACGCCATCGGCGCTCGGCCTGCTCATGTTGGCGGCCACCGACCGCGGCCTGTGTTTCGTGCAGTTCGGGGACGATGAAGCGCAGCTCGCGGCAATGCTGCAGGCCGAGTATCCAATGGCTCACCTCACGCCGATGAGCGAGGCGGCGAAGCCGGCATTCGATGAGTGGATGCGGGCGTTGCACGCGGTTCTGGATGGATCAGGCAGCACGCTCGAGCTGCCGCTCGACCTGCGCGGCACGGCGTTTCAACTGCGGGTCTGGCAGTACCTGCAGCAGATTCCGTATGGCGAGCTGCGGTCATACAGCGACGTTGCGCAGGCCATCGGTGCCCCGCGTGCGGTGCGGGCGGTCGCCAGCGCGTGCGCGGCCAACCGGGTGGCGATCGCCGTGCCCTGTCACCGCGTCATCCGGGGTGACGGCGGCCTAGGCGGCTACCGCTGGGGACTGGCGCGCAAGCGAACCCTGATCGATCGGGAGCGCGCGCGACGCAGCGACGGTCAATAAAGGTCGCCGCGAAAATCCCCCGGGGGCGGGCGCAGCGGCTGGTCCAGCGGCGCCGGTTCAGCCGAAGTAGCGCTCGTAAGGAAAATCGCTGCCCAGCCTGGCGAGGCCGGCCTTGCACCACTGGTCGATGTGCGCCTGCTGGGCGGGCGACAGCATCTCACCCGAGTTGCCCCTGCGGCCGCTGCGGATCATCTGCCCGCCGGGGCGGGCGAACGGCGACACCTCGCCCGGGTAGAACTTGTGGTCGATGGTCTTCATGTGCTCGAACGAGCACAGCGCGCGCACGCGCTCGACTTGGGCGTCGGTCAGCGTCACGTTCATCAGCTGCGCCATGCGCCGGATGGTGCCGACCGGGTCGTCCTGCAGGTCGTTGTAGGTCAGGAACAGCACGTTCGGCCGCTCGCGCCAGGCCCAGTAGCCGGCGGTGAATTCATACCAGGGGTGGAACACCGCCTCGTCCGAGGTGCAGTGCCGCACCCAGGTGTCGACCGACGGAATCAGGCTGCCCAGCAGCATGGAGCCGAAGAAGTGGTAGCCGGACACGATCACTTCCTTCGGGTCGCGCACCACGCAGATGTATTTGGCCTGGTCGTTGTAGGGCACGAACTGCGCCCGGGCGTGGGTCTTGATGACCCGCAGCCCGGAGCGTGAACGCCGCTGCGGACGCGGGTCGTTCAGCCAGACGGTGGTTTCCTGATCCGGGCAGTCCACCCACGGCACCACGTCCAGGATGTCCTCGAACTGACCCTCGCCATGCTCGGCGATCTGGTAGGCGGTGTGCATGGCCCAGTTGGTGCCGCTCTTGAAATACGAGCACACGAACACGTCGTGCGCGGTCGGCGTGTAGCCGGCAAAGGCCTTGTCGATGGCCTTGTCGAACATGCCGACCATCGGCCGGAAGAAGCGCCGGAACAGCGGATACTCGAAGCCCAGCGCCTGCGACAGGTCGAACGTGCGCCGCAGCAGCCAGGTGACCGGGCGCATGCGGCCGCGCAGGCGCGCCATGTTGGCCAGCGTGCGGCGCCGGCGCTCCATGACGTCGGCAAATTCGTAGCCTGGCGGCGTGGTGGTCGCCATCGATCGGTCTCCGTGGGAATGGGTCGGCAGCGGTGCTTGTCAGGCGGCGCGTTCGGCGATCAGCGCGTCGAGCTCGGCCTTCAGTCGCGGCAGGATCTGGTCGTAGCCAAACGCGCCGACCAGCTCGCCGCGGCGCTTGAAGTTGACCTGCTTCGGCCCGCACCAGAGGCCGAGATCCGCGTCGTCGGTCTCGCCGGGGCCGTTCACCCGGCAGCCCATCACGGCGATGGTCAGATGGTGGTCCTTGGCGTAAGCCGTCATCTCGCGCACCTGCTCGGCGAGATCGACGAAGGCCTCGTTCTGCACCCGCGAGCAGCTGGGGCAGGAAATGATGTTCAGGCCCTGCCCGAAGTCCACCACCGAGCGCACCCGGCCGGCGGCGATGTCGGCCAGGATCTGCTGCCCGGCGGTGATCTCCTCGGCCTTGCGGGGGTTGGGCAGGGTCAGCGACACGCGGATGGTGTCGCCGATGCCGGCGCCGATCAGCTGCTCGAAGGCGATGCGCGTCTTGATGATGCCGTCCGGCGGCAGGCCGGCCTCGGTCACGCCCAGATGCAGCGGCACGTCCGGGCGCTGCGCGGCGAAGCGCTTGTTCAGCTCCACCACCTTGGCCGGGTCGGAGTCCTTCAGCGACACGCAGTAGCGGGTGAAGCCCAGGCTGTCCAGCAGCTCGCAGTGCTCGAAGGCGCCGACCAGCATGGGCGACACCGAATCGTCCGGCGCGAACTGCGCCGCCCGCTCGGGGTCCAGCGAACCTGCATTGACGCCCACGCGCAGCGCGCAGTCATGTTGCGCGGCGATGTCCGCCAGATAGCCCACCTTGTCCTGCCAGGGCTTGTGCTTCTCGTGGTGGTACAGGTGGCCGGGGTTGTAGCGAATCTTGTCCACGTGCGGCGCCACGCGCTCGGCCATGCGGTAGTTTTCCTGCAAGTCCACCGACAGATTGGCGGCGGTCTGCGCCCGGATGGCGGCCAGGGCGTCGGCGTCCTTTGGCGTGTCGACGGCGATGCGCACCACGCCGGCACCGGCGGCGGCGAGGTCGTTGGCCTGCGCCACGGTGGCGGCGACGTCCTGCGTCCTGGTGGCGCACATGCTCTGCACGGCGATGGGGTGACCGGCGCCGATGGTGATGCCGCCGATGCGTACGGCGCGGGTGGGCTTGCGGGTGATGGGCATGGGGTCAGGGGGTGGGGGATGAATCGGAACCGGCCGGCGGCGCGCCGCGCTGCAACAAGGGCGTGATCAGGTCCAGCGGCAATGGGAACACGACGGTGGTGTTCTTTTCCATACCGATGTCGGACAGCGTCTGCAAATAGCGCAGCTGCATGGCGCGCGGGTCGGCGGACAGGGCGCGGGCCGCGTCCACCAGGCGCCGCGAGGCCTCGAATTCGCCGTCGGCGTTGATGACCTTGGCGCGCCGGCTGCGCTCGGCCTCGGCCTGGCGGGCGATGGCGCGGATCATCGACTCGTCGAGATCCACGTGCTTGATCTCGACGTTGTTGACCTTGATGCCCCAGGCGTCGGTCTGCTGGTCGAGGATTTCCTGGATGTCGGCGTTCAGCTTGTCGCGCTCGGCCAGCATGTCGTCGAGCTCGTGCCGCCCGAGCACCGAGCGCAGCGTGGTCTGCGCCAGCTGGCTGGTCGCCTCGTAGAAATTCTCCACCTGGATGATCGCCCGCTCCGGATCGACCACGCGGAAATACACCACCGCGTTGACCTTGACCGACACGTTGTCGCGCGAGATCACGTCCTGCGTGGGCACGTCCATCACCACGGTGCGCAGGTCCACCTTCACCGCCTGCTGGATCACCGGGATGATGATCACCAGGCCCGGCCCCTTGATCTTGAAATAGCGGCCCAGCATGAACACCACGCCGCGCTCGTACTCGCGAAAGATGCGGATGGCGCTGACCAGGATGGCCAGCACGAGCACCGCGGGCAGCAGCAGGAAAGTGTTCATGGCGTGTCTCCGTCGTTTGCCGGGCCGGGTTCGACGATCAGCAGCAGGCCATGCCGCTCGCGCACGTGCACGGTCTGTCCGCGACGCAGCGGCTGCGCACACCGCGCCGCCCAGCGCTCGCCGTGCAGCCACACGTGGCCATCGCCGGTGAAATCCTCAGCGGCGGTGGCGGCGGCCTGCACCAGCGCCTCGCCGCCGCTGACCACGCGGCCACGGCGCGCTCGCCACAGCGCGCCCAGCACGAAGGTGAACAATAGCAGGCTGCTCGCGGCCACCGCGCCGATCAGCGACAGTGGAATGCCGAAGCCGGGCACCTGGGTGTCGATGAGGATGATCGAGCCGATCACCAGCGCCACCGTGCCGCCGATGCCCAGCGCCCCGAACGACGGCGCGAACACCTCGGCCAGCATCAGGCCGATGCCGAGCAGGATCAGTCCCAGGCCGGCGTAGTTGACCGGCAGCATCTGCAGGCCGTACAGCGCCAGCAGCAGGGCGATGCCCCCGACCACGCCGGGCACCACGCCGCCGGGGCTGGCGAACTCGAAGAACAAGCCATAGATGCCGATCAACAGCAGGATGTAGGTGACGCTCGGGTTGGTCAGCACGGCCAGCAGGCGGGTGCGCCAGTCGGGCTCGAAGTCCTGCAGCACGGCGCCGGCGGTGGCGAGCGTGACCGGCCCGCCCGCCAGCTGCACGGTGCGGCCGTCGAGCTGCTTGAGCAGGTCCGCGTCGCTCGCGGCCAGCAGATCGATGACCTTCTGTTCGAGCGCCTGTTGGGCGGTCAGGCTGGCCGCCTCGCGCACGGCCTGTTCGGCCCAGTCGGCGTTGCGCCCGCGCAGTTCGGCCAGGCTGCGGATGTAGGCCACCGCATCGTTGACCAGCTTGTGCTGCATGGCATCCGGCGTCGCCGGCGCCTGTTCCTGCGCCTGCTCGGGGGCATCGCCGTCGGCCGGCGCCGGCCGGCGACCGGGCAACGGCAGCCCGCCGCCGATCTGCACCGGCGTGGCGGCGCCAAGATTGGTGCCCGGCGCCATGGCGGCGACGTGCGCCGCGTACAGCATGTAGGTGCCGGCCGAGGCGGCGCGGGCGCCGCTCGGCGCCACATACAGCGCCACCGGCAGCGGCGCGGCAAGCATCGCCTTGATGATGTCGCGCATGGCGCCATCGAGACCGCCCGGCGTGTCCAGGCGCACCAGCAGCAGTTGCGCCTGCTGCGCCTCGGCAGCGGCCAGCGCCTGCTGCATATGGGTGGCCGTCGCGGGTCCGATGGGGCCGCTGATCTGCGTGCGCAGCACCCCCTGCGCCTGCGCCAGGCCGGCGCCGAAAAGCAAGGCCAGGGCGAGCAGCCCCGACCACGGACGATGACGCATGACCCCCTCCGTTGCCCGGGTGAGCGGCCGGTATACTGCCGACCAAGGTCCGATCCGATAGAGCCATGCTATACCGCCACCTTGCCGAAAGCGCCCTGCACCGGCGCGAGTACATCGGCATCATTCCGCACGGCGCTGCCATCGGGCTCGAAATCACCGCCGCGGAACGAAACCGCTGCGTGGTGCGCCTGCCGTTTCGGCGCGAGCTGGCCGACGGCGGCGGCAGCCTCGCCAACGGGGCCGTGTCGGCGCTGCTCGACAACGCCGGCGGCGTGGCGGTGTTCTGTGCGCTGGACACCTCGCTCGACTACGCGACGCTCAGCCTGCGCCTCGAGTTCATCGCGCCGCCGCCGGCGGGCGCCGACGTCTACGCCCGGGTCGAGTGCGTGCGGCTCGAAGGGCACCAGGCGCACATCCGCGGCGTGGCGGACTGCGGCTCGGCGGATCGTCCCGGCGAGCCGCTCGTCACGATGAGCGCCGTGTTCTTCATCAAGACGGACAGCCCACCGCGGCACGACTTCGGGGCGCTCGGCAGTGTCTGAGTTTGATCCGGCGCTGGGTACATTATTGCCTTACGCGAAGTATCTCGGCCTGCAAATCGACGACGCGGGCGATCTGCGGCTGCCCTTTCGGGACGACCTGGTCGGCAATTTCCGCCTGGGCGCCCTGCACGGCGGCGTGGTGGCGGCGGCACTCGAATGCGCCGCGCTGGCGTGGCTGCGCCGGCACGGCGCCACCGCCCGCACCATCGACTTCACCACCGACTACCTGCGCCCGGCGGTGTCGCGCGACCTGCACCTCACCGCCACGCCCGTGCGCATCGGCCGCGCCGTGGCCACCGTGCGCGTGGAGGCCTGGCAGATCGACCCCGGCCGGCCGGTGGCGGCGGGGCATGGCAATTTCGCCCTGTCGGCCTGAACGCGCCGCGCATGCGGACGACGCGTTCAGCGTCTCCCTGGCCGGGTCGCGGCCTGAACGCGATCGAGCGCCGCGAGCTCCTGCGCGCTCGCGGCGCGCCACCGGCCGGGGGCAAGTCCATCGAGACGCAGGGGGCCGATCGCCACCCGGATCAGGCGCAGCGTGGGGTGGCCGACGGCGGCCGTCATGCGCCGCACCTGGCGGTTGCGGCCCTCGGTGAGGGTGAGCTCGATCCAGGCGGTCGGGATGTGCCGGCGCGCGCGGATGGGCGGCACGCGCGGCCACAGCCAGGCGGGTTCAGGCACCCGGGCCGCCCGGGCCGGCCGGGTCGGACCGTCGTTCAGGACCACGCCGCCGCACAGCGCCGCGAGCGCGGGCTCCTCCGGCTCGCCTTCCACCTGGGCGAGATAGGTCTTGGGCAGCTTGTGGGCGGGATCGGCAATGCGCTGCTGCAAACGGCCGTCGCTGGTCAGCAGCAGCAGGCCTTCGGAGTCGCGGTCCAGGCGCCCGGCCGGGTACAGGCCCAGCAGCGGCAGCAGCTCGGCCAGCGTCGCCCGGCCGGCCACGTCCGTGAACTGGCACAGCACGTCGTAAGGTTTGTTCAGCAGCACCAGGCGCGGCGCGGCCGCAGGAGAGGGCGAATGCGACATGAACGGTGGGCGCTGGCGGTGGCACTGGTCGCGGGCATGGCCCAGGCGGCGCCGCTGCGCAGCACGCTGGACGATCAGACGGCGCTGGCGGTCACCGTCTACAACGGCGACCTCGCGCTGGTGAAGGATACGCGCGAGCTCGACCTGCCGGACGGCGAGAGCGTGCTCGAACTGCGCGACGTGAGCGCGCAGATCCGGCCCGAAACCGCGCTCCTGCGGGTGGCGAACGGCAAGCCGATCCGCCTGCTGGAACAGAATTTCGACTTCGACCTGCTGACGCCGGCCAAGCTGCTGGAGAAATACGTCGGGCGCGAGGTGCGCGTGGTGCGCACGCACCCCGCCACCGGCGCCGACAGCACGGAAACCGCCACCGTGCTCGCCGCCGGCGAGGGCGTGGTGCTGCGGATTGGCGATCGGATCGAAACCGGCGTGCCCGGCCGGCTGGTGTTCGACGCCGTGCCGGACAACCTGCGCGACCGGCCGACGCTGGCGGTGACGGTGGACGGCGATGGCGCCGGGCGCCGCGCGCTGGAGCTCGCGTACCTGACCGGCGGGCTCACCTGGCAGGCGGACTACGTGGCCGAGCTCGGCGCCGACGAGCGGTCGCTTGCCCTGTCCGGCTGGGTCACCCTGACCAACCGCAGCGGGACGAGCTACCGCGATGCCCGCCTGCAACTGGTGGCCGGCGACGTGAACCGCGTGCAACCGGCACTGCGACGGGGCATGGTGGCGGAGGCCATGATGGCCAAATCCGATGCCGGCGCCGTGCGCGAGGAGGCGTTGCTCGACTACCACCTGTACACGCTCGGCCGGCCGACCACGCTGGCCGACCAGCAGACCAAACAGGTGGCGCTGCTCGGCGCGCCGGCCGTGACGGTGCAAAAGGAATACCACCTCACCGGCGGCGGCCTCTACACCGCGCAGGAATCGGGCGCGGTGGACGTGCCGCAGAAGGTGGCGGTAATTCTGCACGTCGACAACAGCAAGAAAGCCGGGCTCGGGCTGCCGCTGCCGGCCGGCGTGGTGCGCGTCTACCAGCGCGATGCCGACGGCGGCTCGCAGTTCGTCGGCGAGGACCGCATCGACCACACGCCCGAGAACGAGACCGCGCGCCTGAAGCTCGGCGACGCCTTCGACCTCACCGCCCGGCGCACGCAGACCGACTTCAAGGTGCTGGCGACGGCCAAGGACCAGCGTGCGCAGTTCGAGAGCGCCTACCGGCTCGAGCTCAAGAACGCCAAGAAGACGCCCGTCACGGTGACCGTCGACGAGATGATCCCCGGCGACTGGCAGATGATCGACAGCTCCCACCCGCACAGGAAAGCTTCCGCAGACATCGCCCGTTGGCGCGTGACGGTGCCGGCCGGCGGCGGTCAAACGCTCACGTACCGGGTCCGGGTGAAGACGTAACCGGTCGCCGCTGAAGGAGATAGCCACTGATGTTCCGTTCGATGCTGTTTGCCGCCGCGGCCCTGGCCGCGGCCCCCGCGTTCGCCGACCTGACCGCCGTGTATGACCTCGGCGGCGGCGATCAACTGCGCGTCGAGTACCTCGACGCCGCGAATTTCCGCATCGGCACCGACGCCGAGAACTACCAGCTGATGCTGGACGGGCGCCTGTACGCGGTGGCCCAGGGCCAGGTGATCGACGTCGAGAAGGTCTCGCGGCAGATTCGTGCCGTCGGCGCCGACACCTTTCTCGCCGGCCTGCTCGGGGATGCCACCTCGGACGTGCCGACGGACATCAGCGTGCGCGCGCTCGGTCGCCAGGAAACCGTGGCCGGCTACACCGGCGACGTCTACGAGGCGGTGGCGCGCACGTCGAATGGCGAGCAGCGCGCGGAACTGGTGGTGACCGACGACGCCAACCTCAAGGCCGTGCAGGACGCGCTGATGAAGGTGGCCAAGGACGCCGTGGCCGCGGTCGGTGCCGAATCGAGCGCCTACACCCGCCCGCTGCAGCAGGTGGAACAGCAGGGTCTTGGCGGCCTGCTGCGGTACGGCGAGGACCTGCGCCTGGTGTCGCTGGACCACACGCCGATTCCGGCCGGACGCATCCGGCTGCCTTAAAGCGCCGCCCGGCGCCACCGCGCTCCCCCGCGCCCGGCGGCCCGTGTGGGCACGCCGGGCGTATGCGATGCTTGCCCGCGCCGGGCCGCAGCACCCGGCCCGCGTCGACAAGCACACGCCCAGGAGGAGCAACCATCATGCGATTCATCATCTGCGGTGCCGGCGGACTCGGCTCGGTCATCGGCGGCATGCTGGCCCGCGCCGGCGAGGACGTGACGCTGGTCGGCCGGGCGCGCCACATGGACGCCATCAAGGCCAACGGCCTTCGTATCAGCGGCATCTACGGCGACTTCGTGGTGCGCGAGAACCTCACCTGCGTCACCCACCCGCGCGAGGCGACCGGCGACTTCGACCTGATGATCCTGCTCACCAAGGCCAAGGACACCGAAACCGCCCTGGCGGAGGCCGAGTCCATTCGCGGCCGCGTGCGCATGGTGTGCTCGTTCCAGAACGGCATCGGCAAGGAAGAGCGCCTGCGCGAGTGGGCGGGCCGGGACAAGGTGATCGGCGCCTCCACCATCGAAGGCGGCGTGCTGCTCGAGCCGGGCCACGTGATGGCCGGCCTCACCACGCCGACCACGGCGTACTTCGGCGAACTCGACAGCGGCGTCACGCCGCGCGTCGAGGCCGTGGTGGCGGCGTTCCAGAACGCCGGCTTCGGCACCAAGGCGATGGCGGACATCCGCCAGGTGCTGTGGGAAAAACTGATGCAGATCGGCACCGCGTCCGGCTGGTCGGTGAGCACGCTCGGCCTGCCGCTGACCTTCCCGGACGGGCTCGAAGTGCGCGACGGCGCCGTCAACTACATCCTGCTGGCGCGCGATTTCCTCAAGGTCTACAAGGCCATGGGCTACGAGCCGCAGAACTTCTACGCGCCGATGGGCCAGTTCCGCGAGTACGACAGCCTGCCGTTCGACGCGGCGGTGGACCTCATGATGCAGGTCGGCGTGCGCTTTCGGCAGCGCATGCAGGCCAGCGGCGAGACCGAGGGCCGCACGTCCATGCACCAGGACCTGCACCGCCGGCGCAAGATGGAGGTCGACATCATCCTGAAGCCGTATCTGGACAAGGCCGCCGAGCTCGGCATCGACGTGCCAGTGCTGCGCTACGTGTACGGCGTGGGCAAGGTGCAGGACGCGCGGCTGGCGGACTGAGGGCTTGCCGCCACTCGTTGGATTGGAATCGTGGGGCACGGATGGGGCGTCGAGCCCCATTCGACCCCCAGGGAAGCGCCGATTTGTTCAGCGCTTCCCGTCCGGGGCAGGATGCCTCGGCATGAATCAAGCAGCAAATGCTTGATTCATGGAGCCCGTCGCGGGCGCGTACCGCGACGAGGCGAGCCGAAAACTCCAGGGACGGAATTTTTCAGCGTCTACCTAACGCTTCTGCACCACGATCCGGAACCGCTCGCCATCCGGCGTGACCTCCACCAGCACATCGCCGGACTGCGCGCAGAACGCCGCAAAATCCCCCGGTGCCTTGGCGTCGGTGGCGATCACGCGCAGCTGCTGGCCGGATTGCAGGGTGTTCAGCGCCCGGCGCGCCTTGAGTACCGGCAGCGGACACAGCAGACCGCTGGTGTCGAGTTCTTGCGTGGGAGCAGGATCGGTCATGGCAAATGGGCGGTGGCGTAACTCCGCCTAAAGCATACTGTCTTAGTCGCTAGCCATTGCCACGACCCAGCCGCCTGCTCATGTTGCGTCGCCTGATCTGCCTGTTGCTTTGCCTGTGCGTGCCGCTTGCGCAGGCGGAAATCGCCTTGCCCGAAATTGGCGATGCGTCCGGGGGACTGCTGTCCGAGCAACTGGAGCAGCGCATCGGCGTCAGCTTCATGCGCCAGGTGCGCCAAAGCATGCCGGTGCTGGACGACGCGCTCGTCAACAGCTACCTGCAGGGTGTCGGCCAGCGCCTGAGCCGCAACAGCGGCGATGCGCAGCGCGGCTTCGATTTCTTCGTCGTCACGGACCCGACGCTGAACGCGTTCGCCGGCCCGGGCGGCAACATCGGCGTGCACAGCGGCCTGATCCTGACCACCCAGACCGAGGACGAACTGGCCTCCGTGCTCGGCCACGAAATTGCGCACGTCACGCAGCGCCACCTGCCGCGGGCGCTGGAAAACCAGCAACGCATGACCGTGCCGACCATCGCCGCCATGCTGGGCGCGATCATCCTGGGCGCCTACGGCGGCGCCGATGCGGGCGTCGCCGCCATCACCGCCGTGCAGGCGGGCGCCGTGCAGAGCCAGATCGACTTCACGCGCCATAACGAATCCGAGGCCGACCGCATCGGCATCCAGACCCTGGTCGCCAGCGGATTCGATCCTCGCGCCATGGCCGATTTCTTCGAGCGCATGCATCAAGCGACGCGCTTTTCGGCGGGTGCGCAGCTGCCGGCCTTCCTGCGCACGCACCCGGTGACACTCGACCGCGTCGCCGAGGCGCGCGACCGGGCAATGGGCCTGCGCGGCCGCCGACTGCCCGACAACGGCACGTTCCTGCACATGCGAGAGCGGGTGCGCGTACTGACCGCCATCGGCCCTACCGCGGCACTGCGTCATTACCAGCAGACCACCATGCCGAGCGAGCCGATGGCTGCCCGCGCCTGGCGCTACGGCGAGGTCCTGGCGCTGCTGCGCGCCGGGCGCCACGAAGCCGCCGCCGCGCGGCTGGAGGCACTGAGCGGGATCAACGCCGACTTCCTGCCCTACCGGGTGGCGAAGGTCGAGCTCGCCATGGCGGGCAATCGGCCAGACACCGCCAGCGCGCTGGCACGGGAAAACCTGAAGCTATACCCGAACAATCTGGCCTTGCTGCTGCTGCTCGGCGAGGCCGAGCTGCGCGCCGGCCACCCTGCCGCCACCCGTGCCCTGCTCGGCAACCGGGCACACCAGGCGCAACCGGCGCCGCCGGTGCTGGAACTGCTGGCGCGCGCCGCCGACCAGCGCGACGACAAGATCGAGGCGTATCAAATGCGCGCCGAGTACCACGTCCAGAACGGCCGCCTGGAACTGGCCATGGAGCAGCTGCGCCGCGCCAGCAAACTTCAGCCGATCGCCTTCGCCCAGCTCGCCACCATCGAAGCCCGCCTGCGCCAGCTGCAGGACGACCTGGCCTTCGAGCGGCAATTCTTCGGCCGGCGGGCGCTGACGGCGGGTTGATTCAGCGTCGGCGCGCGGCCGGCGCGGTCGTTTTCAGCCAGACAAAAAGCCCAGTCGACAAGCGTCCGGGCCTTGATGTTGTGGTGGCAAGCGCTTGTCGGACGCGAAGCGCGCTCGCCCAGCTTCCGAGCAATGGCGCGGACTCCTGCAAACTTGGGGGTCATCCTCACCGGGACAACAGTTCCACATAGGCCTGGTAGCTGTAGACCCGGTTCTTCTTCTGCCCGGTGAGTTCGCCCAGAATGCCGAGATCTTCCAGCAGCCTGACCGCGGCGCTGGCTGTGG
>JBMOQH010000008.1:0-24297 GCA_049322795.1 Pseudomonadota bacterium | reverse complement strand
GGTCATCCTCACCGGGACAACAGTTCCACATAGGCCTGGTAGCTGTAGACCCGGTTCTTCTTCTGCCCGGTGAGTTCGCCCAGAATGCCGAGATCTTCCAGCAGCCTGACCGCGGCGCTGGCTGTGGGAAACGTCGTTTCCAGCCGCTGACGGACGTGCTCGACGCTGAAGCGCGGCATCATCGGCAGCAGTTCGAACAGGCGGTAGCTGATCGGCCCCGCCTTGGAGGACTCCAGCAGTCGCTTGCGGTCGGCCGTGATCAGGGTGGCCACGTCGATGATGCTGCGCTCGGCGTCCGCGGACGCCGCAGCCACGCCTTCCAGGAATAAGGACACCCAGCTTTCCCAGTCGCCATCGCCGCGAATGGCCGACAAGCGCCGGTAGTACTCGGCCTGGTGCTGCTTGAGGTAAGCGCTCAAGACCATCAGCGGCTCTCTCAACAACCCCCAGTGCTCCATCAGCGCGGCGATCAGCAGTCGCCCGATGCGCCCGTTGCCATCCAGGAAGGGGTGAATGGACTCGAACTGGGCGTGGATCAGGGCGACCCTGACCAGCGGCGGCAGGTCGGAGTCGGCAGCATGGATGAAGCGCTCCAGGTCCGTCAGCAGATTGGCCACTTCCTGCGGCGGCGGCGGCACGAAGGCGGCGTTTCCGGGGCGCGTGCCGCCGATCCAGTTCTGCGAACGACGCAGTTCGCCGGGCTGTTTGCCGGCGCCGCGCGCCCCATCGAGCAGCAGCCGATGCGCCTCGCAAAGCAGACGAACGCTGATCGGCAAGCCCTGCGGGTCGCGCAACTGCCCCTGCACCCAGCGGAAGGCGCGCAGGTAGTTGGTCACCTCCGCGACATCGTCGGTGTTACTGACCTTCAGGCCCGCCTCCTCGTCGAACAGGTCAGTCAGCGTGGCCTGAGTGCCCTCGATCTGCGAGGTGAGCAGCGCCTCCTTGCGGATGGCGCTGTAGAGCAGCCATTCCACCGACGGGACCAGACCCGACACCCCGGCCAGGCGCGCCAGCGCCAGTTCGGCCTGCCGGTTAAGGTCAACGAAGCAGGTCGGTGCCAGTGGTGGGTCTGCCGGGGGCAGCGGGCGCGGCACGAAGGCGCGGACCGACTCGCCCAGCGTGGTCGTGATGGCGTAGGTGCCGGTGGTTCGGGGCATTGAAAGCGTGCTTTGATTTATTGCTTTAAATTAAAGCACGCTTTATTTTTAAGCGCCATTATCAAACTGGACTTTCATACCACCGCAACAGCGGCGCCGATCCCTCACTCCCCCCGCCTCCTGGCGTACTCGCGTAGACGTTGATAGTCCAAATCTTGGGCAAGGCTTGCGTCCGACTGCGCGATCAGATCCAGACATTGCCCCAGTTCGGGCGCGCCCCAAGGCTGATCGCTGACGACCGCCGCCAACAGTTGCAAAGCCTTGATCGGAAAACGGAAACAGAGTCCTGACTCCTGCAAGGGGTGAATGACGTAATGCGGATACTCGATGGGTCGCAACCAGTCCAGGACCGCGGCAAGGGCAGCCGGGAACTGGGAGCCGGCTGCGATGCACAGCCGGGCCAGGGACTCGGTGATGCCAGGCGTGGCCAGATCGCGCGACTTGGGCCAGACGTTCTGCCAGAACGGCTTGATGCGGTTCTTCCAGTACTCCTCCCGCTGATCAGCGGCCCCTTCGAGCGCCTGCGCCAACGCCTGCGCTGATTCCTGCAAGCCCTCCTGGGGCAGCGCTGCGAGCGCAGCGCGCCACTCCTCCGCCGCGTAGCCGTCGACCGGCCCCAACGCTGCGTATGTCAGGAAGGCGGCGAACTGCTGGCCATGTTCACCCAACTCGCCATAGTGGCGCGCGGTGTCCAGGAACTGCGGCTTGAACGCAAGCAGCAGCGGCTGATACAGGCGAGGCGACCAGAGGAAGCCCTCCCAAGCGGCCGTGGCTTCCACCGGATCGGCCGCCCAGTCGAACCGGGGCAGCAGGCACTGTTCGGTCCACTGGCGGTCAATACGAAAGAGCGCGATCAATTGGGAAGCCAGCAGGACCCGGCCATGCCGGAACCGCCGGACCCGCACATCACACAGCTGGGCGAACAAGGGGCCGATGTCCGCGGGAAGCCCGTCGCCGTCGTTGGGCTCGCGCCTGAACCAGAGGTTGATCAGTGCCTGCGTGACGTGGCCGATGGGGTGGTTGATGGCCTCGGTGACGGGACGCTGAAGTGCTTCGCCATTGCCCTTTCTGATCCCGGAGTCGTCGTCCAGCGGCAAGTCCAGGACACGCCGGCACAGGTGCAGCAGGATGCCCTCGTGCCGATCAATCGACTTTGACGCGGCCTGCAACCACCATGTGACGCCATGCACGAGTTCCTGCACGACCGTGTCGGGCATGGTCTGCACCAGCGGCGCGGCAAAGCGCCAGGACCGCAACACCCCACCGTCCTCGCTCCAGACCTGCAGCGCCTCCCGCCAACGCCCCGCAGGCCATACGTTCTGACGTGCCAGGTCGCACAGCGCGCAAAGGCTGTGAAAGAAGCGCGTGCGACAGACGTCGCGCCAGGTGTCCTCGTAGAACGGGTGCCGTTCGGGCCGCGGCTTGACGAGCCACCGCACGAGGTCGCGCCGCCTGCGGGGGGCGATGTGTACGTCCCTGCTTTCCTCGTAATCCGGATCGCCAGTGCCGCTCATCCAATGCGAGAACTCTTCGCGCTCGTTGGCAGCCAACTGCCAGTGCGGATGCAGGCCCGACAGCTCTTGCAACCGCGCCGCGCTGGCCACCCCGAGGGTCAGGCCGGATGCATTCAGCTTGGCCAAGTTCAGCCAGACCGACTCCGCGACCACGTCCCGCAGCAGATCGGGTTCAAGATCGTTGCGGTACATCTCTCGCGGCGGCCCCGCAAGAATGGCCGACTCCAGACGTTCCTGTGCGGCCGGCGGTAGCCGGCTCCCTTGCAGCACCAGCAGCCGCGACACCTCTCTTTGCGTATCGACGGTCCATAGCCACCAAGCATCATCGGCCAGCAACCACTCCACCCACTGTTCAGGAGCAATGCATCCGTCCTGGCTCGCGGCAAACAGGGCGAGGCGCTTGAACGTCGGGTACGGCAGTCCGAACCAGGCCGCCGCAACCTGCGCCGCGCGAGCGCCTTCGAGGCTACGCACCGCCAACCACGCATCCCGCAGCAACTCGATCAACGACACCCAGTCGCGGAATCCCCGGTTCTGCCAGTGCGGGCTGATCGAGGGCAGATGCCAATAGGATCCGTCGCGGCGCTCGTCGGCCTTACCCAGCTCGCGCAGGAGGTCAAGAGCATCGCGCAGCAGTAGCTGTACGTCCTCCAGCAGGGCTGGCAGGGCCGCTTGCCACTGCGCATCAGCCAGATCGCGCAAGGCCGAGCGCACATGATCGGCGGCCAGCACCAGATCCCAGTCCACCAGTTGCCCCAAGTGCATGGGCTCGTCAGTGCTTTCGGGCTCCTCACTCCAAGCGAACCGCTCGCTCAAGCGCAGCTTGGGTGAGAGTAGTTCGCGCAGTTTCAGGCGCAGGGTCGTCGTCACGCCGTCTTGCTTCAGCTGGCGCTGCCACTCGTAAAGATCGGATTTGCGCCACGGCGCCTTCACTTGCCCACTGATCAGCAGGCGCCACAGGGTTCGCATCGGCGGCCCGGGGATGGCATTGGGGGCGTCCGCGCGAATGTCCTTGAGCTCGGACGTCTTGCCGTCGCGCTCTGGTTGGGCGAGCTGGTCCAACCTGTGCTCGATCTGCCGAATCCATGGATCGTGCAGCTGACCGCCACGCTTCGCGATCCAGAGAACCAACCGCGGGTCATTCAGGTGCCGCAGCAACCATCGCCCGAGATAGAACATGACGTCGTCCCACTGCATGCCCGCGGCGCCACCGGCGACCAGGCCCATCGGTGGCGCGAGCGGATACGGCATCGGGCGATGGATCAGGCTGAACCGCAGCTCTGCGTCGATGTCATCACGCGGCGGCACACCGAATCGGGCAAGGTCGGTGTGCCCATAACGGTCTGCGGCGAATGCATCCAGCAGCCAGTCCAGCGACGGCACCGGATTGAACTCTGCAAACCGCTTGGCCGGCAGACCGGACCGGTCCGACAGGGCCCACAGCATCCGGCCCACGAAGTTGTCCTGCGGTGTGCTGGCTGATGGCCTTGCCAGCGCATGCGCGACGACGATGCGCTCCTTCCCCGTCACACCGTCGCGGTAGGTCTCGGCCCAGGCCTGCAGAGTCCGATGCAACGCCGAATGGCTGGGCGTGTTCGCCGCCACGGGGTACAGGACCGGCGCGACGCCCTTGGCTTTCCACTCGCGGGTCTTATCTGCTTCCTGCCCGGGCTCGCAGCCGGCGAGCGCCCAGGCCTGCGGTGACTTCGCCCTGCCTGCGGTCGGCCGCCAACGCATCCATCATGTAGCGCAGCACCGGGTCGTTGATGCTGTAGCCGACGAAGCACACCACATAATTGCGGAAAAGCTCGCTCACGAAGCGCGCTGCCCAGCGCTCGATAAGGTAGGCGAGCCCGAAATCTCCGCTGGTCACCACCAGCCGATTCAAGGCCGTGTCGTCCGCCTTGTCGGGCAGCAGGCCGTGCAGATAGACCAGCCCATTCCAGCGGCTGTTCTTGGGAATCGGCAACATCGGCGCGGCATAGGCTTGGAACCGCTGCCCGGAGCGTTTGGCCGCGGCGTGAAAGACGCGGTCGAAGTTGGTGGTGACCAGCCGCAGCGCGCCCTTCCGATCGCGCGCCAAACGCAGCAGCGCGGCATGCGTTTCGGTAGCTCCCCTGCGGCGCGGCTTGGGGTGTAGAGCCTCTGCCAGCGCCCGGCGCATGGCAAGGCGTTGACCAGGCAGGCGGTGCTCCAGCTGGTCCAATGTAGCGTCGTACCGCCCGGCCTCGTAAGCCTCGTGCTCGATCTCCGTGCACGTGGTCCCGCTAAGTCGGTAGATCTCGTCCACCAAGCCCTTGAAGTCCGGCAGACCGGCCGGGTACGCGATACCGGCCCCGCAGAAGAGCACCATGCGGCCTTCCTCGTGCGCTTGCACGAGTGCGTCGGGGATGTCCGGGCCATTGGGAATGAACTGCACTACTCGCCCTGAGCTGCTGCCGGTTTGATGAACTCGGGCCTAAGCTTATGGAGTTCGCTCGAACTCTACCGGGTTGACGCAGCCAGACGTCGAATTCCGGCGCATCCGGCTGCACAGGCAGCGGTCTGCGCAGATGAAACAGGGGTGGACGAAGGCGGCTACCGGTTGAACGGCACCGGCTCACTCCGCGGCGCGGGCGCCATATCACGCCGCGCAAGCACGCCAAAACGCGCGCTTCGGGCAAGAAAAAAGCCAGGGGAGAAGCCTGGCTTTCTGGATCGTGGTGGAGCGGAGGAGGATCGAACTCCCGACCTTCGCATTGCGAACGCGACGCTCTCCCAGCTGAGCTACCGCCCCATGATGCTTGTGCCCAAAACGCCGTCGGTGCGGACAGTGGCCGCTGGCGCCGGTTTTGGGGGCGCGCAGTGTACCATGCGCCCCGCGCCGGCCAACACGCCGGGGTGTCTTTGCGAGGAGGATCTCACCGTGCAGAAATTGGCTCGACTGCTGATCGTGACCTTGGCCCTCGGCACACTCGGCGCGCAGGCCGGTGATCTCGAGGACGGCATCGCCGCGTTCGAGAAGCATGATTTCAACACCGCCGTGCGCCTGATCGAACCGCTCGCCGACCAAGGCAACATAGAAGCCGAATACTTCATGGGCACGTTCTACATGTACGGGCATGGCGTGCCGATGGACCCGACGCAGGCGACGCTGTGGTTCAAGCGCGCTTACGGGCACTGGGAAACGCAGGCCCGTGCCGGCAACGCGCAGGCGATGGTGGAAATTGCCACCATGCTGACCTCCGGCCTGGGCGTGACGCGCGACGACAAGGCGGCCGTGGATTGGCTGCGCAAGGCGGGCGATCTCGGCAACGCGGAAGCCTGGGCGGAGCTCGGCGGGCTTTACGTGGAAGGCGCCGGGGTCAACCGGGACCTGGCCGAAGGCGAGCGCCTGCTGAAGAAGGCTGCCGCTGCCGGCAGTGGACGCGCGGCCGAGATGCTGCAAAAGCTCGCGGCGCGCACCCAGCCGGCGCAGACCAGCCTCTGACGCCAATTGCCGGCCAGGTCGACCGCCGCGCGCCGTGACCTGACGGCGTGATCCTGCTTGCTTACCTCGCCGTCGGCGCGCTGGCCGGCCTGGTCGCCGGCATGTTGGGCCTCGGCGGCGGCGTGGTCATTGTGCCGGCGCTCGCGCTGGTGTTCCCGCTGCTGAACATCCCGCCGGCGGTGCTGATGCACCTGGCGATCGGCACCTCGCTCGCGGTGATCGTGCCGACCTCGATGTCGTCCACTTGGGCGCACTACAAGCGCGGCGCGGTGGACGGTGAGCTGGTACGCCTGCTGCTGCCGGGGCTGCTGCCAGGCGCGTTGCTCGGCGGCTGGCTGGCCGACAAGCTGCCGAGCGCGCTGCTGGCGAAGGTGTTTGGCGTGTTCGTGGTTGGCGTCGCGGTGCAGATCTTCTTCAATGCCACCGCGCCCGGCCGCCGGCCCTTGCCGGGCCGGGCGGGTCTTTTCGCAACCGGGAGCGTGATCGGGACGGCGTCGACGCTGCTCGGCATCGGCGGCGGCTCGCTGACGGTGCCGTTCCTGAATTACTGCCGGGTGGATATGCGCCGCGCGGTGGCGACCTCATCCGCCTGCGGGCTGGTGCTGGGCGTGGTCGGCGCGGCGGCGTTCCTGTGGAACGGGCGCGACCACACCGGCCTGCCGGCGGGCGCCTTCGGTTACCTGTATCTGCCGGCCTTCGTCGGAGTCGCCGCCGCGGCGGTGGCGACGGCGCCGCTTGGGGCGCGCCTGGCGCACAGCCTGCCGGTGCCAACGCTCAAGCGCGTGTTTGCGGTGTTTCTGGCGCTCGCCGGGCTGCGCATGCTGGGAGTGCTGTCGTTTTGAGGGCTTGCGCAGTCGGCGCCGGGCGCAGCTGATTTCTTGTCTCAGGCGCGCCGGTAGCTGACGAAGCTGTAGGCGTGCGCATTGCGCGCATCAGCCGTGTGATCCTCCCGCCCCACTTCCCGCCAATCGGGCCCGAGTGGCGGGAAATGCGTGTCACCCGCCACGTCCGCGTGGACTTGCGTGAGTTCGACGCGCTGTGCGTCGGGTAGCGCCTGCCCGTAGACCTTGGCGCCGCCGATCACCATCGCCGGTCCGCCGTGCGCGGTGGCGAGGGCGTAGGCCTCGGCGAGGCTCGCCACCACGCGCGCACCCGGCGGGGCGAAGTCCGGCTGGCGACTCAGCACGATGTTCAGTCGCTGCGGCAGCGGCTTGCCGATGGACTCGAAAGTCGCCCGGCCCATGATGACGGCATGGCCGAGCGTGAGACGTTTGAAGTGCGCCAGGTCCGCCGGCAGGTGCCAGGGCAGCGTGCCATCGCGGCCGATCACCCCGCCGCGCGCCACCGCCACCACCAGCACGACCTCGACCGGTGCCGTCACACGGCCACCGGGGCGCGGATGGCCGGCTGCGGATCGTAGCCAAGGAGCACGAAGTCCTCGTAGCGGAAGTCGAACAGCGAGCCCGCGGTACGGTCGATGCGCAACCGGGGCAGCGGTCGCGGCGCGCGCGTGAGCTGCTCGCGCGCCTGCTCGAGGTGGTTCAGGTACAGGTGTGCGTCGCCCAGCGTGTGCACGAACTCGCCCGGCGCGAGGCCGGTGACGTGCGCCACCAGGTGCGTCAGCAGCGCGTAGGAAGCGATGTTGAACGGCACGCCCAGGAAAATGTCGGCGCTGCGCTGGTACAGCTGGCACGACAGGCGCCCGTCCGCCACGTAAAACTGGAACAGCACGTGGCACGGCGGCAGGCGCATGGCGTCTACCTGCGCCGGGTTCCAGGCGCTGACCAGCAGGCGGCGGGAGTCCGGATCGCGGCGGATGCGCTCGACGACGCCGGCAATCTGGTCGATGTGCCCGCCGCTGTAGTCCGGCCAGGAGCGCCACTGGTAGCCGTAGACCGGCCCGAGATCACCGTTTGCGTCGGCCCACTCGTCCCAGATGCTGACGCCGTTCTCGTGCAGGTAGGCGACGTTGGTGTCGCCGCGCAGGAACCACAGCAGCTCGTGGATGATGGATTTGACGTGCAGCTTCTTGGTGGTCAGCAGCGGAAAGCCGTGCTGCAGGTCGTAGCGCGACTGCCAGCCGAACAGGCTCAGCGTGCCGGTGCCGGTGCGGTCGGGCTTGAGCGTGCCGCGATCGAGAACGGCGCGCATCAGATCGAGATATTGCTGCATGGGGTGGCGCGAGGGGGCGTTGGGCAGGGCGCTAGAATAACCGCCATGAACGCTCCCTACGATCCACGCGAACCCCGTCCGCACGACGTCGCGGTCGCGGTGCGCACGCAGTATCTGGCCAACCAGTCGGAGCCGGCGCGCGGGCGCTACGCGTTTGCCTACACCGTGACCATCACCAACCGCGGCACGGTGCCGGCGCGCCTGGTGTCGCGGCACTGGATCATCACCGACGCCGAGGACAACACGCAGGAAGTGCGCGGCCTGGGCGTGATCGGCCAACACCCGCATCTGGCGCCCGGCGAATCGTTCACCTACACCAGCGGCACCATGCTGGACACCCCGACCGGCCTCATGCACGGCAGCTACCAGATGGTGGCCGACGACGGAGCCGAGTTCGACGCCCCGATTGCGCCGTTTCATCTGGCCGCCCCGCACAGCCTGCATTGATATGGAAATCGTGCTCAACGGCGAGCCGCGCGCGGTGCGGGCTGATCTGTCACTGGCCTCGCTGCTGGCCGAGCTGGGGCTCGCCGGCAAGCGCCTGGCGGTGGAGGTGAACCGCGACATCGTGCCGCGCGGCGAGCACGCGGCGCGCCTGCTGGCCGACGGCGACCGGGTGGAAATCATTCACGCGATAGGCGGCGGCTGAACCGCCGGAAAGAAGGCGGCCAAGCCGCTGGCTAGACGGCGGCCAAGCCGCCAGGACACGCAACCATGACCGCACTCGACGACGACACCCTGCATATCGGCGCCCGCAGCTTCCGCTCCCGCTTGCTGGTCGGCACCGGCAAGTACAAGGATCTGGACGAAACCGGCCGCGCCATCGCGATGAGCGGCGCCGAGATCGTCACCGTGGCCGTGCGGCGCGTGAACATCGGCCAGAACCCGAACGAGCCGAACCTGCTCGACGTGCTGCCGCCGGACCGCTACACCATCCTGCCGAACACCGCCGGCTGCCATACGGCCGATGAGGCGGTGCGCACCTGCCGTCTCGCGCGCGAGCTGCTGGACGGCCACAGCCTGGTCAAGCTGGAAGTGCTGGCCGAGCACAAGACGCTTTACCCGGACGTAGTCGAGACGCTCGCGGCGGCGAAGACGCTGATCGCCGACGGCTTCGAGGTGATGGTCTACACCTCCGACGACCCCATCCTGGCCAAGCGGCTTGAGGACATGGGCTGCGTGGCGGTGATGCCGCTGGCGGCGCCGATCGGGTCGGGCCTCGGCATCCGCAACCCGTACAACCTGCGCCTGATCATCGAGCAGGCCGGTGTGCCGATCCTGGTCGACGCCGGCGTCGGCACGGCGAGCGACGCGGCCGTCGCCATGGAACTGGGCTGCGACGGCGTGCTGATGAACACCGCCATTGCCGGTGCGCGCGATCCGGTGCTGATGGCGAGCGCCATGCGCAAGGCCATCGAGGCCGGCCGCGAGGCCTACCGGGCCGGGCGGATTCCGCGCAAGGCCTACGCCTCGGCCTCGTCGCCGCTGGAAGGCCTGATTTTTGACTGACGCGCCTTTGGCCGAGGCCGCCGCGCCGCGGCGCCCCATCCGCAGCTTCGTGGTACGCGCCGGGCGCATGACCCCGGCGCAGCGTCAGGCGCTCGAACGCCTGTGGCCGCGTTACGGCATCGATCTGCCGGACGGCGCGCTGGACCTCGATGGCGCCTTCGGCCGCCGCGCACCGCGCACGCTCGAAATCGGCTTTGGCATGGGCGATGCTCTGCTCGACCTGGCGCGGGCGCACCCGGAGCGCGATTTCGTCGGCGTGGAGGTCTACCCGCCCGGCATCGGACGCTTTCTGCTGCGCGTCGAAGAGGCGGATTTGGACAACGTGCGCGTGATCTGCGCCGACGCGGTGGAGGTGCTCGGCCGGCACCTGCCGCCGGGCGGCCTCGACGAGCTGCTGGTGCTGTTTCCGGACCCGTGGCCCAAGAAGCGCCACCACAAGCGGCGGCTGGTGAACGCCGATTTTCTTGCGCTGGCCGCGAGGGCGCTGAGGCCCGGCGGAAGGCTGCACATCGCCACCGACTGGGCCGATTACGCGCAGGCCATCGGCGAGCTGCTGGCGGGAAATACCGACTTCATCGCCCAGGAACAGACGGCCGCCCGCCCGCCGACCAAGTACGAGCGGCGCGGCGAGCGGCTGGGGCATGCGATTGTGGATTTCTGCCTGCTGAGGCGGTAGCGGCACCCATTCGGCCCGAGGGCGGGCCTCCCACAGGCGCGATAGTGGGAGCGGCGCCCCCGCCGCGAATGGCGGCGGCTTGGCGCCCCTCAATCCAACAAATGGCTGACCATGCCGTCGGCGAGCTTGGGCTCGAACCAGGTGGACTTCGGCGGCATCACCTGCCCGGCGTCGGCCACCGCCATCAGGTCGTCGAGCGAGGTGGGATACAGCGCGAACGCAACGGCCATCTCGCCGCTGTCGACGCGCCGTTCGAGCTCGCCCAAGCCGCGGATGCCGCCGACGAAATCGATGCGCTTGTCGCGCCGCGGGTCGCTCACGCCCAGCACCGGCTCGATCAAATAGTGATGCAGCAAGCTCACATCGAGCCGGCCGACCGGGTCGTCCGGCACGCGGCCGGGCTTGAGCGTCAGCCGATACCACTGCCCGCGCAGGTACATGCCGAAGCGGTTTGCGGTCTCCGGCCGCGCCTGGCCGGCGGTCGGCTCAAGATCGAAATGCTCGCCTGCGCGGGCGATAAAGGCTGCCGGGTCGAGACCGTTCAGGTCGGTCAGCACACGGTTGTAGTCGAGGATCTTCACCTGATCGTGCGCAAAGCTCACGGCCAGGAAGTAGTTGTGCTCGGCATCGGCCGGGCCACCGCGCGCCGCGGCCACGCGCGAGGCGGCGGCGCTGCGGTGATGGCCGTCGGCAATGTAGAGCACGCCCTGGGCATCGGCCGCCGCCGTAACGGCGGCAATGTCGGCCGGGCTGTCGATCACCCACAGCGTGTGCCGCACGCCGTCGGCGGCGGTGACGTCGGCCGCCGGCTCCCCGGCCGCGACGCGCGACAGCACGCCATCCAGCACCGGGTCGGCACGATGCACCAGAAACACCGGGCCGGTCTGTGCGTTGCTGGTGTCGATGTGCCGCACGCGGTCGTTTTCCTTGTCCGGCCGCGTGAACTCGTGGCGACGGATGCGGTTGTCGTCGTAGGCGGGCACCGACGCCGCCAGCACCACGCCGAGCTGGGCGCGACCGTCCATCACCAGGCGGTAGGCGTAGTAGCACGGCTGCGTGTCCTGGCGCAGCACGCCGTCGGCGATCAGCCGGCGCAAGTTCTCGGCCCCCTTGGCGTAGACGGCATCCGAGTAGGGGTCGGTGTCCGGTGGCAGATCGACCTCGGGGCGCGATACGTGCAGAAAGGACAGCGGCCGCCCCTGGACCATCGTGCGCGCCTCGGCGGCGTTCATCACGTCGTAGGGCGGCGCGATCACCTCGCCGGCGCGGCCGGGCGCCGGGCGCAGGCCGCGGAACGGGCGGATCAGGGACATCGGATTTCCTCGAACTGAACAAACAAAAAGCGCCTGGCTCCAGCTGGAACCAGGCGCTCGCGGGTATCGGTCAGGCCGCTTTCTGCAGGGCGGCAATGCGCTCCTCGAGCGGCGGATGCGACATGAACAGGCGCGACATGCCGCGCCCGTTGATGCCGAACGCGGCGAGCTGCTCCGGCAGGTGTGCCGGCTCGTGCGCCGCCTGGAGACGCTGCAGGGCGGCAATCATCTTGCCGCGTCCGGCCAGTGTGGCGCCGCCGACATCGGCGCGGAACTCGCGCTGGCGGCTGAACCACATGACGATCACGCTGGCGACGATGCCGAACAGCAGCTGCGCCACCATGGTGGCGATGAAGAAGCCCGCGCCGTGGCCCTGCTCGTTGCGGAACACGGCCCGGTCGACGAACTGCCCGACCAGGCGCGACAGCACGATCACGAAGGTGTTCAGCACGCCCTGGATCAGCGTCAGCGTCACCATGTCGCCGTTGGCGACGTGACTCACCTCGTGGCCAAGCACGGCTTCGGCCTCATCGCGCGACATGCTGCGCAGCAGGCCGGTGCTGACCGCCACCAGGGCGTTGTTGCGGCTCATGCCGGTGGCGAAGGCGTTGACGTCCGGGGCGTCGTAGATGGCCACTTCCGGCATGCCGATGCCCGCCATCTCGGCCTGCCGGCGCACGGTATTCACCAGCCAGTTTTCGAGCTCGCCCTGCGGCTGGTCGATCACGTGCGCGCCGACCATGCGTTTGGCGGTCCACTTGGACATGGCCAGCGAGATGAATGCGCCGCCCATGCCGAACACCGCCGCGAACACAAGCAACGGCGCCATGCCACCCTGTTCCGGGCGAATGCCCAGCAGCGGCATGATGATGCTCAGCGCCAGGCTCAACACCAGCATCACCGCCAGGTTGGTCAGCACGAACAAGAACACGCGTTTCATGAGAAGTCCTCGCTCGACATCCGTGGGGGTACGGACCTTCGCCCAAGATAGGGGCCTCGGGCGACGCATTCAAGTCTGAACGAGGTGGCGGGCGCCGCCTTGTCGCTCCCCGGCCATTTGACGCGAGAAGATCGTGGCTGTTTATCCACGAAATGATCTTACCGAACGATCGTTTTTTGCTTTGCGAAAAAAATCGGGAGGGCCGAAGCACTCCCGATTGGAGGTTTAGAGGAGGAGAAACGACGTTCATTGCGAACGTCGGGGTAAATGGTAGGACCGAGCTGGCAGAGCTGTCAAGCTTGAATTTCTGCAACCGCAAAAATATTGGAGACCAATCTTGACCCACATCATGCACACCCCGCCCCACGGCAAGTACCGCCTCGCTTACGACCACCATGCCGGGCGACAACCCGGCGTGATGTTCTGCGGCGGCTTCATGTCGGACATGACCGGCAGCAAGGCCAGCGCCCTCGCGGCGCACTGTGCGCTGCAAGACCGGGCCTTCGTGCGCTTCGACTACTCGGGACACGGCGCGTCCGAGGGCCGCTTTGCCGATGGCAGCATCGGCCAATGGCGCGACGACGCACTCGCGGTGCTGGACGAACTCACCACGGGACCGCAGGTGCTCGTCGGCTCCTCGATGGGCGGCTGGATTGCCCTGCTGCTGGCGCTCGCCCGCCCGCAGCGGGTGCGCGCCCTGGTCCTGCTGGCACCCGCGCCGGATTTCACGCAGGCCATCTGGGACGATGAACTCACCGCCGACGAGCGCGAACGCATGCGGCGTAATGGCTTCGTCGAGCGCCCCTCGGAATACAGCACCGAACCCTACGTCATCACGCGCCACCTCATCGAGGACGGCCGCCGTCACCTGCTGCTCGACCAGCCGATCGACATCCGCTGTCCGGTGCGCATCCTGCATGGCATGCGCGACAGCGACGTGGCCTGGCAGCGATCGATTACCCTCGTGCAACACCTGCGGGGTAACGATGTCTGTCTGACGCTTCTGAAATCGGGCGATCATCGGCTCTCAAGCGCCGACGATCTGGCACGCCTCTGCGCCACCGTCGATCGCCTGTGCGCGCCACCCGGGTGAGCGATCGCCGCGCCAAGCGGAATTCATGACCATGCTCGACGCCATGACCAGGCTGCCACGAAACGTCCTTGCGCTGCTGTTGCTGCTCGCCTGCGCGCCGGCGACGGCAGCCGATTACGCCGCCGCGATCGCCAGCATCAAACCGTCGGTGGTCGCCGTCGCCACCTATGCGGACAACCGCAGCCCGCGCGTGCGCATGGCGGGAACGGGGTTTGCCGTCGCGGACGGACTGCATGTGATCACCAACGCGCACGTGATCGACAAGAAGCTCGCCGCGGGCGAGCGCTGGGTGGTGGTGCGGCCGCTCGAAACGGGCGCCGAGGTACGCCCGGTCATCAGCAGCGTACCCCGTCCCGAGCACGATATCGCCCTGCTGAAAGTTGCGGCACCAGCGCTGCCGGCGCTCGCGCTCGGCAATTCCGACGCGGTTGCGGACGGCCGCGACCTGGCCTTCACGGGCTACCCGCTCGGCCTGGTCATGGGCCTGTACCCGGTCACGCACCGGGCGTTCCTCGCCGGCGTGGTGCCGTTCAACGTGCCGACGGTTCGCGGTTCGCAGCTGACGGCAAAAGGCATCAAGGCGCGTCGACGGGGAAATTTTTCCGTGTTTCAGCTGGACGCCACCGCCTTTCCAGGCAACAGTGGCAGCCCGCTCTACGACCCCGCCGACCGCAAGGTATACGGCATCGTCAGCATGGTGTTCCGGGGCGGCGTCGGCAGCAATCCGGCCGAACAGCCCAGCGGCATCACCTTTGCCGTGCCGGCCAGCCACATCGTGACGCTGCTGCGCGAGCAAGGGCTGACGCCATGAGCGCGCAAACCCTGCTGCGCCGCCTGGCGCCGCTGCTGGTGATGGCGCTCATCCATTACTTTTCGAGTCTGCCGGGCACGCCCGGCGGCGGCGGACCGACCGCCTGGATTCCCGGCTGGCTGCACAACCTGGCGCACATACCGGCCTACGCACTGCTGGCGGCGGGCTGGTTCGTGGCGCTGCCTGCGCCGCACAGCCGCCGGACCACGCTGCTGATCGGTCTGCTGACGATTGGGTACGGCGTGTTCGACGAGTGGTACCAGAGCTTCGTGCCCGGGCGGCAATCCTCGGTCGCCGATCTTCTGCGCGATGCCCTCGGCGCCGCCATCGGCGTGGCGGTGATGCGCCGCCTGGCGCCGCTCAGGGAGGCGGCACGTCACATCCAGGCGGCGCCGGTGGCCAGGGATCGATAACAACACCGGTCCAGGCGCCGAGCTTCGCCGCCATCCGACACCACAGAATGTCTGCGGCCAGAACCTGCGCGATCGGCAGTATCTCGTTGCCCACCTGTACCGCGTGGTCAGGACGCAGAGCGCACGCGCGCGGCCGGCTTGGGCACCAAGGGAGATGCTGAAAAATCCCGTCTCTGGGATTTTTCAGCTCGCCGCATCGCGGTGCACGCCCGCGATGCGCTCCCTGGATCAATGGCTTGCGCCATTAATCCAGGCCGGGGCATCCTGCCCCGGACGGGAAGCGCTGAATGAATCAGCGCCTCCCAAGCGGCCGCTGGTCGATGCATTCGGCGGCGGGCGCCCTTCAGACTCAACCCGGCGCTCCCGATATCAACCCAGCCCGCCGCCCTCGGTGGCGCGTGAAACATCGGGCGCCCGCGGGTTCGTCAGGTGCACACCGCCTCGCACCCGGCAGGTCAGCCGGCGAGGTGGCGCGGGCCGTCCGGACGCCGACCGGATGGGCCTGCCGGCGGGGCTCCTCCCGTACTGCACGAATGGGCAACCTGGCCACTGGAGCGGAGCATTCGACGGGGCGAAACCCGCCCGAAGCAACCGTCGGCTACCCTAACAACCTCATGCACACGCCATTCGCCACCGCCATGACGCCCGACGTCTCCATCATCATACCGGCCTACAACTCGGCGCGATTCATCGCCGAGACGCTGCGCACGGCTCAGGCACAGCAGGGCGTGCGCAGCGAAATCATCCTCGTGGATGGCGCCTCCCGCGACGATACGGTGGCGGTGGCGCGGGCGGCCTGCCCGAACCTCAAGGTCATTTCAGAGCCCGACCGCGGCGTGTCGGACGCCCGCAACAAGGGATTGCGGCTGGCGCAGGCCGACTGGGTGGCGTTTCTGGATGCCGACGACATCTGGCAGCCGGACAAGCTCGCCCGGCAACTGACGGTGGCGCGTAGCGAGCCGCAGATGGCGCTGGTCTTCTGCGACGCCTGGCAGTTTCGCGGCGACGAGCGCCTGCTCGATTCCTTTCTTGCCACGCGGGCGGATTTTCCGGACCTGCCGCGGCACGGCGTCGCGGGCATCGAACAGGGCTACGTGTTCGATGCCGACATGGCGGCCGCCATCATGCACACCAACTTCGTGGTCACTACCTCCACCGCCATCGCCCACCGGGAGCACGCGCTGGCCGTGGGCGGCTTCGACCCGACGCTGAAGGTCTGCGAGGACTACGACTTCTGGCTGCGCCTCGCCAAGGACCGCCGTGTCGGGGTTGTGCAGGCCGCCCTGGTCGGCTACCGCCACCACGGCAGCAGCCTGTCCGACGATCAGGAAGCCATGATCCGCGGCCGGATCGAGGTCGCCGAGCGGGCGTTCGCCTCGCCGGCGCGGTACCCCGACGGCGCGACGGCGTTCTTTCGCGCCGAACAGGCGCGCCGCTACGCCCAGCTGGGCCGCCGTGCGCTGCACGCCGCCGATCTGTCCCAGGCGCGGCGTCATCTGTGGCGCAGCCTGCGCGGCGCACCGCGACTGGCGACGGCCGCCTTGCTGGCAGCCAGCTGCACCGGACGACGGGGAAGTCGCTTGCTGCTCGGAGCCAAACGGATTACCGGACTGCGTCTTGACTGACAGCACCCACGCCCCCGACGGGCGGCGCGACCTGCTGGTGGTGGCGTTCCACTTTCCGCCGGACAACAGCAGCACCGGCGTGCTGCGCAGCCTGAAGTTCACCACCCACCTGCTCGATCTGGGCTGGCGCTCGCACGTGCTGACCGTCGATCCGGCCATCTATGAACACCGCGACCCCGCGCTCGAGGCGCAAATTCCGGCCGACGTGACGGTCCAGCGCCTGCCATGCCAGGACGCCAAGCAGCGCTGGAGCGTCGCCGGCCGCTACCCGGCGATCGTGGGGGTGCCCGACCGCTACGGCTCCTGGCGCCGGCCGGCCATCGCCGCCGGACGGTCACTCATCGCCCGGGGCGCCGTGCAGGCCATCTACTCCACCTACCCCGTGCCGAGCGCCCACCTGATCGCACTGGCGCTCAAACGCCGCAGTGGGCTGCCGTGGATCGCCGATTTTCGCGATCCGTGGGCCGGTGGCGGCGGCCACGGCTGGCGTTACCGCGCCGATGCCTGGCTGGAGCGGCGGGTGGTCACGGCGGCCGACCGCGTGCTGGCGAATACCGACGCCTTGCGCGAGGACTTCCTGGCGCGTTATCCAACACTGCCGCCCGAACGCTTCGTGACCTTGCCGAACGGCTACGACGAGACCGACTTCGTCGACCTGCCGGCGCCGGATCGCGAGTGTTTTCACATCATCTACCCCGGCAGCATCAACCGCAGCAATCGTGATCCGACCCCGCTGTTGCAGGCCGTCGGCGCCCTGCTGCGCGCGGGGCGCCTGCCGCGGGCGCGTACGCGTATCACGCTGCTCGGCTGCGGTCCGGCCGGAGGGCAGGCGTGGCTGCGTGAGCTGCTCGCCGCCGAGTCCCTCACCGATCTCACGCAGATCGAAATCGATCGCGTGCCGTACCGGGACAGCCTGCGCCGCCTGGCCGGCGCGGCATTGCTGGTAGTCCTGAACGAGGCCGCCTCGGAGACGAGCGAAGACCTCGCCTACGCGCGCCTGATGGTGCCGGCCAAGGTCTACGAGTATCTGCGCCTTGGGCGGCCCTTTCTGGTGCTGTGCGGCGAGGGCGCCATTCCCGCGCTGCTGGCCCGCACCGGCGGCGGCTTTGCCTGCGCCGCGGCGGATCAGGCGCGCATCCAGGCGCACATCGCCGAATCATTCGGCGCCTGGGAGGCGGGCGCGACGGCCTGCCAGCCGAATGATCCGGTCCGGCAATTCGAACGTCGGCGCCTGAGCGGGCAGCTCGCCGGAGAGCTCGATCGCCTGTGCGGGCCTGCTCCATGACGGCCGCCCCGGACGAGATCCCGTCGGTCACCGGGCCGGTGTGGCTGGCCGCCTGGTTTGCGGCGTTTGGCGCCGGCACGGCGCCCATCGAACCCGATGCGGGCCTGCGGCTGTGGCTGCGCCCGGACCGGGGGCGCGTACTGGGATTGCCGCTGCGCCTGCTGCGCTCGCCCACCAACGACCACACGCCCCGCTACGACTGGCCGGCCGACCTGTCACCCGATGCGCTCGGCGCGTGGCTGGCTGCCAGCCGGCGGGTCCATGCCTGGCACCTGCTGGAACTCGACCTGCTGCCGCCACAATCGAATGCCGAGCGCGTGCTGGCCAGCCTGCCCAGGCCCTGGCGGCGGCTGGCACTGCGCGCGCGCTGGGAGGCGCCGGTCATCGACCTCACCCGCGGCGCCGACGGCTACTTCGCCGGCCTGCCGCAGAAGCTGCGCGCCAACACCAACCGGGCCGAGAATGGACTCGCCAAAACGGGTGAATTGCGCGTGCGCGATCTGGCCCTGGACGATGACTGGCTCGGCTGGCTGGACGCCTGCCTGGCGCTGGAGGGCGCCGGCTGGAAGGGACAGGCCGGCGGCGCCATTGCCCACAGCGACCCGACCCGGGAGTTCTATCTGACCGTGCTGCGGCACTTTCGTACCGCGGGCGCACTGCGCCTGTACGGGCTGACGCTAGACAACACCCTGCTGGCGTTCAATCTGCTGTTGCGCGACGGTGGCACCTGGTTTGGTCTGAAGACCGGCTACGCCGAAGCCTGGGCCAAGCAGAGCCCCGGCAACGTACTGTTCCGCCACGTGCTCAGAGCCCTGTTTACAGAAGGAAACGCCGATTGCCTGGACATGCTGGACCCGGTCACCGACTGGAAGCGCCGCTGGGCCACGCACATCGAGTCGCGCCTGCGCCTGCGCCTGTACGCGCCCGGCTGGCGCGGCGGGCTGGCCTATCATGCCGAGCGGGGCGCCCTGTGGCTGCATCGCCAGCCGTGGGTGAACAAGGCCATTCAATTCGCGCGGAGACGATCATGACCATTCGAGCGGCGATCATGACCTTTTTGGCCTGCCTGACCGCGGCGCCGGCTCTGGCCGCCACGTTCGATGAGAACGGGCGGTGCAAGGATGGCTGCAACTACTTCGCCGGCGACGGAGAACACATCGGGGCTGTCGAGCAGTACCACCTCGGCCCGGCGAAGGCCCACTTGGCCGGCGGCCGGGCCAACTATGCGATGGAGGACATCAAGTTCATCCTGCGGCACTTTCCCAACCACCCGGACGCGCTGATGTTGCTTGATTCGGCTGCCAAGGGACTCGGGCAACCCACCATGCCCGACAAGTACTTCAAGGCGGCCATCGACGCCTACCCGAACGAGCCCATGACCTACGTTGTCCTCGGCATGTTGCAGCAAAAGCGCGGCAACATCGGCGACGCCATCGCGCGATACCAGCACGCCCTTTCCCTGAGCCCTTACCTGCCCGATGCGCACTACAACCTGGGCCTGGCGCTGGTGAAGGCGAAACGCCTCGACGAAGCGAACGCGCACGCCGTGGCGGCCTACCGGCTCGGGCATCCGATGCCGGGACTGCGCAATCAGCTGGTGCGCGCCGGAGCCTGGCATCCGGACGCCGTGCCCGCCGGCCTGCCAGCCGGGAAGACGGACGCGGAGAAACCCGCCGAGGCTTCCGCGACGCCTTAGGGAGATGCTGAAAAATCCCGTTCCTGGGATTTTTCAGCTCGCCGCATCGCGGTGCACGCCCGCGATGCGCTCCCTGGATCAATGGCTTGCGCCATTAATCCAGGCCGGGGCATCCTGCCCCGGACGGGAAGCGCTGAATAAATCAGCGCCTCCTTAGGGACATGCGTCGGTCAAGCGGGCGGCTACCGGGGCGCCCAGTCCGTCGCCGACCGGGGCCGTCTGAACAAAGACACAACGGGTCTCGACATGAGCGCACGGCAGGGATGACGGCAGGCAACGCATGGCAAACGGCGCTGACGACAGGCTCGCATGAGCACTGAACCTCGGCCGCCAGCGACGGTGCGCTGGGTGCGCGACGAGGCCGGCTTCGACGCACTGCACGCGGACTGGAACCGCCTGTGCGCGGCGATGCCGCAAGCCACCGTATTCCAACGTCATGAGTGGCACGGCGCGGCCTGGCAATGGCAGCGGCACACCCACACACTGGCGATCGCGGTCGTCGAAACGGCGGGCGTGCCTATCGGCATCGCACCGCTGGCCGCCACACGCGTCGCGGCGGGTCGCGCCTTGCCGGGCCTGCGGGTGCTGGAATTTCTGGCGGTACCCGACAGCCAATACTGCGATGTGCTGGCCGCGCCGACCGATTTGCCGCTCGTCGCCCGCATGGTGGCGCAGGCGCTGCGCCAGGCGGCTGAGGACTGGGATGAACTGCGCCTGCGCCTGCTGGACGCGCAGTCGCCGACCCCATCCGCCCTGCACGCGGCGCTGCAGGCGGCGGGACTGCGTCCCGCGCTCGACAGCACCGACGCCAGCAACCCCGCCATCGACCTTGGCGGCGGCTGGCTGGACTACTACGCCACGCGCACCCGGCGGCTCAAAAAGGGCAACAACCTGATCGCGAACCACCTGCAGAAGGCCGGCACGATCGAGCTGGCCCGCTGCCACGGCGTGCTGGACGGTGCCCAGACCGACCGCCTGCTGGACACCCTGACGCGCGTGTCGGGTGCCAGCTGGAAACAGCGCACCGGCAACACGCTGGACCAGCCCGGGCCGCGCGCGTTCTTTGCCTGCCTCACGCGGGCGGCGGGGGCGCACGGCTGGCTGTCGGTGTGGCTGCTGCGCCTGAACGGCGAAGTGATCGCCACCGAGTACCAGCTGTGCTTCGGGGGGCGGGTGCACGCGCTGCGCGCGGATTTCGATCCCGCCTACGACACGCTGTCGCCGGGCACTTACCTGAACTGGAAAATGCTCGAGGCATCTTTCGACGGCACCCACACGCAGTACCTGTTCGGCCCCGGTGACAATCCCTACAAGCAGCGCTGGGCGCAGCATGCCGTGGCGCTGGCGTCGCTGCGCGCGTGGAGCCCGTCCCTGCGTGGGCGCTTGCGCCATGCGTGGTGCCAGCACCTGCGGCCGCTGGCCAAACGCTTGCTGCGGCGCCCGACGCCGACCACCCCGGCCGCCCTGACCCCGAACGAGAACTCATGACTGCCCTGTCCGGCCATCTGGGTGACGCCCACAGCCCCAGCACCAGCCCCGCCGTCTACAGCGCCCCGGATCTCGAGGTGGCGCTGCGCGGTCAGCCGCGCTGGGCCGGCCGGCACCTGCCCATGCCGCAGCTTGCGGCCGAGTTTGCGCAGGCCTTTCGCGACCGCGGGGACGCCGCGCTGGCCGACCTGCACGGCGCGTTCGCGGTGGCCGTCTCACGGCCGCTGACGCAAGAACTGTGGCTCGCCACCGACCGCTTCGGCATCGAGCCCGTTTACTTCCGCGCGGACCCGGCCGCCATGCGCTACTCGACCGCGCTGCAGGATCTCGCCGCGGGCGCCGCGCTGGACCCGCAGGCGCTGTACGACTACGTCTACTTCCACTGCATCCCGGCGCCACGCACGATTTACGCGAACGTCTACAAGCTGCCCGCCGGACATGTGCTGCGCTGGCGCCCCGGACGCGAGCCGCAGCTTGCCCGTTACTGGCAAGCCGATTTTGCAGAACAGCAGGCCGGCGCCGATGCGGCCGGCTTGCACGTCCAGTTGCGCGACCTGCTGGTGCAGGCCGTCGACCGGAGCAGTCCACCGGACGGCAACGTTGGCGCCTATCTGAGCGGCGGCCTCGACAGCTCCAGCGTGGTGGCGACAGCCGCGCGGCGCGGCGACCCGCTGCCGACCTTCTCCATCGGCTTCGATGCGACCGGCTACGACGAGCTGCCGTTCGCACGCATCGTTGCCGCGCGCTTCGGCACGCAGGCCCACGAGCACTACGTCACACCACGGGACGTGCTCGACACGCTGCCCGTGCTGGCGGCCGGTTATGAGCAGCCCTTCGGCAACGCGTCGGCCATCCCGGCCTACCAGTGCGCACGCCTCGCGCGCCAGCACGGCGTCGACACGCTGCTGGCCGGCGACGGCGGCGACGAGATCTTTGGCGGCAATGCGCGATACGCCAAACAGGGCCACTTCGAGCACTACGGGCGCCTGCCGGGCTGGCTGCGGCGCGGCCTGGTCGAGCCGCTGGCCGTGCCGCTGGCCAACCGCATGCCCGTGCTCGGCAAGCTCGGCAGCTACGTGAAGCAGGCGCGAATCCCACTGCCGGCGCGTTTGCAGACCTACAACCAGCTCGAGCGCCTGGGGCCGCGGACGGTGTTCGGCGGTGATTTCCTGGCCGCCGTCGACTGCGGCGAGCCCCTGCGCGTGCTGGAAGCGGAATACGCCGCCGCGCCCGCTCAGCACTACGTGAACCGCCTGCTGGCGCTCGACGCCAAGTTCACGCTGGCCGACAACGACCTGCCAAAAGTCACCGGGACGGCCGCGCTGGCTGGCGTGGCGGTGGCGTTTCCGATGCTGGACGAGGACCTGGTCGCCTTCGGCTATCGCCTGCCGATCAGGCACAAAGTCGACGGCACGGCGCTGCGACCGCTGTTCCGCCAGGCCATGCGCGGCGTGTTGCCGGACGAGACGCTCAGCAAGTCCAAACACGGTTTCGGCTTGCCGTTCGGGGTCTGGCTCGGCAGCGATGCCGGCTTGCAGGAACTCGCCGACGACAGCCTCACCGGGCTCGGCACGCGCGGCTGGTTCGACGAGGCCTTCCTGCGCCGCCTGAAAGACGATCTGCACGGCACGCATCTCGCCTTCTGGGGCGAGCTGGTGTGGGTGCTGGTCATGCTCGAACAATGGCTGCGCCAGCACCCGGCCGGCCCGGCCGCAGGTGGCGACTGCTAGACTCGGCCGCCGATACACGCCCATTGCAATACACCGCACCGACTATGCCCGGAACCCGCCTGCGCCTCCTGCCCGCGCGCCCCACGCACGCCGCCGCGGTGGCGCAACTGGTGCGCCTCGGCATGCCGGAGCAGCAGCATGCGCGCTGGGATGCGGCGCGGCTTGGGCGGCGCATCCGCAGCCCGAACAGCGCCCTGGTGCTGGCTGCCGCCGGTCGGTACCTGGCCGGCGCCGCCGTGCTCGACCTGCTCAGCGAGCAGGCACAGCTGTCCCTGCTGGTGGTCCACCCGCACTACCGGCGCATCGGCATCGGCAGCGCCCTGCTCGGCTGGGTGGAAACCACCGCCAGCACCGCCGGCCTGTTCACGCTGCAACTGAAACTCGAGGCCAGCAACGGCGCCGGGCGGGCGTTCTGCTTCGCGCATCACTTTCGCGAGCGCGGCCGCCTGCCGGCGTTTTACGCCGACGGCACGGCCGCCGTGCGGCTGGTGCGCGACTTGCGCGTGAATTCCGAACCGGCCTGATCGCGCCGGCACCCATGCCCGGAACGCCCGGCGCAAGGCCAGACGCCACTGGCGTTGCGACAGGCCCATCGAGGAGATCGCCGTGAAGAAGTTGTTTGCCTTGCTTGCCGCAAGCCTGCTGGCCACCTCCGCCCTGGCCGCATCACTTGCCGACATTTCGGCGAGCGACGCCACGGGTGGGCTCAAGGATGCCCTGACGCAAGGCGCGGGCAAGGCCGTCGCCCTGCTTGGGCGTCAGGACGGCTTCCTCGGCGATCCCAAGGTGCGCATCGGTCTGCCGGGCAAACTGCGCAAGGCCGAGGGCCTGCTGCGCAACCTGGGATTCGGTGCGCAGACCGACGAGCTGGTCACCACCATGAACCGGGCCGCCGAGGCCGCCGTGCCCGCGGCCAAGCCGCTGCTGGCAGACGCCATCCGCCAGATGACGGTGGCCGATGCCAAGGGCATCCTGACCGGTGGCGACGACGCCGCCACGCGCTATTTCGAGCGCACCACCGCGGGGCCGCTGGCGGAGCAGTTCAAACCCACCGTGCGGGAGGTGATGGCCCGCCTGAACCTCAACCAGAAGTTCCAGACCCTGGCCGGCAATATGGGCCCGCTCGGTCAGATCAAAAATCCGGACGCCTACATCGAAGACTACGTGACGCGCAAAACCCTGGACGGGCTGTTCCTGATGATTGCGCAGGAAGAAAAAGCCATTCGCCAGAACCCGGCGGGCGCGGCGAGCAGCCTGGTGAAGCGCGTGTTCGGCGCGCTCTAGTGTAGCGTCCCGCATGTAACTTTCCATTCTTTGCGTGGTCCAACCCGTATCCTCGGCACGGGAGGCACGCATTGATGGGAAGGCCGGCAATCGAGTTGATGGTAACGACGCAGGATCGCAAG
>JBMOQH010000007.1:0-152197 GCA_049322795.1 Pseudomonadota bacterium | reverse complement strand
ATTCAGCGCTTCCCGTCCGGGGCAGGACGCCCCGGCCTGGATCAAGGGCGCAAGCCATTGATCCAGGGAGCGCATCGCGGGCGTGCACCGCGATGCGGCGAGCTGAAAAATTCCACGGCGGGAATTTTTCAGTATCTCCTTGGGTAGCCTCGCCGGCCCTGGCTGGCGGCTTGGCCACACCGCCAGCCACCCCTTTCTCCCATAGTCCTGGGCTGCGTCGGCGCAAGCGCCGCGCGCCCTGACGTCCCCACGTTTGTATTGGGTCCGCGCCGGGACGCCGTTTCGGTTGGCACTGCGTGGTTCCTCGCGTCGCCTATCCGGGCGGCGAGGGCTGCCGCCCGATCGGCGCTGTCTTCGCGAATTTCCACCGCCCGGCCTTGCGCGTCGCGGCTCCGGCGAGCCAGGAACTGGACTTGCGGCCAAGGGTCGGCAAGGCGCTTGTGGAAAAATTCATTAGCGTTATCTAATAACCAATGCGCGGAACAAAGTGGAGATAAATACATGAAGTTAACAACACGTCAGAAGCAGGTGTTCGACTACATCTCCACGTCGGTGGCAGATGCCGGCATGCCGCCGACGCGGGTGGAAATCGCCCGTCAGTTCGGGTTTCGCTCCATCAACGCCGCCGAGCAGCATCTGCGCGCCCTGGCCCGCAAGGGCGCCATCGATCTGATGGCCGGCACCTCGCGCGGCATTCGTCTGAAGCGCGGCGCCGGCCTGCCGGTGGTCGGCCAGGTAGCCGCCGGCAGCCCGCTGCTGGCCGAGGAGCACCTGCAGGGCAGCCAGCCGGTCAGCGGTGCGCTGTTCACCCCGAAGGCCGATTACCTGCTGCGGGTGAGCGGGCTCAGCATGCGCGACGCCGGCATCCTGGATGGCGATCTGTTGGCCGTGCACGCCACGCCCAAGGCCAGCAACGGCGATCTGGTGGTGGCGCGCATCGACGGCGAGGTCACCGTCAAGCGCTTCCACCGCAAGGGCAGCAAGGTGACGCTGCTGGCGGCGAACCCCGATTTCGCGCCAATCGAGGTCGACGCCCGCAAGCAGGATTTCGTGATCGAGGGGCTCGGCGTCGGCGTGATCCGCACCATCGGGTGAGCGCCGAGGCGCGCCGCCAGAACCTCGACGCGCTGCTGGCCGACCCGCGCCTGTGGCGTGGCGCCGGGCGCGCGACGGCGGCGCGCATACCCAGCGATCACCCGCAACTGGACGCCGCGCTCGGCGGCGGCTGGCCGCGCGGCGCGGTGTGCGAGCTGACGCTGGCCGCCACCGGTTGCGGTGAGCTGACCTTGTTGTTCCCGGTGCTGCGGCAACTCGAGGGGACGATCGCGCTGATCGCCCCACCGCACGTGCCGTACCCGCCTGCGTTTGCCGCCGCGGGCGTCGCGCTCGCCCGGCTGCTGTTGATCCACCCCGCCGATTCCGACCAGGCGCAGTGGGCGGCCGAACAGGCGCTGCGGGGCGGCGCATGCGCGGCCGTGTTGCTGTGGCTGCCGTCGATCAGCACGCGGGCGGTGCGGCGTCTGCAACTGGCGGCCGAGGCGGGTGACGCCTTCATGGCCCTGCTGCTGCCGCAGGCCGGCAGCCCGGCGCACTCGCCGGCGGCGCTGCGCGTGCAGCTCGATCCTGCCCCGCAGGGCGTGGCCGTGCGGGTACGCAAGCGCCGCGGCGGCTGGCCCGGCCCGGCGCTCATCGTGGAGAACCCAAGCCGTGCTCTGGCTGGCCCTGGTGTTGCCGCAGTTGCCGCTGGAGGCGCTGCCGACAGCGACTGATGGCCCGCGCGCCGTGTTGGGCGGCGCGCGGGGCGATGTCCTGCACGCGGTCAGCCCGCCTGCGGCCGCGGCAGGCGTGATGCCCGGCCTGCGTGCCGAGGCGGCCTTGGCGTTGTGCCCGGGCATCGAGTTCAACGCGCGCTCGCCGGCGGCCGAAGCGGCGGCGCGCGATGCGCTGCTGGTCTGGTCCGGGCAGTTCACCTCCCACGCCGCGGCCCTCGCGGATGACTGTCTGGTGCTCGAAATCGGCGCCAGCGTGCGCCTGTTCGGTGGGCTGGCTGCGCTGCTCGAACGGATGCGGCGCGAGCTTTCGGTGGTGGCGCATACGGTGCAGATGGCCTGCGCCCCGACGCCTGACGCGGCGGCCCTGTTGGCGCGGCACCGGCCGGACGCGCAGGTCTTGACCCTGGATGCGCTGCCGACGGCGCTGGGTCCGCTGCCGCTCGGCTGGCTGGGCGTCGATGCGCGCGTGGTCGAACGCCTGCACGGCCTTGGCCTGCGCAGCATCGGCGACTGCCGGCGGCTGCCGCGTGCCAGCCTCGGGCGTCGGCTGGGGCCGGCGCTGCTGGCGGCGCTCGACCGGCTGTTTGGCGCCACACCGCAGCCGCTGGCCGCCTACAGCCCCCCGCCGCAATTCGTTCGCACGCTCGAGTTGCCGGCGCCAGCGGATGACGTCCCGCGGGTGCTGGCGGCCGCCGCGCGGCTGCTGCTCGAACTGCGCGGTTTTCTGCACGCCCGCCAGTGCTGGGTGCAGGCGCTCGGGGTCGAGCTGGCCTTCACCGACGCGCCGCCGGTTGCATTCACGCTGCGCCTGACCGAGCCCAGCCGCAGTCTTGCGCTGCTGCAAACCCTGCTCGCCGAGCGCCTTGCGCACACGGCCTTGCCCGATGCGGTCGAGCGGCTGACGCTGTCGACCGAAGCCTTGGCGCCGGTTCCGGCGGGCGGCCAGGACCTGTTCGACGCCCATGAGCGCGAGCCGCTGCCGGGGTTGCTGGATCGCCTGCGCGCGCGCTTGGGTGATGCGGCTGTCACCGGCCTCAGCGCCACTGCCGATCACCGGCCGGAGCGCGCCTGGCGTCCGTGCGCGGTGGGCGAGGGCGAGGCCGCCGACCCCGCGCCCGGCCGCCCCGGCTGGTTGCTGGACACGCCGCAGCGCCTGCGGGTAGTGGCCGGCCGGCCGTGTCTGGACGGGCGGCTCACGCTGCTGGATGGCCCCGAGCGCATCGAAGGCGGCTGGTGGGACAGCGCCGACGTGGCGCGTGACTACTACGTCGCCGTCCAGCGCAGTGGCCGGCGGCTGTGGATTTACCAGGAACGCCGGCCGGGCGGCGGCTGGTACCTGCACGGCCTGTTCGGGTGATGCCAGCGGTTACGCGCTGAAAAATCCCAGCGACGGGATTTCTCAGCGCGCTGCATTGCGGTACGCGCCCGCGCCTCCCGCAAGTAAGGCCTCAGCGCCGCCGCAGGTACAGCACGCCGAACAGGCTCTCGGGGTCGGTCCAGGTGCGCAGCGCCACGAAGCCGGCCTGGGTGGCCAGGTGGCGGAACTCGTCCGGCCGGTACTTGTAGGAATTCTCGGTGTGGATGGTCTCGCCGGCGGCAAACGTGAAGTGCCGGTCGTCGATCCGCACCGCTTGCTCGCGCGTGCTTTCGAGGTGCATCTCGATGCGCCCGGCGGCCTCGTTGTAGAAGGCGCGATGCGCGAAGGCGGCGATATCGAAATCGGTCCCCAGCTCGCGATTGCAGCGCGTGAGCAGGTTCAGGTTGAACGCCGCGGTGACGCCGGCGGCGTCGTTATAGGCGGCGTTCAGGATCGCCGGGGCTTTCTTGAGGTCGACACCGATCAGCAGGCCGTCGTCCGGGGCGAGTTGCTGGGCGACATTCTTCAGAAACCGCAGTGCTTCCAGCGGCGCGAAGTTGCCGATGCTCGAGCCTGGAAAGAACGCCAGACGCCGCTGGCCGCCGCGGACGACCGCCGGCAGCCGCAGCGGGCGGGTGTAGTCGGCGCACACCGCCATCATGTGCAGCGCCGGGTAGGCCGCGGCGAGTTCCTGGCAGGCGCCCAGCATGTGCTCGCGCGAGATGTCGATCGGCATGTACACGGCCGGCGCGAGCGCGTCCAGCAGCAGGCGGGTCTTGCGGCTGCTGCCGCTGCCGTACTCGACCAGCACGCCACCGCGCCCGGCGAGACCGGCAATCTCGCTGGCCGCCGCCGTGAGGATGCCGATCTCGGTGCGCGTCGGGTAGTACTCGGGCTGTTCGCAGATGGCGTCGAACAGGGCCGAGCCGGTCGCGTCATAAAAGAACTTGCACGGCAGGCTCTTGTGCGGTCTGGCCAGTCCTTCCAGCACGGCGGTGCGCAAATCCTCCTGTTCCGGTGCCAGGTCGTGCAGTCGCAGCTTGGCCAGCGTATTCATGCGTCCTCCGCCAGGCGCAGGCCGGCGCACGCCCAGCGCGCGTCCGGCGGAAAGAAATTGCGATATGACGCGCGCGTGTGGCCGGCCGGTGTCAGGCACGAGCCGCCGCGCAGCACCATCTGCCCGGACATGAACTTGCCGTTGTACTCGCCGACCGCGCCGGCCGCCGGACGATAGCGCGGGTAGGGCAGGTAGGCGCTGGCGGTCCACTCCCAGACATCTCCGAACAGCTGCTTCAGACCGGAGCCATTCCCGGCGGATACGGGCTCGAGCTTGTCCGTTTCAAGGGAGTTGGTCGGCGCGGCATCGGCGTCGGCCCGCACTGCCGCGGCTTCCCATTCGAACTCGGTCGGCAGGCGCCGCCCGGCGAAGCGGGCGAAGGCGTCGGCCTCGTAGAAGCTGAGATGGCTCACCGGCGCCGCCGGGTCGAGTGGGCGCAGGCCGCCCAGTGTGAAAACCTGCCAATCGTTCCCCTCGCCGTGCCAGTACAGCGGCGCTCGCCAGCCGCGTGCCTGCACCGCGGTCCAGCCATCCGACAGCCACAGCTGCGCGGTGTCGTAGCCGCCGGCGCGGACGAATTCGGCGTACTCGCCGCAATTCACCAGCCGGTCGGCGAGGCGGTACGGCTCGAGCAGGACGCGGTGGCGTGGAAACTCGTTGTCGAAGGCAAACCCACAGCCGCCGTGACCGACTTCGGCAGTGCCGCCGGCCTGCGACAGGAAGCTCGCCAGTGCCGCCGGCCCCGCCGCCCCGGGCGCCAGGTCGTCGCGATACGCCGGATAAAGCGGATTGCAGTGGAAGTTGTACTTCACGTCCATCAGCAGCAGCTCCTGGTGCTGTTGCTCGTGCTGCAGCCCGAGCTCGACCAGTGGCGTCAGGGCGGCCTGCGTCGGTCCAGTGGCCGCGCGCAGCAGCGCCAGCATGTGTTCGTCCACATGGGCGCGGTAGGCCAGCACCTCGGCCGTGGTCGGCCGCGCCAGCAGGCCGCGCTGCGGGCGGCCATGAAACGTGCCGACCTGGTTGTAATAGGAGTTGAACAGGTAACCGAAGCGCGGATGAAACGCGCGATACCCCGGGCAGTGCACAGCCAGGACGAAGGTCTCGAAAAACCACGCCGTGTGCGCCAGATGCCACTTGGGCGGGCTCACGTCCGGCATGGCCTGGATGACCATGTCCTCCGCGTGCAGGTGGGCGGTCAGCGCCACGGTCTGGGCGCGTACCGCTAGATAGCGCTCGGCCGTGAGGCCGGTGCGCTCTGGCGCGGTCCGGTCGCGCGTGCGAGCGACGCTCGCCATGGCTGCTCCCCTCTGTTGCGACTGGGCGGGTGTCGTTCCAAGGTGTGTTAGTACCCCGAAAGGTATTGCCGGGGCAAACTGCCGCCTTCGGACAGCGAACGACACCGAACGGCGGCGTGGCGGTAAATCATGCTGGCGGTTTAAACTAAACGACCGATCGGAACTCCGCCGCGGCATGGATGCCAACGAGGCCGTGGGCTTTGTGTGGCCCGCGCAGCGGTGCGCCGGCGACGCATGACGCGCGCTTTCGGCGCCGGGTCTTTCACATGCAAGGGGATGCGCCAACGATGAAGCCGAACGAACTGACGGCGCCCGACATTGACCGGTTGGTCGTTGACTTGGCCGATCGGGGTGAATTTCGCGTGCACCGCGACGTATTCCGCGACCCGGCGGTGTTCGAGCTGGAGATGAAATACATCTTCGAGCGCAACTGGGTGTTTGTGGGTCTGGACAGCCAGGCGCCGAACCCGAACGATTACTTCACTACCTGGATCGGCCGCCAGCCGATCATCGTGGCGCGCGACAAGGCGGGGCAGCTGGGTGCGTTCGTGAACTCCTGCGCGCACAAGGGCGCGCGCGTCGCCCACCACCGCACGGGCAACACTAGGCAATGGGTGTGCTCGTACCACGGCTGGGCGTACGACACGGCCGGCGAGTGCATCTACATCAAGGACCAGGAGGCCGGCTGTTACGCCGAGCCGTTCAACCGGCTCGATCACGGCTTGAAGAAGATCAAGTTCGGGCAGTACCGGGGTTTTCTGTTCGCGAGCCTGAGCGACGACGTGCCGACGCTGGACGAGCACCTGGGCGAGGCGAAGAAGCTGCTGGACCTGGTGTGGGACCAGGGTCCGGACGGCATCGAGGCGATTCCGGGCGTGTCGAGCTACACCTACGACGCCAACTGGAAGATGCAGGTCGAGAACTGCATCGACGGTTACCACCTGACGTCCTGCCACCCGAGCTTCATGAACATCGTCGCCCGGCGCAAGGCGGGCGAGAGCGGGAACAAGCAGGTGAAGTCGATCGACTTTGCGGCCATGGCGGCGGTCAAGGGCGGTGGTTACACCTTTCCACGCGGCCACGCGGTCGGCATCTTCGACAATCCGGTGCCCGAGGAGCGCGGCCTGTACCAGCACCACGACGAACTGGTGGCGCGGGTCGGCGAGAAGAAAGCGCGCTGGATGTACGGCGGGCGCAACCTGACCATCTACCCCAATGTGCAGTTCGCCGAGAATGCCTCGCTGCAGATGCGCGTCATCCGGCCGCTGGCGGTGGACAAGACCGAGATGACCATCTATTGCCTCGGCGCCCGTGGCGAGAGCGACACGGCGAGGGAGATCCGCATCCGCCAGTACGAGGATTTCTTCAACACCTCGGGCATGGCCACACCAGACGACACCATCGCCTACGAGGACTGCCAGGTCGGCTTCCAGGCGCGGGTGCTGGACGGCATGCAGGGTTACTGCCGCGGCGTCACCAACGTGGTGAACGGCGCCGACGAGCGGGCGGCCGAGATCGGCTTCACGCCGGCCACCAGTTCCACCGGGCCGTTCGCCTTGCAGGACGAGACCGTCATGTTCGGCGGCTACCGGGCATGGAAGCAGTTCATCAAGGACGGCCTCGAGGCGGACGGTCGCGGCTGACGGCCGCAGGCCGGCCACCCACACGCAGCAGGAGAGACAGACATGAAAGCCAAGGAGCTGAAGTTCAGCGACATCGATCGGCTGATCGTCGACAACGTCGAGCAGAACGAGTTCTGGGTGCACCGGGACCTGTACCGCGACCCGGCGGTGTTCGAGCTGGAGATGAAATACATCTTTGAGCGCAACTGGGTGTTTGTGGGTCTGGACAGCCAGGCGCCGAACCCGAACGATTACTTCACTACCTGGATCGGCCGCCAGCCGATCATCGTGGCGCGCGACAAGGCGGGGCAGCTGGGTGCGTTCGTGAACTCCTGCGCGCACAAGGGCGCGCGCGTTGCCCACCACCGCGCGGGCAACGCCAAGCAGTGGGTCTGCTCCTACCATGGCTGGGCCTACGACACCGCCGGCGAGTGCATCTACATCAAGGACCAGGAAGCCGGCTGCTACGCCGAGCCATTCAACCGGCTCGATCACGGCCTCAAGAAGATCAAGTTCGGCCAGTACCGGGGCTTTCTGTTCGCGAGCCTGTCGGACGACGTGCCGACGCTCGACGAGCACCTCGGCGAGGCGAAGAAACTGCTGGACCTGGTGTGGGACCAGGGCCCGGACGGCATCGAGGCGATTCCGGGCGTGTCGAGCTACACCTACGACGCCAACTGGAAGATGCAGGTCGAGAACTGCATCGACGCCTATCACCTGACCTCGTGTCACCCGAGCTTCATGAACATCGTGTCCCGCCGCAAGGCGGGTGAGAGCCGCAACAAGCAGGTCAAGTCCATCGACTTCAACGTGATGGACGTGGTCAAGGGCGGCACGGCCTGCTTTCCGCGCGGTCACGCCGTGATCTACGCCACCAACCCGCTGGAGAGCGAGCGCGGCCTGTTCGTGCACAAGGACGAGGCGGTCGCCCGCTGCGGCGAGACCAAGACCAAGTGGATGCTGGCCACGCGCAACCTCACCATTTATCCCAACGTGCAGTTCGCCGAGAACGCCTCGCTGCAGATGCGCGTCATCCGGCCGCTGTCGGTGGGCAAGACCGAGATGACCATCTACTGCATCGGCGCCAAGGGCGAGAGCGACGAGGCACGCGAGATTCGCATCCGCCAGTACGAGGATTTCTTCAACACCTCGGGTCTTGCGACGCCGGACGACACCATCGCCTACGAGGATTGCCAGGTCGGGTTCCAGGCGCGGGTGCTGGAGTGGATGCAGGGCACTGCCCGCGGCATGAATTCCTATCATGACGGCGGCGACGAGCTGTCGCGCGAGATCGGCTTCGAGCCGCAATCGGGCACCACCGGGCCGATGGGCGCCTGGGACGAGACCGTCTACTTCGGCGGCTACCGGGCCTGGAAGCAGTTCATCAAGGACGGCCTCGAAGCCGACGGTCTGCTGTAAGGCGGCCCCGGGCCGCCATCACCACAAGGGGAAATTCTCGTGACCGATCTAGTCAAGGCCCTGGCCGAGGCCAGCCAGGTGCTGTACCGCGAAGCCTATTACCTGGACGCCCAACGCTGGGATGAGTGGCTCGACCTGTTCACCGACAACTGCGAGTACTGGATGCCGGCCTGGAAGGGCGAGCACGAACTCACCGACAATCCCAAGCGCGAGATCTCGCTCATTTATTACGGCACCCGCGCCGGTCTCGAGGACCGCGTCTGGCGCATCCGCTCCGGGCAGTCGATCGCCAGCACCCCGGTGCCACGCACCACGCATGCCGTCAACAACATCCTGGTGGAAGACGTTACCGCCGACAGCATGACAGTGCTGTCCACCTGGACCGCCCACTGCTTTTTCCACAAGACCAACAAGAGCGAAGTGTTCTTCGGCGACTACCGGCACAGCCTGCGCCGTACCGACGCCGGCTGGAAAATCGCCCGCAAGTACGTGGTCCTCAAGAACGACTACGTGCCGACCATGCTCGACATCTACAACGCCTGACCGCCGAATCATCCCTGGAGCCAAGCCCATGTCCGCCAACCCCAAATCCGTCCTGCCGCAGCGTGAGCAGTCGCCCGCCAACATGACCGCCAGCTATTGGCTGGAGGCGATGAACGAAATCGGCGTCGACTACCTGTTCTGCAACATGGGTACCGATCACGCGCCGATCATCGAAGCCATGGCCCAGTGGCGCAAGGAAGGCCGCAAGTACCCGAACGTCATCCTGTGTCCGCACGAGAACACCGCCGTGCACATGGCGATCGGCTACTACCGCGCCACCGGCCGCGCGCAGGCCGTGCTGGTGCACGTCGACGCCGGCACCGCCAACGCCGCCATGGGCCTGCACAACGCGTTTCGCTCGCGCGTGCCGCTGGTGCTGATGGCCGGCACCGCGCCGGTGACCATCCGCGGCGAGCTGCTCGGCACCCGCGATACCTATGTGCACTTCATTCAGGATCCGTACGACCTGAAAGGCATCGTGCGCAATTACGTGAAGTGGGAATATCAGCTGCCGACCGGCATCGTGGTCAAGGAAGCCATGCGCCGCGCCTTCAGCATGGCCGAGAGCGACCCGCCGGGGCCGGTGTTCATGACCCTGCCGCGCGAGATCCTGGCGCAGACCTGGGAGCCGGAGCAGATCGCGTCCTTCCCGGAGGACGCCTACGGCCCGCTGCGTCTGGGCGGTGCGAGCGACGCGCCGCTGAACGAGATCGCCGACCGTCTGCTCAAGGCCGAGTACCCGCTGCTGATCACCAGCTCCTCGGGGCGCAACGTCAACACCCCGCCGCTGCTCGACGAGCTCGGCCAGCTGGTCGGCATGGGCGTGATCGAGTCCTACCCGCAGGTGCTGAACATCTCCAAGGCCTCGCCGGTGTTCCTGGGCAACCTGTCCGAACCGCATCTGCCGAAGGTCGATTTCGGCCTCATGGTCGACACCGACCTGCCGTGGATGCCCAAGGAGGCGAGCCCCAACCCGAATACCTTCTGGGCGCACATCGACGTCGACCCGATCAAGGCCGAGATCCCGATGTGGGGCTTCCCGGGGCATCTGAAGGTGCAGGCCGACAGCTACGAGGCGCTCAAGCGCCTGATCGAGATCGTCAAGGGCAAGCTCACCGACGCCCACCGCGCCCGCGCCAGGGCGCGCCTGGAGGCGTTCGCCGCGCAGCGCGAGCAGGCCCGCGCCTATATCCAGAACCTCGCCAGCGACAAGGGCAGCGAGGGCCTGATCAACCCCGCCTATCTGTGTGCTGAGCTGAACAAGGTGCTGCGCGAGGACGACATCCTGGTGTCCGAGGCGGTGATGAACGAGCCGTCGGTCGGCATGCAGATCATGCGCACCAAGCCCGGCACCGTGCTGGGTCTGGGCGGCGGCGGCCTTGGCTACAGCCCGGGCGCGGCGCTCGGCGTCAAGCTGGCCAAGCCCGACGCCATGGTGCTGCACATGTCCGGCGACGGCAGCTTCTACTTCGGCAACCCGAGTTCCACCTATGAGGTGGCGCGCGAGCACAATCTGCCGATCTTCACCGTGGTGTTCGAGAACGGCGGCTGGTCGGCGGTGAAGGAGTGCACCATCAAGGTCCACCCGGACGGCGTGTCGCGCGACACCGACGAGTTCCAGGCGCGCCTGAACCCGGCCTATCAGTTCCAGAAGGTGTGCGAGGCGGCCGGTGGCCACGGCGAGGACGTCGCCAACCCGGACGACCTGCCGGCGGCGATCGCCCGCTGCATCAAGGCCGTGCGCGAGGAAGGCCGCTCGGCGCTGCTGGTGGCGCACGTTCGCCGCCTGTAATCGTGTCGAGTTGAAATGACCAAGGCGCCGTCATCCAGCCGGGTGGCGGCGCCTTTTTGATGGATCCGCAACCTGAAGCATCACACGGAGACGTGACCATGTCCCTCAAAGCGCTCGGCTACATCGGTGCCAATGCGGTCAATCTGCAGGAGTGGAAAGACTATGCCTGCGATATTTTCGGCGCGCAGGTGATCGACGAGACTCCGGACCGGCTCAAGCTGCGTCTGGACGACAAGCACCACCGCATGACCATCTTCAAGGCCGATGCGCCGGGCCCGCGCCACTTTGGCTGGGACGCGGGCTCGCGCGATGGCCTCGCGGCCGTCGTGAGTGTGCTCAGGCAGCGTGGCTGCGAGCTGCAGGAAGGCACCGCGGCGGAGTGTGACGATCGTCAGGTGATGGGCCTGGTGCACGTGCGTGACCCGTCCGGCAACGCGCTCGAGATTTTCTACGGCCAGAAAAGCGGCTACCCCTTCCAGCCGGCCCGGCCGATCAGCGGCTTTCGCATCGGCGACCTCGGCATGGGCCACGTGGTGTTCATGACGCCGGCTCTGGACGAAATGCTGGACTTCTACGGGGCTCTGGGCTTTCGCATGAGCGACTACATCGTCATGCACGCCTTCGGCGGCGTGAAGGCGCACTTCCTGCACTGCAACGCGCGCCACCACAGCTTGGCCATGGTGCCGGGCCCGCACAGCGCGTTTCATCACATGATGCTGGAGGTCAACAGCCTGGACGACGTGGGCAGCGCCTTCGACATGGTCAATGCCCGCAAGATCAACGTCACGCAGACCTTCGGCAAGCACACCAACGACCACATGCTGTCGTTCTACTCCCAGACCCCGTCCGGCTTCGAGCTGGAATACGGCTGCAACGGCATCACCATCGACGACGACAACTGGAACATCGTCGAGTACGACTCCATCAGCTACTGGGGCCACGCCGGGCCGCTCAACGCGGCGCGTTGAGCTTGGCGTGAACGCCCTTCGGCAACCGACCCCGGTTGCCGAAGGGCGCGGGCCATTGCCTCAAGCCATGTTCGCCTTCGCGGGGTCGAGCAATCCGTGGGGCGTTTCGCCTCGCAGGTAACGGGCGATGTTGTCGCAGGCCCGTGCTGCCGATGTCTGGCCGCCGCCCGGCGCGCGCGGCGAGTTGTGCGGCGAGCCCAGCACGTTCGGCAGGTCGAGGAACGGGTATTCCATGCGGAACTCGCCGTGGCGGAAGGGTTCCACCCACCAGGCGTCGATGCCGGCGCTGGCCTGGGGATTGGCGACCAGCCAGTCGTAGAGCGCCTTCTGGTCGATGATCTCGCCCCGAGCGACGTTGATCAGCATGGCGTCCGGCTTCAGCCAGGCAAGTTCCCGGGCACCGATCAGGCCGACGCTTTGCGGTGTCAGCGGCAGGCAGACGATCAGCACGTCGGCGGCGCGCAACACGCGCTCGAGGTCGGCCAGCGTTCCGATGAAGTCTGCCGGGTAGTCGCTTCGGCCGCGGGTGTTGATCGCCTCTATGCGCATGTCGAAGTGGCGCAGCAGGTCGGCCGTCGCCTGGCCGATGCCGCCGAAGCCGATGATCGCCGCCGTCTTGCCGCGCAGGGTGCCGGTGTCGCTGAGCTGATCGAACACGCCCTGCTGCATGCGGTGGTGGTTGTAGAGCAGCTTTTTGGACAGCGCGAGCGCCATGGCCAGAATGTGCTCGGCCATCGGTTCGGAAAAGCCGCCGGCGTTGCAGGCGAGCCGAGCGGAGGCCGGAAATTTCGAAAGGTCGATGTGATCGACACCGGCGCTCATGAACTGCACGAACCGCCAGGCCGGCGAGCTTGGCCAGTCGGCGCCGATTTCGAGCTGCGGGCGCAGGCAAAACAACACGTCGGCCGCGGCCAGGGCGCCCGGTCGGTCCGCTGCGTCGAGTTCCGACAGAAAGCGCACGCTGGCGAGGCCGGCGAGCTTGCCCTCCAGCAGTGGGCGTAGTTCCGGACCCATGGTGCACAGGACGGTGGGTTGATCGGCGGTCATGTCGTTTCCCCCTTCGGTATTGGTACGGTGGCTGTGAGGCAGGTAACAGCATCCTGGGTGCTTAAAAATATATGACCCGGCGCCAGCAGCTCGTGTAGGCGGGTGTGTTGCAGGCGGTCCAGCACCGGACCCTTGAACTCGGCCAGGTGCGTGCGCACGCCGGCCTCGCGCAGTCCGGGCAGCAGCGTTTCCAGCATGGCGAGCCCGCTGCTGTCGATGTGGTTGATGCCGCTGCCGACCAGCACCAGGTCCGTCACCTGCGGGCGCGCGCCGATCGCTTCCAGAATGAACTGCTCGACCCGGCTGGCGTTGGCGAAGTAGAGGCTCTCGTCCACCCGCAGCAGCAGCAGTCGGGGCCAGGTTTCGACCCGGTGGCGCAGCACGTTGCGAAAGTGATGGGTGCCCGGCACGCGGCCAAGGATGGCCACGTGCGGATGGCCGCTGCGCCACACATGGACGGCGAGCGCCAGCAGGGCGCCCAGCAGCAGGCCGCGCTCGACGCCCAGGAACAGCACGCCGCCGAAGGTGGCCGCGAAACTCAGGCCGTCGCCGCGGCTGTAGGCGACGGTGCGCCGAAAGCCCGGCAGGTCGATCAACGGTGCCACCGCGACCACGATCAGTGCCGCCAGGGCGGCTTTCGGCAGGTTCTGAAACAGACCGGTCAGGCTCAACGCGACGGCGCCGACCAGCAGCGCCGTCACCATTCCCGCCAGCGGCGTGCGCGCGCCGGTCGAGAAATTGAGCGCCGAGCGGCTGAAACTGGCCGCCACCGGCAGTGCGCCGCCGACGGCGGCCGCGGCATTGGCGGCGCCCAGCGCCAGCAGTTCCTGATCGGTGTCGACGCGCTCGCGCCGCCGGCTGGCGAGGCCCTGCGCAATGGACACGCTGCTGACATAGCTGATCAAGGCGATCAGGACGCCGGGCACCAGCAGGTCTAGCCAGCCGGGCGCATGCAGAAAAGCCATCGACAGTGGCGGCAGGCCAGACGGGATCGTGCCCACCACGGCAACGCCGTGCGATCCGAGCCGACCGGCGGCCACCACCAGCGTGGCGAGGGTGATGACCAGCAGCGGCGTCAGGCGGCCGAGCAGCTCTGCGGCCACCGCTTTCAGTGGCAGACGTGACAGGAGCCGGCGCAGTGGCTTTCCGCCGAGCCACAGCAGCGCGAGGCTCGACACCGCGATGGCGGCGGTCGTCCCGTCGAAATTCGCCACCCGTGGCGCGAGCGAGCTCAGCATCTCGTGCAGCAGTGGGCCGGACCGCACGGACACGCCAAGCAGCGACGGCAGCTGCGTCAGCACGATCAGCAGGGCTGCGCCGCTGGTGAAGCCGTCCAGCACCGGCCGGCTCAGAAAATTCATGAACTCGCCGGCGCGAAGCGCTCCCAGCAGCAGCAGCGTCACCGCCGAGATGGCGGCCAGTTGCAGCGCATGCACAACGTTCGTGGCGGGGTCGCCGTGGCCGGCTGCCGCCAGCGCGCTCGCCACCATGATGGCGTTGACCGCCACCGGCCCCACGCCGACGTAGGGGCTGCTGCCAAGCAGGGCATAGGCGAGCGAGGGCAGCACACTGGCATACAGCCCCACCTGCGGCGGCAGGCCGGCAACCACCGCGTAGGCCATGGCCTGCGGCACCAGCAGCACGGCGGTGATGGCGCCGGCCAGCAGATCAGCAACCGCGTCGGTTCGGCGGTAGCCCCTGAGCCAGCGCAGCAACGGCAGGACACGTATCGGGGTCATCGGGCGGCGTATTGGGAACGAGGCGGGTCATTATCCGCGCATGCCCGCCGTCCCTTCTTCCCGGCCTTGGGGCGCCGCGCCCCAAGGCCGGCACACTTGATCAGTAAACCGCGTCCTGCCGGTAGCGCTCGGGCAGGTTCTCCGGGCGACCGTGCGGTAGCGCGGCGCCGGTATCCCAGAAGGCCTGCACGCGGGGGTGCATCACCTTGCGCCACAGCGGCGGGATCAGCGCCACCCACAGCATGACGAGGTAACCGTAAGGCAGGCGCGGCGCCTCGGGCATCACGCGCAGGATCTGATACGGCCGCCCGACGTTGGCGTGGTGGTCCGAATGCCGGTCGATCTGGCAGAACAGCAGGCTGCTGACCAGGAAACTGTCGTCCCAGGCATGCGCCGCGCGGATGGTTTCCCAGCTGCCGTCCGGCAGGCGCCGGCGCGCCAGGCCGTAATGCTCCAGGTAATCGGCCACTGCCAGCAGCACCCGCGCGAACAGGAAATGCGCCAGGAACAGCGGCACCGCCAGCCAGCCGAACAGGCCGATCATCACCGTGAGCCAGGCCAGCGGCAGCACCGTCATCCACAGCATGCCGTTGTGCAGCGACAGCGGCGACCGGCCCTGCCGGCGCAGACGCTCGGCTTCGATCTGCCAGCCCATCAGTGTCTTGTAGACGATGCTGCTCACGATGAAGGCGAAGATGCTGTCGCCGTACTTCGCCGAGCCCGGGTCCTCCGGCGTTGCCACGCGGTTGTGGTGGCCATAGTTGTGATAGATCGCGAAGTCGCACATGTTGATGGGCGTGAACAGCAGGATGCCCATCCAGCGGTCGAAGCGCTGGCCGTGGTGGGCCAGCTCGTGCGCGGCGGTGGCGCCAAAGCCCACCGCGATGGCCGACGACAGCAACACGCCGGCCTGCTCCGCGACGCTGAGATCACCCTGCGTGAACAGCCAGTAGCAGAACACCGCCACCGCCCACTGCGCCGGCACCAGCAGCCACAACATGGCGCGATAGAACAGGCTTTTTTCGAGCGCGATTTCGTCTTCGGGGCGATGGTTGATGTTGTCCGGGCCGACGAACGGGTCGAGCACCGACATGGCAACGAATACCATCAACGTCAGCCAGTGCCAGACGCCGCCACCCAGCGCCCAGCCGATGACCGGCAGCGTGAGCAGGCCGATCAAGGGCCAGGTGGTGACACGCGCGACCACGCTCAGCGGCGCGGCGCCGGGTTTCAAGACACCTTCCATGGTTATCTCCACTGCGGTTGGGCGGTCGAAGCAACCGTCCGTCGGGAGCATAATGGTAACGGCTCGAGGCGCCTTTACAATCGTTTGGAAAGGGCTGCCTCAGGTGTTCCGGCCCATGTTGCGGCCTGCCAGGACTCCCAATCTTCCGCGCGCATCGGATGGGTGGCGGGGCGGGGCTCCCCCGCCGTGCCGCCTCCGATGTCGGTCTACTGCCCGCCGCGCTGCGTCAGGACGCCCATCAGCTGCGGGTCGGCGAAGGCGCGATTGAGCGCGTTCGACAGGGTTTCGTTGACCAGCCTTTGGCTCAGGGCCGGCGCCGGGTGGAAGGCCACTTCCTGTTCCTGGTGGGCGCGGTAGGTGGTGGCGAAGCTGTTGCCGCCGGACTTGGCAGTGGCTCGCAGGTCCGCGTCCACGAACACGGTCTTCTTCATCACCGCGCTGGACAGCTCGTAGTTGATCTGCAGCAGCTCGACGGTGAGGGTGTTGCTGAGCGGACTGGCGGACGGCTCCACGGCGAAGCCGAGTTGCTCCAGCGCGCGCGTGGCCTCTTGGTACACCGCATCGACGACGTTGACGGCCGGGTCGACGCCACTGACGGCGCCGCTGCGCTGCGCTTCGGTGAGCTGGCGGCGATCGATGACCTGCACCGCCACCGGCGTGCCCTGGCCGATGTTGCGGGCAGCCACATTGATCGAAGGTTTGACGTCGAGGCGCTGCGGCGCGGTGCTGCAGGCGGCAAGCAGGCTGGCAAGGGCGATCAGGACCACGGACAGACGGGGCATCGTATAGCGTTCCAAAGGCGCACAGGGGCGCTTATTGTGCCGTTCGCGACGGCATGGCGTTGCAACCATGCCCAATCAGAAGCGCTCGACCGCCGGTCGCAAGTCGAGCTCCAGCGTCCAGGCGCTCGGGTCCTGGCTGTGCAGCTGCCAGTAGGTTTCGGCGATGGCATCGGGCGCCAGCACCGTGTGGCTCGCCCGGTCCGGCTCGCGCTGGCGAAGGCGTGGCGTGTCGATCTGGCCGTCGATCACCACGTGCGCCACGTGCACGCCCTGCGGGCCGTACTCGCGGGCCATGCTCTGGGCGAGCGCGCGCAGGCCGAACTTGGGCACTGCCAGCGTGGCGAAACCCTTGCCGCCGCGCCAGGCGGCGGTGGCACCTGTCAGCAGCACCGTGCCGCGTCCGGCGTCGGCCATGGCTGGCAGCAGGGCACGTGCGAACAGAAAGGCGCCGAGACAGCCGGTTTTCCAGGCGGACTCGAACTGCTCGGGCGTGATGTCCGCGATGCCGCCCGGTTGGTAGCTGCCGGCGTTGTAAATGAGCACCGACGGCTCGCCAAGGTCCCGCAGCGTGGCCGCGCACACGTCTTCCACCGCGGTCGGCTCGGTGGCGTCCGCGGCGTAGGTTTTCAGGCGCGGGCCGAGCGGCGCGAGCTGCTTGGCGAGGGTCGACAGCGTGGCCTCGCTGCGCGCCACCAGCGCCACGGCGAAGCCCTCGCGACCGAAGCGGCGGGCGAGCGCCAGGCCGAGGCCCGGGCCGGCGCCGACAATCAGGGCCGTTGGCCAGGTACTCATGGGTTGCCTCCGGGTCGAGCGGGTTCGAGCGGCCAGTCGCGCCACGGTGTGTTGCCGGCCCATGGTAATTGCGCGCGGGACGGCTTGGGACGACGCGAATTGATTTACCGCGCCGGGTCTGAAATTATTCCCGGCTCCCCACCGGCCGGTTTGCGGCGTGGCTGCCCGCACCAAGTCAATTTACCGACCGGCCAGTCGGTTTCCCGGTTTTCCCCCTCACCCCCAGCACAAAGGAAAGTGCCATGCTCGAATTCGATCGCAAAGACGCCAAGGCCTGGGCTCTGAAGAAGCTGACAGGCTTTTATCAGTGCCCGATCAGCCCCGTGAAAGACGGCAAGATGGACGAGGAAGCGCTGCGCTACAACGTCGAGAAGTTCATCGATGTCGGCATCGATGGTCTGGTCATCGGCGGCTTCATCTCCGAGTGCTGGAGCCTGACGCTGTCGGACTGGTACCGCTACCACGAGGTGGTGGCCGACGCCGCCAAGGGCCGCCTGCCGCTGTGGACCATCATTCTTGATCCGTCGGTGCACCAGGCGCTCGAGAAGATGAACTACGTCGAGAAGCTCGGTTTCGAGGGCGCCGAGGTCATCAACCCGGTGGTGCAGCTGCGCACCGACGACGAGATCTTCGACTGGTTCAAGTACCTCACCGACCGCAGCAATCTGGCCGTGTGCCTGTACCGCACGCCGGTGTCGGGCAAGGTGCTGGGCTTTGACCTGATGCGCCGCCTGGCGGATCTGGACACCTGCGTGGCGGTCAAGCAGGGCAGCCTCAGCCGCGCCGAGACGCTCAAGCTGCGCAAGGACCTGCGCAAGGACTTCATCGTGTCCGACCCGACCGAGGCGGTGTTTCTCGAAGACCTGCGCGTCGGCGGGCAGATCTGCTGGGGCGAGATTTCCTACCTCGCCTATGGCAAGAAGCGCGTGCTGATCGACCAGTACCGGGCGCTGGCGGCGCAGGGCAAGTGGGAAGAGGCGCGCGAGGCTTCCGTGCAGCTGGACCCGGTGCGCGAATTCCTGGGCGAGATCCTGCTGTGGGAAATCGTTCGCACGGCCACCTATGCCGGCGCCGTGGCGAGCGTCAAGGTCTGGTTCGAGGCGCTGGGCTTCAAGGCCGGCGGCATGATTCCGCCGGTGCGGCCGGTGTCGGACGAGCGCGCCGAGTACATCCGCGCCAAGGTCAAGGAACTGGGTCTGGTCTGAAGACCGGCCCGCAGTCAAAACCGAGAGGAGCACAGTCATGCCAGATTACAACCGCAAGGACGCCAAGGCCTGGGCCACCGAGACGATCAAGGGCTTCTACATGTGCCCGGTCAGCCCGGTCGGGGACGACTTCCAGTTCGACTACCCCAAGCTGCGCGAGAACATCGACAAGTTCGTCGAGATGGGCGTCGAGGGCCTGGTGGTCGGCGGCTTCATCGCCGAGTGCTGGAACGTGCCGCTGCGCGAGTGGCTGAAGTACCACCAGGTGGTGGCCGAGGCCGCACGCGGCAAGATTCCGCTGTGGACCATCATCCTGGACCCGTCGGTGCACCAGGCGCTGGAGAAGATGGACTACGTCGAGAAGCTGGGCTTCGAGGGCGCGGAGGTCATCAACCCGGTGGTGCAGCTGCGCACCGACGACGAGATCTTCGACTGGTTCAAGTACCTCACCGACCGCAGCAATCTGGCCGTGTGCCTGTACCGCACGCCGGTGTCGGGCAAGGTGCTGGGCTTTGACCTGATGCGCCGCCTGGCGGATCTGGACACCTGCGTGGCGGTCAAGCAGGGCCACCTGATCCGCGCCGAGACCCTCAAGCTGCGCAAGGACCTGCGCAAGGACTTCATCGTCTCCGACCCGCTCGAGTCGGTGTTCCTCGAAGACCTGCGCCTGGGTGGCCAGGTGGTGTGGGGCGAGCTGTCCTACATCCTTTACGGCAAGCTGCGTCCGTACGTGAAGCAGTACCGTGAGCTGGCCGCGCAGGGCAAGTGGGAAGAGGCCCGCGTGGTGTCCGACAAGCTCAACGACGTGCGCGAGTTCTACGCCGACGTGTTCCTGTGGACCGTGGTGCAGACCGCCACCTACGCGTCGGCGCTGGCCGGCATCAAGGTGTGGTTCGAGGAACTCGGCCTGAACGCCGGGCGCATCATGCCGCCGGTGCGCGAGGCGAGCCCGGAGTTCAAGGACCGGATTCGCAGCAAGCTGCGCGAGCTGGGCGTGGTCTGACGCTTCCGGCCGTTCGATAGCGCCGAAAGCCCGGCGACCGGTATCCGGTCGCCGGGCTTTTTTGCGTCCATGGTCTGAGCTGTGCCCGCCGGACGCCCCCGCAGCACCCATCACCCGGCGTCAGTCGGCCACCGGTTCCTGCCACAGGCGGCGTCCGATCAGCAGCACGAAGGGCCCGAGGCCGGCCAGCAGCAGCCAGTAATAGGTCGCACAGCGCCAGGCGAGCATCGCCGCGGCCAGCGTGGCCGCCGGCAGCCAGGGCGCGAGCAGCGCGCTGAAGCCGAGTTCCACGCCGCCGCTGCCACCCGGCAGCAGCGTCGCCTGGCCGACGCTGAAGCTCAGCATCTGCGTCAGGAACAGATACGTCCACGGCACCTGCTCGCCGAGGCCGCGCACGATCCAGAACAGGATGCTGTAGCGGATCACCCAGTGGCTGACGCACAGCAGATACACCAGCGCGAGGCGCCATCGGGCGAGCCCCAGCAGCAGCCCGAGGCCATGCCGGAAACGCAGGATCCAGCGCGCCAGCCGGCGCCGGCGTGCCACCGAAATGCGCAGGTGGTGCAGCATGCGCCCGGCCCACAGCAGCACGCGCCGGTAATCGCGCACCGTCAGCCACAGCAGCACGCAGCCGCCGATCAGCAGCGTCAGCAGCGTGCCAAGCTGCCAGCCCAGGTGGGCCTCGCTCGGGCCCGCCAGCAGCAACGGCGCGATCACCAGCAGGGCGGCCAGGAAGAACGTGAGGTCGAGCACCTGGTCCAGCGCGTACATGGCGGCCGCGTGGCTGCTGTCGAGTCCGCGTTGGGCGACCAGGTACACGTAGGCCAGGGCCCCGCCGCTGCCCGCCGGTGTGGCGTTGGTGGCGAATTCGATTGCCATCACCTTGCCCACGGCGCGCGGCAGGGACAGGCGCTGTCCCAGCCCGCCCAGCACCAGGCGCAGACGGCATCCGTTGATCACCCAGCCGGCCACCACCGAACCGAGGGCCACCAGCCAGACCCCGACTGGCAGGCTGCGCAGTTCCGGCAGCAACGCCCGACCACCGATGAACAGGGGAATGGCGGCGCCCACGGCCAGCGCCAGGGCGATCAGCAGAAAGGTGCGTTTCAAGCGGCTTGGTCCAGCCAGGTCGATTTGGTGAATGCCGTCCGGCGGGTCAGCAGCTGCGCGAGGGTTTCGGTCCAGAAGCGCTGGGCGCGGGCGTGGTCCATGTCGGCCGGATGCAGGCCAAGACGCAGCAGGGGCGCATCACGGTGCCAATACCGGCCAACGCAGTTTACAAGCTGCGAGGCGCCCCGGCGCCAGCGGCCGCGCGCACTCCAGGTGAGTCCCGGAGCGCGGTGGATGCGCCCGGCACGAAGGTCCACCAGCGTGTCTCGCGTGCTGGTGTAACGCAGCGGCAGGCCGGCGAGCGCCGCGCGCGTTCCGGCGCCGGGCAACCAGGCCGGCGCCACAAAGCCGGTCGGCTGCCAGCCGAGCGCCGCAAACAGGTCCAGACCACGCTGCACACGCGCGCGCGCCGCGGCGGCGCCGAGGCGGTAGAACTCCGCCTCGCGGGTGTAGATGCGGCGCATGAAAAAATCGAGCGGGTCACCGCGCAGCGGCTGATCGTCGGCATGAAAGTAGCCGTGCAGGGCGATCTCGTCCCCGCGGGCGAGGCGCGCGTCGAGCGCGGCGACGAATCGCGGGTGCTGGCGTAGATCGCCGGCACGGTGAAAGTCCGGCACCACCAGCAGCGTCAACGGCACCTCGAGCGCATCCATCTGCCGCAGGAACGGCTGATAGCGGTCCCAGGTCTGGGGCGCCACGTCGTGCAGCACCACGCACACGGCGGGCGGCGGGTTACCGCGCGGCATGCGACATCCCGGCATGCGGGGCGGCTGCGCCGACCACGCAACGATAGTTTGCGAGCAAGCCGGCCAGCGTCTGCGCCCAGGCGTAGCGGTCCTCGACGTGGCGACGGGCGCGTCGCCCGAGCGCGGCGGCATCCAGGCTGAACAGCGTGCGCGTCGCGTCCACCAGAGCGTCGGCACGTGCTTCGGCGGCCAGCTCACCGGTGCCGGGCACGACCAGTTCCGGTACCGCCCCGGCGCGGATGCCGATCACCGGCAGGCCGCTCGCCATCGCTTCCAGCACCACCAGCCCGAACGTCTCGTAGGTACCGGCGTGAATGAGCGCATCACAGGCGGCGAGGTGGCTGGCGAGCTGGCCGGTCGACATGAAGCCGTCCAGCCCGGTCACGTTGCCGTCCCGCCCGCGCGGCATGCCCGGTCCGATCAGCAGCAGGTGGTAGCCGGGTCCCAGCGCGCGTGCCGCGGCGCGCAGCAGGGGGATGTTCTTCTCGCGCGCGGCGCGGCCGGCGAACACCAGCAGCCGCACCTCCGGCGCAAGCCCCAGGCGGCGGCGCAGGGCTGCATCGGCATGGCGCGGGTGAAAGGCCTGCGCATCGACGCCGAGCGGCTGCACGCGCACCCGTTCCACGCCGAGCGCCTGCAGCTGCGTGGCCATCGCGCGGCTCGGCGCCAGCACCTGCGTGAAGTGTCCGTAGAGCCGCCGCACGTAGCGCTCGGCAAGACGCCGCGCCGGCCGGCCGAAACGCGTTTCGAGCAGACGCGGCAGGTCCGAATGGTAGAAACCGACCACGGGCACGCCCAGGCGCTGCCCGGCGGCCAGCGCGGCCCAGGCCAGACGATACGGATCGCCGGCCTCGATCAGGTCCGGTCGCAGCCGGCACAGGGCCTGTGTCCACGGCGTGCCGCGCAGCGGCACCCGGTACCCGGTCCAACCGAGAGGCGGGGCGGGCAGGGTATGCAGGTCGTCATGTTTGGAGCTGGCCTTGGCCGGAACCAGGACGCTGTGCCGGACGCCGGCTTGCGCCGACAGGTACTCGTGCTTGTTGGTGAGGTAACTGCGCACGCCGCCGCTGGTCGGCGCGTAGAACATGGTGATGTCGGCTAGGTGCACGCGGGGGTAGTCCTCGGCGCCGGGCGCAGGGTCGGCTCGTGGGTGCTTGCAGTGTGGCGGCGGGCGGCCGGTTCCGGAACTTTCGGCATAATCCGGCGCTCGCCGGGCCCGTTCGGTGATGCATCGGGAGTTCGGTCGAGTCCTCGGGGCGCGAACCGGGCGGGCACGCTAGCACAAGCCCTGGGCAATCCAATGACGACGCAGATGCCACCGAGCGGGCGCCGCGGCCGCGCCGCGCCAAATGCACACGCCACGGTCTGGGACTGGCCGGTGCGCGTCTTCCACTGGGCGTTGGCGGCTCTGCTGGCGGCCGCCTGGGCCACGGCCGAAGCCGGCATCGAGTACATGCAGTGGCACATGCGCTGCGGTTACGCGGTGTTGACGCTGCTGCTGTTCCGGCTGCTTTGGGGCGTGGTGGGCAGCGGCAGCGCGCGTTTTGCCGGCTTCGTGCGGGGGCCGCGCGCCGTGCTCGCCTACCTGCGCGCCTGGTTCAGCCGAAACCCGCTGCATTACCTCGGTCACAACCCGCTGGGGGGCTGGATGGTGCTGGGGTTGCTGCTGCTGGTGGCCGTACAGGTCGGCACCGGCCTGTTTGCCGACGACGACATCATGTACCAGGGCCCGCTGGTGCGCCTGGTGTCGGGCGACATGAGCGGTTTCCTGACGGGCATCCACAAGACGAACTTCAACCTGCTGCTGGCTGCGGTCGGCCTGCACGTGGCGGCCGTGCTGCTTTACCTGTTGCGCGGCGACAACCTGCTGAAACCCATGTTCAGTGGGCGCAAGCCGGCCGGCGATTACCAGGATGCCGTCGGGCCGATGGCGCCCCTGCGGCGTGCCGTGGTCTGCCTGGCGCTGGCCGCCGGCGCGGTGTGGGCGCTGGTCGAACTGCCCGCTTGAGCGGCCTGTGGACGCGCCCGCGCGGCTTCGGGTAAGGTTCCGGCCGCCCTTCGGGCACTGTCGGCGCCCCGGTAGCTCAGATGGATAGAGCGTCCCCCTCCTAAGGGGAAGGTCACACGTTCGAATCGTGTTCGGGGCACGCCCCCTGGTCGATCAGGTCCGCCCCCCGCATGTCGCAGCCTTCAGTCACCAGTCTCGCCCTGCTGCGCCGGCTGGCCGACGGCGGCTGGCATTCCGGCACCGTGCTGGCCGGACAACTGGGCCTCGGCCGGGCGGCGGTCTGGAAGCAGATTCAGGGCCTTGCGCGCTGGGGGGTGGAAGTCGAGGCGCGGCGCACGCACGGCTACCGCGTCGCCGGTGGCCTCGATCTGCTGAACGTGCCGCGCCTGCATGAGCTGTTGGCCGGTTCGGCGGCGGCGCGCGGCGAGATCGCCCATTTCGATACGCTGCCGTCCACCAACGCCCATCTGCTGGCTTGCATCGGCGCCGGACAGGCCGAGCGGGTTTGCCTGGCCGAGCATCAGAGTGCTGGCCGCGGGCGGCGCGGACGGTCATGGCATTCGCCGTTCGGGCGCAATCTGTATCTGTCAGTGGCGCAGGCCTACGACAGCGGCCCCGCCGTGCTGGCGGGGCTCAGCCTTGCCATCGGCGCCGCCCTGGCGCAGTTGCTGACCGGGCTTGGCGTGAGCGACCTTTCCCTGAAATGGCCGAACGATCTGCTCTGTGGCGGCCAGAAGCTCGGCGGCATCCTGATCGAACTGCAAGGCGACACGCAGGGGCCGTGCTGGGCGGTTGCAGGTATCGGACTCAACGTGAACATGGACGATGCGCCCGGCGCGGCAATCGATCAGCCGTGGACCAGCCTGTCGCGTGCTACCGGCCGGCGGTGGGACCGCACGGCCCTGGCGGCGCACGTGGTGAGCGAGATCGCCAAGGTCATGGCGGCTTACCCGGCGCAGGGCCTCATGCCGTGGCGGGACGCCTATGCGCGCTTCGACCTGCTCGCCGGACAGCCGGTGCAGGTGGACTGGGCGGGCGAGCACATCGCCGGCGTGGCGCGCGGCATCGACGCCAGCGGCGCCCTGCTGGTGGACTGTGACGGCGTGCGGCGCGCGTTGTGGGGAGGCGAGATAACCGTCAGGGCCGGGCGTGGACCTGCTGTTTGACCTTGGCCACAGCCGCCTCAAGTGGGCCGGCTGGACGCAGGGCGGCCTGCAGGCGCCGGATGGCGCGGTCTGGCGTGGGCAGGATGCGGCCGAGTTCTGCGCGCAGGTGTTGTCCGGCTTGCCGCGGCCGCGGCGCGTCGGCATTGCCGCCGTGGCGCGGGGCGAGTTGCTGCTTGCCCTGCAGAACGCGCTGCGCGCCCGCTGGGATTGTCCGGTCAGCGTGCCGCTGTCCGCGGCGCGCTGTGGCCCGGTGCGCAGCGCGTACCGCGATCCGGCGCGACTGGGTTTCGATCGCTGGGCGGCTCTGGTCGGTGTCCAGGCGAGACAACCCGGTCAGGCGGCGGTGATCGTGGACTGCGGGTCGGCCGTTACGGTGGATGGGCTGCGCGACGATGGCCAGCACCTGGGCGGGATAATCATTCCGGGCGCGCAGATGATGGCCGAGGCGTTTTACGCGCGCACCGGCCTGCCGCCGGCGAATGCCGACCTGACGACCGAGGTCGCGGCCGACACGACGGCCAGCGCTGTGGCCGGCGGCGCCTGGCAGGCAGTGCTCGGTGGAATCGAGCGGGCCGTGCGCGTGTGGGCGCTGCGCCTGCCGCACGCCGTGGTGTGGTTGACGGGGGGCGACGCGGCGGCCGTTGCCGAGGCCATCCTGTGGCCCGGGCCGGTGCGACAGGCGCCAAACCTGGTGCTCGAAGGCTTGGCGCAGATACTGGAACGGGGGGCGGAATGAGAATGCTGGTTTGGGTGCTGCTGGCGTTGAATGGCGTGGCGGCGGTGTTGTGGGGTTTGGGTTTCAGCGTTCCGGCGACGTCCCGACCCGAAGCGCCGCAGCCGACGCTCAGCGCCAAGCGTCTCGAACTGCTGAGCGAGCTGCCGTCGCCGCCGGCGCGGCTCGATGTGCAGGAAGATGCCCTGCCTCCGCCGCTCGCGCTTGCCGACACGCCACCGGCCGCGCCTGCCGATCAAGCGCCCACGGACGAGGCCGCCGGCGCCCCGACACCGGCGCCAGTGTCGCCAACCGCCGCGCCACCGGCGGATGCGAGCGTCGCCACGGTCGCAGCGCCGACCGTGGCAGTGCCAGTACCCACCGCGGCATCAGAGGATCCGGAGCCGACAAAGCCCGCCGCCACCCCCGTCGACGACGCGCCGGTGGCGGAAGCGGCCACTGCGGCCCCGGCAACCCGGCCCGCCGCGCCGATCGAGGCGCCCGACGGCCCGACCTGTTTTCGCACCGCTGCCTTCGCGCCGGATGCGCAACAGCGGGTCGAGGCGGCCCTGCGTGACGCGGGCTTCGAACAGGCGCTTGTCAAATCCACGCTGCGGCCGCGTTATTGGGTTTACTGGAGCGGCGCGCCGGGCGCGGTGGCGGGCGTTGAGCAGGCGCTCAAGGCGGCCGGCGTGCGGGACTGGTACCGCGTGGGCGGCGCGCGCGAGGCGACCATTTCGCTTGGCGTGTACGGTCAGGCCGACGGCGCCCGCCGACGCCAGAGGCAGTTGGCCGCCAACGGCGTCGAGGCCAAGGTCAGGGAGCGTTACGCGGCGCAGGCTCGCCTGCGCTGGCAGATCAGCGCGTCCCCGGCTGCGGTGGAGACGGCGCAGGAGGCTCTGAAGCGGCAAGGCGTGGGTCTGGAAGCCTGCCGCTAGCGATCGCTTGGCGGCGACCGGCCCCGGATCGGCGGGCATAATGCGCAGCCCCACCTGTCATCCCGGCGGCGTGCGCCGACCGTCCGCGTTGGCGTCGCCCCTGACCCGGTCCGCGCCGCCATGACCGAAACCGCGCCCCCCGCCGCCGACGACGTGCAGCAGCATCTGCGCGAGGTGCAGGAGCTGCTGGCCCGGCATCGGCTGGTCGAGAACCTGGTCCACCGGCAGGAAATGCCGCGCCACGACCTGGTCGAGAACCTGGTCCACAAGCAGCACGTGGCGAGCCTGCAGGAGCGCCTCGACAGCCTGCACCCGGCCGATATCGCCTTCATTCTGGAGGCGCTGCCGCTCGAAGACCGGCGTTTCGTCTGGGATCTGGTCAAGGCCGAGCGCGATGGCGAGATCCTGATCGAAGTCTCGGACGCGATCCGCGAGTCGCTGATCGAAGCCATGGACCCGGCCGAGCTGCGCGCCGCGGCGCAGTCGCTCGACGCCGACGAACTGGCCGACCTGGTGCCGGACCTGCCGGCGCAGGTGATAGACGACGTGTTCCAGTCGCTCGACCTGACCGAGCGCGAGCAGCTTCGCGCCGCCATGTCGTATCCGGAGGACGCGGTCGGCGCGCTGATGAATTTCGATCTGGTCAGCGTGCGCGAGGATGTGAGTCTGGAGGCCGTGCTGCGTTACCTGCGGCGCTTCGAGGCGCTGCCGGATCACACCGATGCGCTGTACGTGGTCGACCGCGAAGCCCACTTCAAGGGCCTGTTGTCGCTCGAAGCGTTGCTGCTCAACGATCCCGAAAGCACGGTCGGCGACGTGATGAGGCGCGAGGGAGTCATCAGCTTCGAGCCACACGACGACGCCAGCGACGCCGCCCAGGCCTTCGAGCGCTACGACCTGATCTCGGCGCCGGTGCTGGATGGGCGAGGGCGCGTGGTCGGCCGGCTCACGGTGGATGACGTGGTCGACTTCATCCGCGAAGAGAGCGAGGCGGAATTGCTGGCGCGGGCGGGTCTGCGTGGGGGCGAGGACGTGTTCGCGTCGGTCTGGGATTCGGTGCGCAACCGCTGGTCGTGGCTGGCGGTGAACCTGGTGACGGCCTTCGTCGCCTCGCGCGTCATTGGTCTGTTCGAGGGCTCGATCGAAAAACTGGTCGCGCTGGCGACGCTGATGCCGATCGTCGCCGGCATTGGGGGCAACTCCGGCAATCAGACCATCACCATGATCGTGCGCGCCAGCGCCACCGGCCAGGTGTCGCCGGACGCCTTCAAGCGCCTGCTGCGCAAGGAACTGGGCGTGGCCAGCGTCAACGGCCTGCTGTGGGGCAGCCTGCTCGGCGTGCTGGCGTGGGTGCTGTACGGCAATTTCTGGCTGGGCGTGGTGATGACGGCGGCCATGATCCTGAACCTGCTGCTGGCGGCCACCGCCGGGGTGGCCATTCCGCTGCTGCGCCTGCGCCTTGGGCGTGATCCGGCGCTGGGTGGCTCGGTGATGATCACGGCGCTCACCGACGCCGGTGGCTTCTTCATCTTTCTGGGTCTGGCAACGCTGTTTCTGCTGTAGCGCTGCTCCTGCTGGCGCCGGAACGCGGCTTGCACGGCGCGCTGGCGCCGCACGGGCGCCGTCTGCTATACAGTCGTTAAGGAGGCGCCGCGGCACCCCACGCCGCGAGCGCATGTCACGCCACAAGAGCGCCGAAGACCGCCGATCGGCACTGCACGTGCAGTGCGGTGGGCCGCTGCGGCCGCGTCGCCACCTGCCGGAGTGCGCATGAAGACGGTCGCCTTCAACCTGATGCCGTACAAGGACCTGCCGGCGGATTTCGAGCAGAAATACGACAGCGTGTGGGTGAGCATCCCGCGCACGCTGTACGACCCGCGCAAGGGCCACGAGTACTACCACGACTACCTGGACGCGCTGGAAACGGCGGTCGATCTGGGCTACGACGCCGTCGGCGTGAACGAGCATCACAGCAACGGCTACGGCCTGATGCCGTCGCCGAACCTGATGGCGTCGATCCTGTCGCGCAAGGTGCGCCGCTCGGACACCACCTCGCTGGTGGTGCTGGGCAACAGTCTGGCGCTGTACAACCCGCCGATCCGCGTGGCCGAGGAGATGGCCATGCTGGATGTGCTGTCCGGCGGGCGGTTCATCGCCGGCTTTCCGGTCGGCACCTCCATGGACACCAACTACGTTTACGGCATCAACCCGTCCGAGATGCGCGAGCGCTACTACGAGGCGCACGACCTGGTGATGAAGGCCTGGACCACGGACGAGGTATTCACCTGGAACGGCAAGTACAACCAGCTGCGCTACGTGAACACCTGGCCGCGCACCGCCCAGCGCCCGCACCCGCCGGTGTGGATTCCGGGCGGCGGCAGCGTCGAGACCTACGACTTCTCGCTGATCAACGACTACTCGTTCTCGTACCTGTCGTTCTTCGGCCACAAGTACGCCAAGAAGGTGATGGGGCCGTTCTGGGAGCGGGCGGACGCGCTCGGCAAGGACCGCAACCCCTACCGCGCCGGCTACGCGCAGTTCATCTGCGTGTCGGAAACCGACGCCCAGGCACAGCTCGACTACGAGGAGCACGTCAAGTACTTCTTCGCCAAGTGCATGCACATCGACCCGCGCTTCTGGGAGGCGCCGGGTTACCGCACCGTGGCCTCGCTGCGTGCCGGCCTGCGTTCGCAGCTGGACGGCACGGCCAAGGTCGGTAAGGCCATGCTGGACGAGGGCTTCGGCTGGAAGGAACTGGTCGAGAGCGGCTACATCATCGCCGGCTCGCCGCAGACGGTGCGCGAGCAGATCGTCGAGGCGGCGCGCGAGCTGCACGTCGGCAACCTCATCTGGCTGTTCCACGTCGGCTCGATGCCGCAGCACCTGACGCTCAAGAACCTGCACCTGTTCGCCGAGGGCGTGCTGCCGCACATCCGGAACCTGTGGCCGGAGTGGGATCACCGGCCATTCTGGCCGAGCGGCTTTGGCGATCCGGCGCCGGACGCCCGCCGCAGCGCCGCCTGAGGACGCACGCATGGCCGAACCGACCACCCACACCTACCAGGTCAATGCGCGCCTGGCCATCGACACGCTGGAGGCCGGCAGCGGCGAGCCGCTGCTGTTCCTGCACGGCGCCGGCGGTCTCGCCTGGGATCCGTATCTGGCCGCGCTGGCCGAGCGCCGGCGCGTGATCGCGCCGTTCCTGCCGGGCACGTCGAAGTCCAACGACATCAGCCAGGTGCGCGACCTGTGGGACCTGGTGCTGAGCTACTACGACCTGCTGGACGCGCTGCGCATCGACCGGGCCGACGTCATCGGCCATTCCATGGGCGGCATGATGGCCTGCGAGCTGGCGGCCAATGACCCCAGCCGCGTCGGGCGGCTGGTCGCCATCGCTCCGGCCGGGCTGTTCGACATGAACGACCCCATGCCGGACATCTTCGCCATGCTGCCGCAGGAGCTGGCCGGCCGCGTGCTGGTCGATCCGAAGTCGCCGATCGCCGAACTGCTGGGCGCCCTGCCGGACAACGTGGACGAGCAGGTGGAGGTGCTGATCCAGCGCCTGTCCACGCTGAACGCCGCCGCCAAGTTCCTGTGGCCCATCCCGGACAAGGGCCTGATCCGCCGCCTGCCGCGCATCAAGGCGCCGACGCTGCTCATCTGGGGCCGCCAGGACGGCCTGATCCCGGTTGGCTATGGCGACACCTTTCGCGATGCCATCCCCGGCGCCCGGCTGGACGTGCTGGACGGGGCTTCTCACCTTGTGCAGCTCGAGCAGCTGCCGCGGGTATTGGCCTTGACGTGGCAGGCGCTGGAGGGGCCGTGCAGTAGCGCGCCGTGATGCGGACGAGCGGTAGCGCGCCGCCTACCTGTTGATGCCGAGACCTCCGGCGGGGCGCGGCCAGGAACACCGACACCGATGCAGAAAACCGTAGCGTCGAAGCCCACTTGATCGAAAAACGGCACACCAAAAAGAGGAGGAAAAACGCAGTGGATACGACAAGACGTGCAATACGTGTGTTGACGGGCGGACTGCTGATTACGGTCAGTACAGCGGCCACGGCGGTGGTATCCCCGGAGAAAGCCGCCGAGATCGGCCTCACCGGTACGCGGCTGACGCCGATGGGCGCCATTCGCGCCGGCAACGCCGATGGCTCGATTCCGGCCTGGGAGGGCGGTATTGCGACCCCGCCGGCCGGTTACAAGCAAGGGGACTGGTATATCGATCCCTATGCGGATGACAAGCCGCTATTCACCATCAACGCCCAGAACTATCGGCAATATGCCGATCGCCTGTTGCCCGGCACGATCGCGCTGTTGAAGAAGTATCCACAGACGTTTTACATGAACGTCTATCCGACGCATCGCAGCGCCGCGGTGCCGCAATGGCATTACGAAAATTCCGTGTGGAACGCCAGTAAAACGCGATTCTGCGACCCGCCGCCGGGACCGGATCGGGAGTATCGCTGTCTCGATACGAGCACCTACCGCCCCGGTGTGGCGTTTCCGATCCCCAACAACGGCGCCGAGGCGGTCTACAACCACGGCATGTATTTCTTCGGCAAGTCGTACGTGTGGCGCGGTTATGCGTTCAATGCCTTCGCTGACGGCAGCTTCGCCGAGACGACGGCGATCGAACGGTCGCTGCTGTTCCAGTACATGACACCGGAAGAGAAATCCAAGGATCCGTTGTTCACCCGCAACGGCGGCGCCATGTGGTGCCGCTCGTCGGAAATGATAGAACCGCCCCGTCAGGCTGGCTCCATGTACGCCGGTTGCAATTACTTCACGTCCCAGGACTTCGACGCCTATTTGTACGTCCCCGGACAGCGGCGCGTGCGCAAGGCGCCGGAAATCGGCTTTTACGACAGCCCCAGCACGGGCTCGGACGGTCTGCGGACCGCCGATTCCACCACCATGTATGGGATGACCGGTGACGAGGAGTGGTACGAGTATTCCGAACCGGTTCGCAAGGAGGTGTTCATTCCCTACAACAGCTATCGATTGGCGGCACCCGAGAACGGCGATTTCAAGAAACTGGTCATGGCCGGACATTTGAACCCGGAGCCGATCCGCTATGAACTGCACCGCGTCTGGGTCATCGAGATGCGCCTGAAGCCGAAGTTCCGACACCTGTCGCCGCATCGGGCCGTCTACTACGACGAGGACAGCTGGGCCGGCGCCGGCGCGGAGATGTACGACCAGAAGGATCAGCTCTGGCGCGTTTCGCAGGGCTACCTGCTGCAGTTCTATGAAGTGCCGATGCTGAGCTTCTGGGGTGACAACCACATGGACGTCATCAACGGTCGGCAGTCATCGGCGAATGCCTTCTTCAACGTCGGCGCCACGCGGGGTGGTGGTCCGCCGGATTTCGTGAACCCGCCCGACCAAGCCATTTATTCCCCGGCCGGTTTGCGCAAATACGGGATTCGCTGACTCCAAGGGGCAGGCGGGCATAGGCGGGAAACGCCAAATCCGCAAAGCCGCCGGAGAGGCGACAGAACCTCTCCGGCGGCATGGCTGGATTCGAAACAGCAATAATCGAGGAGAAACAAATGGACGCGCGTGTTCGCGAATGGCCGCTGCGGGACTTTTCCCGCTACGTCGATGCCCGGCCCGAGGAGGGTGTGCTGCGCATGCATCTGGACCTGTTCCGTGACCCGGAGCTGTTCGAGCTCGAGATGCGCTACATCTACGAGCGCTCGTGGGTGTTCGTGGGTCATGCGGCGCAGCTTCCGCAGCCGCACGATTTCATCACCGGCGTGGTCGGCCGCACGCCGATCATCCTGCAGCGCGGCGGCGATGGGCAGGTGCGCGCCCTGCTGAACCACTGCGCGCACCGCGGTGCGGCGGTGGCCACCACCCAGGCCGGCAACACGCAGCGCCACAAGTGTCCATACCACGGCTGGATGTTCGACAGCACCGGCAAGTGTCTGCAGGTGGCCGACGAGGCGGCCGGCGGCTACACGGACGCGTTCCGGAGCCTGAGCCACGACCTGCCGCAGGTGGCCCGGCTGGAGGAATACCGCGGCTTCTACTTCGCCAGTCTGAATCCGGACGTGATGCCGCTGCGGGAGTATCTGGGCAGCGCCGCGGTGTTCATCGACTCCTGGGTCGACCAGTCGCCGCAGGGGCTCGAAGTCGTCCGCGGCGACGCCAATTTCACCTACGGCGGCAACTGGAAGATGGTGTTCGAGAACTGTCTCGACATCTATCACGCCAAGACCCTGCACGCGAGCTTCGGCACCATGGTCATGAACCGCGTCAAGCGCGCGGGCAGGGACGCCAACCGCTCGGTGGACCTGAACAGCTTCATCAACGCGGATGCGCAGGTGTCGTACTACACCTTCCCGCACGGCCACGGCGGCATGTGGCTGCGCGGCGCCGGCAATCGCGAAGACCGGCCGTCCTACGCGCTGTGGCAGCAGATGGCCGAGCGCTTCGGCGAGGCCAAGGCCGACATGATGGTCAGCGGCCGGGTGGTGGCCATCTTCCCCAACATCCTGCTGGTGGAGAGCGCCACCTTCCAGATGCGCCTGCTGCGCCCGGTGTCGGTGGACAAGACCGAGGTGTACGCCTTCTGTCTGGCGCCCAAGGGCGAGCCGGCGGCGGCGCGCGCATTGCGCATCCGCCAGTACGAGGATTTCTTCAGCGCCACCGGCGTGGCGACGCCCGACGACACGGTGATCTACGAGCGCTGTCAGCTCGGCGATCAGGCGCGCAGCGTCGAGTGGAACCAGGGCTACCACCGGGGTCTTGCGCTGCTGCGCGACGGGCCGGATGACGCGGCGCGCACGGTCGGCATCGAACCCCTGCACTCGATCAGCGGCAACATTGGCATCCAGGGCGAGGCGGTGTACCTGGGCGTCTACCAGGGCTGGCTGGAGCAGATGCAGCGCGGGCAGGCCGAGGCGACCGGGGTGGCACGGTGAGCCGGGCCGAGCTGCTGGCCGCGGGCAGCGAGCTGCTGTACCGCGAGGGCTACTACCTCGACCGCCAGCAGTGGCAGGACTGGCTGGCGCTGTACGCGGAGGACTGCGTGCTGTGGGCGCCGTCCTGGGTCGGCGAGCACGCCCAGATCACCGACCCGCAGAGCGAAATCTCGCTGCTGTACTTGGTCGGCCGCGGACGGCTGCTGGAACGGGTGGAGCGCTTCGTGTCCGGCGCCTCGCCGGCCTCGGTGCCGCTGCCGCGCACCTGCCATCAGGTCAGCAACATCCTGCTGCTGGACCACGCGCCGGGCCGCATGACGCTGGCGTCGTCCTTCCGTGTCGACTACTTCCGCCAGAAACAGACCGGCGCCTTCTTTGGCCTGTACGAGCACCGGCTGGTGGCCGACGGCGATGGCTGGCGCATCGCCGGCAAGCGCATCACGCTGATGAACGACTTCGTCCCGACCGTGCTCGACCTGTACCACGTCTGAGTCCGCAGTCGTGTGGGAGGCCCGCCCTCGGGCCGAAGGTGAGTGCCCCCGACGGTTCGCGGCGAGGGCGCCGCTCCCACATCACCCAAACCCTTCCGGGGGAGTGCCAAGCCATGTATGACCTGTTGATCGAGAACGCCCGCATCGTCGACGGCACCGGCGCGCCGGCCTACACCGGCAGTGTGGCGGCCAGGGGCGGGCGCATCGTCGCCCTGGGGCAGGTGCCTGCCGGCGAGGCGGTCGAGCGCATCGACGCTCGGGGGCAGGTGGTGGCGCCGGGTTTCGTCGACCCGCACACGCACTTCGACGCGCAAATCGCCTGGGACGCGCTGCTCACGCCCTCGGCCGAGCACGGCGTGACCACCGCCGTGATGGGCAACTGCGGGGTCGGCGCGGCGCCGGTGCGCGCCGACATGCGCGAGTTCCTGATGGGCGATCTGGTGAACGTCGAGGGCATTCCGCTCGACGTGATGCGCGCCGGCATCGACTGGCAGTGGGAGCACTTCGGCGAGTACATGGACGCGCTCGACCGGCGGGGGCTGGGCATCAACGTGGCGCCGCTGGTGGCCATGACGCCGCTGCGGCACTACGCGATGGGCGACGCCTCGCTCGAACGCGCGGCGAATCCGGACGAGATCGCCGCCATGACGCGCGCCTTCGCCGGCGCCATGGAGGCGGGCGCGTTCGGTTACTCGACCACCCGCGAGGGCGTGCACGTCGGGTATCTCGGCAAGCCAGTGGCGTGTCGCAACGCCAGCCTCGACGAGCACCGCGCCCTGTGCGGCGTGCTGCGCGGCCTCAAGCGCGGCAACGTGGAGCTCACGCTCAAGCTCGGCGGCGTGGTCAGCCACGAGGAGCACGATTTCCTGCAGATGCTGGTGCGCGAGAGCACGCGGCCGGTGACCTGGCTGGCCGTGGTCAACGCCGCCGAACAGCCGCATTCCTACGAGGAGCGCATGGCCGCGGTGGCGGACATCACCGGCTGGGACATGGCGGTGCCGCAAACCACCTGCCGGCCGCTGCGCTTTCAGCTCAATCTCGCCAATCCCTACATCCTGGGCGTGTTCCCGAGCTGGCAGCCGGTGATGCGCCTCTCGCGCGACGAGAAGCTCGCCACGTACGCCGACCCCCGGTTCCGGCAGTCGTTCCGGGATGATCTGAAGAACATCCCGGCCTTCGGGCGCGACATGTGGAGCCGCTTCACCGTGCTCGACGGCGCGAGCGAACAGGCGCGGGGCATTGCCAAAAGCGGTCGCAGCCTGCGTGAGCTCGCCGACGCCAGCGGCCGCGATCCGATGGACCTGCTGGTCGAGATCGCCGTCGAGGACGAGTTGCGCACCACCTTCGACCTGGTGGCGCTCAACTACGACGCCGCCGACACCACGCCTCTCGTGCAGGACGATCGTCTGCTGGTCGGTCTTTCCGATGCCGGCGCGCATCTCGACATGCTGTGCGACGCGGGCTACAGCACGCATTTGCTGCAACGCTGGGTGCGCGAGACGGGCGCGCTCACGCTGGAGCAGGGTGTGCGCAAGCTCACCTCGATCCCGGCGCAGTTCTTCGGCATCGACCGCGGCGTGCTGGCGGTCGGCAAGGCGGCGGATCTCGTCATCTTCGACCCGGACACCGTGGCCTGCGGCGACAAGGAGTGGGCGCACGACCTGCCGGGCGGCGGGCGGCGCTTCGTCACGCGCTCGATCGGCGTGCGCGCCACCATCGTCGCCGGCCGGGTGCTGTTCGAGAACGGCGCCTACCGCGAGGGCGTGCGGCCGGGGCGGATGCTGCGCAGCTACGACGCCTGAGGCGCGGCCACGGCGTCAGGCCGGGTTTCAGCCGCTAGCCGCCCAGGCCAGCATGGCGATGTCGTCCGCCTGCTCGGCGTCCACGACGAACGCGTCGATGCCGGCGCTGACCGCCGCCAGAACGCCGGCGGGCGACAGGTCGGTGCAGGCGCTCAGAAAGTCTTCCAGCCGCCCGTGGCCGAGCAGCTCGCCGTCGGCGTTCATTGCTTCGGTCACGCCGTCCGAGAAGGCCAGCAGACAGGCACCTTGCGGTACGTCGACCGTCTCGACGGCCGGGCGAAATCCCGGGATGACGCCAACCGGCAGACCCGGCGCAACGGCCAGCGCCCGCACGGCTCCATCGGCACACAGGTAAGGCGGCGGATGGCCGGCGCAGGCATAGCTGAGCCGCCCGGTGCCAAGGTCCGCGATGGCGACGAACAGCGTCACGAACAGGGCGCTGTCGTTGCCCTCGCACAGGGCCTCGTTGGTGTCGGCCACGATGGCGGCCACCGCTTGCTCGGGATCCGCCAGCGTCTGCCAGTGCTGGCGGCCGAGCGCGCGCAGCAGGCTCACCGTGCGCGCCATGCACAGCGCCGCTTCGGCGCCCTTGCCTGAAACATCGCCCAGCGCCAGCAGGTAATGGCCATCGCCGAGCGTGAAGTGGTCGATCAGATCGCCGCCGATCTCGCGCGCCGGCGCCAGACGTGTGGCTACGCGCAGCGCGCCATGCTCGCCCGGCTGGTGGTGGTCCGGCGGCACCATGGCGAGCTGCAGACGCCGCGCCGCGAGCAGGTCGCGGCGCGTACGCTCCAGCTGCTCGGCGACGCGGTCGCGCAGCAGCGAGCGCTCGATCGTGCTGCGTACACGCGCTTCCAGCAGCGGCGCGTTGATCGGCTTGGTGAGGTAGTCCTGCGCGCCCATTTCGATGCAGCGCACCACGCCTGCCATCTCGTCGGCGGCGGACACCATCAGCACCGGCAGCTGCGGCAACTGGCCTTCCTCGCGCAGGGCGGCGAGCACGCCGTGGCCATCGCGGCCCGGCATCATCACGTCCAGCAGCACCAGGTCGTAGGGTTCCGCCCGCAGGCGGTCCAGCGCCTCGTCGCCGTCGTTGGCGACGTCGATCAGTTCCAGGCCCATGCGGCTCAGGCGGCGCACCAGCAGGTCGCAGTTGAGCGGGTTGTCGTCGACCACCAGCACGCGCTGACGCGCGAATCCCGCCGGATTGCCGTTGACGCCGGGCCCGGTCATCGGCTCACTGGGCAATCGGTGTGAAACGCAGCCGGTTCCAGGCGCCCACGCGGGCGTAGCCGACCGTGCTGGTGAACTTGCGCACCAGATCGATACCGAGGCCCCCGATGCGCACCTCGGCGAGATCGGTCACCGCCGGTGGCGGGGCATGATCGAGCGGGTTGAACGGCGGCCCGGCGTCCCAGAGGGTGATTTCGAACTGGCCCTCGTAGAGGTTGGCGTCGACCAGGATGGGACTTGCGCCGTCCGCCGCGTACGCGTAGTCGATCACGTTCGTGACCAGCTCGGACAGGCACAGGTCCACGGCATTGGCGCACTCGCGGCTCAGGCGGTAGATGCCAGCCATCTCTGCGCACCAATCGGCGAGTTCCGCGAGGGACGAGTACTCGGCCCGCAGCGTGCAGCGCCGGGCGCCGGGTGCGCGCGACGGCAGAGCCGGTTTGCCTGACTCCCCGTGCGTTTCAGGTTCCATGCCGCGTTGCCTTGCAGACGTTGTCCGGCCTGTGGGGGTGCGGAATCCGCTGCCGCCGCCCGGTGGCGTTCGCGCGTCGCCGGCGCAGCGCGGCCGGGGCGAGACAATCCAGAAGCGACTGGCTTGTCGAGCCAAAGGCGCCCTGGGCGTCAGTCGCGATCGTGAAGGGCGCCTCGATGTCCTTTACGCCCGGGATGTCCATCCGGCCGGTGAGGCTGATCTGGACCACGCCGCCGGCGCGTTCTGCCGACGTCATCGTCTTCATCGCTGCTAACCCTCGATGCGAGGCAGGTTATGGACTGCCGGGAGTCTAGCAGCGTCGCCGGACGTTTCCGGTGGCAGTCCTGCAATATGCGACGCTGGCAGGCCAACCGGCGCCTGTGGCCGCCAGGCGCTTGGCCTCAGTGCGCCGCGTGGTCGCGCAGGGCGGCTAGGGCCTCTGGCAGGGTGTCGTAGACGGGAATGATCGCCGGTACGCCGGTGGCCATCAGCACCGAGCGCACGTCCGGCTGCGGGGCCACCAACACCACGTGGCCGCCACGCTGTTTCTGAGCGCGTGCGCCGGCGAAAAATTGCCGAAGGCCGGCCGACGCCAGGAAGTCGACCTGCTCCAGATCCACCGCGACCAGCGCCATGCGCGCAGCCACGGCAGCCGTGAAGGGCAGGGCGATTTTGTCCGCGCCGAGCGTATCCATGCGTCCGGTGAGCGTCACGTGGACGAGGTCGCCGTCGAGGGCGGTTACGGAAAGTTGCATGGTGAGGCTCTCGCGCTAGGCCCGGCGGCAGTGCCAGGTCGGAAAGGAAGCGAGCGTACCGGCTTCTTTGTTACAGAATCGTTACATAAGCGTCTTGGCTACGTGCGGCAGGTGGTTGCTACCATTTCGCCAATGAGCACCGACGCACCCACGCTGCGCCGCATCCTGACCGACTGCCGTACCCTCGCGGTGGTCGGGCTGTCGGCCGAATGGCACCGGCCGAGCTACTTCGCCGCCAAGTACATGCAGGCGCACGGTTACCGCATCGTGCCGGTGAATCCGCGCTACGACGAGGTGCTCGGCGAGCGCTGCTACCCGAGCCTCACGGACATCCCGCACCCGGTGGACCTGGTGGACGTGTTCCGCCGCAGCGAAGACGTGCTGCCGATTGCCGAGCAGGCGATTGCCATCGGCGCCAAGTGCCTGTGGCAGCAGCTCGGCGTGACGAACCACGAAGCCGACGCCCTGGCGCGCGCGGCGGGGCTCGCTTCGGTGATGGACCGCTGCGTCAAGATCGAGCACGCGCGCCTGTTCGGCGGGCTGCATTTCGCCGGCGTGAATACGCGGGTGATTTCCGCCCGGCGCGGGCGCTGAGGGCCGGACGATGGCGGATCACACCTTCCGGCCCGAGACGCTGGCCATCCACGCCGGGCAGGTGCCGGACGCCGAGACCGGCGCCCGCGCGCTGCCCATCTACCAGACCACCAGCTTCGTGTTCGACAGCGCGGACCACGCGGCCTCGCTGTTCAACCTGCAAACCTTCGGCAATGTCTATTCGCGCCTGAGCAACCCCACCGTGGCGGCGCTGGAAGAACGCGTGGCGGCGCTCGAAGGCGGGCGCGCGGCGGTGGCATCGGCCAGCGGCATGGCGGCGGAAGCGATGGCGCTGATGACGCTGCTGGACCACGGCGACCACGTGGTGGCGGCCGGTGCGCTGTATGGTGGCAGCGTCACGCTGCTGGCGGTGAACCTGGCGCGCCTGGGCATCGAGACCACCTTCGTGGACGCCACCGCGCCGGACGCCTTTGCCGCCGCCATGCGCCCGAACACCCGCGCCGTGTTCGCCGAAACGCTTGGAAATCCCAGCCTCACGGTGCTCGACATCGCCGCCGTGGCGGACATCGCCCACGCCCACGGCGTGCCGCTGGTGGTGGACAACACCGTGCCGACGCCGTTTCTGTGCAACCCCATCGCGCTGGGCGCGGACATCGTGGTGCATTCGGCCACCAAGTATCTGGGCGGCCACGGCACCACGCTCGGCGGTGTCATCGTCGAGAGCGGCACCTTCCCGTGGGACAACGGCAAGTTCCCGGGCATGACCGAGCCCTCGCCCGGCTACCACGGCGTGAAGTTCTACGAGACCTTCGGCGACTTCGGCTTCACCATGCGCGCGCGCATGGAAACGCTGCGCGTGTACGGCGCGGCACTCGCGCCGATGAGCGCCTGGCAGATTTTGCAGGGCATCGAAACCCTGCCCATCCGCATGGAGCGCCACTGCGCCAATGCCCTGCGCGTGGCGCAATTCCTGCAGGGCGACCCGCGCGTGAACTGGGTGAACTACCCTGGTCTCCCCGACCACCCGCAACACACGCTCATGCAGCGCCAGATGCGCGGCGCTTCCGGGCTGCTGGCATTTGGCGTGAAAGGCGGCATGGCGGCCGGCGTGCGCTTCATCGAAGCGGCCCGCTTCATGAGCCACCTCGCCAACATCGGCGACACGCGCACGCTGATCATCCACCCCGCGTCCACCACCCACCGCCAGCTCGACGAGGCGCAGCAACTCGCCGCCGGCGTGCCGCCGGACATGGTGCGCATGTCCGTGGGCCTCGAACACGTGGATGACATCCTGTGGGATATCGACCAGGCGCTGGCGGCGGCGGGCGGGTAGGGGGCGAGCGCCCGCGCTGTCGGCTCGCGCGTCGCGGCCCTGTTCTTTGGCTTTCACTCGTCGCGGTTTCAGGCTTCTCCGCCTGGCTTCTGTGCCTCCAACTGGGGGCGTTTCGGGGCGAACCTCGCGTTCGGGGGGCGCCGCGGAGCGGCGGCCCATCAATCTGAACGTTGGGTATCGCCAATGTTGCTTCACTTGCACGGGCCCTCCATGATGTGGCGCTCTTGCTGCCCTGCCCATGAGGTTCATCATGTCAACGCCCGTTGAAGACCTCGCTGCCCAGGCCCTATGTCTCGCGCCGGAAGACCGAGCCAAGCTCGTCGAGCGCCTTATTGCCAGCTTTGAACCACGGTCGCCGGCCCAGGACGCTTGGCTCAAGGCAGCGAATGCCCGGCGCGAGGACGTTCGTGCGGGCAAGGTTGCCCTGGCGCCGGGAGATACTGCGCTTGCACGGGTTCGCGCGCGCCTCGGGTGACCTACTGGCTTCACCCGGATGCCGAAGCTGAGCTCGGCGAGGCCGCGGTCTACTACGCGAGGCATGCGAGTCGCGCTGTCGCCGAGGCGTTCCTCGCGGAGTTCGAACGCATGCGCGATCTGTTGGTCGAGAACGAAGCACGAGGGTCCCATGGGGACTACGGCCTGCGCGTATACCATTTCGATCGCTTCCCCTACTCGGTCATTTACGAACCCTCCGGGTCCGGCCCGCACATCTACGCCATTGCTCATCAGCACCGCGAGCCCGGCTACTGGGCCGAGCGCTTGTAGTTCTTACAGGCCGGCGGTGACGTGCAACCCTTCGTGCCACCCGACGCGCTCCGGCAGCCTTCGCCTGCTTCCGCTCGGGGGTGAACTCGAACTCGTCGGGACGACGGCGGGGGGGCAATCCGGTTTCCTTGCTGGTGCGCTCGCTTCAAGCATCGTTGTCGCCATTGACGTTATGTAGCCAACGGGCTACATTCGGCCCATGATCGAGATTCGCAAGACGGACGACTTTGCGAATTGGCTCGACGGCCTGCGCGATATTCAGGCAAGGGCGCGTGTCCAGGCCAGGATAGAGCGACTCTCGGCGGGGAATCCCGGTGATGTCGAGCCCGTCGGTGAAGGTGTGTCTGAGTTGCGGATCAACTACGGCCCCGGTTATCGGGTCTATTTCAAGCAGCGGGGGCAAGAGCTGATCATTCTCCTGGCAGGTGGTGACAAAAGCACGCAAGCCAAAGACATCAAGACTGCCTTGCGCCTCGCCCGCAATCTATCGGAGTAAGCGCCATGGCCAAGACCACGACCACTCGCTACGACGTTTCCGAACACCTCAGAACGCCCGAGGAAATGGCCGCCTACCTCGAGGCGTGCCTCGCAGAGGTAGACGGCGATGCGGCGTTCATTGCCAAGGCATTGGGCGACATCGCCCGTGCCAAAGGTATGGCCCAGGTTGCCCGCGATGCCGGGCTGTCGCGCGAAAGCCTGTACAAGGCCCTTTCCGGCGAGCGCAGTCCAGGTTTCGACACCATCCTCAAGGTCATCGGGGCGCTCGGGATCAAGCTCCACGCCGAAGCCAGTCATGGCTGACCGGGCGCCCGACGCTGTGCTCCCCTTGAGGCACAAACAGGGGAACACCGCATTGTTATCAGCGATTGAACACAAAAGGTTGCTCTTGTCGCAGAGCACCGAAGCGACGAAAAAGTCGCTGCTCGGTCAGTTTCTCACGCCTGAAAGGACGGCTGCATTCATGGCAGGCCTTTTCCCAGATGGAGAAGGTTGCTGCCGGCTGCTGGATGCGGGTGCGGGAATAGGTGCGCTGTCGGCAGCCTTTTTGCAGCGATGGAGAAGTGGTGGATTTCGTTTCAGACGAGTTGTCGTGGATGCCTTCGAGCTTGATCCTGCCTTGATAGAGCATTTGGCGCATACTATGGATAGATACAACCATGGGGGCGATTTTGTTGCGAATATCCGTCAAGACGATTTTATTCATGCCGCAGTCGAATCATTGACGGGCAGCCTTTTCTCGCCGTCCATAGAGCGCTACTCACACGCAATTCTTAACCCGCCCTACAAGAAAATTAACAGCGCCTCCGCTCACCGGCTGGCCCTGCGCCGTGTTGGCATCGAGACGGTAAACCTGTATAGCGCCTTCGTTGCGCTGGCTGTTGCCCGGGCTGCACCGGGCGGGCAGATCGTGGCTATCATCCCGCGCAGTTTCTGTAATGGTCCGTATTACCGCCCGTTCCGCGACTTCATCCTCGAGCGAGCGGCAGTGCGCCATATGCACCTGTTCGAGTCACGCAACAAGGCCTTCAAGGATGACGGGGTTCTGCAAGAGAATGTCATCATTCGCCTGGAGCGAGATGGCGAACAGGGGCCGGTGACGATTTCGACATCGACCGACGACACCTTCGCCGACCTCATGACCCACGAACACCCGTTCGACCGGATAGTATTACAGGATGACCCGGAGCGGTTCATTCACATTCCCACGTCCGCGGCGAGAAACGCCATCGAGCTATCCCCGGCGATCTGCTGCACGCTGTCCGACCTAGGTATCAAGGTGTCGACCGGGCCAGTGGTTGATTTCCGGCTGAAAGAACACCTGCGCGACATGCCGGGGGAGCGTACGGCGCCCCTGCTGTATCCCGGTCACTTCAGCAGCGCCGGCGCCAGGTGGCCCATCGAGGGATTGAATAAGCCCAACGCCATCGAACGCAATGCCGACACTGAAAAATGGCTGTACCCGAACGGCTTTTACTGTGTGGTTCGCCGCTTCTCGTCCAAGGAAGAGAAGCGCCGCATCATGGCGAGCGTGGTCGAGCCGCGCGCTTTCGGTGAGGTGCCTGTATTGGGCTTCGAGAACCACTTGAACCTGTTCCACGAACACAAGCATGGCTTGCCCGAGGAGCTGGCGCGCGGGCTGGCCGTGTTTCTGAACACGACCGCGGTCGATGAAAATTTCCGGCGCTTCAACGGCCATACCCAAGTCAATGCGACTGACCTCAAACTGATGAAGTACCCCAGTCGTCAAATCCTGATGGAGCTGGGCAAGTGGGCCATGCAACAGGAAGTCCTCACGCAGAGCAAGATAGACGACATGTTCAGGGCCGTGGCCGAATGACTATCAGCAAGAAGAGCCGCCACATCAAGGCCGCGCATCAGATTCTCGTTTCACTTGGGCTGCCTCGTGCACAACAGAATGAACGTTCCGCGTTCTGCCTGTTGGCGCTGCTCGACCTCCCGCCGGGGAAGCCGTGGTCGGAGGCCCGGGACCCGCTTGTCGGTATAACGCCTATCATGGATTGGGCGCGCGAGCACTACGGCAAGGAGTACGCACCGAATACCCGCGAGACGTTCCGCCGACAGACCATGCACCAGTTCTGTGATGCTGGCATCGCCCTTTACAACCCGGACATGCCCGATCGGCCAGTGAACAGCCCCAAGGCCGTCTATCAAATCGAGCCGGCCGCGCTGGCCCTGCTGCGTACCTTCGGCACGCCGGCATGGCATGACAGCCTGACTGCCTATCTGGCCGAGCGGGAAACGCTGGTTGCCCGCTATGCCAAGGAGCGGGAGCAAAGCCGTATCCCGGTCGAGATTGCACCGGGCAAGGAAATCTCTCTCAGCGCCGGCGAGCATAGCGCGCTGATCCGGTCCATCATCGAGGACTTCGCTCCGCGCTTCGCGCCGGGCAGCGTGCTTGTCTATGCCGGTGATACGGGCGACAAGTGGGGCTACTTCGACGCACCCTTGTTGGCCGGCCTTGGCGTTGATGTTGATTCACACGGCAAGATGCCCGACGTGGTGTTGCATTTCACCGCGAAAAACTGGCTGCTGCTGGTTGAGTCCGTCACCAGTCACGGCCCGGTCGATGGCAAGCGTCATGTCGAGCTGGCGAAGCTGTTCGCCGGATCGACCGCCGGTCTGGTCTATGTGACCGCCTTCCCGAATCGGTCTGTCCTGGGCAGATACCTTGGTGATATTGCATGGGAAACCGAGGTATGGGTGGCTGATGCGCCATCCCACCTTATTCATTTCAATGGCGAGCGTTTTCTTGGACCCTACAATGCGCCTTGACAAGGCGCTGTACTGGCCAGCCCGCGAAGGATGCGGTGAGGCACGAACCGCATCTACGTGGGCTGGCCACAGCAATCACTTCCGCCCCTCGCGTTTATAGGTGTCAATGTCCTGCGCCCGGAACGTTCCCTTCGGTAATGAGGCCCGCAACGCGCGCGCCCTGGCCAATCGCTCGCTCACAGCCTGCCGACCCGTCAGATGAAAAAGCTAAGGCTGCGGCTGGTGATGACCGCGTCGTCGCAGCGCGCGCGCCGGCGGCGCAGGCGCAGCGCGTCGGGCGTGACGGTGAATTCGTCCTCGCGCAGCGCGGTCAGGAAGAACGGCGGCAGGTCGGTGCCGCGCGTGCGGTAGATGAGCACGTAGCTGTCGGCGCGGCAGGTGCCCGGCGTGTCGCTCGGGCGCAGGCGCACGTTGGTCACGAAGTGCCGCGTGGGCGCGGGCGGGTTGTCGGACACGCTCAGGCCGGGCGTGGTCAGCTGCTCGCAGCGCGTGCGTAGGCTGGCGTGGTTCTCCAGGAACAGCGGCGGGCCGAGCGGGACTTCCTCGCCCTGCATGCGCACCAGGTGGGCGTAGGCGCTGTAGTGGATGGCCGGGTCGAGCGTGGCGTGCCATTGCATGTACAGGCGCGCGTCGAGCAGCGCGGCTTCGTCCGTCAGGTGCTCGTAGACGCGGGCGAACAGGGCGTCGGACATCGTCATCTCCGGCTCAGGGCGTGCCCATCAGCGCCTTCCAGCGCCGCAGCAGGTTGAACTGCACGCTCTCCGGCAGCATGGGGTAGTAGGCGGTGCCGGGGCCGGGAAAGTCGTCGACCGGCGCGAAGTTGAGCGCGGTTTCGAAGCTGGCGGCCTCGGCGCGCGCCTGGCGCCCGCGGCAGACGCTGTTCACGGACGACCAGACGTCGACGTCGTCCTCCTCGAACACGCCGCTCATGCCAAAGCCGCGCACGCCGGCTTCGAGCACGCGCTGTTTCCAGTCGTCCGCCGCCTCGCGCTCGGCGAGGTACCAGGACGTGATCTCCATGGCGTGCGCGCCGATCGGCTGCCACACACGCAGCGTGCCGCCGGCCACGGGCTGGCCGTTGCGCTCCACGTCGAGCGCCGGCTGAATCCAGCCCAGGTGCGGGAACACGTTGCCGACGGTGACCACGTTGCGGCGCAGGATGTCGAGCTGGGCGGCCGACAGCGTGCGCTCGTACAGCGGCACCAGGTCCGGATGCAGGCCGCAGAACGGGATTACCTGATCCGGCGGCAGCACGGTGTTGACGGTGCTGTGCCCGCTCATCGTCACCTGGTGGCTGGCGCCGAGCGCGGCGATGACGGCCTTGGACGGCGCGCCGATCAGCTCGAGCGCGGTCGGCCCGAAGTGCGTGGGGTACAGGTGCTGGTTGTCGGTGCCGAAGTTCAGCGCCCCCATCTTCCAGTTGGCCTGCACCACCCAGCGCTGCGGCGGGCTCAGCACCACCATGCCGCCCGGCGTGCGGTTGAAGTAGGTGTCGAGATAAAACCGCGCGTCGCCGAGGTAGTCGCCGAGGCTCGGCGCCTGCGGGTCGAAGGTGGCGAAGATTAGGCCGCCGTGGGTGTCGGTCTGCGCCACGGGCTTCAGACCTGCGGCCGCCTTGTCGAGCTTGCCGGCGTAGAAGTCGTCGAAGCCCGTGGTCAGCAGGCGCCCGGCCGTGTCGTAGGTCCAGCCGTGGTAGGGGCAGATGAGCTGCCGGGCGTGGCCCGAATCTGCCCGGCACACCTTCACGCCGCGGTGCGAGCAGGTGTTCAGGAACACCCGCACGCGCCCATCCGGCCCGCGCATGACGATGACGTGGTCGTCCCCCATGCGGCGGGTCACGTAGTTGCCCGGGTTCGGGATTTCCGACTCGTGGCCGAGGAACAGCCAGCAGCGGCCGAAGATGCGCTCGATTTCGAGTGCGTGGATCGCCTCGTCCACGAACACGCTGCGGCCGACGCGGGCCCGCGGTTCGTCGATCAGCGCATCCCAGTCCGGTTCGTTACTGCGCATCAGCATGGGTGATTCCCTCCTCAGGTTGAAGCCGCGGGTCGTTCCTGGCCGTGAGCACCGACCCCGAGACGGCCGAGCCGTTGCGGGTTGGTGCGTGACGGCCGGTCGTTCTTTCGCCTCGCGCCTGGCGAGAATGTCGCAACACGCGGTCCGCTGTAAATGCTGGCCGGTCGTGGCTGCGGCGCATCTCGTGATCGCAACGGGCCAAAAGCGGCGCCAAGGGAAGCGCTGATTTATTCAGCGCTTCCCGTCCGGGGCAGGACGCCCCGGCCTGGATCAATGGCGCAAGCTATTGATCCAGGGAGCGCATCGCGGGCGTGTACCGCGATGCGGCGAGCTGAAAAATCCCGGGGACGGGATTTTTCAGCATCTCCCAAGCCATCCGCGACCGGGCGCGCGGCGGTTAGCATTGCAGGGTGCGCGCCACGGCGGCGCGCCCGGGGATGGGGAGAGGATTCATGACGGCGCTTGCGCGGTGGGTGTTTTGGTTGGCCGTGGTCGGTCTTGGCGCGTTTGCCTTCGGCGGCATCGCGCTGGCGCGCGGGGAATCCATAAATGCCTGGTGGTTGATCGCCGCGGCGGTGTGCGTGTATGCGATCGGCTATCGCGTATACGGCGCCTGGGTGGCGACGCGGGTGCTGCTGGTGGACGGCCGGCCGACGCCGGCCACACGCATCAACGACGGGCGCGATTTCGTCCCCACCAACCGCTGGGTGGTGTTCGGGCACCACTTCGCGGCCATCGCCGGACCCGGGCCGCTGGTGGGGCCGACGCTCGCCGCGCAGTTCGGCTATCTGCCGGGCACGCTGTGGATCCTGATCGGCGCCGTGCTCGGTGGCTGCATCCAGGACATGGTGATCCTGTTCGCCTCCACCCGCCGCGACGGGCGCAGCCTGGGACAGATGGCGCGCGACGAACTCGGCCCCATCGGCGGCGCGGCGGCGCTGGTCGGCACGCTGATGATTCTGGTGATCCTGATCTCGGTGCTCGGGCTGATCATCGTCAACGCCATGAAGCACAGCCCCTGGGCCACGGCCACGGTGGCGGCGACCATCCCCATCGCCGTCCTGGTCGGCATTTACATGCGCACCATCCGTCCCGGGCGGGTGCTCGAGGGCAGCGCCATCGGCATTGCGCTGTTGCTGTTCGCGGTATGGGGCGGCGGCTGGATCGATCAGCACCCGACGCTGCGGGTCTGGTTCGACCACGGGCCGGTGCCCATCGCCTATGCCCTGATGATCTACGGCTTCGCCGCGGCGGTGCTGCCGGTGTGGCTGCTGCTGGCGCCGCGCGACTACCTGTCCACGTTCATGAAGCTCGGCACCGTGGCGCTGCTGGCGGTCGCCATCGTGTGGCTGAACCCGGTGCTGCACATGCCGGCGGTGACCTCGTTCGTGGACGGCACCGGGCCGATCTTCGCCGGCAAGGTGTTCCCGTTCGTGTTCATCACCATCGCCTGTGGGGCGATCTCGGGCTTCCACGCGCTGGTCAGCTCCGGCACCACGCCGAAGCTGCTCACCGACGAGCGCGACGTGCACATGATCGGCTACGGCAGCATGATGCTGGAGTCCTTCGTGGCGATGATGGCGCTGATCGCCGCCTGCGTGCTGGAGCCCGGCGTGTTCTTCGCCATCAACACCGCGGCCGGCGTGGTGGGCGAGGGAGCGCAGGCGGTCGCCACCATTTCGTCCTGGGGTTTCCCGGTGGCGCTCGAGCAGATGCAGGAGCTGGCGCGCGAGATGGGCGAGGCGACGCTGTTCGGCCGCACGGGCGGTGCGCCGTCGCTGGCGGTCGGCATGGCCAGCATCTTCAGCAACGCGTTCGGGCAGGGGCTGCTGGCGGTCTGGTACCACTTCGCCATCATGTTCGAGGCCATCTTCATCCTCACCACGCTCGACGCCGGCACGCGCGTGGGACGCTTTCTGTTGCAGGACTTCCTCGGCAACTTCGTGCCGGCGCTGGGGCGCACCAGCTGGTATCCCTCGGTGCTGCTGTGCAGCGGCGTCTTCGTCGCCGCCTGGGGCTACTTCCTTTATATCGGCGTGATCGATCCGGCGGGCGGGGTCAACATCCTGTGGCCGCTGTTCGGCATCTCGAACCAGATCCTCGCCGCCATCGCCCTGTGCGTGGCAACCGCCATCCTGGTGAAGTCCGGCCGCGAGCGATATTTCTGGGTCACCGGTCTGCCGCTGGCCTGGCTCACGGCGGTCACCAGCACCGCCTCCTGGCAGAAGGTGATGAGCGACGATCCGCGTCTGGGCTTTTTCGCCGGCGCGAACGATCTGGCGGCCAAGCTCGCCGGTGGCGTGTTGCCGCCGGAGAAGGCCGCCGTGGCGCCGCAGTTGATTTTCAACATGCGGCTCGACGGCTGGCTCACGGTGCTGTTCGTGGGTCTGCTGTGGTTGATCCTGGCCGACACGGCGCGGGTGTGCCTGCGTCACCTGCGCGCGGGCGCCGGTGTGGCGGTGGCGGGAGGCCGGGCATGAGGGCGCTGCGCATGTTGTGGCGCTGGCTGCGCGCGGTGTCCGGCGACGACGCGTATGAGCGCTATCTGGCCCACCATGCGGCGGCGCATCCGGACTGCGCGCCGCTCGACCGGGGTACCTGGTTCCGCGAGCGGCAGGAGGCGGCCTGGGCCAAGGTGAAGCGCTGCTGCTAGGGAAGCGCTGATTGATTCAGCGCTTCCCGCCCGGGGCAGGACGCCCCGGACGGGATCAAGGGCCGGCGCGCTGAATTCATGCCGGGACCATCCGTCCCGGGCGTCAGACCTGCGTCGATACCAGACTGCCCGTGGGCGCGGTCAGGGCCAGCGTCAGGAATTCGAGCCGCAGCAGCCACTGCCCCGACGCAGGCGAGGCGGGCTGGCATTCGACCACCCGCGCGAGCGCGTCGAACAATTGGGTCTTGAGTGCCAGGGTCTGGCCAAGGGGCGTGGCCTCGGCCGCCGTGAGCTGCGCGCCGTGGGGCGAGAAGTCCTGCAGGGTGGCCGGCCGCGGGGCGGCGTCGCCGCGCAGAAAGTATTCGGCCGTCGTGTGCACGTGCTGCCGCTCGAACGCCCGCCGGCTCGCCGTGATGTGTCCGGCCGATGGTGGCGGCGTCAGCGGGCTGGCGCAGCCCGCGCAGCGCGCTGGAAGGTGCCCGGGTGCCGGCAAGACCGCCGCGCAGAAGGGGCATGCGGCGAAGTGCTCGCTCCCCGGCCGCAGCGCGGGCGCCCTCAGCGCCTTTGCCCGGGGCGGACCGTCTGACCCGGTGTCGTCCGCTGGCGGGCCGGAGGCGGCGCGGGCACGGCGCAGGTCGAGCTGCGCGTCATAGGCAGCGCGCCGGGCCGGGTCGGACAACACGGCGTAGGCTTCGTTGATCAGGCTGGCGGCGGCGCCATCGCCACCGAGGTCGGGATGCAGGCGCAGCTTCTGCATCAGGGTGCGGTAGGCGGTGCGGATGACCGCCGCGTGCGCATCCGGTTGCACGTGCAGCACGCGGTAGTAGTTGCGGCGGTTGGCTCGCGACATTGGGGAGGCGGTGTTGGGCGCGCGCGACGGGTGCGTCCAAGAATAGCGCCTCCGATGCGCTACACTGCGCACCCTTCGTCGGTGCGCTTCGGTCCGCGCCGCGTCTGCATCAGCCCGCTCCGGGCCGCTGTCATCCCATCTCGCCTGGACCGTACGCTGGCTTGCCCGGCGCAGGCCCAACCCAGGATTTTCAATGCCTTTTGCCACTCTTGGCCTGCGGGCCGAGCTGTGTCAGGCCGTGTCCGCGCACGGCTACGACACCCCTACACCCATCCAACAGCAGTCCATTCCGGTCATTCTGGCCGGCCAGGACGTGCTCGCCGCCGCACAGACCGGCACCGGCAAGACCGCCGGCTTCTCGCTGCCCATGTTGCAACGCCTGGCGGCGCACGATCAGCCGGCCCGGCCGAAGTCGGTGCGCGCGCTGGTACTCACCCCGACGCGCGAGCTGGCGGCCCAGGTCGGCCAGAGCGTTAAGGACTACGGCAGCGGGCTGCGCCTGCGCAGCGCCGTGATCTTCGGCGGCGTCGGCATCAACCCGCAGATCAGCGCGCTGGCGCGCGGCGTCGATGTGCTGGTGGCGACCCCGGGTCGGCTGCTGGACCACCTGCAGCAGGGCACCTGTACGCTCGACCGGGTGGAGATTCTGGTGCTCGACGAAGCCGACCGCATGCTCGACATGGGCTTCATCCGCGACATCCGCCGCATCCTTGCGCTGCTGCCGAAGCGGCGCCAGACGCTGCTGTTCTCGGCCACCTTTTCCAGCGACATCCGGGCGCTGGCGTCGCAGTTCCTGCAGCAGCCGGTCGAGATCGACGTCGCGCCGCGCAACTCGACGGCGAGCCAGATCGACCAGGTCGCCTACGCCGTCGACAAGGGCCGCAAGCGCGAACTGCTGTCCTGGCTGGTCGGCAGCAACAACTGGCAGCAGGTGCTGGTGTTTGCCCGCACCAAGCACGGCGCCAACCGCCTGGCCGAGCAGCTGGATGCCGATGGCCTGAAGAGCGCCGCCATCCACGGCAACAAGAGCCAGGGCGCGCGCACGCGGGCGCTTGAAGGCTTCAAGAACGGCAATGTGCGCGTGCTGGTGGCCACCGACATCGCTGCCCGTGGGCTCGACATCGACCAGCTTCCGCTGGTGGTGAACCACGACCTGCCGGAAGTGCCTGCCGACTACGTGCACCGCATCGGCCGCACCGGGCGGGCCGGTCGGGCCGGGCACGCCATCTCGCTGGTATCGCCGGACGAGCTCGACCTGCTGCGCAACATCGAGCGGCTGGTGCAGCAGCGCATCGCCCCGCAGGTGCTGCCGGGCTACGAGCCGTCGCCACACGCCGCGGCCGAGGCAAGACAGGCGCAGGCGCGGGCACCGGGGCGCGGCGGGCCGTCGGCGGGGCGGTCGCACCGCGGGTCGCGCCGCTAGATTTATTCAGCGCTTCCTGTCCCGGGCAGGACGCCCCATGGATCAAGGGCGCAAGCTCTTGATCCATGGGGCGCAGCGCTACAGTGCTGCCGCGATGCGTCGAACTGAAAATTCCATGGCTGGAATTGTCAGTGTCTGCCCACACGGTAAGCTCCGGGCCCCTCTCGCTGCGCGGGCACTCGCATGCTGATCGCCACCTGGAACGTCAATTCGCTGCGCGTGCGTCTGCCGCAGTTGCTCGACTGGCTGGCCCGCGTGCAGCCGGACATCGTCGGCCTGCAGGAGACCAAGGTGGTCGACGCCGACTTTCCGCAGACGGAATTGGCGGCGGCCGGCTATCAGGCGGCGTTCACCGGGCAGCCCACCTACAACGGCGTGGCCGTGCTGAGCCGGCAGGCGGCGGGCGAGACGCTGCTGGCCTTGCCCGGCCGGCCGCCGGACGAGCAAAAGCGCTTCGTGGCGGCTTCGTTCGGGCCGCTGCACGTGGTGAATGCCTACGTGCCCAACGGCAGCAGCGTCGGCTCCGAGAAATACGCCTACAAGCTCGACTGGCTGGCCGACTTTCGGCGTTATCTCGAAACGGCCTTGCAGCGCTGGCCAAAGCTGCTCGTAATGGGCGATTTCAACATCGCCCCGGCGGACATCGACGTGCACGATCCGGCGGCCTGGGAAGGGCAGGTGCTGGTCAGTCCGGCCGAGCGCGAAGCCCTGGCCGGCATCACGGCACTGGGGCTGGACGACACGTTTCGGCGCCTGAATCCGGCCGAGCAGGTGTTTACCTGGTGGGATTACCGCGGGGCGGGCTTTCGGCGCAACAACGGCCTGCGCATCGACCACATCCTGGCGAGTGCGCCGGTGCTGGCGGCTTGCCGCGCGTGCCGGGTGGAAATCGACATGCGCCGCCTGGAGCGGCCCTCGGACCACGCGCCCGTGCTGCTGGAGCTGGACGCCGCCACACTGGAATGAGGCGGGCCGTTTCTGGGGAAATGCTGAAAATTCCGGCCTTGGAATTTCTCGACTTGCCGCGTCGCGGGACATGCCCGCGGCGCCGCCGAAAGAAACGCTGAACGCCCAGCGCGTCCCTCACTCGTCGGCGATGCCGAGTTCCTTGATCTTGCGCGTAAGCGTGTTGCGGCCCCAGCCAAGCAGCAGCGCGGCTTCCTGACGGCGTCCGCCGGTGCGGTCGAGCGCGACGCCGATCATCAGCCGCTCGAAAGCCGGTGTCAGGTCGTTCATCACGCCGCGCTCGCCGCCGGCCAGCCGTCCCGCGGCGCTGCGCTTGAGCGCGCTTTGCCAGTCCTCGTCCACGGTTGCCGACGTGCCGATCACCTCGCTCGGCAGGTCGTCCACACGCACGACCTGCGTTGGCGTCATCACGGTCAGCCAGCGGCACACGTTTTCGATCTGCCGCACGTTGCCCGGCCAGTCGAAGCTGGCCAGGCGGGCCACCACCTCGGGCGCCACGGTCTTGCAGTCGACTTGCAGTTCCCGGGCGGCGCGGGCGAGAAAATGCTGCACCAGCCCGGGGATATCCTCGCGCCGCTCGCGCAGCGGCGGCACGCGCACGCGGACCACGTTCAGGCGATGCAGCAGATCTTCGCGGAACTTGCCGGCCTGTACCTGCGCCTCGAGATTCTGGTGTGTGGCGGCGATCACGCGCACGTCCACCTGCAGCGGCGCGTGCGCACCGACGCGGTAGAACTCGCCCTCCTGCAACACGCGCAGCAGTCGGGTTTGCAGTTCGGCCGGCATGTCGCCGATTTCGTCCAGAAACAGCGTGCCGCCATGGGCCTGCTCAAAGCGCCCGCGGCGCAGCGCCTGCGCGCCGGTGAAGGCGCCGCGTTCGTGACCGAACAGCTCGGATTCCAACAATTCGCGGTTGATGGCCGCCATGTTGAGCGCGATGAACGGCCCGCCGCTGCGCGGGCTGTGGCGGTGCAGGGCGCGCGCGATCAGTTCCTTGCCCGTTCCCGACTCGCCGGTGATGAGCACGTTGATGCTGGAGCGCGACAGGCGGCCGATGGCACGGAACACCTCCTGCATGGCCGGCGCCGAGCCGATCATGTCGGACGGCGTGGCCAATGGAGCGTGCTCCGTCGGCTCGGCGGCTTCGCGTCGCTGGGCGATGGCGCGGCTGACCAGGTCGACGGCGTCGTCGACGTCGAACGGCTTCGGCAGGTGTTCGAAGGCGCCACCCTGGAAGGCCGACACCGCACTGTCGAGGTCCGGATACGCCGTGGTGATGATCACCGGCACCTGCGGCGCGCGCTCGCGCAGCTCGGCCAGCAGGTCGAAACCGCTGCGGCCCGGCATGCGCACGTCGGACACGATGGCGTCCGGCTCGTTGCCGGCCAGCGCCGCGCTGGCGCGCTCGGCGTCTTCGAATTCGATAGCCTGAAAGCCGGCGCTTTGCAGCGCGCGGCACAACACCCAGCGGATGGAGCGGTCGTCGTCGACCACCCATACGCGTTCCTGGCGATTCATCGGCGTTCTCCGGCGAGGGGCAACAGCACGGAAAACACGGTGTTGCCCGGCATGCTGTGAAAGTTAATGCAGCCTTCGTGCCGGCTGATCAGGGATTGCGCAATCGACAGGCCAAGGCCGGTGCCGGTGGTCCGCCCGGTCACCAGCGGGTGAAAAATCTGCTCCCGGAGGTTCTCCGGCACGCCAGGGCCGTTGTCGACCACGTCCACCTGGGCCAGCAGGCGGTGGTGCCGCCCGGCGATGGTGACGCGGCGGCGTACCCGCGTACGCAGCAACACCTGCCCGGGGCGGCGGTTGCCTTCGTCGACGGCCTGCACGGCGTTCCTGACCAGGTTCAGCAGCGCCTGGATCAGCTGCTCGCGGTCGCCCCACAGGTCGGGCAGGCTCGGGTCGTAGTCGCATTCGACGTTGAGGTCGGGCGGCAGGTCGGCGGCGACCAGCGCGCGCACGCGTTCCAGGACCTCGTGCACGCTGACGCGGGCCATCTCCGGCGCCATCCCGGGGCTGAGCATGCGGTCGATCAGGTTCTTGAGGCGATCGGCCTCGCCGATGATGATCTGCGTGTACTCCGCCAGGTCCGGGTCGGCCAACTCGCGTTCCAGCAGCTGCGCCGCGCCGCGCAGACCGCCAAGGGGATTCTTGATCTCGTGCGCCAGGCCGCGCAGCATCAGTCGGTTCGCCTCCTGCTGGGCAAGCAGGTGGTTCTCGCGCTGGGTGTCGCCCAGTGTGCCGACCGCGGCAATCTCGATGACCAGCCCGCCCCGCTGCGGACCGTCGAGCGGCGTCAGCCAGCAGTCGAAGCGCCGGGACGGGCCGCCCGGCAGCCCGAAATCGAGATCGTGACGCAGCACCGCCTGCTGGCGCTCGACCGTTTCGCTGATTACCGTGCCAAGCGCGGTGTCGTGCAGCAGGTTATCGATCGGCTGACCGCGCAGCTGGCGGGTGCTGGCGCCGAGCAGTTCTTCGGCAGCCTGGTTCAGGTAGCTCACCTTGTGCATGGCATCGACCACGACAACCGCGGTCCGCAGGCTGTCGAGAACACTGCCGGGCGCGGAATCGGTCGGGTTCAGGGGCGGCACGGGGGCTTTGCTTGCGGACGAACGGGGCATGTTGGCGGCGTCGTGTCGCCGGTCGGTCGTCAGGGAGCGGGTTTCGGCGGCGGGCGACGGGACGGCAGATTCACCGATTGACGTTTGAAATGAAAACGAACGGCGGCGCTCTGCTTCAGTGTCTTGCCAGCGGCATCGCGAATCGCCACCGTCAGGCTGTAGGTGTCGGGGTCGAGACCCGACAGGTTGAAGCCGCTGGCGGCCACGCCGTCGCCCTGCGCCACCCCGTTCAGGATCGGCACCAGGAGGTGTCCTTCGGCCAGCGGTGGCGCAATGTCCACCGCCACGGCCACTGGACCCTCGGCGAACCAGTGCACGGAATCGTTCGCCGGTTGGGTAATGCGCAAGGTCTTGTAGGAGACCGGGCGGCTCGGCTCGGCCACGGGTTCGGGCGCCGGCTCGGCGGGCGCCGGGGCGGCCTGGGGCGCGGCCGGTCGCGACGGCGTGATGTCGATCTGGGTCGCCTGGGGGCTCGGCCGATCCGAAAAAACCGTGCTGCCGTCAGGCGCCGTGGATTTGTACACCCGCGTGGCGCCTGCCGACATGGGCAGGGCGAACAGCAAGACGCACACGAACAGGCGGCGGGTGTTGATCATGGGCGTTCAGTTCCGGACTGGCACCGACCGGAGCAAGCGGGGGCCCTCGGGAGAAGGCCCCCGGGCATCGTCAGCTGCTGTAGTACATATCGTATTCAACCGGATGCGTGGTCATGCGCAGGCGCGTGACGTCCTCCATCTTGAGGTCGATGTAGCCGTCGATCATGTCGTCCGTGAACACGCCACCGGCGGTGAGGAAGCCGCGGTCGGCGTCCAGCGCGTCGAGCGCCATGTCGAGCGAATGGCAGACCTGCGGGATGGCCTTCGCCTCTTCGCGGGGCAGGTCGTACAGGTCCTTGTCCATCGCCTCGCCGGGATGGATCTTGTTCTTGATGCCGTCGAGCCCAGCCATCAGCAGCGCCGCGAAGGACAGATACGGGTTGGCGGTCGGGTCCGGGAAGCGCACCTCGATGCGCCGGCCCTTGGGGCTGGACACCCACGGGATGCGGACCGAGGCCGAGCGGTTGCGGGCCGAGTAGGCCAGCATCACCGGCGCCTCGAAGCCCGGCACCAGGCGCTTGTAGCTGTTGGTGCCGGGGTTGGTGATGGCGTTCAGCGCGCGGGCGTGCTTGAAGATGCCGCCGATGTAGTACAGCGCGAGTTCCGACAGGCCGCCGTACTTGTCGCCGGCGAACAGGTTCACACCGCCCTTGGACAGGGACTGGTGCACATGCATGCCGCTGCCGTTGTCGCCAACCAGCGGCTTGGGCATGAAGGTGGCGGTCTTGCCGTAGTTGTGGGCCACGTTCATGACCACATACTTCAGGATCTGGACTTCGTCGGCCTTGCGCACCAGCGTGTTGAACTTGACGCCGATCTCGCACTGCCCGGCGGTGGCCACCTCGTGGTGATGAACCTCGACATCGAGGCCCATTTCTTCCATTGCCAGGACCATGGCGGTGCGGATGTTGTGCAGCGAGTCGACCGGCGGCACGGGGAAATAGCCGCCCTTGACGCGCGGGCGGTGGCCCTTGTTGCCGCTTTCGAAGCTGCCGGCGGAACGCCAGTGCGCTTCCTCGGAGTCGACCTCGACGAAGCAGCCGGACAGGCCGGCGCCCCAGCGCACGTCGTCGAAAATGAAGAACTCGGGCTCCGGCCCGAAGAATGCCGTGTCGGCAATGCCGGTGGATTGCAGGTAAGCCTCGGCCCGGCGCGCCACCGAGCGCGGGTCGCGCTCATAGCCCTGCATGGTGTGCGGCTCCAGCACGTCGCAGGTGAGGTTCATCGTCACTTCGTCGGTGAACGGATCGAGCACCGCGGTGACGGCGTCCGGCATCAGCACCATGTCGGACTCGTTGATGCCCTTCCAGCCGGCGATGGACGAGCCGTCGAACATCATGCCGCGTTCGAAGAAATCGCTATCGATGCCCTTGGAGGGAATGGTGAGGTGCTGCTCCTTGCCGCGCGTGTCGGTGAAGCGCAGGTCGATGAATTTGACGCTCTGCTCACCGATTGTTTTGAGCACATCGGACGCTGACATTAAGTAAGGCTCCTTGGCGGATGGATGAACGGTGCGGTCGAAAAAACGGCGCCAGCAATTGCGCTCAGGCGGCCCTCATCGGCGACGCCCGCGCACCGCGACGAGGCAGCAGCAAGTGTGCCAAGGCCGGGCGACTGCACTGCAAGTGCTATTCACGTGACGTTTGGGCTGGCCGCGATCAGCATGGTGCGCGCGATGCATGGAGTGCCCCATTGTAGTGCAGTTAGAAAAGGGTGGCTTCAGCCGGTGGGTGTGGGGAAGCGAGATCCTGATCGAGCGCATCGCCGGCTGCGGGCAGTCGATCCGCGCTGAACCATTCGAACATGCTGTCCGGGTCGCTGGCTTGGGCGCGCAAGCCGGTGTGGCGATCGATGCGCATGGACACGATCCCATCCGGCACTTGGGCGGACATCACCGGGTGGCGCGCCAACTCGGTGGCCATGAAATCCATCCATATCGGCAGCGCGGCGCGGGCGCCGGTTTCCCCCTTGCCCAGCGAGCGCGGCTGGTCGAAACCCACCCAGCTGAGGGCCAGCAGCGACCGGTTGAAACCGACGAACCAGGCGTCCCTTGCGTCGTTGGTGGTGCCCGTCTTGCCGGCCAGATCCGGCCGGCCGAGGCTTCGCGCCCGTGCCGCTGTGCCGGACGCGATGACGTCCCGCAGCATGGAGTTCAGGATGTAGGCATCGGTGGCGGGGATCGCGCGCGGCGCCGCCTGCGTTTCATCGCCGGCGACGCTGTCGCATTCGGCATCGCAGGGCACGACCCGCGGCGCCTGCCAGACGACGCCACCCTGGGCGTCGAGCACCCGTTCGATCCAGAACGGCGTGATGCGGTAGCCCCCATTGGCGAGCGGTCCGTAAGCGGCGGCAAGTTCCAGCGGCGTGAGCGACGCGGTGCCGAGCGCCAGGGACAGGTTCGGCGGCAGGCTTTCCTGCGTGAAGCCGAAGCGCAGGCAGTAACGCCGCGTGAAGTCGACGCCCACCGCATCGAGCAGCCGCACCGCCACCACGTTGCGGGACTGGGCCAGCGCTTCACGCAGGCGCGTCGGGCCGTAGAACCGGCGGGTGTAGTTTTCGGGCCGCCAATAGCCGCCGGCCACGTTGGCGGGGTAGGCGACAGGGGCGTCGTTGATGACGGACGCGGCGGTGTAGCCGGCGGCCAGCGCGGCGGCGTAGATGAACGGCTTGAAGGTGGACCCGGGTTGCCGCTTGGCCTGCAGGGCGCGGTTGAACTTGCTGCGCTGAAAGTCGTAGCCGCCGACCAGCGCCGTGATGGCGCCAGTGGTCGGTTCAAGCGCCACGAACGCACCGTCGACCGCTGGCGGCTGCGCCGGCTCCCAGCCGTCCCCGGTAGCAGCGAGGTAGACGACGTCGCCGGTAGCGGGCCGAAACTGCCGGCCGAGGCTGGTCGCGTCGATATGCGCGGCGGCCACCACCTCGCCCTGGGGCGACAGCAGATAGTCGCCGTCGGCGAGGCGCACCGCCGCGCGCAGCTCGCCGGGGCGTGGCAGGCGGTTCAGCAAGGCCAGTCTTTGGGCCGGATCGGCCAGCTCTGCCGACGTGAGATGCGCGGTCGGACCGCGGTAACCGTGGCGGCGGTCGTAGTTAAGCAGGCCGGTCCGCAGCGCGCGAGTGGCGCTGATCTGCTGCCCACTGTCGATGGTGGTGAAGATGCGGTAGCCGTTGGTGTAGGCCGCCTCGCCGTAGCGCTGGACGGCCCAGGCGCGTGCCATTTCGGCCACGTCGGGGGCCTCGAGTTCGGCCATGAAACCGAACCGGCCCGCCGTGTCCGGGTAGCGCAGTGCGCGCTGGAAGGCGTCGTCTTCGAGGTAGCCCAGGGCATGCATGCGGGCGAGCACGTAGTCGCGTCGTTCGCGCGCCCGCTCAGGGTTGGCCAGCGGGTTGTCGCGTGATGGCGCCTTCGGCAGGCCGGCCAGAAGCGCGATCTCGGCCACGTCGAGCCGCTCCAGCGGGCGGCCGAAGTAAATCTGCGCCGCGGCACCGAAGCCGTAGGCGCGCTCGCCCAGGAAAATCTTGTTGACGTAGAGGCCGAGAATCTCTTCCTTGCTGAAGTTCTGCTCGATGCGCACCGCCAGCAGAATCTCGCGCGCCTTGCGGTTGAAGGTTTTCTCGCGACTGAGAAAGAAATTGCGCGCCACCTGCATGGTGATGGTGCTGCCGCCCTGCTGTGGCTCGCCGGTGCGCACCAGCTCCCAGGCGGCGCGGGTCAGGCCGCGGCTGTCGAAGCCCGGATGCTCGAAGAACCGGCTGTCCTCGGCGGCCAGGATGGCCTGCACCAGCACCGGCGGCAGGTTCTGGTGGTCGATCGGGATGCGTCGCTCGTCGCCAAATTCGGCCAGGCGCTTGCCGTCGCGGGTATAGACCTGCAGCGGCTGGGCGAGCTGCACCTGCTCCAGCTCGCTGACCGACGGCAGCTTGCGTTCCAGCTTGACGTAAAACGCCACGGCGGCGAGCGTGAACAGGAACACCGCGCCAACAAGGCTGGACAGCAGGGCGCGAAACAGCTTGGTCATCTTTGATCAGTACCGGACGGTACGCGCACGCGGCGGGCGGAGGTGTGGGCGAGCTGAGCGTTTGCCGAGGGTCGCTTGGGTAACCCGCGCAGCCACCGGTTGTCCGTGGGCTGCGGAACGAGAATCAGGCAGCTGCGGCCTGCTTGCAAGGCGGCCGATAGTACCCCCGCTGGCGCGGCGACGGGGGCGTATCGGCAATTCGGCGCGGCGAAAGGCGGCGGCGACGCAGTCCACACAGGCCGCTGTGGTCGGCTCGGTGACCGCAGCCTCGTGGCCGGCTCTCTCATTTCTGAACTGGCCGATGATCGATTCGCCCCGCCACAGGGCGACCCGTCAGGCCGACCGCAAGCCACGACGCACTGCCGCGTGCACCGCTCGGGCGAGCCGCGCGCCCCAGGTCGAGCGTGGTCCAGCGAAGGGCTCGACCGGCCCGCTGGCCGGGCACAGCACGCACACCGCGTCGCTGGCTGTGCCGGTGCCGGGCACGCTGGCCTCGAGCAGGGCCTGTGCCTTGGCTTCGCTGGCGGTGACCACGGCGCCGACCAGTGCGGTTTCGCTCAGGCGCACCGGTACCTGAATCACGATGTTGATGGTGCCCGGATGCCACGGACTGATGGCGTCGTCGGCGTCGGCCGCCCACGTGGGGCGCGTGACGCCGACCGTGGCATCGGCAATCACGCCGCCGTCCATGCCGCGCACCCAGTTGGCCACGGGCGCCGCGGTCAGCAGGCCGCAGCCAGGGCCGGTGAGGGCATGCAGCGCCGCCAGTTCCGCCACGTGGTCGGCAAGATCGGTGCGCGCGTAATCGGGCGGCACCTGTGCGTTCAGTACCCAGCCCACCCGCGCCAGCCCGCCGCCGACGGGCGCCGACGAAAGCGTCAGTCGGGGCGCGGGAAAACGCCAGACGAGCAATGGCGGACCGGGCAGCAAGGCGGGCCGGACGGGCCGATTCATCGCCGTTGCGCACGGCAATCCGCCAGCGCCCGGTCGAGTCGCCGCCAGTCGGCAGGGGTGCCGGGCAGGCCGAAGCGCAGGCTGGAGGGTGTTTCGAACAGGCGCGTCAGAATGCCGCGTCGGGCCAGCGCCTCGTGCAGTGCCGCGGCGTGCGGGTCTTGAACCCACGCGAACAGCGCGCTGCCACCGGCGGGTGGCAGGCCGTGGCTGGCGAGGAGATGCGCAAGGCGCTCGCCATCGCGGGCCAGGCGCCGGCGCGTGTTGACGGTCCATGCGCGGTCCGCCAGCGCGCGGGCGGCGGCCCAGCGTGCCGGGCCACCAAGTGTCCACGGGCCGAGTTCTGTGGCCAGCCGTTCGAGCAACTGCGGCCAGGCGAGCACGAACCCCATGCGCGCGCCGGCAAGACCAAAGAATTTGCCGAGCGAGCGCAACACCACCAGGCCCGGCCGCGGGCAGTGCCCGGCGAGGCTGATATGCGGGGTCGCGTCCACGAAAGCCTCGTCCACCACCAGCCAGGCGTCGCGCGGCAGCTGGTCGTACAAGGCGAGCAGCGCCTGTGGCGCCCAACATGCGCCGGTCGGGTTGTTGGGGTTTGCCAGCACCACCACGTCGGCCTCGCGCGTGTCCAGCAGCGCGTCGGCCGGCAATTCGCGCACGGCGTGGCCGGCGTGGCGCCAGGCCTGGGCATGCTCGGCGTACATCGGCGCCAGCAGCGCCACGCGGCCCGGCGGGCGCAGGCGCGGCAGCATCCTGATGGCGGCCTGCGAGCCCGCCACGGGCAGCAGGGTGGCGCAGCCGTAATAGCCGGCGGCGATGTCGATGAGTCCGTCCTCGTCCTGCGGCAGGCGCTGCCAGACGGCCGGCGGCACACGCGGCAAACGATAGCCGCGCGGGTTGATGCCGGTGGACAGGTCCAGCCAGTCGTCGGGTGGAATGCCGTAGCGGCGGGCGGCGGCGAGCACGCCACCGCCGTGCGCCAGGACGCTCATGCTGTGAGCAGGCCGACGGCCAGGAGGATGCACAGCGCGAGGGCCAGGGCTCGATCGACCAGCGCCCGCGCCCGGCCGATGTCCGCCGCCGTGGGCGCGCGGCCGTGCCCGAGCGGTGGGCGCCACTGGGTGGCGCCGTGATACCGCGCCGGGCCGCCCAGCTGCACGCCAAGCGCGCCAGCGCCGGCGGCCATCACCGGCCCGGCATTGGGACTTTTCCAGGTGCGCGCCTGCGTGCGCCAGTCGTCGAGCGCGTGCCGCGTGTCGCCGCACAGCGCATAGGCCAGCGCGGTCAGGCGCGCCGGGATGAGGTTCAGCAGGTCATCGAGCCGCGCCGCAGCCCAGCCGAAGCGGGCGAAGCGCTCGTTCCGATAGCCCCACATGGCATCGAGCGTATTGGCGAGGCGGTAGGCGAGCGCTCCCGGCGCACCCGCCACGGCAAACCAGAACAGCGCGCCGAACACCGCGTCGTTGCCGTTTTCGAGCACCGACTCCACCGTCGCCGCGGCCACTTCACCCGCATCGAGCTGCGCGCAGTCCCGGCTTACCATCCGCGCGACGGCCTCGCGCGCGGCGGGCAGATCGCCGACTTCGAGCGGCGCCTCGACCGCACCCGCGTGCTCGCCAAGGCTGCGCCAGCCAAGCGTGAAATAGAGCACCAAGGCGTCCGCCAGCGGATGCTGGACTACAGCGCCGAGCAGCAGTGCAGGCAGCCCTACCAGGATCAGCACCGCGACGATGCCGGCGAAGCGGCGCGTGTGGTCGGCGCCGGATGGCCGGTTGAACGCGCCTTCGATGCGCCCGGCGAGCCACCCGAAACCGACCAGCGGATGGCCGCGCGGCACCTCGCCGAACAGGCGGTCCAGCAACACGGCCAGTGCTGCCGTGGCGGCGCGGGTCAGCAGCATGCTCATGGCGCGGTGACTGCCTGCACGTACATCAGCTCGCAGCTGCCGTCGCCGCTGTCATCGCGCCGCAGCGAGCTTGTCCAGCGCCAGCCGTCGGTGGCCCCGATCTGCACCAGATAGCCGCGCAGCGTCACCGTGCGCCCGGGACTGGCGCGCCGCAGGGCGTCCGCCACCTGCCGATCGGCGGGGATGAGATGCACGTTGGCGCTGGAGCGGACGATCTCGTCCTGCGGCAGCGGCGGCGCGCCCTGGTAGCGCCAGAAGTACCAGCGCCCGCTTTGACGGATGTCGAGGCGGTCGAGCACGGCGGGCTCGGTCATGCGTCCCCAGCCGAGCGCGAAGTCGAGCGGCGCCAGCGCGGCCGTGCGGCCGAAGCGGTAGCGCTGCGTCGACAGCACGCGGGCGCTGACGGTGTACTCGGCGAGCGTCCGTGCGGCGAGACCGCCGACCATGAAGCGGGGGCCGTCGGACAGGTCACGCTGGATCGGCACGGTGAGGTCATCCTGCGGCGTGGTCACCAGCGGCGGCGGGTCCTGCACCGCCGGCACCGGCAGCGGCCAGAAGTGCCAGGCGAGCGCCGCGAGGCCGATCAGCAGCAGCCAACGCTTCATGGCGGCAGTGCCGCGCAGGCGGCGATGCGCGCGTGCAGCTGCGCCAGGCCGTCGGTGAGTGCCGCCGGGCCGGGCTGCAGGATGTCGCAGGACTTGATCTCGAACACCTGCCCGTGGCGCAGCGCCGGGATGGCGTCCCAGCCCGGCCGCTCGGCGAGGGCCTGCGGCCGAAAGCGCTTGCCGCACCAGGAGCCGATGATCAGATCCGGCTCCCGGCGCACCACCTCGGCGGGGGCGGCGATGACCCGCTCCCGCGCCGCGGCGCGTCCGGCGAGTTCCGGGAAGCAGTCCTCGCCGCCGGCCAGCGTGATCAGCTCCGACACCCAGCCGATTCCGCTGATGAGCGGCTCGTCCCATTCCTCGAAGTACACGCGCGGCCGTCGCGGCAGCCGGGCGACGGCCTGGGCGGCCGCCCGGGCGACGGCGGCCATGCCGGCTTCGAGTTCCCCCACCAGCGCGGCGGCCCGGGCCGGCACGCCGACCAGCGCGCCCAGGGTCTCGATCATGGCGAGAATGCCCGCCACCGTGCGCTGGTTGAACACGTGCACGGCGAGTCCGGCGCGGATGAGCGCGGCGGCGATGTCGGCCTGCAGGTCGCTGAAACCGAGCACCAGATCGGGTTCGAGCGCCAGGATCCTGTCGAGCTTCGCGCTGGTGAACGCGGCGACCCTGGGTTTCTCGCGCCGCGCCCGGGCCGGGCGCACGGTGAAGCCGCTGATGCCGACGATGCGGTCCTGTTCGCCGAGCAGGTACAGCGTTTCGCAGGTTTCCTCGGTCAGGCACACGATGCGCCGGGGAAGACGGTCGCTCACGAGGTGGTTCACCGGTCGTCGAACAGCCGATCGGCCAGCGGCCGTGCCTGCCGCCAGCCGGTGAGTTCGAGCAGCGGGCGCTCGTAGAACCCGGCCACCGGTCCCAGGCACAGGATGGCGATGGGCAGGGCGCCGTCCGGCAGCCCGAGCAGCGTGGCGAGCTCATCGGGTTCGAACAGCGACACCCAGCCAAGGCCGAGGTTCTCGGCCCGCGCCGCCAGCCACAGGTTCTGGATGGCGCAGGCCGCCGACGCCAGCGCCGTCTCGCGCGCCAGCGTGCGCCGGCCGAACACCGTGCCGTCGTCCGGTTCGAGCGCCACCACCAGCAGCTCGGCGCACTCGCGCACGCCTTCCACCTTGAGGGCGAGAAACTCCGCCCCACGATCGGCAAGCGCCGCCGCGGTGGCCTGCCGCTCGCGCTCCACCAGCTGTGCGATGGCCGCGCGCCGGGCGGCATCGCGCACGCGCACGAAGCGCCAGGGCTGCATGAGCCCGACGCTCGGCGCCGCATGGGCGGCTTCGAGCAGGCGGCCGAGCACCGTCTCATGCACCTCGCCCGGCACGAAGTGCCGCACGTCGCGCCGGGCGTGGATGGCGCGGTACACCGCGTCCCGCGCGGCATCGTCGAAGCGCGCGTCGCTCATGGCGCAAACAGGGCGGCGACGGCGGCCGGATCGCTCGGGAAGTACGCGTGCACGTAGCTGGCGGTCAGCCGACCCGCCCGGTACACCGCCTCGCCGGGCCGCCCCTCGGGGGAGGTGGCGTGCAGCATCGGCGGCAGCGGCGTGTCGGTGCGCGAATGGTGGAAGGTGTGCCCGCGCAGCAGGCCTTCGGGCAGGGCCATCTGCTGCGGGCCGAGCGCCGCCAGGCGTGGCTGCATGACGGCCGTGCCCGGCAGCAGGCCGGCCATCCGGTGGGCGGTACCGGCCAGATCGGTGAGGCGGTCGAGCAGGACCAGCAGGCCGCCGCATTCGGCCAGCAGCGGCTTGCCGGCGCGGTGATGCGCGCGCAGCGAATCGAGGAAGGCGTGGTTGCCGGCCAGGCGCGCGGCGTGCAGTTCGGGATAGCCGCCGGGCAGCCACAGCGCGTCGGCGTCAGGGATGGCCTGGTCGGCGAGCGGCGAGAAGAACACCGTCCGGGCGCCGAGCGCCGTGAGCGTGTCGACATTGGCCGGGTAGATGAAGCCGAAGGCCGCGTCGCGCGCCACCGCCACGCGGACCCCGTCCAGCAGCCGCGGCGGCGGTTCGCCCTGCGCGTCGGCGAAGCTCACGGCGTGCGGCAGGGTGTCGGCCGCGGTTGGCAGGGCGTCGGCGAGGCGGTCGAGCCGCGCATCGAGGTCGGCGATTTCCTGCGCCTGCAGCAGCCCGAGATGCCGCTCCGGCAGATTGTTGTCGGCCCCGCGCGCGAGCGCGCCGTACCAGGCGATGCCCGGCGGCAGGCTTTGCTCGAGCAGCGCGGCGTGGTGGGCGCTGCCGACGCCGTTGGCCAGCACGCCGGCCAGCGCGATGCCGGGCCGGTACACGGCCAGACCCTGCGCCAGCGCGCCGAAGGTCTGCGCCATGGCGGCGGCGTCGATCACCGCCAGCACCGGCAGGCCGAAGTGGCGGGCGATGTCGGCGCTCGACGGCGTGCCGTCGTACAGGCCCATCACGCCCTCGACCAGGATCAGGTCGGCGTCCGCCGCCGCCTGGTGCAGGCGACGGGCGCCGTCGTCCGCGCCGCACATCCACAGATCGAGGTTTTCGACCGGCGCGCCGCTGGCCGCGGCGAGGATCTGCGGGTCCAGAAAATCCGGCCCGCACTTGAACGCCCGCACCCGCCGCCCGGCCCGGCGGTGCCGGCGGGCGAGCGCGGCGGTGACGGTGGTCTTGCCCTGCCCGGAGGCCGGGGCCGCCACCAGCACGGCCGGGCAGTGGTGCATCACCAGTCGATGCCGGGCTGGGCGCGCACGCCGGCCTGGAACGCGTGCTTGAGGTCGCCGATGTCGCTGACCGTGTCGGCCGCGTCCACCAGCGCCTGTGGCGCCGCACGGCCGGTGACGATGACGTGCTGCATGGGCGGCCGGGCGGCGATGTCGGCCAGCGCGGCTGGCAGGTCGAGATAGCCGTAGCTGAACAGATACGTCAGCTCGTCGAGCACCACCAGGTTGACGGCGGCATCGGACAGCGCCTGGCGCGCCCATTCCCAGCCAGCCTGCGCGGCGGCGATGTCGCGCTCGCGATCCTGGGTTTCCCAGGTGAAACCTTCGCCACAGACCGTCCAGCTGATGCCGGACTGACGGCGAAAGAAGGCCTCCTCGCCGGTGTCGCCGCGACCCTTGATGAACTGCAGCACCTCGACCCGCAGGCCATGACCGAGAGCCCGCGCCACCATGCCGAAGGCGGAGCTCGACTTGCCCTTGCCGGCGCCGGTCAGCACCAGCAGCAGGCCCTGGTCCCGATCCGCGGCGGCGATGTCGGCATCGACCCGCGCCTTGCGCCGGGCCATGCGGGCCCGGTGCCGCAGGGCGCGGTCCTCGCTCATCCGTGGGCGTGCGTGGCGCGCCGGGCGCCGATCGCCATGAACGCGGCGGCGGCGATCACGGCGGCGCCCAGGTACAGCGCCATGCCTTCCAGCGCCAGCGGGAAGTAGTGCACCAGGCGCGTGCCGAACTCCGCCAGCGTGGGATCGGCGAAACGGCCGGAGAAGGCGTAGAAGGCGCCACTCGAGACCAGCTCGCAGACCGCCGTGCCGGCCAGCGCGGCGGCGGCGAAGCGCGGGAGGGTGGACAGCGCCGCCCGGTGGCCGCGCGCGTACCAGCGCCCGGCGGCGTATAGCGCGCCGTAGGCCGGCGCGAGCGCCAGATAGGCCGGGCTCACGCAAAAGGCGCTGACGCCGCCAAACGCAATGGCGGCGTAGTCCACCGCCGCCGCCAGGCCCAGCAGGCCGGCCAGCGGCCGCCAGCCGGGCAGCAGCGCCCCGGCCAGAAAGAACACCGCCCAGGAGGCGTCCGGCAGGTGCAGCGGGGTGGCGAAGTGGTGGCTGCGCGTGGCCAGCATCAGCGCGGCGAGTGCGATGCCGGCCGCAAGCGGGCGGGACAGGGGCAGCTTGTTCATCGGTGTGGAACTCCCAGGGGTGACGAGAAAACCGGCCGACCGGCGTGTCGGGCGGCCGATTATGGAACGGCGGCGGCGCTTGATACAGCCTTCAGCGGTTCGCGCGGGATGGCGCGTAGCGCACGGTCAGCATGGCATTGCGGCCGTCCTGGTTGAACAGGCGGGCGGTCCGGTAGTCCTTGTCGAGCAGGTTGGCGAGCTTGCCTTCCAGCGACCAGTCCTGCCGCAGCGCGTAGGCGGCGCGCAGGTCGACGGTCACAAAGCCGCCCAGGCGCTGCCGGTTGGCGAGATCGTCGTAGCGCTTGCCCTCGCCGTACAGGCTCGTACCGATTCGCCAGCGGCCGAGGCTGCGGTCGGCGTCCAGACGCCCCATGAGCTTGGCGCGCCGCGGCAGCTGCTTGCCGCGGTTGGCGTCGTCGCCACGGTTTTCCGGGTCCAGCGCCGACACGTTGGCGGCCAGATCCCAGCCTGCCCACTGCGTGCTGGCGATGGCCTCGGCGCCGCGGATGCGCGCCTTGGCGATGTTGACCGGCGAGAAGCTGGCGTCGAAGCCGATCATTTGGTCGATGGTGGTCTGGTAGGCGTTCAGCGACCACTCGATGCCGGCCTGCTGCCCGGCCAAGCCCAGCTCGACGCTGTCCGATTCCTCCGGGTCGAGGTTCGGGTTGCCGAAAAAGGGGAAATACAGCTCATTGAAGGTGGGCGCCTTGAAGGCGCTGCCCCAGGACGCCAACAGGCGAAGGTCCGGCTTCAGATGCCAGCCCCAGGCGACGGAACCGGTGGTGTGGCCGCCGTACTGCTGGTTGTCGTCGCGCCGCGCGGACAGCGACACGTCGTGCGCGCCAAAGCGCCCCTGGTACTGGACGAAGCCGGCGGTGTTGTCGCGCGAGTCGCGGTCGTAGGCGGTGGTGCCCGACACCCGATCGTCCAGCCAGTCGGCCCCCAGCGTCAGGCGCTGGCCGGCGGACAGCGCGATGTCGTTCTGCCAGCTGGCGCTGTAACGCTCCGAATCGAAAGTGCTGTTGAAGGCGCCGTCGAAGAAGGTGTCGGAGAGATCCCGGCTGCGGCCGCCGGACAGACTCATCCGCCAGGCCGGCAGCGCCTGCCAGTCGATGCGCGCGCCGAGCGTGTCGTTCACGAAATCCGCGCTGTTGCTGGAGAACACACTGCCGTCGTACTCGTTCTTACCCTCGGCGCGCAGGTAGTGCGCCTCGGCACTGAGCGCGTCGGTCAGGCGGTAGCCGGCCCGCGCCGACAGGCCCGTGTTGCGGTAGCCATCGTGGTCCGGTTCGTCGACGAAACAGCCGGCGAACAGGCTTGCCGAGCGTGGATCGCAGGCGTTGATGCCCTGCGTTTCGAGGTGGCTCGCGCCGAGGTTGTACCAGCCGCGCGCCCCGCCGCCGGACAGGCCGGCGCTGTAATCCTGCGTGCCGTGGCTGCCGCCGCCCACACTCAGGCGCGGCGTGAGCGGGCCACCGCCCTTTTTGGTGAAGATCTGGATCACGCCGCCGATGGCGTCGGCGCCGTACAGGCTCGAGCGCGGGCCGCGTACGACCTCGATGCGCTCCACCTGGTCGATGGGAATGTCCTGAAACGAGGTCGTGCCGAGCGTCACCGAACCGACGCGCAGGCCGTCCACCAGCACCAGCACGTGGTCCGACTCGGTGCCCCGCAGGAACACCGAGGTGGCCTTGCCGCGGCCGCCATTGTTGCTGAAGGCGAGGCCCGGCACGCCGCGCAGGGCCTCCGGCACCGACCGCGCCTGCCGGCGCTCGATGTCGGCCCGGTCGATGACCGTCACCGAGGCCAGCGTGTCGACGCTCGACTGCGGCGTGCGGGCGGCGGTGATGTTGATGGTGAGGGAATCGTCATCGGCGGCGTTCGCCGCGGCGATGCAAAGAAACGACAGTCCGGCCACAAGGCCGGTCTTGCCTGGCTGCGTCATCGGGATACTCCTGCTCGCGCTCACCCGCGTGAGAGCTGGTTGGTGAAGTCACCGGCAAGCAGGGGGAAACAGGCACGGTACGGCGGCCGCAGCGCGGCGCGAGCCTCCCGGCGCATCGCCCACCGCAATGCCGACCAAAGTGCTTCGGGCCGGTCTCCGGACTTGCGAGTGGGCGTGTGCCCGGCTGCGGCGCCTTCCCGTGCCCGTGGACACAGTGGCGTGAGGCCGCAGCTTGACTCGCTTACCGTTGCGGGGGCAGTGCCGGAATTGTTCCCGAGTCAGCGTCGGGAACGCACCGGCTTCCCGTTTCATCCCGCGGGCGAAGGCCCTTGGGACACCACGAAGCGGCGCGGATGGTAGGCGCGCTCGCCGGGCGGCGTCAATCGCGGGGATGGGTGCCTGGCCAGGGCGTCGAGGAAAGGACGGGGCCGCCCTTTTTCGACTCGGCGGGTTGCCGCGCATGTCCGGCAAGGCCCGCGAAGATCGGGCATCCGGTCTTTCCGCAGGCGATCCGCGTCGCGCCCTGACAAGCCGCCGGCAAGCGTTCGTCAGCGGTCTGTCAGGTTCTGGTACAGCCCGGCGTAGGCCTGCGCGCTGGCCATCCAGGAATGATCCTCGGCCATGCCGGTGAGCTGCAACTGTTGCCACGGCTTGCGTGCATGGTGCAGCTTCTGGGCGCGGGCGACAGCGCCCAGAAGCGCCGCGCCCGATGCGGGTTCGAACACGATGCCGGTGGCGCTGCCTGCGGCCAGATTGGCCGGCGTGGCATCGGTGACGGTGTCGAACAGGCCGCCCACCGCGCTCACGATGGGCACCGTGCCGTAGCGCAGGGCGTACAGCTGCGTCAGTCCGCAGGGTTCGAATCGCGACGGCACCAGCAGGGCGTCGGCGCCGGCCTGGATGCGATGGGCCAGCGGCTCGTCATAGCCGGCGACGAACGCGATGCGTCGGGGCTGCGCGCTGGCCGCCGCGCGCAGCGCGGCCACGCAGCGGGCATCACCGCTGCCGAGCACGGCGAGCTGCACGCCTTGCGGCAGCTCGGGCAGGGCGTCGATCAGCAGGTCGATGCCCTTCTGGTCCACCAGCCGGCTGACCAGGCCGATCAGCAGCACGTCCGGGTCGGCGGCGAGCTCGAGCTCCTGTTGCAGGGCCGCCTTGTTGGCGGCCTTGGCGTCGAGGTGCTGGGCGTCGTAGGGGCAGGGCAGGGCGGGGTCGGTGGCCGGGTTCCACAGCGCGGTGTCGATGCCGTTCAGGATGCCGGTCAGCGCGGCTTTGCGGTGGCGCAGCAGGCCGTCGAGGCCGCAGCCGAACGGCGGTGTCTGGATCTCCTGCGCGTAGCGCGGACTGACGGTGGTGATGTGGTCGGCGAATGCGAGGCCGCCCTTGATCAGCGCCAGCTGACCAAAGAACTCCAGCGCGTCCATGCTCCACCACGCGGCCGGCAAGCCGAGGCCCGCCGCCGCATCCGCGCCGACCAGGCCTTGATAGGCGAGGTTGTGGATGGTGAACACGGTTCGCGGCCGACGCGGTTGCAGGCTGAGCAGCGCTGGCAGCAGGCCGGCCTGCCAATCGTGCGCGTGCACCACATCGGCGCACCAATCGGGTGCGAGGTGGCCCAAGGCCAGCGCCGCCGCGGCGCGGCAGAACAGGGCGAAGCGGGCCGGATTGTCCGGCCAGTCCACGTTGTCGGCATCGTGGTAGGGATTGCCGGGCCGCTCGAAAGCCGGCGCGGCGATCAGGTACACCGGCAGCTTGCGCCGCCCGCCGGCCGGCAGGTCGCCGCGCAGCAGCGTGATGTCAGCGCCGTACAGGGCCGAGCGGGCCAGCGGCCGCGCGTCCACGAGAGCAGCCCGTGCGGCCGGATAGGCCGGCAGCACCAGCCGCGCATCGACGCCCAGGCCGCGCAGCGCCCCGGGCAGCGCGCCGACCACATCGGCCAGGCCACCGGTCTTGACCAGCGGCCATGCCTCGCTGGCCGCCAGCAGCACGCGCAGGCGTTTCACGGCAGCTCCAGCACCAGCGCGGCGAGCGGCGGCAGGGTGAGCGTGATCGACCACGGGCGACCCATCCAGGGGATGTCCTCGGCCTGCGCGCCACCGTTGGCGACGTCGCTGCCGCCGTAGAACGTGGAATCGGAGTTGAGCCGTTCGGCATACCAGCCGGGGCGGGGCACGCCAAGGCGATAGTGGTGGCGAACCACCGGGGTGAAGTTGAGCACCACCAGCACGCTGCGCCCGCCGCCGTGGCGCAGGTAGCTGACCACCGACTGGGCGGCATCGTGGCAGTCGATCCACTCGAAGCCCTGCGGCTCGCAGTCATGTGCGTGCAGGGCCGGATGGTCGCGATACAGGCGCGCCGCGTCGCGCACCAGCGCATGCACGCCGCGGTGGGTGTCGAAACCCAGCAGCGGCCAGTCGATGGCCTGGTCGTGGTTCCACTCGCTCCACTGGCCGAACTCGCTGCCCATGAACAGCAGCTTCTTGCCGGGGAAGGTGAACTGGTAGACGTACAGCAGGCGCAGGTTGGCGAATTTCTGCCAGTCGTCGCCGGGCATCTTCGACAGCAGCGCGCGCTTGCCGTGGACCACCTCGTCGTGGCTGAGCGGCAGCACGAAGTTCTCGGTGTACGCGTACAGCATGCCGAAGGTGAGGCGGTCGTGGTGGTAGATGCGGTGCACCGGGTCATGCTGGAAATAATCCAGCGTGTCGTGCATCCAGCCCATGTTCCACTTGAGCGCGAAGCCGAGGCCGCCGGTCCACGGCGGGCGTGATACCTGCGGCCAGGCGGTGGATTCCTCGGCAATCATCAGGGCACCCGGATTCTGGCCCTGCACCACGCCGCACACCTCGCGCAGGAAGTCGACCGCGTCGAGGTTCTCGTTGCCGCCGTGGCGGTTCGGCAACCACTGGCCGGGTTCGCGCGAGTAGTCGAGGTAGAGCATGGAGGCGACCGCGTCCACGCGCAGGCCGTCGACGTGGAAGGCCTCGATCCAGTACAGCGCCGAGCCGATGAGGAAGCTCTTGACCTCGGCACGGCCGAAGTTGAACACCAGCGTGCCCCAGTCGGGGTGCTCGCCGAGGCGCGGGTCCTCATGCTCGTACAGCGCCGTGCCGTCGAAGCGGGCGAGCGCATGGTCATCGCGCGGAAAATGCGCCGGCACCCAGTCCAGGATGACGCCAATGCCGGCCTGGTGCAGGCGGTCGATCAGCAGGCGCAGGCCGTCCGGATCGCCGTGGCGCGCGGTCGGCGCAAAGTAGCCGGTGCACTGGTAGCCCCACGAGGCGTCGTAGGGGTGCTCCATGACGGGCAGCAGTTCGACGTGCGTGAACCCGAGATCCGCCACGTACGGCACCAGCTGGTCGGCGATTTCGGCGTAACTCATGAACCCGCCGTCCGCGCGCCGGCGCCAGGAGCCGAGGTGCAGTTCATAGACGCTGATCGGCCGCTGGCGCGCGTCGCCGTGCGCGCGCTGCCGGAGCCAGGCGTGATCGCCCCACACGTAATCGGAACCGGCAACCACGCGGCTGGCGGTGTCGGGGCGCCGCTCGGCGGCGCGGGCGTAGGGGTCGGCTTTCAGCAGCAGGCCAGCGCCGGTGCGCAGTTCGAACTTGTACAGCGCGCCGGCCGGCACACCGGGGATGAACAGCTCCCACACGCCGCTGCCGCCGCGGCTGCGCATCGGGTGCCAGCGGCCATCCCAGCCGTTCCAGTCCCCAACCACCGAGACGCCCTCGGCGTTGGGTGCCCACACGGCGAACAGCACGCCGTCCACGCCGTCGACCTGCCGCGGGTGCGCACCCAGAAAATTCTGCGGGTGCCAGTGCCGGCCCTGGGCGAACAGGTGCAAATCGAAGTCCGACAGCAGCGGGGCAAAGCTGTACGGGTCGACCAACGCGTGTTCCCGTCCGGCGGCGTCGCGCCAGCGCAGCGTGTAATGGGCCGGTAGTGGCTGGGCGTCGACAATGGTCTCGAACACGTCGCTGCCCTGCAGGCGGCTCAGCGGTCGGTCGGGCAGGGCATCCAGGCTGACCGCCGCGGCGCCCGGGCAATGCACGCGCAGGTGGGGGCCGTGGCGCCCGAGCAGCCGGAACGGGTCGTGCAGACGACCTGCCTGCAAACGCCGCAGCTCGTCACTTGGGAATTCTGGAATGCTTGTTGCGTTCAATTGATTCGGCTTGGTTGCAAGGCCGCTTGAAATGGTATCAATGACATACCGCGTGCTCGTGACACGCATCGGAGGGTTAGACGCATGAACGGTGCCAGCCGGCCCGAGCGCTTCATCAGCGAGCTTACGCGCGACACGCTGGCCTTGGTGCTGGCCGGCGGGCGCGGCAGCCGGCTGGAGCAACTCACGCTGTGGCGGGCCAAGCCGGCGGTCCCGTTCGGCGGCAAGTACCGCATCGTCGATTTTCCGCTCTCCAACTGCGTGAACTCCGGCATCCGCCGCATCGGCGTGCTGACGCAGTACAAGGCGCATTCGCTGATCCTGCACATCCAGCGCGGCTGGGGGCATCTGAGCGGCCAGTTCGGCGAGTTCGTGGAACTGCTGCCGGCCCAGCAGCGGCTGGAGACGTCCTGGTACGCCGGCACTGCCGACGCCGTGTGGCAGAACCTCGACATCATCTCGGCGCACAACCCCGAGTACGTGCTGATCCTGGCCGGCGACCATATCTACAAGATGGATTACGGCCCCATGCTGGCGGCGCACGTGACACGCAAGGCGGATGTCACGGTGGGCTGTTTCGAGGTGCCGCTGAAGGACGCCACGGGCTTCGGCGTGATGGGGGTCGACGAGGATCTGCGCATCCGATCCTTCATCGAGAAGCCGGCCGAGCCACCGCCCATGCCGGGGCGCAGCGACGTGGCGCTGTGCTCGATGGGCATTTACGTGTTCAACACGCACTTCCTGTTCGAGCAGCTGTACAAGGACGCCGACACCCCGCGTTCGCAGCATGACTTCGGCCGCGACGTCATTCCCGGCCTCATCGAGCGCTACCGCGCCTTTGCCTATCCGTTCATGGATACGCAAACCGGCGGGCAGGCGTACTGGCGCGATGTCGGCACGCTGGACGCCTACTACGCCGCCAACATGGACCTCGTGTCGGTGACGCCGGAGCTGAACCTCTACGACACCGAGTGGCCCATCTGGACCCTGCAGGAGCAGGTGCCGCCCGCCAAGTTCGTGTTCGACGACGATGGCCGGCGCGGTGCGGCCATCGATTCGGTGGTGTCCGGCGGCTGCATCATCTCCGGGGCCACGGTCCGCCGGTCGCTGCTGTTCACCAACGTGCGCGTCGAGGCGGGGGCCGAGATCGAGGACTGCGTGGTGCTGCCGCAGGTGCGCATCGGCGAGAACTGCCGCATCCGGCGCGCCATCGTCGAGCGCGGCTGCGTGATTCCGCCCGGTACCGAAATCGGCTTCGATGCGGACGCCGACGCCCGGCGGTTCAGCGTCACCCCGGGCGGGGTCACGCTGGTCATTCCGGAGATGCTGGGTCAGGCGCTGCACCATGCCCGCTGAGCGGCAGGCTGGCCTGCTGCTGCATCCGACCTCGCTGCCCGGACTTTTCGAGCGCGGTGACCTCGGACACGAGGCCTACCGTTTCGTCGAATTTCTGGCGGCGGCGGGCTGCGTGCAGTGGCAGATGTTGCCAGTGGGGCCGATCGGCGACGGTGGCAGTCCCTACCAGTCGAGCTCCAGCCATGCCGGCAGTCGCGAGCTGATCAGTCTCGACTGGCTGCGCGACCGCGGCTGGCTGGGCGGTGTCGATCCGACGCACGCGCGGGATGCGCATCTGCTTGCCGCCGGAGCCGCCTTTGCGGCACAGCCGGCCGCCGATTTCGGCGAGTTCATGGACCGCGAGGCGCACTGGCTGCCCGACTTCGCCCTTTACTGCGCCCTGAAGGCCGCCCATGGCGGCCGTGCCTGGTGCGACTGGCCGGCCGGCGAGCGTCAACGCGAGCGGCGCGCGCTCGCCGCCGCGCGGCGCCGGCACGCCGCGGCCATTGCCCAGGTGTGCTTCGAGCAGTACGCGTTCAGCGCCCAGTGGCGCGAGTTGCGCGCCTATGCCCATCAGCACGGTGTGCGGCTGTTTGGCGACCTGCCGCTGTTCGTGGCGCACGACAGCGCCGACGTGTGGTCGGCGCCACAGGCCTTCCTGCTGGACGAGGCGGGGCAGCCGACCTTCGTTGCCGGCGTGCCACCGGATTACTTTGCCGCCGATGGCCAGCGCTGGGGCAACCCGCACTACCGCTGGGACTGGCACCAGGCGCAGGGCTTCGCCTGGTGGCGGGCGCGGATGGCGACCCAGGCGCAGCGCTTCGACCGACTGCGGATCGATCATTTCCGCGGTCTGGAGGCGGTTTGGATGATCCCGGCCGACCATCCGACCGCGGTTGCCGGCGAGTGGCAGGCCGTGCCCGGGGCGGCCTTGCTCGAAGCGGTGACGCAAGGCTTGCCTGATCTCGACCTGGTGGCGGAGAACCTCGGCATCATCACGCCCGAGGTGGAGGCCCTGCGCCGGCAGTTCGGCCTGCCCGGCATGGTGGTGCTGCAGTTCGCCTTCGATGGCGACGGCCACAACCCGCACCTGCCGCACCAGCATGCCGCCGACGACGTCGTCTACACCGGCACGCACGACAACGACACCACGCTCGGCTGGTTCGCCGGCGCGGCACCGGCGACGCGCGAGCGCGCACTCGATTACCTCGGCCAGCCCGCGGAGGCGATGCCCCTGCCGCTGATACGCGCGGCGATGATGTCGGTTGCCGCCACGGCGGTGCTGCCGGTGCAGGACCTGCTGGGTCTGGATGGCGCGGCGCGCATGAACAAACCCGGCACGGTGGACGGCAACTGGGCCTGGCGCCTCGCTCCCGGGCAATTGACCGCTGACGTGGCGCAGCGGCTGCGCGCGCTGGTGGATTTGTACGGACGTTCATGATTTGATCCGCAGCGGTTAGCCACCGCGGAGCAAGCGTCCATGACACGTCCGGTGAACGATGCGGGTCTCGATCTGGTGCGCGGCTTCGAGGGCCTGCGCGTCGAGGCGTATCGCTGTCCGGCCGGTGTGTGGACCATCGGCTACGGCCACACCGGCGACGTGCGCCCTGGCCAGCGCATCACCGCCGAGCAGGCCGAGTAGCTGCTGCGCGACGATCTTGCCGCCTGCGGCGAGCAGGTGGAGCGGCTGATCGCCGTGCCCCTCACGGATTGTCAGTTCGCCGCGCTGGTGAGCTTTGCCTTCAATACCGGCGCCGGAGCCCTGCGCGGCAGCACGCTGCGCCGGCGGCTCAACCAGGGCGACTACGAGTGCGTGCCGAGCGAACTCGCCCGCTGGGACAAGGCAACCGATCCCCGCACCGGGAGGAGGGTTTCGCTGGCGGGTCTGCTGCGCCGGCGTGCCGCCGAGGGAGAACTGTGGCTGCGCGACGGCGCCGACGACCCGTTTCGCGGCAGCACCGACATGCCCCAGCACGTGCAGACGGACGATGCGCGCAGCACCAGCCGCGTAAGCGCCCGCGACGGCCTGCGCCTGCGCAGTGGTCCGGGCTTGGAGCACGCCGTGCTGCGCGTGTTGCCGTTTGGCACGGCGCTGTTCGTGGAGCGCGAAGTCAACGGCTGGGTCGCGGTTGATCTGGAAGGCGACGGCGCGATCGACGGCTTCGTGTCGATGGCGTTCGTCGGTGCGTGACGATCCCACGCCGCGCGTGGCGGGCCGGGCCCCCAGCGGTCGTCGGCTTGCGGACGACCAGAGGATGTCACGGCCGAGTGGTTCAGCCCGCGGCCATGCAGCCGGGTGACGCTGCCTTGAGCGGGGGACACGGTATGAGTCCCCGCTTGCGTAAGGAAACGCTGAAAAATCCCGTCCCTGGGATTTTTCAGCTCGCCCCGTCGCGGTACACGCGCGCGACGGGCTCCGTGAATCAAGCACTTCGTGCCTGATTCACGCCGGGGCGTCCTGCCCCGGACGGGAAGCGCTGAATGAATCAGCGCTCCCCTAAGGTCCGGTCGTGCCGCGGCCGTTAATGCGATTGCCAACCCGCGTCCGGTCCGGACGGCATTGGGGATATCGATCGGGGAGCTTGAATGGCGTTTGTCGCGGTAGTCACAGCCGTTCTGGCTGGGCTCGGCTTGCTTTGGTGGCTGGCGGGGCGGCGGCCAACGGGTGTGTCGCCAACGGTCGCGCGCGGCAGTGCCGCGATCAGGGCACACCGCACGTCGAGCCGGGCCGGGGGTGAGCTTAACCTCGCCCCGAGCCCAGCGGTGACGGCGGCCGCGGCGGTGATCGTCCCGCCGGCGCCCGCGATAAGCCTTCTGGACGATCAGGCGCTGGACCCGCAGGCCGCGCTGGTGCTGACCGCACTGGCCGATGCCTTGCCGCGGCCGCGGGGCGTGATGTTGCAGCTGCTGGAGGCGGGTGACGATCCTGCCAATGTTGCGCGCGTGGTCGCGTCCGATCCCGCCACCGCGGCGCTGTTGCTGCGCACCGTCAACTCGGCGCAGTTCGGCCTGCTGCGGGAAATAACCAGCGTGCAGCACGCCATCACGTACCTCGGCGCCAATCTGGTGCGGGATGTTGCCCTGCACCATGCGATGGCCGTTCCCGTCGATACGCGGAACTTGACCGCCGAACGCCTGTACCAGGGTCTGTGGCGCGACAGTTACCTCGCCAGCGGCATCGCCCACACGCTCGCGCAGTACTGCGGCTGGCCGGCGCCGTCCGTGTTGTCCACGCAGGCGCTGCTGTTCCGCTTGGGGGACATCGCGCTGCTGTCGCACCGTCCCGAGCTGGCAAGCCTGTACAACACCGACCCTGATCTGTCCGATCTGGTCGACGGCACGCAACAGATGTTGGGCTTCAATTCCGCCATGGTCGGCGCGCATCTTGCGCAGGTCTGGGGTTTGCCCCGGCCGCTGTGCGACACCTTGCGCCGCAGTCTCGCGCCGCTGGTGGGAGACGCGCTGCGCGACGAGCTGCGTCTATCCGTGGCGGTCGGGTACTTCTCGACCCGTCTCGCGCAGGCCGTCTCGCGACTGCCCGGTTTCGATCTGCCGGCCGCCCTGCATGACCTTATGCAGCGCGCCGAAGCGCACTACCTGCCGGCTTATCTTGCCGACATTGGCCTGCCGGATCCGCTGGCCGCCCTGGCCGACCCTTCAGTGGCGCGCCGGATCGGGAATCTGGTCACACGCAGTTGATGAACGGCCCGTCGGGCAGCGCCGGTCAGAAGAAACGCCGCTTCAGGTCGAACACCTGAATGATGGTGGTCGAGATCTCCTCGATCGACTTGTGCGTCGAGTCCAGGTGCGGAATGTTCAGGCGCTGGTACAGGCGCAGCGCCTGGCGGGCCTCGAACTGGCACTGCGCGAGCGAGGCATAGCGGCTGCCGGGCCGCCGCTCCTCGCGAATGCGATGGATGCGCATCGGGTCGATGCTCAGGCCGAACAGTTTTTGCCGGTGGGGCAGCAGGGACTTCGGCAGCGTCTGGTTTTCGAGATCGTCCTCGGTGAGCGGAAAATTCGCCGCCCGGATGCCGAACTGCAGGCTCAGGTACAGACTGGTCGGCGTCTTGCCGGAGCGTGACACGCCGATCAGGATGATGTCGGCCTCCGCCAGCTGCTTGCCGTCGACGCCGTCGTCGTGGGCCAGGGTGAAGTTGATGGCCTCGATGCGCTCCTCGTACTGACTGGACTCCGGCACGCGCTGCGCCGGGTCGGTGTTGTGCGAGGCGGGCAGGCCGAAGGCCTGTTCCAGCGGCGCGATGAAGGCTTCCAGCACATCAAGGCACAGCACGCCCGAGCCGCGGATGATGGCGCGCACGTCGCTGGCGTCGATGCTGCACAGCACCACCGGTGCCTTGCCGAGTTTGACGGCCGTGACGATGCGGTCGACCGCCTGCGCCGCCTTGGCCGGGCTGTCCACGAACGGGATGTCCACCCGGTCGATGTCGGTGTCCGGGAAGTGCGCCAGCAGGGCCTCACCCAGCCGCTGCACGGTGATGCCGGTCTGGTCGGAGATGAAAAAGACCATCCGGCTGATGCTGGCCGCCATGCCGATCAGCCGCCGCCCCGCACCGTCAGCCGGTCACCCGGCTGCAGCGGGCGGGTCTTGAGACCACCGTTCCAGCGATGCAGCTGCTCCAGGCTGACGCCGAAGTTCTGGGCGATGCGCCACGGCGTGTCGCCCTGGCGCACCGTGTACAGGTCGCGCCGATTGGCATCGGCGACGGCGGTGGCCTCGGCCGGGCGGTATACGGACACCGTCTGTCCGGCGGCGATGGTGGTTCCGAGGCCTGGATTGCAGGCGCTGACCCGCGCCACGTCCACCTGGTAGCGGCGAGCGATCGCCCACAGCGTCTCGCCTGGCTTGACGCGGTGAACCACGCGCTCGCCGTCGCAGCCGCGGGCTGGGCCCGGTCGGGCGTCCGCCGCATAAGCGATGGGGATCAGCACGTCCTGATCCTTGCGCAGCATGCCCGTGTGCAGGCCGTTGGCCTGCCGCAACGCGGCGATGCTGACCCGGTAGCGCTTGGCAAGGCCGGTCAGGGTTTCGCCGGGCTGCACCTTGTGGCGTCGCCATTGAACCCGCCGCTGCGGCACGTCAGCCGTGGGCGAGGGGGTGGCCACCGCCATGCGTGGCAGGGTTGCGAGCGCCTGACGCGCCTGGTCGGCTGCCTCGACCGGCACCAGCACCCGGTGCGGTCCGCCGGGTGGCGTGCTGCCGCCGTTGAAGCCGGCATTCAGCGCGCGGATGTCTTCCGGGCTCAGATTCTCGACCGCTGCCAGCAGGTCGAGACGGATCGGCCCCTGCACGTCCACGCTGGTGAAATACGGCGCATTCGGAATGTCCGGCAGGCTCACGCCATAGCGGCCCGGGTCGTCCAGCAGCCGCTTGAGCGCCAGCAGCTTGGGCACGTAGCAGCGGGTCTCGTTGCGCAGCGGCAGGTCCAGAAAACTGGCGCCGCGGCCGGCTGCGCGGTTCGCCTCGCACATGCGCGAGACGTAACCGGGGCCGCCGTTGTAGGCGGCGAGCGCCAGCGCCCAGTCGCCGTTGAACTGCTGCGACAGCGTGCTGAGATAGTCGAGCGCCGCGCGGGTCGATTCGATCACGTCGCGCCGCTGGTCCACCCACGCGGTCTGCTGCAGGCCATAGTCCTTGCCGGTTTCGGACAGGAATTGCCAAAGTCCCACCGCGTTGCTGCGCGACACGGCGTGGGCCTGGAATCCGCTCTCGACGATCGGCAGCAGGGCGAGCTCGGACGGTAGCTCGCGGCGTTCGATCTCGTGCAGGATGTGGAACAGGTAGCGGCCGCTGCGTTGCAGGGAATTTTCGAGAAACAGCGGGTGGTCCACGTACCAGCGCAGTTCGACGTCGATCTGCGGATCATTCGGTGCCTCGATCGCGAAACCGGCGCGAAGGCGCTCCCAGATGTCTTCGTTCTGCAGGGCCTGATTCATCGCCGCCCGACGCGCTGCCGCCCGCTGTGCATGGCTGCGGGCGTCGTCCGCCGAGCGGTCGGCCTTGGCCTGTGGCGGCGCAGGGGTGCCGCCCGAGCCGGCACAGCCGGCCAGGCCGAGCAGGCACAGGGCGATGAGAAAGCCGGTAAAGGCGCGCGGGGCGGATTGGGGGGGCAAATGTGCGGGCGGCATGGCGGCAGTTTAACCGTGCCGCGCCGGCATTCGCCCAGGCAGCCTGGGCGCGATCGGCAAAGCCATGCCGGCTACTCGATGTTCTGCACTTGCTCGCGCATCTGCTCGATCAACACCTTGAGACCCACGGCGGCCTGGGTGACTTCCATGTCGATCGCCTTGGAGCCGGTGGTGTTGGCCTCGCGGCCGAGTTCCTGCATGAGGAAGTCGAGCCGCCGGCCGACGGCGCCGCCCTTGGCGAGGCAGTCGCGGATTTCGCGGATGTGGATGCCGATGCGGTCGAGTTCCTCGGCGATGTCGCCCTTTTGCGCCCCCAGCACCAGTTCCTGCTCCAGACGCGCCGGCTCCACCGGCACGCCGAGCGCGGCGATGCGCTCGCGCAGTTTTTCGCGCCAGGCCTCGCGCAGCGCCGGCATGCGCTCGCCGATCTTCTGCGCCAGCTCGAGCACGCCGGCGGCCCGCTCCTCGATCAGCGCCGACAGGCGCTCGCCCTCGCGGCGGCGCGTGGCCTTGAGCTCGCCGAAAGCCGTGTGCAGGGCGCCCAGCGCCTCGGCGTCGATGGCCTCCTGATCGGCGCCCTCGGCGGATTTGATCACCCCGGGCCAGCGCAGCACGTCGAGCGGGTCGGCGGGCGTGGAGTGCGTACCGAGCTTGTCGCGCACCTGCGCGGCCGCAGCCAGCAGGGCCGCGAGCGCGGCGTCGTCGATGTCGAGGCTTGTGCTGCCCGCCGGCGCCACGAAGCGCAGCGTGATGTCCACCTTGCCGCGGCCGAGTTCGCGGCTGGCCAGTTCGCGCACCCGTGGTTCGAGCCCGCGCAGCGCGTCCGGCAAGCGCAGCGACAGCTCGAGATAGCGGTGGTTGACGCTGCGCAGTTCCCACGTGAATTCACCCTGCGGCCCGCTGCGGGTGGCGCGGGCGAAGGCGGTCATGCTGGAAATCATGGCGTGGTCCGGGTTGATATAAGTTTTTTTTATCAGTCGGTTGAAAAATATCTTCAACGGCCTGACGGGGCGGCAGGGGTAGAGCACGATCAATGCCTGACCTGCGGCGGCAGACGCGGACGCGCGCCGCGATGCGCCCAGTTGAAAAGGGGCGGGACAGACCTTGCTCGACACCGCGCCAAGTGTAGCGGACCACCCGGGTCCGACCCCGGCGGCGGGGCGTCGTCGGGCGCCCGGCTTACAATGCCGCCCCGGTTTTCCCCCGCTCGTGACGGCGGGTGCGGGCGCCGGCTTCATCTGTTGCCACCTCTAAGGACATCCCATGCGCCCGAGCGGCCGTCGGCCGGACCAGTTGCGTCCGGTCACCATCACCCGTCATTTCAGCAAGCACGCCGAGGGCTCGGTGCTGGTCGGCTTTGGCGACACGCGCGTCATCTGCACCGCGAGCGTGGAAGAGCGCGTGCCAGGCTTTCGGCGCGGTTCCGGCAGCGGCTGGCTGACGGCCGAGTACGGCATGCTGCCGCGCGCCACGCACTCGCGTAACTCGCGCGAGGCGGCGAGCGGCCGCCAGGGCGGACGCACGCTGGAAATCCAGCGCCTGATCGGTCGCGCGCTGCGCGCCGTGGTGGACCTGTCGGCGCTCGGCGAGCGCACGGTGACGCTCGACTGCGACGTGATCCAGGCCGACGGCGGCACGCGCACGGCGGCCATCACCGGCGCCTATGTGGCGCTGGTGGATGCGGTCTCGACGCTGCGCAAGCGGCGGATGGTGACGCGCGATCCGATCCACGGCGCGGTGGCGGCGGTGTCGGTCGGCATCTTCGGCGGCCAGCCGGTGCTGGATTTGGACTACGCCGAGGACTCCACCGCCGAGACCGACATGAATCTGGTCATCAACGACGCCGGTGCCTTCGTCGAGATTCAGGGCACCGCCGAGGGCCACGCGTTTCGTACCGACGAGCTGACGCAGATGCTGGCGCTCGGCCAGCAGGGCGTGGCTGAACTGATCGCCATTCAGCGCCAGGCGCTCGAGAGCTGATGCACCTCGTGCTGGCCAGCGGCAACCGCGGCAAGCTTGCCGAGCTGCGCGGGCTGCTGGCCGATCTGCCGCTGACCCTGGCGTCGCTGGCCGAGTTCACCGACCAGGCGGCCGAGGAGACGGCGCCAAGCTTCGTCGAGAACGCCATCCTCAAGGCGCGCTTCGCCGCGCGGGCGAGCGGCCTGCCGGCGCTGGCCGACGATTCGGGTCTCGAGGTCGACGCACTCGCCGGCGCACCCGGCGTGCGTTCAGCGCGCTTTGCCGGACCGGGTGCGGACGATGCCGCCAACCGGCGTTTGTTGCTCCAGCGCCTTGCCGGCGTGCCGGCCGGTGAGCGCACGGCGCGCTTCCGCTGCGCGCTGGTCTACCTGCGTCACGCGGATGATCCCTGGCCGCAGATTTTCACCGGCATCTGGGAGGGCGAGATCGCCTCTAAGGAGGCCGGCGATCACGGCTTCGGCTACGACCCGCTGTTCCGGGTGCCGGCCATGGACTGCACCGCGGCGCAGCTCGACCCGGCCGACAAGGCGCGCCTGAGTCACCGCGCACAGGCCACGGCCGCACTGCGCGCCTTCTTGCAGGATCAGCTCGCCGGCGCGCATGGCTGACACGCCGGTGCTGGCGGTGCGTGAGCTCGCCAAGGCCTACGCCGGCCGGCCGGCGGTGGACGGCGTGAGCTTCCACGTGGCGCGAGACGAGATCGTTGGCCTGCTGGGCCCGAACGGCGCCGGCAAGACGACCATCATCAACATGATCCTCGGACTGCTGGAGCCCGACGCCGGGGACATCCGCATCGCCGGCATCGATCTTGCCCGCCGCCGCGCCGACGCACTCTCGCAGGCCAATTTCTCGGCCGTGTACGCGGCCCTGCCGGGCAATCTCACCGTGCGCCGGAATCTTCGCCTGTTCGCCGGGCTGTATGGCCTGCCGCGCGGCGGCGAGCGGGTGGACGCGGTGCTGCGCGAGTTCGGGCTGGACGCCCTCGCCGACCGTCGCTACGGTCTTCTGTCCTCCGGCGAGCAGGCGCGGGTCGGGCTCGCCAAGGCCATGCTGAACACGCCGGCGCTGCTGCTGCTCGACGAGCCGACGGCCTCGCTTGATCCTGCCGCGGCGCTCGCGCTGCGCCAGCACATCGTCTCGCTCACCCGCGGGCACGGCCGCGGCGCGCTGTGGACCTCGCACAACATGGCCGAGGTCGAGGCGGTGTGCGACCGCGTGCTGCTGCTCTCGCACGGCCGCATCCTGCTGCAGGGCGCGCCGGCGGACCTGCTGCGCGACCATCGGGCGCCGTCGCTCGAAGCCCTGTTCCTGCGCCTCGCCGGTGGAGAGCTCGCGTGAACCACCGCCGCGTTTCCGCGCTGCTGCGCCGCCAGCTGGACCTGATGCGCGGCTCGCCGGCGCGGGTGCTGCCGCTGTTCGCCTGGGTGGCGGTGGACATGGTGCTGTGGGGCTTCATCGCCCGCTACGTGGAGGCCATTTCGCGCGCCACGCACCCGCTGGTGCCGGCGCTGCTCGGCGCCGTGCTGCTGTGGGATTTCTTCGCCCGCGTGATGCAGGGCGTGACCACGCCGTTTCTGGAGGACGTGTGGTCCCGCAATTTCGTGAATCTGTTCGGCAGCCCGCTGAGCCTTGCCGAGTACGTGGCCGGCCTGGTGTCGGCGTCCACGTTGACCAGCGCCATCGGGCTCGTGGTGATGCTGGCGATGGCCACGTCGCTGTTCGGGCTGTCGTTCGCGCCGCTTGGGCTGCGCCTGCTGGCGTTCCTGGTGCTGCTGTTCGGGTTCGGGATCGCGCTCGGTCTGCTCGGCTGCGCGCTGGTGCTGCGCTACGGCCCGGCCGCCGAGTGGCTGATCTGGCCGATCCCCGCCATCTTGTCGCCATTCGTCGGCTTGTTCTACCCGCTCGCGACGCTGCCGGCGTGGATGCAGGCCATCGGCTGGTGGCTGCCGCCGTCGCATGTGTTCGAGGGCCTGCGCGCGCTGTTGACGGGCGGCCGCGTGGCGGGGGCTGAGCTCGCGCTCGCTGCGGGCCTCACCGGGCTGCATCTCGTCCTGGCAGTTTGGGCCCTCAGGCAGGTCTTTGCGCGCGCCCGGCGCAGCGGACTGTTGGCGCGCTACAGCGCCGAAAGCGTGGGCTGAGGGCTCCCGGTTCCCGTGGGAGCGGCGCCCCGCCGCGAATTGACTGTTTCGGCAGTTCGGCCCGGGGGGGCGGGCCTCCCACAGTGTGTTTTCAGCCGGCGAGCACGAACTGCAGCACGAACTTGCTGCCCAGATACCCCAGCGCCAGCAGGGCAAAGCCGGCCAGCGTCCAGCGCACGGCGGTCTGAGCCCGCCAGCCGGCGCGCCGGCGGCCGACCAGCAGCGTGCCGATCACCAGCCAGGCGGCGATCGAGAGCACGGTTTTCTCGATCAGATGCGGGGCGAAGATGTCGCCGAGGAACAGCACGCCCGACAGCAGGGCCAGCGTGAGCGCGGCAAACCCGAGCGCCAGCAGCTGAAACAGCAGCCGCTCCATGTCGCCGAGCGGCGGCAGCACGCGCAGCACTCGTCCGGGCGCGTGCTGCCGCAGGCGCAAGTCCTGATAGGCCATCACCAGCGCCTGCAGCGCGGCAAGCGCCAGCAAGGCATAGGCGGCCAGCGACAGGGCGACGTGGGCGGCTAGGGGTAGCACGTCGACCAGCGGCAGCGGCGTCGAGTGATCCGGCAGCAACATCAGCAGCACCGAGGTGCCCGCCAGCGGCGCCAGCACCACGCCGAGATTGTCGACGCCGCGCCGCGCGGACACGCCGACGAACAGCAGCATCACCGCCGCGCCGAGCAGCGACACGGCGTTGCCGAAGCCGAGCGTCAGCGTGTCGCCGTCCGGTACCGCTTGCGCCAACAGGGCGAGGTGCGCCGCGGCCAGGATCACCGTGACGACGCGCAGTGCCACACGCACTGCCGGGCCCGGCGAGCGGAGCTGCCAGCCATAGCCGGCGCCGAGCCCGAAATAGGCAAGCGCGAGCAGCAGGGGCGGGTATGCGGGCATGGTGCAGGCCGGCAGCGAGGGGCGGCCGATTCTACCGGAGGCGGGTGCCGGCTCCGGCTTGCGGCCGATCCGCATCCAAGGCCAGGGAGGCGGCGCACCATCCAGCGCTTCCCGCCTGGGGGATCGTGGTCACGGACCGCGATACAGGAAAAAATTCCACGGATGGAATTTTTCAGCGTTTGCCAAGCGCCTCGCCGGCGACGGCGTGCCAGGTGTCAGGCGGCTTCGTGCGCTCGTCGCTCGATGCTCGTGGGCGCCGCCCTTGGCAGCAGGTCGGCGCTGTGCACCAGCAGCACATCGTCGCCGTAATCAGCCGCGGCCAGGGCGGCCAGCACGGCCGGATTGCTGTCGATCATCGCGATCACGCGCTCGCCGCGGCGCTCGGCCTGGGCGATGGCGGCGAGCTTGCTGGCACCGACATCGTCCCGCCAGCCATGCGGTGTGAACCAGGCCAGCTCGTCGACGAAGTGCAAGTCGGTGCCGGCCGCCAGGGTGTTCAGGCAGCGCAGCGTGTCCTGGCGCAGGAACTCCGGCCGGGCGGAGTTGATGCCGACGGCAGTCCCGGCTTGCCGGTGCAGCCAGCCGGCAAGCGCCAGCAGGCCCTCGAACGGCGCGTGGGCCAGACGCGCGATGTCGCCACTGCGGCGCTGCTGCTGGTACCAGGCGAGCACCTGTGGCTGTTCGCTGGCGGGCACATCAAACTGTTCGAGAAGCGCTTCCACGCCGCGCCCGAAGGGGTCGAGCATGCCCGGATCGAGTGCAGTGAAATGGGCACTGCCGTGCGCGTCGTCATAGGCGCGCAGCAGGCTGGCGACGGCCAGGCGCATGTCGAGGAACGTGTCGTCGACGTCGAACAGGACCAGCAGCCGTTGCCCGCGAAAGCGCGCCAGGCTGCGTTCGTGGTGGTTCAAAAGTACGCGGGTCCAGTCGCGCATCGGAGTGTCCTCGGGTATTCAGGTCCGGACGCATGCTGCCGGGCGGTAGTTAAACTTTGATGACCCCAGGTGTTAGGACGCACGCTTCATGCCACAGCTGATTCTGGCTTCCACATCGCCCCGTCGCCGGGAGCTTCTGGCGCAGCTCGGCGCCACCTTCGAAGTCCTGGCCGTGGCTGTCGACGAGCGTCCGCTGGCGGGCGAGCTGCCGATCGACCATGTCTGCCGTCTGGCGCTCGCCAAGGCGCGTGCCGGTGCCGCACACGGGCCGGACGCCTGCGTGCTGGGCGCCGACACGGTGGTGGTCCTCGATGGCGAGATCTTCGGCAAGCCCGCGGACGCTGCCGGTGCCGCCGCCATGCTGCGCCGTTTGTCCGGGCGCACGCACGTGGTGCTGAGCGCCGTGGCCTGCGTGCATCGGGGTGCCCACGGCGTGCGCCTGAGTCAGAGTGAGGTCACCTTTCGGCCGCTCTCGGGCGACGAAATCGGTGCCTACTGCGCCACCGGCGAGCCGCTGGACAAGGCTGGCGCCTACGCCATTCAGGGCCGTGCGGCGGCCTTCATCCGCCACCTCGAGGGCAGCTACTCGGGCGTAATGGGCCTGCCCTTGTACGAAACGGCCGAATTGCTGGCCGAAGCGGGCCGGCTCGACAGCGTTTGAGCCCGCCCCTGGCGGGCGGGCTCGGGACAGTGCCTAGCCGGCCGCGCCCGTCGGGCTCAGCACGATTTCCACGCGCCGGTTTGCCTGGCGGCCTTCGGGCGTGTCGTTGGAGGCGACCGGCTGTGTTTCGCCATGGCCGATGGTGCTGATGCGGCTGCTGGCCACGCCGCGCCCCATCAGGTAGCTGGCGACCGCCTGCGCGCGCCGCTCCGACAGCTGCTGGTTGTACGTGTCCGAGCCGGTGCTGTCGGTGTGGCCGGCAATCCGCACCCGGGTGTCGCTGTATTCCCTGATGGTCGACGCCACCTGGTCGAGCGTCGCCTGGAAGCTTGGCGAAATCTGGGCGCTGTCGGTGGCGAAAGTGACGCTGCTCGGCATGTTCAGAACCACGTTGTCGCCCTGGCGCGACACCTCGACACCGCTGCCGGCGGTCTGCTGGCGCAATTTCTCTTCCTGGTTCTGCATGTACTTGCCGATCCCGGCGCCGACGGCGGCGCCCGCCGCCGCGCCGATGGCGGCGCGCTTGCCCCGGTCACCACCGCTGACGCCACCCAGGACGGCGCCTGCCGCGGCGCCAATGGCGGCACCCTGGCCCGTCTTGGTCATTTGGCGTTCGCCCGTTTCGGGATTGGTGGCGCAGCCCGCGGTCAGCGCGGCAATCAGTCCGGCGACGACGCTGCCGCGGAGGGTGCGTAGGTTCATGGGGTTCTCCTTTGGTTTGTGGCGTGAAGGCGCCCAGTGCGGCGCTTCCTTGTTCGGGGCTATCTGTCCACCGCCGGGTGTGTCGGCATGAATCGAGGGCGTTTGACATTGTTTCGAGCAACGCATCGCGGACCAGTGCCTCGATGCGGCTGAAAAAGTCCACGGAAGCAATTTTTCCGCGCTTGCTTAAGGAGATGCTGAAAAATCCCGTCCCTGGGATTTTTCAGCTCGCGGCATCGCGGTGCACGCCCGCGATGTGCTCCCTGGATCAATGGCTTGCGCCATTGATCCAGGCCGGGGCGTCCTGCCCCGGAGGGGAAGCGCTGAATAAATCAGCGCTTCCTTAAGACACGGTTCGTGGCGCCTGTCGTCGAGGTCGATCCAGCCTTGGCCCCGACATCTGTCGCTTCTGCGGACTCCAAGCCCCGCAAGGGTAGTATCGCCCTCAGGCGACGACAGGGGACGACGGCCGATGGCGTACTTGCTGGCGCTCGATCAGGGCACCACCAGCTCGCGGGCACTGGTGTTCGATACCGAAGGCAGGGTGGTGGCGGCGGCCCAGCGGGCGCTGCCGCAGCATTACCCGCGCCCTGGCTGGGTGGAGCACGACCCGGAGCAGATCTGGCAGACCCAGCTGGACGCGGCTCGCGAGGCCTTGCGAACGGCCTGTATCGATGCTGGCGCCGTGCTGGCGCTCGGCATCGCCAGCCAGCGCGAGACGGTGGTGTTGTGGGAGCGCGCCAGCGGCCGGCCCTTACACAACGCCATCGTCTGGCAGGACCGGCGCACCGCCGCGACCTGCGCCGCGCTGCGGGAACAGGGCCTCGAAGCGTCGGTGCGCGAGCGCACCGGGTTGCTGCTGGACCCGTATTTTTCCGCCACCAAGCTGGCCTGGCTGCTCGACCATATCCCCGGCGCACGGGCGCGTGCCGAGCGCGGCGAGCTGGCTTTCGGCACCGTCGACAGCTGGCTCATCTGGCGCCTCACCGGCGGGCAGGCGCACGTCACGGACGTGACCAACGCCGCCCGCACGCTGCTGTTCGACATCCACGCCCAGGCTTGGGATGAAGGCCTGCTGGAGAGCTTGCGCGTGCCGCCTGCGGTGTTGCCGCACGTGCTGCCGTCGGAAGCGGATTTTGGCGTCACCCAGGCGCAGTGGTTCGGCGCGCCGCTGCGTATCGGCGGGGTGGCCGGTGACCAGCAGGCCGCGCTGTTCGGACAGGCCTGCACGGCACCCGGTCAGGCGAAGAACACCTACGGAACCGGCTGTTTCATGCTGCTGCACACGGGTGAGGCGCCGGTCACCGCCTCACCGGGTTTGCTTGGGACCCCGGTCGCGCAGGTCGGTGGGAAACGCGGCTTCGCGCTGGAGGGCAGCGTGTTCGTGGCCGGCGCGGTGGTGCAGTGGCTGCGAGACGAGCTAGGCATCATCGGCAGTTCGGAGGAAATAGAACCCCTCGCGGCGTCGGTGCCGGACAGCGCGGGCGTCTACCTGGTGCCGGCGTTTGCCGGTCTTGGCTCGCCGTATTGGGACGCCGACGCCCGCGGCGCGCTGCTGGGCCTGACGCGTGGCGCCAATCGCGCGCACATCGCCCGCGCCGCGCTGGAGGCAATAGCCTTCCAGTCCGCGGAACTGCTGCACAGCATGCAGGCCCATGCCGGTGCGCCGATCGATGCGCTGCGCGTCGACGGTGGCGCCACGGCGAACGCGCTGCTGATGCAGATTCAGGCCGACCTGCTCGGCGTGCCGGTTCTGGTATCGCGCATTCAGGAAACGACAGCGCTGGGGGCGGCGTATCTCGCCGGCCTTCGCGCCGGCGTGTGGCGTTCACAGGACGACATCGCCGCCCGCTGGCAGCCCGGACAGGTATTCGAGCCAAGCTGGTCGGCGGATGAGGTCGCCGCCCGCATGGCCCGCTGGCGCGAGGCGGTAGCCCGCACGCGGGGCTGGGAACGCGCCGAGCGGTAGGCGTCAGTCGAGGTGCGTCGGAGAGGGCCGGCGAGCCTGCGCGTGGGATCGGCAAGCGCGGCCGGCGGTGCTCAGAACCGAAAGCCGGCGCTCAGGATGTGGAATTCGATGCCGTCGTTGGGCTCCTTGATGCTGCCGTTCGACAGGTGCTGGAAGCGGTAGCCAATGTCGAATCGACCACAGGAGATGCCGACGCCGATATGAGTGCCGAACTGCCACGCGGTGGACAGGCTGCGCCGCCCGATGCGCGTATCCGACAAAACGTGGCCGCCGATGCCGGCATCGAGATAGGGACGCACGTGGCCGGCCTTGGGTGCCAGGCGAAACACCGGGGTCAGGCTCACTTCCCACAGGTCGTCGTTGTCGGCATTGTTCTTGTCGCTGTCCCAGTAGCCGACCTCGGCCAGCCAGTAACCACCAAGCTGCCAGTCGCCGTCGGTGAACCACGCCTGCTGCCAGTCGCGGGCCAGGCCGAGCCGAAACATCTGCGTGTCGTCGTCACCCCAGCCGGTGGCAAACTCGGTGCGGTACTGTGCCTGGGTCGGAGCGGCGAGGCTGACACAAAGGCCGAGTCCCGCCAGCAGGCGGGCCAGACGATTGGACATGTAGTGGTTCTCCCTGCGCGTATGAGTGTTGTTCTGAACATGCCGTCTGCACGGCGCTGCGCCGGATTATTGCCAGCACGCTCGCTGGCAGCAAGCGATTGGCGTGCGGTGCTGCCATGAGCCGCCACGCTCGCGAACTGTCGGCGGGCTTCGATTTCGCCACCGACATCACCGTGCAGGCGCGCGACATCAACTACGGCGGGCATCTGGGCCACGACGCCGCGGTGAGCCTGCTGCACGAGGCACGCCGCCGCTGGCTGGCCGCCGCCGGCTACGATGAGGCCGGCCGGGACGGCGCCGGGCTGATCATGGTCGAGCTCGAGGTGCGCTACGCCGCCGAGGCGTTCTGGGGCGACCGGCTGCGCATCGAGATGGCGGTGACCGGGCCCGGCCCGGCGCGCTGCGAGTTCCGCTACCGCGTCACCCGGGGCGAACACGAGGTGCTGCGTGCGCGCACGCTGATGGGCTTTTTCGATTACTCCGCGCGGCGCCTCACGCGCCGGCCGGCGGACTTTTTGACCCGACTGACGACGCTTTCCGAGGAACGAAACCATGTCTGACTTCACTGCCGAGATTGCCTGGCAGCGCGCCCCGCGCCCCGGCCACCCGGACGATTACAGCCGCGCCCACCAGTGGCGCCTGGCCGGCGGGCAGACGCTGCGCGCCTCGGCGGCGCCCGATTACGCCGGCGACCCGGACCATACCAATCCGGAAGAAGCGCTGGTGGCGGCCGTGTCGAGCTGCCACATGCTCACCTTCCTCGCCATCGCCGCCAAACGCGGCTTCACGGTGACGAGCTATACCGACCGGGCCAGCGGCACGCTCGGCAAGAACGCCGAGGGCCGCATGGCCGTCACCGAGGTGGTGCTGCGGCCGACGATCGCCTTCGACGGCAGCGCGCCGGGCGCCGACGAACTCGCCAAACTGCACGAGGCCGCGCACCGTAACTGCTTCATCGGCAACTCGCTGACCACCGCCGTGCGGGTCGAATGACGGGAACCACGCGCCGGCGCACCTGATGTCGGGCCGCACGCGGCCGCCGGCAGAAGAAACCGGCCGGTCATGTCCACACGGCTATAATCCCCGCCTTTTTGCCGCCGGCCGTCCTTCATGTCCTCCCACATCCGCAACATCGCCATCATCGCCCACGTCGATCATGGCAAGACCACGCTGGTCGACCAGCTCCTGCGCCAGTCCGGCACGTTCGCCGCGCATGAGGACCACGGCGCGCTGGTCATGGACAGCCAGGATCTCGAGCGCGAGCGCGGCATCACCATCACCGCCAAGAACACGGCGGTCGACTGGACCCCGCCGGGCGGTGGCGAGGCGTACCGGATAAACATCGTCGACACGCCCGGCCATGCCGATTTCGGCGGCGAGGTCGAGCGCATCCTGTCCATGGTCGACTCGGTGCTGCTGCTGGTGGACGCCGTCGACGGGCCGATGCCGCAGACCCGCTTCGTCACCGAAAAGGCCTTCGCCCGCGGCCTGAACCCCATCGTCGTCATCAACAAGGTGGACCGGCCGGGCGCGCGGCCGGACTGGGTACTGAACCAGACCTTCGACCTGTTCGATCGGCTCGGCGCCAGCGACCAGCAGCTCGACTTTCCGGTCATCTACACCTCGGCGCTGATGGGCTACGCCGGGCTCGATCCGGACGTCCGCAGCGGCGACATGACGCCGTTGTTCCAGGCCATCGTCGCCAAGGTTGCCCCGCCGCAGGTGGAGCGGGACGGCCCGCTGCAGATGCAGATCAGCGCGCTCGGCTACTCCAGCTACGTCGGCGTGATCGGCATCGGCCGCATCCAGCGCGGCAGCCTCAAGCGCGGTCAGTCGGTGCTGGTGGTGGGTGCCGATGGCGCCCAGCGCCGCGGCCGGGCGCTGCAGGTGCTGGCGTTCCGCGGTCTCGACCGCTACGAGGTGGAGCAGGCCGCGGCCGGCGACATCATCGCCATCACCGGCATCGAGAACCTCGCCATCTCCGACACCCTGTGCGACCCGGACCGCCCCGAGGCGCTGCCGGCGCTGACGGTGGACGAGCCGACCATCACCATGAATTTCGAGGTCAACAAGTCGCCGTTCGCCGGCCGCGACGGGCAGTACCTGACCTCGCGCCAGCTGCGCGAGCGCCTGTACCGCGAGCTGCTGACCAACATCGCCCTGCGCGTCGAGGACGGCGACGACCCGGACGTGTTCCGCGTGTCCGGCCGCGGCGAGCTGCACCTGTCCATCCTCATCGAGACCATGCGCCGCGAGGGCTACGAGCTGGCCGTGTCGCGCCCGCAGGTCATCGTCAAGGAAATCGACGGCGTGCCCTGCGAGCCCTACGAGCAGCTCACCATCGACGTCGACGCCAACTACCAGGGCGCCATCATGGAGCTGATCGGCGCCCGTCGCGGCGAGCTCACCGACATGGTGCCGGACGGCCGCGGCCGGGTGCGCCTGGACTACCGCATCCCCACGCGCGGCCTGATCGGACTGCGCACCGACTTCCTGTCGGCCAGCGCCGGCACCGGCCTCATGCACCACGTGTTCGATGCCTACGCGCCGGTCGCCAGCGGCGAGGTGGCCGCGCGCAAGAACGGCGTGCTGATCAGCAACGGCACCGGCAAGGCGGTCGGCTTTGCCCTGTTCAACCTGCAGGAGCGCGGCCGGCTGATGGTCGGCCCGGGCGACGAGGTGTACGAGGGCCAGGTGGTCGGCCTGCACAGCCGCGGCAACGACCTCACCGTGAACCCGCTCAAGGCCAAGCAGCTCACCAACATCCGCGCCGCCGGCAGCGACGAGAACATCGTGCTGACCCCGCACACGCGTCAGACGCTGGAGCAGGCGCTCGAATTCATCGAAGCCGACGAACTGGTGGAAGTGACGCCCAAGTACCTGCGCGTGCGAAAGCGTTACCTGCTCGAATCCGACCGCCGCCGGCACAGCCGCACGGCTGGCTGAGCCGTGCTGGGGCTGCTGCAGCGGGTGACCGAAGCCCGCGTGGAAGTGGCCGGCGAAACCGTGGGGCGGATCGGCCCTGGCCTGCTGGTGCTGATCGGCGTGCAGCCGGCCGACGGCCTGGTACAGGCCACGCGCCTGGCCGAGCGCCTGCTCGGCTACCGCGTGTTCGATGACGCGGACGGCCGCATGAACCGCAGCCTCGCCGACACCGGCGGCGGCCTGCTGCTGGTGCCGCAGTTCACGCTCGCCGCCGACACCGACCGTGGCCGGCGGCCGAGCTTCACCAGCGCCGCCGAGCCGCGGCCCGCCGAGGCGATGTTCGATGCCCTGGTGGACGCCGCCCGGCAACGGCACGCCGATGTCGCCACCGGCCGTTTCGGCGCCCACATGCAGGTCAGCCTCACCAACGACGGCCCGGTGACGTTTCTGCTGCGGGTGTGAGGGGACGGCTTCCGTTGAGTCTTGCGCCTCGCGATGGCGGGCGCCGGGCGGCCTCGCCGTGTCCAGTGAGCCAGCGAATCGCAAAATCCGACTGCATCAGGCTCCGGTGCCCCAGTCGGCGACTTGCTAAACTGCGCCCCCGGCGCGTGCCAGTGCCGTTCCCATCCGTGCCCCGTCAGGAAGCCGCCTTGCGCCCGCTGTTGCAATCGCTCGTTGCCGATGCCCTCGCCCGTTTGCAGCGGGAGGGCGTGATCGCGTCGACGCCCGACGTCGCCGACGTGCATATCGAGCGCACGCGCGACAAGACCCATGGCGATTTCGCCAGCAACGTGGCGCTGACGCTGGCCAAGGCGGCGCGCAGCGCGCCGCGGGCGCTGGCCGAGCGCATCGTCGCGGCGTTGCCGGAAAACGCTGCCGTGGCGCGGGTGGAAGTCGCCGGGCCGGGTTTCATCAATTTTTACCTGCAGCCGGGCGCGCAGCTCGGCGTGCTGCTGGACGTGCTCGCCGCCGGCGACGCCTACGGCCAAAGCCGCGTCGGCGCCGGGCAGCGGGTGCACCTGGAGTTCGTGTCGGCGAATCCGACCGGGCCGCTGCACGTGGGCCACGGCCGCGGCGCGGCGTACGGATCGAGTCTCGCCAACCTGCTGGCGGCGGCCGGCTTCGCGGTCGAGCGCGAGTACTACGTCAACGACGCCGGCCGGCAGATGGACATCCTCGCCGTCAGCGTGTGGCTGCGGTACCTGCAGTTCCAGGGCGAGGACATCGCCTTTCCGTCGGGCGGTTACCGCGGCGATTACGTGAACGCCATCGCCGGCGAGTTCGAGCGCACGGTAGCCGACACCTTCCGCCGGCCGGCGGCGGTATTGGACGGTCTGCCCGACGATGCGCCGGGCGGCGATGCCGACCAGTATCTGGACGCCCTGATCCTGCGCGCCAAGACCCTGCTCGGTCTGGTCGACTATGGGCGCCTGCACCGGCACGGCTGCGACACCATCCTGGCCGACATCGACGATGACCTGACCGCGTTCGGCGTGAGTTTCGATCGCTGGTACCGGGAGAGCAGCCTGGTCGAAAGTGGCGCGCTCGACCGCGCGCTGCAGGCCCTGCGCGCCGGCGATCACCTGTACCAGAAGGACGGCGCGTGGTGGTTTCGCGCCACCGCGTTCGGCGACCGCCAGGACCGGGTGGTGATCCGCGAGAACGGCGAGCCGACCTATTTCGCGAGCGACGTCGCCTATCACCTCGACAAGCTCGGCCGCGGCTACGACCGCCTGATCGACATCTGGGGCGCCGACCACCACGGCTACATCGATCGCATCCGCGCCTCGCTGCGTGCCCTGCACGGCGACGACAAGGCGCTGACCGTGCTGCTGGTGCAGTTCGCGGTGCTGTACCGGGGTCTCGAGAAGGTTTCCATGTCCACCCGCAGCGGCGAGTTCGTGACCCTGCGGGCGCTGCGCGACGAGGTGGGCAGCGACGCGGCGCGGTTCTTCTACGTGCTGCGCAAGGGCGACCAGCACCTCGACTTCGACCTCGAGCTGGCGCGCTCGAACAGCAACGACAACCCGGTCTACTACGTGCAGTACGCGCACGCGCGCATCGGCGCCGTGCTGCGCCAGCTCGCCGAGCGGGGCCTGAAGTACGAGCAGCCGTCGGCCGGGGCGCTCGCCGCCCTGGCGGAGCACCCGGAGACCGAGCTTGCCGCCCTGCTGGCGCGCTACCCGGAGCTGATCGAGGCGGCCGCACTGGCCCACGAGCCGCACCAGATCGCCTATTACCTGCGGGATCTCGCCGGTCAGTTCCATGCCTACTACAACAACCACCCGTTCCTGGTGGACGACGCGGCGCTGCGCAACGCGCGCCTGACGCTGGTGCTGGCGGTGCGCCAGGTGCTGCGCAACGGGCTGGCCCTGCTCGGCGTGTCGGCCCCGGAGCAGATGTAGTGGCGACCAAGCGGCGTGGTGCGCAGCGCAAGGGCGGTGCGGGTGCCTGGGTGCGCGGATTTTTCACCGGCATCGCCAGCGGGGCGCTGGCGGCGGCGGTTTTTTACTTTGCCGTGCTGAGCCCGCAGCCGTCCGCCACGCAAGGGCCCGAGTTCACCAAGTCGGCGCCAGCGCAGGCCAAGGCCAGCGCCGGCCCCAAGCCGAAGTTCGAGTTCTACACCATCCTGCCGGAACTCGAAGTGCCGGTGTCGGATCAGCCGGCCGGCGACGCGCGCCAGGCCACCGTGCCGCCGGCGCTGCAAGCGCCGCCGCAGGCACTGCCGGGCAAGCCGGCACCGGGCGCTGCCGGCGCGCCGCCGCCTGCCTTGCCGCCGGCCGAACCGTTGGCGCCACCGCCACCTGCGGGCGGCGGTCGTTACATCCTGCAGGCCGGCTCGTCGCGCAATGCCGCCGACGCCGAGCGCCTGCGCGCGAGCCTCGCCCTGCAGGGCATGGCGGCGCAGGTGCAGCCGGTCACCGTGAACGGCGAGACCTGGCACCGCATCCGCGTCGGCCCGTTCGCGAGCCGCCCCGAGGCCGATGCCGCCCAGCGGCAGCTGCACGGCGCGCGCATCAACACCATGCTGCTCGAGTTGCGCAATCCCTGACGCACGGGCGCCACATTGCGTTCACACACTTTTCTGTCTTGACCCCTTCGGAGACCGCGCCGCCATGATCACCCAGACCCCCACCCTGCACGCTTTCGTGTCCGGCCGCAGCGAGGGCTTCACGCCGCTGAACGCCTTCGACGGCGCGCTGCTGGACGCCGGCGTCGGCAACACCAACCTGGTCAAGATGTCGTCCATCGTGCCGCCGGCGACGCGCGAGGTCGCGGTGGCCGACATGAAGCTGCCGCCGGGCGCGCTGGTGCCGATCGCCTACGCGGCCATGGAGTCGGACATCCCGGGCTCGATGATCTGCGCCGCCGTGGCGGCCGCCTGGACGCACGACCCGGCCAAGCCCGGCCTGATCATGGAATACCACTCCCACGGCCACCGCGAGGACGCCGAGCGCGTGGTGCGGCGCATGGCCGAGGAGGGCATGAAGATGCGCGGCTGGGAAATCCGCGAACTGAAGTCGATGGCCATCGACATGCAGGTCGAGAAGATCGGCTGCGTGTTCGCCGCCGTCGTGCTGTGGCACCACGGAGCCTGAGCCATGCTGGACGAGACCTGGTACACCGAGCAGTGGGCCGGCGAGGGCAGTGCCATCTCGCTGGAGATCAAGGAAAAAGTCCATGATTTCCAGTCGCCGTACCAGCGCGTCGAGGTGTTCGAGACCACGCGCTTCGGCAAGCTGATGACGCTGGACGGCCTGGTGATGGTGACCGAGCGCGACGAGTTCGTGTACCACGAGATGCTGGTGCACCCGGCGCTGTTCACGCACGCGGAGCCCAAACGGGTGCTGATCATCGGCGGCGGCGACTGTGGCACCCTGCGCGAGGTGCTCAAGCACGACAGCGTCGAGCAGGTGGACATGGTCGAGCTCGACCAGGCGGTCACCGAGGCCGCCGCCATCCACTTCCCGACGCTGCACGCGGCGAGCTTCGACCCGCGCGCGCGGCTGTACTTTCAGGACGGCATCGCCTGGGTGGCGGATGCCGAGCCCGGCAGCTACGACGTGATCCTGATCGACTCCACCGACCCCGTCGGTCCGGCGCAGGGCCTGTTCAGCGTCGATTTCTACCGCAACTGCCAGCGCGCGCTCGCCACCGGCGGCGTGCTGGCGGCGCAAAGCGAGTCGCCGCTGTTCCATGCCGACCTGATCCGCGCCATGCAGCGGGACCTCAGGGCCGCCGGCTTCAACGACGTCGCCACGGTCGACTTCCCGCAGTGCACCTACCCGTCCGGCTGGTGGAGCGTGACGATTGGCGCGCGCGACGGCTCGGCGAGCCGGTTCCGCGGCGAGGGCGACGCGCAGCCGCCGTTCGCCGGCCGCTACTACCACGCGGCAAGGCACCGCGGCGCGCTGACGCCGGCGCGTTTCATGACCGCCTGAACCGACTGGCCGAGGGTCGTTGCGCGCCAGTCGTCGGTGCTGGCCTGCAATTTGCTGAACGCCACGACCCTCGCCGGGCCGCCGGCCCGGGACGAACCGGATTACCCGAATCATCAGGAGTCAGCCGCCCATGACGGCCATAAAACGAGTCACCAAAGCCGTGTTCCCCGTCGCCGGCCTCGGCACGCGCTTTCTGCCGGCCACCAAGGCGAATCCGAAGGAAATGCTGCCGGTGGTGGACAAGCCGCTGATCCAGTACGCGGTGGAAGAAGCGGTCGCGGCCGGCATCACCGAGCTGGTGTTCATCAACGGCCGCAGCAAGCGCGCCATCCCGGACCATTTCGACACCGCGTACGAGCTGGAGACCACGCTCGAGAAAAGCGGCAAGCAGGACATGCTGAAGGTGGTGCGCAACATCGTGCCGCCGAACGTGACCTGCATCTACATCCGCCAGGCGGCGCCGCTCGGTCTCGGCCACGCCGTGCTGTGCGCGGCGCCCGTGGTGGGTGACGCGCCCTTCGCGGTGCTGCTGGCGGACGACCTGATCGCCGCTCGCGATCCGGGCCTGCACACGGCCACGTGCCTGAAGGACATGATCGACGTCTACCACGAGCGGGGCGCCAGCATCATCGGCGTCGAGCAGATTCCGGTGGAGTACTCGCGTCGCTACGGCGTGGTCAAGCCACGCAGCCTGGGCGACGGCCTGCACGAGGTGGACGATATCGTCGAGAAGCCGGCGCCCGAGGACGCGCCGTCCAACCTCGGCGTGGTCGGCCGCTACGTGCTCACGCCGCGCGTGTTCGACCTGCTGCGCTCGACGCAGCACGGCGCCGGCGGCGAAATCCAGCTCACCGATGCGCTGGCCGAACTCATCAAGTACGAGCGCCTGTTCGCTTACGACATCCCCGGCCACCGCTACGACTGCGGCAGCAAGCTCGGTTACCTCGAGGCGACCATCGAGTACGGCCTGCGTCACCCGGAACTCGGCGTCGAGTTCAAGGAATTCCTGCTCGCGCGCGCCGGCCAGGGCTTCGAGCCGCGCCGGTGAGCGACGGGCTGAGCGACGCGCTGGCCGCCGAAGCCTGGGCGGTCTATCAAGCCGCCGAGTGTTTGCACGACGGCGCCGCCGTGCAGGCCGCGGTGCGCCGCCTGGCCGGCGAGGTCGGCGCCGTGTTGGCGGGCCGCAACCCGCTGGTGCTGTGTCCGATGACCGGCGGCGTGGTGCTGGCCGGTCAGCTGCTGCCGCTGCTCGATTTCCCGCTCGAGCTCGACTACGTGCACGCCACGCGCTACGCGGGGGCGCTGGCGGGCGGCGAGCTGGCCTGGAAGGTGATTCCGAGCACGTCGCTCGTCGGCCGGCAGGTGCTGATCGTGGACGACGTGCTCGACCGCGGCGTCACGCTCGCGGCGCTGGTCGATTTTTGCCGCCGCGAAGGCGCCGCCGGCGTGCACACGCTGGTGCTGGTCGACAAGCAATGCCGGCGCGAGGCGCCGATCGAGGCCGATTTCGTGGGTCTGACGGCGCCCGATCGCTACCTGTTCGGCTGGGGCATGGACTACAAGGGTTATCTGCGCAACGCGCCCGGCATCTACGCGGTGGCGGGCACGTGATCGCCATCCTCGGCGGCTCGGGTCTCGACCGCTGGCCGCAGCTCGGCGCGCTGGTTCCGGAGGCGGTCGTCACGCCTTATGGCGCTCCCGCGGCGCCGCTGTTGCGGGGGGGCATCGATGGCGTGGAGGTGTGTTTCCTGCCTCGCCACGGGGCCGATCATGGATTGCCGCCGCACCGCATCAACTACCGCGCGAACCTGTGGGCGCTCAAGGCCGCCGGGGCGCGCGCGGTCATCGCCGTGGCCACGGTGGGCTCGATTCCGTCCCACATCGCACCCGGCGCGCTGGTGCTGCCGGATCAGATCGTCGACTACACCCACGGTCGCGAGGCGACCTTTTTTGACGGTGGCGATGGCCGTGTCGAGCACGTCGAATTCACCGAACCCTACGACCCGGTGTTGCGCAGTGTGATGCTTCAAACCGCCGCAGCGGCCGGTATCGAACTCATCGACGGCGCCACCTACGCCGCCACGCAAGGCCCGCGCCTGGAAACCCGGGCCGAGATCGACCGCCTCGAACGCGACGGCTGCCATATCGTCGGCATGACCGGCATGCCGGAAGCGGCGCTGGCCCGCGAGATCGCGCTGCCGTATGCCTGTCTCGCCGTGGTGGCCAATCGGGCCGCCGGGCGCGGCGCCATCGGCCTGCTGGCCGAGATCGAGCAGCACCTCGCCGCCGGCATCGGCACCGCCCAGCACCTGCTGCTGGCGGCCTTGCCGCGCCTGGCGGATCACGGCGAGTCATAGCGACATGCTGAAAAACCCCGTCCCCGGGATTTTTCAGCCCGCCGCATCGCTGTGCACGCCCGCGATGCGGCGAGCTGAATCAACGGCTCGCCATTGATCCAGGGCGGGGCGTCCTGCCCCGGATGGGAGGCGCTGAATGAATCAGCGCTTACATGGCGCCCTTGCCGCCTCAAGTTCGTTCGGCGCCTGCCGATACAGGCGGTTGAGGTCCACCCCCGGCGGGTGATGACCTGGGTGAGGGAACAAGAACGGGGCAGACCTATGGTCGTGGTGGCAAGTGACAATGCGTCGTTGCTGGATCGGTGGGCGGCGGCTCTGGGCGGGCGCGGCACCCTGATTCGGCGCGTGCGGCAGCTCGAGGAGGTGGAAGGCATGCTGTCCGGCCGCCAGCCGGACGTGCTGCTCATCGATCTCGCCCTGCGCGATCTGCACGGCGCGCCCGGCATTGCCGATCTGATCGCCTTCAGCCCGGGCACCCGCATCATCGCGATGGGTCATCAACCCAACGACGACGAGGGCATCGCTGTCCTGCGGTCGGGTGCCCGTGGCTACTGTAACGTTCACATCGATCCCCGGCTGCTCGCCAAAGCCGTCGACACCGTGCAGCTGGGCGAGGTCTGGATCGGTCGGCGCCTGATCGACCGCCTGGTGGCGATGGTGGGCAGTCCGCCCCAGGCGCCGTTGGATGCGGACGGCAGTGTCGACCTCGACGCCCTGACCGCCCGCGAGCAACAGATTGCCCTGCAGGTCGGCGGCGGTTGCAGCAACAAGGTGATTGCGCAGCGCCTGGGCATTACCGAGCGCACGGTCAAGGCCCACCTGGGCTCCGTGTTCGGCAAGCTGGGGGTAAGGGACCGCCTGCAGTTGGCCCTGCTGATCACCGGCCGCATGCAGAACGGCGCCCGAGTCGGAGTGCCTTCGCACTGATCGAACGCCGGTCCACCGTAACCAAGGTCCAGTAGCGCGGGTTTGTGCGGTGCCCTCATAGTTCGCCGAGAGCGCCCCCGGGCGAGATGAAACGGGACAGGACAATGGAAAAGGTCGCAGAAACGGTCGGATCGGTCGTTTCCGCCGTCGGCCGCATCACCGTGGTCACGGAGCTGGGACAGACCCGCGAGCTGCGGGTCAGCGACGCGGTGCACGCGGACGAGATGCTGGTGGTCGCCCTCGAGTCGGCTGTCACCCTACGCCTGACGAACGGCCGCCGGCTCGATCTGGAGGCCGGAACGGTCGCCGTCCTCGACAGCGATGTGTGCGACACCGGCGACGGCTTCGACGACGGCAGCGCCCACCTGAGCGATGTGCAGCAGGTGCTGGGCTGGGCAAGCCGGGCGAGCCGCGGCGCGGTCGCCTGACGCTGGTCTGAACACGGCCATCCCGGTCTTTCCGGACCACGCGAATCGAGAACTGTGATTTTCGATTCGCCCCATGCCTCCACGAGTTCTTTTCGTCGAAGCGCGGCAGCGCTGGCCTATGACGGCGGGCTGACGCGCGGCCGCGACTTCATGTGCAGCTTCCACGCGTAGCCGGCCAGGCTGTCGCCAAAGGAAATCGCCTTGCGCGGCAGGCGCAGCAGCTGTGCGCCCGGAAACGCGCTGGCCCGATCGCAGGTCACCGCGCTGCGGTAACCGGCCGCCGCGGCCATGTCGACCACCGCGTCGTCATAGCTGCCGTACGGATAGCAGAAATGGGCCACCGGCTCGCCGAGCAGCTGCTCCAGGCGGTCCTTGCTGCGCGCGATTTCGATCTTCGCCGTGTCGCGGTCGATCTCGGCCAGCCGCTGATGGGTCAGGCCGTGGCTGCCGATGTCGATGCCGACCCGGCGCAGCTCCCGCAGACGCTCGGCGCTCATCAGGGGCGGTGTGGCGCGGCCGTCGGCGGCGAACCACCCGGCAGGCTGGCCAAGCCGCTCGGCCAGCGCGTACACGACGGCTGGAAAGCCGAAGCTGGCCAGCACCGGCAGTGCGTACTGGTAGAAGTTCTCGTAGCCATCGTCGAAGGTCAGCACCACCGCCCGCGGCGGCAACGGCCGCTCGCCGCGCAGCCCGGCGATGGCCTCGTCCAGCCGCAGCACCGAATATCGCAGGCGATGCAGCCAGGCCATCTGCGCCGCGAAGCGCCGGTGGTCGCAGTAGGTCGAGCGGTGCGCCGCCATGGGCGCGAACTCGCCGACCTGGTGATACATGAGGATGGATACGCCGGGCCCCGACATCGCCTCACGCCCCGAGTAACTGACGGTACAGATCGAGGTAGGCGCCGACCACGGCATCGCGATCGAAGTCGCGTCGGGCGCGGGCCCGCCCGGCCTGTGCCAATCCGAGCCGCAGGATGTCGTCCCCCAACATGGTGTCGATGCCCTGCGCCAGCGCCACGGCATCGCCGCAAGGCACCTGCAGCGCATCCTGGCCGGGGCGCACCAGGTCGCGGGCGCCGCAGCTGGCCGTGGTCAGCAGCGGCCGGCCGTGGACCCAGGCTTCGAGGATGACGTTGCCGAGCGCCTCGGCCTCACGCGAGGGAAACACCACCAGGTCGGCAAGCGCGTAGTACGGGGCGGGATCGTTCTGCCAGCCGGCGAAGTGCACGCGCCCCGACAGACCCAGCTGCTGCGCTTGGCGTTGCAGGGCGGGGCGAAGCGGCCCGTCACCCAGCAGCAGCAGCGCGACGGGTCGCCCGCCGATCCGCGCCGGCAAGCGGGCGAAGGCCGTGAGCAGCACATCCCAGCCCTTGACCGGCACGCAGCGGCCTACCGCCAGCAGCAGCCAGGCATCGACCGGAAGTGGCAGGGCGCGGCGCAGCTCGGCCAAGCCGTCGCCGGCGCAGTCCGGTGGCGTGTCGACGAAGTTGCCGATCAGGTGCACGCGTTTGGCCGGCAGGCCCGCCGCGAGCAGGTGGTCGGCCAGTCCCCGGCTGTTCACCACCAGCGCATCGGCGTGGTCGAAGCGCGACGGTTTGTAGAAGCCGCCCAGCCGCGCCACGTGCACCACGCCGCGCGGTACGCTGGCGAGGCGGGTGGCGCGGCTCATCCAGGTCTGCACCAGCTGCGGCCGCTGGCGTTCCAGTTCCCGTTGCAACTCGTGCCGCGACAGGGGGTCCCACACCGTGCGCAGCGGCAGCAGCGTGCGCGGAATGGCCGCCGGCAGCACAGGGGAGAGCGCGGCGCCCTGCCGCAGCACGGCATGCACGCCGCAGCCGCGTTCGGCGAGTCCCTGACACAGCCGATGAAAAAAGCCCTCCGCGCCGCCGAGGCCGCGGCTGGCGATGACCTGCACTGTCCGCATCGGGCGCTAATCGGCGGCGGCCAGCTCGGGCTGCGGCTGCGTCGCCGTGCCGTCGAGCACACGCCGATAAGCGGCAAGGTTGCCGGCCACCATGGCCGGCACGGAAAACTGCTGCTCCACCCACCAGCGGCCGCGCTCGCCCATCCGCGCCGCGGCTTGCGGGTCGTCCAGCACGCGCGTCAGGGCCTGCGCCAGCGCCGCGGAATCGCCCGCCGGCACCAGACAGCCGTTGTCGTGCACCACTTCCGGAATGCCGCCCACGGCGCTGGCCACGATGGGCACGCCGCAGGCGGCCGCCTGCAGCAGCGACACGCCGAGCCCCTCCATTTCGGCCGGATGCGCCAGCACGTCCAGGCACGGCAGCAGGCGCGGCAGGTCGTCGCGGAAGCCCAGCAGGCGCACGCGTTCCTGCCAGCCATGGGCGGCGATGTCCTCGCGCAGACGCGCTTCGAGCGGCCCCTTGCCCAGCAGCAACACCCGCGCGCCCGGGTGGCGCGTCCACAGCGCCGGCAGCGCGGCCAGCAGGTGGTGATGGCCCTTGCGCGGGATGAGCTGGGCGACGACACCGATGGCCGGCTGGTCCGGCGCGACGCCGAACTCGCTTTCCAGCCACAACCGGTCCCGCTGCGGGCGGTAGACCTCGGTATCGACGGCGCTCGGCACGCAGCTGATGCACCCGGGCGCGACGCCATCTCCCTGCAGCGCGTTGACGATGCCCTGCGAGATGGCGATCACGTGGTCGAACAGCGCGTACTTGAGCGGCACCAGCGCGCGTGGCTCGCGGTTGTCGACGCGGCGGGACAGCAGCACCGGCACGCCCGCGAGGCGACCGGCGATGCCGCCCAGCACGTCCGCGCCGCGGCGGCTGTGCAGGTGCAGCAGGTCCGGCCGCTCGCGGCGCAGCAGGCGCCGCAGGCGACCGATCAGCGACAGGTCCAGGTCGCCCCGCAAGGCCCCGGCATGCACGCGCGCGATCGCGGCCGGCGTCTGCGCGAGCGGGCTTCGTGCATCGCACACCAGCACGTTCTCGTGCCCGAGCCTGGCCAGTCCATCCATGAGATACCGGACCTGCAGGGCGCCGCCGTAGAGATGACAGCCGGTTTCGACGTGAAAAATCTTCATGCGCGCAGGACCTCGGTCGGGATGGCGTGGAGCACCTCGTCGACGCTGATGCCGCCAAGGCAGGGATGGCTCCCGGCGCAGGTCGGCGAGCGCTTGCAGGGCGAGCACGGCAAGCCGTGGTAGAGCACCCGCACGGGTCGGCCCGGTGTGACGAGGTAGGGACAGGTCGAGCCGAACAGCGCCACCGTCGGCACGCCGGCGGCCACGCCCATGTGCGTGAGGCCCGTATCGACGCCGACCACCAGCCGGGCGCCGGCCACCAGCGCGGCGGCAGCGGCGATGTCGGTGCGGCCGGTCAGATCGATGGCCGCACCGTCGGCCGCGATACGTCCGGCAGCCGGCCGGTCGGCGGCAGCGCCAAGCAGCAGCGGCGTCAGGCCGCATTCGTCCCGCAGGCGCGCGGCGAGCGCGCGCCAGGCGCTCTCCGGCCAGTGCTTCTGTGGCCGCGTGGTGAAGGGTGCAAGCACCGCATACGTTCCCGTCACACCCGCGCCGGTCAGCAGCGCGCGTGCGGCATCGTGGCCACGGTCGGTCAACGGCAGCTGCGGCTGGGGCGCCGGCAGGCCAAGCGCCGCGGCCAGGTGCGTGTACTCGGCGGCAAAGGTCTTGTCGTGTGGCGTTTCGAGGGTGCGCGTCATCAGCCAGTGGCTGCCCTCGGCCGGGTCCACGCCCAGGCGCTCGGCGGCGCCGCACAGGCGCACCCACAGCGCGCTCTTGAGCAGCCCCTGGGCGTCGATGGCAAGATCGAACCGGCGCTCGCGCAGTGCCTTGATGAAGCCGCGCGCCGCGCGCCACAACTCACCGTGGCGGCGCTCCCGCCACAGCGCCTGCCACTGCCGGCGTGGCCACACGATCACTTCGTCGACCGCCGCGTTGGCGGCCGGCAGCGCCTCGAAGCCTTCCTGCACCAGCCACGCGATGTGGGCCTGCGGATGGCGTGCCCGCAGCGCGGCCGGCAGGCCGCCGGCCATCACCACGTCGCCCAGCGCCGACAGGCGCACGATCAGGAGGCGCATTGCGCCTCCCGTCGCGGCAGGCCAAGGCCAAACGCGATACCGGCCAGCAGCGCGGTATAAAGCCGAAAGTCCAGCCGCAAGAGCCGAAAATCGGCAACGCTCCAGACCGCCGTCAGTACCAGCGCGCCGGCCAGAAACCGAGTCAGGTCGTGCCGATCACCGTCATGGGCGTGGCGGGCCACGCCGGCCGCCAGCGCCGCCACCACGCCACCCGCCAGCAGCAGGCCCACCAGCCCGAAGCGCAGCGCGATTTCCATGTAGGTGTTGTGCAGGTGCGCCAGGTCGCCGAGCGCCGGGTCGCCGGCATCCGCCAGCAGCGCCTCGCTGGCGCCCGCACCGTGTCCGAACCAGGGCCGCTCCCGCCAAGCCGCCGCCGCCAGCCGCCAGACCTGCAGGCGCAAGCCGACCGAGTCGTCGGGCATGTGCTCCCAGGCCGCGTCGGCGGCCGTTGCATCGCGCGCCCCGAGCGCCTGTGCCAGCGCGGCGTAGGCCGGTGCATCGTCGCCAAGCCGCCGCGTCAGCGACGCGCCCCCCATGAGCAGCACGGCGAGCGCTGCCGCGCCGAGCACGGCGAGGGGGAGCCGCCTGCGGCGCCCCGGCGCTGCCAATATCCCCGGCAGGGCCACCGGCAGGCTCAGCAACAGCGCCAGCCATGCGCCGCGGCTGCGGCCCAGGAGCAGGGCGGTGGCCAGCAGCGCGGCCGCAAGCAGTCCGCCGATCAGCGCCGCCGGGCGCCCCCAGCCGTCGGCCGGCACCTGGCCGGGCCACAGCAACAACAGGCCGAGCAGGGCGGCCCCGCAGTACAAACCGCTGCCGATCGCCGTCATGCCAAAGTCGAGGCGCAGGGCCGAGTCGCCAAAGGCGGCCAGCCACTGCCCGGGGGGCGTATGGATGAGCAGGCGCAGCAGCAGGCCGGCGCCTGCCAGGGCGAGCAGCCAGCGCGCGCGTCGGGGATCGCCGGCCACCACCCAGCCGATCGGTATCAGCAGCAGCAGTTTCAGAATGTCCAGCAGCGCCGAGCGGGCATCGGCCGAAAGTCCGCCCGTGGCGGCCGGCACGGCGGCGTGCAGGAGCAGGTAGCCGAGCGCGAGCGGCAGCACCAGACCGAGCGGGTGGCCGCGCAGGGCTTGGGCAGCGGCCTTTGGGCTTGCCAGCAGCAGCGCGGCGGTGAGAATGAGCGCCGCGTTGGCGAGGGCCGGCAGCACGAACGCGCTGGCGGCAAAAACGAGTGCGCACGGGTAAGCGAGCCTGTTCATCCGCCGCAAGGGTGGCAGGCGGCGACGACAGATCGGCGACCGTGCCGTGACGGTTCCGTGACCAGGAGGGTCGCCACGAAAACGTCATGATCGATGCGGCACAGTCCCGAGGATGACTGCCGCGAAACCCCGTCTCGCCCTGTACGGCTCCCACCGCGGCGACAACGGCATCGGCCGCGTCATCTGCAACCTGGCCAACGGCGTCGTCGCCCATGGCGTGGCGGTCGACCTGCTGCTGAGCCATCCGGACAGCGCAGACCTCGCCTTGCTGAGTGGCGCGGTGCGTGTCGTGCCGCTCGGCGCCCACCGTGGCCGCGCCGCCATCGCCCGCCTGGCCGACTACCTCGAGCGTGAACGCCCCAGCGTTCTGCTCGGCAACCGCGAATGGGCCAACCGGCAGGCGCTGGCGGCGCGCCGGCGGGCCGGCGCGCCGGTGCGGCTGGCGTTTCGCGTCGGCAGTCCGCCGTCGGCCGGGCTCGCGCGCCGGCACTGGCCAAGCCGCGTCTGGCACCGCGCGCGCTTGCGGCACACCTATCGGCAGGCCGACCGGGTGATTGCCAACTCCGCCGGCGTCGCGACCGACGTGCTGGCCCTCACCGGTCTGCCGCCCGAGCGCCTCGTGACGCTCAAAAACCCGGCCGTCCCCGCGGACCATGACCGACAGGCGGGCGCGCCGGCACCGCACCCGTGGCTCGAACGGCCGGATGTGCCGGTCGTGCTGGCGGCCGGTCGGCTGGCGGAGGTCAAGGACTTCGCCACGCTGCTGCGTGCCTTTGCGGTGCTGCGTCGCCGGCGCCCGCTGCGGCTGGTCGTCGTCGGCGAGGGGCCGTTGCGCGGCGCGCTCACGGCGCTTGCCAAGCGGCTCGGCATCGCGGCCGACGTGGCGCTGCCGGGGTTCGTCAACAACCCGGCAGCCTGGATGGCGCGGGCGGCGTTGTTCGTGCTCAGTTCGTCCTACGAGGGCAGCCCGAACGTGCTGATCGAGGCGCTGGCCTGCGGCACGCCGGCCGTCAGCACCGACTGTCCGGGTGGCCCGCGCGAGATCCTGGACCACGGCCGCTGGGGCCGTCTGGTGCCGGTGGGGGATGCCGGCGCGCTGGCGGTGGCGATGGCGGCCACGCTGGATGCGCCCTTGCCGGCCGAGGTGCTGCGCGCCGCGGTGGCGGCTTACCGGGTCGACACCGCGGCGCGCGCCCACCTTGCCGCGCTCGGTCTTTTGCCATGAGCGCGCGGTGCCGGCCGGACATCGCCGTGCTGCTGGCCACCTCCGGCCACAGCGGCGTCGACCGCGTGATGGGCAATCTGCTGATGGCCTGGGGCGAGGCGGGGCTCGCCGTGGACGTGCTCGCCATCCACGGTCACGGCCCGCGGTTCGATCCGCCGCCGCCGGGCCTGCGGCGGGTATTGCTGCCCGCCCGGCACGTCACCACGGCGCTTCCCGCCTTGCTGCGTTACCTGCGCGCAGTCCGCCCGCCGCTGCTGCTGACCGACAAGGACCGTGTCAATCGCGTGGCGCTGGCGGCGGCCGCGCTTGCCGGGGGGCACACGCGCGTGGCCGTGCGCCTCGGCACCACGGTGTCGGTGAATCTCGCCCGCCGCGGCCGGCTGGAGCGTGCCCTGCAGCGCGCCTCGATGCGCCATCTTTATCCGCGTGCCGCCGCCGTGCTGGTGCCCTCGCGGGGCGCGGCGGACGATCTCGCCGCCTTCGCCGGGCTGGCGCGCGAGCGCATCACCGTCGTGCCGAGCCCGGTGTTCGGACGCCGCATCGAAGCGCTGGCCGCCGAGCCACCGCAGAGCCTGCCCGGGCCGGATGCGGTGCCGACCGTGCTCGGCATCGGCGAGCTGTGCGCGCGCAAGGACTTCGCGACGCTGATCCGCGCCTTCGCCCGGCTGCGCGCCCGGCGCCCGTGCCGGCTGGTGATCCTCGGCGAAGGCCGCCAGCGCCAGCCGCTCGAAGCCCTGGTGCGCGAGCTTGGCCTGGGCGCCGACGTGCGCCTGCCGGGTTTCGTTGCCGACCCGTATCCGCAGCTGGCGCGCGCGGCGCTGTTCGTGCTGTCCTCGCGCTGCGAGGGCTTGCCGGTGGCGTTGATCGAGGCGCTCGCCTGCGGCACGCCCGCCGTCAGCACCGACTGCCCGAGCGGCCCGCGCGAGCTGCTTCAGGGCGGCCGGGTCGGCCCGCTGGTGCCGGTGGGCGACATCGATGCGCTCGTGGCCGCCATGACGGTGACGCTGGACACGCCACCGGCCGCGGAAGTCCTGCGCGCGGCGGCGGCGCCCTATGCGGTGCAGGCCGCAGCGGGCGCCTACCTCGACGCGCTGCGCGTGCCGCGCCCGGCGGCGCTGGCATGACGGACGCCAGCCCGCGCGTGGCCTTGCTGGCGTCGTTTTCCGGCGCCGGCGGCGTCGAGCGCATGCTGCTCAACCTGGCCGCCGGCATCGTCGCGGCGGGGTATGGCGTCGATCTGCTCACCATCCGCCGCGACAGTCCGCATCTGCGCACGCTGCCGCCGGGCGTGCGCCACCTGCCGTTGCCGGGCGGCCATGCCTGGGCGGCGGTGCCGGCGCTGGTGGCTTACCTGCGCCGCGCGCCGCCGGCCGGGCTGATCGCCGCCAAGGACCGCGCCAACCGCGCCGCCGTGCTGGCTCGTGCACTGGCCGGCCGGCCGCTTTCGCTGGCGCTGCGGCTGGGCACGCACCTCGGCGGCGCGCGCGGGCCGCGCCGCACGGCGGGCGACCGCCTGCGCGGGGCCTTGTATCGCCGCGCGGATGCGGTCGTGGCCGTCTCGCAGGCCATGGCGGACGATCTGCTGCCGCGCTTTGGCCTGCGGGCGGATCGGGTGAAGGTGATCCGCAACCCCGTGGTGACGCCGGCCCTGGCCGGGCTTGCCACGGCGCCGTGCCCGCACCCCTGGCTGGAAGACGGCGAGCCGGTCGTGGTCGGCATGGGTCGCTTCACGCGGCAGAAGGACTTTCCGACGCTGCTGCGCGCCTTCGCGCGCCTGTGCCGGCAGCGGCCGGCGCGCCTGGTCCTGCTCGGCGAGGGCGCCGACAGGGCGCAGTGCGCGGCGCTGGCGGCGGAGCTCGGCATCGCCGACCGGCTGCTGTTGCCGGGCTTTGCCGTGAATCCCTACGCCTGGCTCGCCCGGGCGCGGCTGTTCGTACTCAGCTCGCGCTGGGAGGGTTCGCCCAACGCGCTCGCCGAGGCACTGGCGCTCGGCGTGCCGTGTGTGGCCACCGACTGCCTGTCCGGCCCGCGCGAGCTGCTGGCCGACGGCCGTTACGGTCCGTTGGTGCCGGTGGGCGATGCCGAAGGTCTCGCCGCCGCCATGGCCGCCACGCTGGCGGAGCCGCTGCCGGCTGACCGGCTGCGCGAGGCGGTGCGCGCGTACCGGCAGGACGTGAGTGCCGCCGCGTATCTGGCCGCGCTCGGCTTGCCCCCCAATCCCACCCGTACCTGACCATGCTGCTGTGCTACCGCCACAACTTCCTGTTCGTGCACATCGCCAAAACCGGCGGCACCAGCGTGCGCGCCGCGCTCGCCCCGCTGCGCCGGCGCGATGCCTGGCGGCCGGTGCTGTGGGCGTGCAGCCGCCTGAGCGGGCTGTCGGGGCATCGCCTCGGCATCAAGTTCCCGCGCCACGCGCCGGCCAGCGCGGCGCAGGAGATGCTGCCGCAGGACTTCTACGCCGGGCTGTTCAAGTTCGCCTTCGTGCGCAATCCCTGGGACTTGCAGGTCAGCTCCTGGCATCACCTGCGCCGTGAGCGCCCGCAGCTGGTCGCCGGCTGCGCCGAGTTCGCGGCGTTTCTGCGCCTGAAGCTCGACCCGCAGCGCGCGCCGCAGTACCACCTCGACGTCGCCGCCCGGCCGCAGGTGGAGTACGTCACCGATCGCCACGGGCGGCCGATCGTCGACTTCATCGGTCACTACGAGCGCCTGGCGCCCGACTTCGCCGAGGCCTGCCGGCGCATTGGCGTGCGCCCGCCGCCGTTGCCGCATCACCGCGAGGCCACGGCACGCGAGGATTACCGCCGCTATTACACCGACGCCACGGCCGAACTCGTGGCCGGCCACTATGCGGAGGACATCGCGCGCTTCGGCTACCGCTTCGACGAGCCGCATTGATCCAGGTACCGCAACGCGGGCGTGCGCCGCGATGCGGCGAGCTGAAACATCCCAGGGACGGGATTTTTCAGCATCTCAGCAGGGCAGGGCAGTCCCGTTTCAGCATCCTGTTACAGTTCCGGCCATCATTTCCCTCGAGGAGAAGCGCCAAATGAACGCCCCACAAAAGCGCCTCGATCTGCCCTTCGCCTGGCCCGAACTCGGCCTGCGTCGCGTGCCCTACGCCGTGTTCACCGACCCGGCCATCTACGCCCTCGAACAGGAATGCATCTTCCGCGGCCCGACCTGGAACTACGTGGCGCTGGAAGCGGAAATGCCGAACCCGCACGACTACGTGTCCACCTTCATCGGCGACACGCCGGTGGTGGTCACGCGCGATGCGCAGGGCGAGCTGCACGCCTGGGTCAACCGCTGCGCCCACCGCGGCGCGCTGGTGTGCCGGGACCTGCGCGGCAACACGCAGACCCATACCTGCGTCTACCACCAGTGGGCCTACGACGCCTCGGGCGCGCTGATCGGCGTGCCGTTCCGCAAGGGTCTCGGCGGCAAGGGCGGGTATCCGGCGGACTTCGACATGGCCGCGCATCCGCTGCGGCCGCTGCGCGTGGCGAGCCGCCGCGGCGTGGTGTTCGCCAGCTTCGCCGACGACGGCCCGGGCTTCGAGGAGTACCTTGGCGACACCATGCTCGCCAACATCGACCGCGTGATGCACAAGCCGGTCGAGGTCATCGGCTACAGCCGCCAGTACGTGCACGCCAACTGGAAGCTGTACGCCGAGAACACGCGTGATTCCTACCACGCCATGCTGCTGCACCTGTTCTATCCGACCTTCGGCATCGCCCGCCCGGCGCAGAAGGTGTCCATCGAGATGAACGAGGCGCGTTACCACAACCTGTTCACCGTGTGGCAGCCGTCCGGCAAGGAGACCATGGACACCTACAAGGCCAACACCACCCGCGCCATCCAGGGCGGGCAGGACGCGCTCGAGTCGCCGCAGTTCCTGCGCTACATCAACGAGCGCGGCGACGACATCTGCATCACCATCGAGTCCCTGTTTCCCAACAACGTGTTCCAGCACATCCAGAACGGCATGGCGGTGCGCCAGATCCGCCCCACCGCGGTGGACCAGTTCGAGCTGTACTGGACCTACTTCGGTTATGCCGACGACAGCGACGAAATGCGCGCCCACCGCCTGCGCCAGGCCAACATGCTGGGCCCGGCCGGGCTGATCGCCATGGAGGACGCCGAGGCCGGCGAGATCATCCAGCGCTCGGTGTCCGACGGCAGCAACGAGCAGTCCTTCGTCGAGATGGGCGGCTACGGCACCGACAACCTGTACGACATCAGCGGCACGGACGAGAACTCCATCCGCGGCTTCTGGCAGGGCTATCGCGACATGATGGGCTTCTGAACGCATGCGGCATTGCAGTCACTGCGGCGGGCCGGTCGAGCTGCGCGTGCCGCCCGGCGACAACCGGCCGCGCCACGTGTGCCCGGCCTGCGACGCCGTGCACTACCAGAACCCGCGCCTGATCGTCGGCTGCATCCCGCAGTGGGAGGACCGCATCCTGCTGTGCCGGCGCGCCATCGAGCCCGCCTACGGTCGCTGGACACTGCCGGCCGGCTTTCTGGAATTGGGCGAAGGCACGGCCGAAGGCGCCGCCCGCGAGGCGGCCGAGGAAGCCTGCATCGAGGTCGACATCGGTCCGTTGTTCAGCCTCATCGACGTGCCGCACATCGGCCAGGTGCACATGCTGTATCTGGCCACGCTGCGCGAGCCGCGCTGGGCGGCCGGTGAGGAAAGCCTGGAGGTGGCCCTGTTCGCCGAGGCCGACATCCCGTGGCCGGAGCTCTCATTCCGCAGCGTGCGCGAGACGCTGCGGCATTACTTCGAGGACCGCCGGCGGGGCGGTTTCGGATTGCATGCGGCGGTCTTGGGGCCGCCGCCGCGGTAGGGAGAAAGTCGTCAGTCGATCGGAGTGACGACAGGGCATCTACCCGAGACGCCGCGCTTTGTCCGCCAGCGCCGACCGTAGACAACCGTCAGACTTACGACGCCCGCCCGATCTCACCGCTCCGGGCGCAGGTGCGGGAACAGGATCACCTCGCGGATCGACGTGACGTCCGCGAACAGCATGGCCAGGCGATCGACGCCGATGCCCTCGCCGGCGGTCGGCGGCAGGCCGTACTCGAGCGCTTCCACGTAATCGGCGTCGAAGGTCATGGCTTCCTCGTCGCCGGCGGCCTTGCGGGCGGCCTGCTCCAGGAAGCGGGCGGCCTGGTCCTCGGGGTCGTTGAGCTCGGAGAAGCCGTTGGCTAGCTCCCGGCCGGCTATGAACAGCTCGAAGCGCTCGGTCAGCGCCGGGTTGTCGGCGCGGCGGCGGGCCAGCGGCGAGACCTCGACCGGGAAGTCGGTGACGAAGGTCGGCTGGATAAGCTGTTCCTCGACCACTTTTTCGAACAGTTCGAGCTGCACCTGCGCCAGCACGTCGTCGTCCTTGACCACGAGGCCCAGCTCCAGCGCCAGCGCGCGGGCGGCGTCGAGATCGGCCAGCAGTTCGGGCGTGGCGCGCGGCAGATGCGCAGTGATGGCCTCGGCCAGCGTGTAGCGCGCAAAGGGCTTGCCGAAGTCGATGGGCTGGCCCTGGTAGGTGAGGGCCGTGGTGCCCAGCACGCGCGTGGCCAGATCCCGCAGCAGGCGCTCGGTCAGGTCCATCAGGTCGCCGTAATCGGCGTAGGCCTGATAGAACTCGAGCATGGTGAACTCGGGGTTGTGGCGCGTGGACAGGCCCTCGTTCCTGAAATTGCGCCCGAGCTCGAACACCTTCTCGAAACCGCCCACCACCAGCCGCTTGAGATACAGCTCCGGCGCGATGCGCAGGTACAGCGTCATGTCGAGCGCGTTGTGGTGGGTCACGAACGGCCTTGCCGCGGCGCCGCCCGGCATGGGCTGCATGAGCGGGGTCTCGACTTCCAGAAACCCTTCGCCGACGAACCACTCGCGCAGCCCGGTGACCAGCGCCGAGCGGATGGCAAACGTGCGCCGCGCCTCGTCGTTGACGATGAGGTCGAGATACCGCTGGCGGTGCCGGCGCTCGGCGTCCTGCAGGCCGTGCCACTTGTCCGGCAGCGGACGCAGCGCCTTGGTCAGCAGGCGCACGGAGTCGGCGCGCACTGTGAGCTCGCCGGTGCGGGTGCGAAACAGCGCGCCGGCAATGCCCACGATGTCGCCGAGATCAAGGCGCTTGAATTCCTCGTACGCCGCCTCGCCCAGCACGTCGCGCTGCACGTAAACCTGCATGCGGCCGGAGCTGTCCTGCAGGTGCACGAAGGACGCCTTGCCCATCAGGCGGCGCGTCATCACGCGCCCGGCGATGCGCACCGCCACCGGCTGCCGGTCCAGCGCCTCGGCGTCGGTGTCCGCATGCGCGGTCAGCAGGTCGGCGGCCAGCGCGTCGCGGCGGAAGTCGTTCGGGTACGCCGCGCCGGCGTGGCGCCAGTCGGCCAGCTTGCCCCGCCGGTTGGCGATCTGTTCGTTGTCTTCTTCGTGGTGCATGGCTCAGAGCCCGCTCTTGAGGCTGGCTTCGATGAAGGGGTCGAGATCGCCGTCCAGCACCGCCTGCGTGTTGCCGGTCTCGACGTCGGTGCGCAGGTCCTTGATGCGCGACTGGTCGAGCACGTAGGAACGGATCTGGTGGCCCCAGGAGATGTCGGACTTGGCGTCCTCGGCCGCCTGCTGCTGGGCACGGCGGGCGTTCAGCTCGCGCTCGTACAGCTTGGCGCGCAGCTGCGACATGGCGGTGGCGCGGTTCTTGTGCTGCGAGCGGTCGGCCTGGCAGGCCACCACGATGCCGGTCGGAACGTGGGTGATGCGGATGGCCGACTCGGTGCGGTTGACGTGCTGGCCGCCGGCGCCGGACGCGCGGTAGGTGTCCACCTTCAGGTCAGCCGGGTTGATGTCGACCTCGATGTTCTCGTCGACTTCCGGGTAGGCATACACCGAGGCGAACGAGGTGTGGCGCCGGTTGCCGGAATCGAACGGCGACTTGCGCACCAGGCGGTGCACGCCGGTTTCGGTGCGCAGATAGCCGTAGGCGTACGGTCCGCGCACATGCACGGTGGCGGACTTGATGCCGGCCACTTCGCCGTCTGACTCCTCGGTGATCTCCACCTCGAAGCCTTTTCGTTCGCACCAGCGCAGGTACATGCGCAGCAGCATCTGCGCCCAGTCCTGCGCCTCGGTGCCACCGGAGCCGGCCTGCACGTCGAGATAGGCGTTGTTGGCGTCGGCCTCGCCGGAGAACATGCGCTGGAATTCCAGCCGCTGCACGTGCTGTTCGAGCCGCAGCACGTCGGTGGAGAGCGAGTCGGCGGCCGCCTCGTCGTTCTCCAGCTCGATCAGCTCGGCCAGCTCCAGGCTATCGGCGATGCCCTGCGTCAGCTCGCGCAGGCCACCGACCACCTCTTCCAGACGCGCCCGTTCGCGGTTCAGCTCCTGCGCGCGCTCGGGGTTGTCCCAGGCCTTGGGGTCTTCCAGCTCGCGCAGGACCTCGGTCAGGCGCTCCTGTCGGGTGTCGAGGTCAAAGATACCCCCGTAGCGCGTTCACCCGCGCGGCGAGGTCTTTCAGGGCGTGGCGCTGGGGGTTGATGTCGATCATGGCGGGCGGAAGTCTCGGGGCGCAAAAAGAACCGCGAATGGTAGCGCGCCCGCCCGCCGGACGCCTTGGCAAGCGCAGGAGCAGCCCATGGAAGCGGCCCGCTTCGAACAGCTCGGCCCCTGCGAGTGGCGCCTGCCGGCGCACGGCGCCATGCGCGTGCCGGCGGTGATCTACGCCGACGCCGGGCTGCTCGCCGCCATGGACGACACGGTGGCCACGCAGCTCACGCATGTCGCCAGCCTGCCCGGCATCGTGCAGGCGGCCTACGCGCTACCGGACGCGCACTCGGGCTACGGCTTCCCCATCGGCGGCGTGGCGGCCTTCGACCCCGACCGCGGCGGCGTGGTGTCGGCCGGCGGGGTCGGTTTCGACGTGTCCTGCGGCGTGCGCCTGCTGCGCAGCGGGCTGGAGCACGGCGCCGTGGCGGCGATCGCCAAGCCTCTGGTCGAGGCCTTGTTCCAGACCATTCCGAGCGGCCTTGGCGGCGGCGGCACGGTGCATCTGGATGCCGCCGAAACCGACGCCATGCTGGCCGGCGGCGCCCGTTGGGCGGTCGAGCGCGGCTACGGGCAGGCGGCGGATCTGGAACGCATCGAGGAACACGGCTGCATGCCGGGCGCGCACCCCGGGCAGGTGTCGGCGCTGGCCAAGCATCGCCAGCGCAACGAGATGGGCACGCTCGGCTCCGGCAACCATTACCTCGAAGTGCAGGCCGTCGAGACCGTGTTTGACGCCGCCGCGGCGGACGCCTTCGGCCTGCATCACGGCGAGGTGGTGGTCAGCATCCACTGCGGCTCGCGCGGCCTGGGTCACCAGGTGGGCACCGATTACCTCAAGCAGATGCGCGAGGCGGCGCCGCGGCACGGCATCGTGCTGCCGGACCGGGAACTCGCCTGCGCGCCGCTCGACTCGACGCTCGGGCAGGAGTACCTCGGCGCCATGCGGGCGGCCATCAACTGCGCGCTGGCCAACCGGCAGATCCTGACGCACCTGACGCGGCAGGTGTTCGGGCGCTTTTTTCCCGCGGCCGAGCTGCAGCTGATCTACGACGTCTCGCACAACACCTGCAAGGAAGAAACCCACCGCGTCGACGGCGCCCCGCGGCGGCTGTTCGTGCACCGCAAGGGCGCCACGCGGGCCCTGGGGCCCGGCCACCCGCAACTGCCGGCGGCGTTCGCCGGCGTCGGCCAGCCGGTGCTGGTGGGCGGGTCCATGGGCACCGCGTCCTACGTGCTGGCCGGCAATGGTGGCGAGCCGCAGCACGCCTTCGGCTCCGCCTGCCACGGCGCGGGGCGGCGCATGAGCCGTCACGAGGCGCTGCGCCGCTGGTCCGGCCGCGCGGTGGTCGACGACCTCGCCGGGCGCGGCATTCTGGTCCGCAGCCCCTCCCAGCGCGGCGTGGCCGAAGAAGCCCCCGGCGCCTACAAGGACGTCGATGCGGTGGTCGAGGTCGCCGAACAGGTGGGCCTGGCCCGCCGCGTGGCGCGCCTGGTGCCGCTGCTGTGCATCAAGGGCTGAGCGCCCGCCCATCGGAGCCCGGCATGGAAACCTCCCAAAGCGTTCGCATCGAGCAACCCGGCCTGCAACTGGCGGGCGATCTCAGCCTGCCGCCGAAGGCCGCCGGTCTGGTGCTGTTCGCCCACGGCAGCGGCAGCAGCCGCTTCAGCTCGCGCAACCGGGCGGTGGCGCGACAACTCAATCAGGCCGGCCTGGCCACTCTGCTGCTGGACCTGCTCACCGCCGACGAGGAGATCATCGACGCCCGCACCGCCGAGCTGCGCTTCGACATCCCGTTGCTGGCCGGGCGCCTGATCGGCACCGTCGACTGGCTGGCCGGGCAGGCACGCCTCGCCACGCTGCCAATCGGCCTGTTCGGCGCCAGCACCGGTGCCGCCGCGGCGCTGATCACCGCCGCCGAGCGGCCGCGGCGGGTGGCCGCGGTGGTGTCGCGCGGCGGGCGGCCGGATCTCGCCCTGCCGGTGCTGGACCGGGTGCAGGCGCCGACGCTGCTGATCGTCGGCGGCCACGACCGCGAGGTGCTGGCGCTGAACCGTGAGGCGCTGGCCGCGCTCGCCGGCCCCAAGGCGCTCGACATCGTGCCGGGGGCGACGCACCTGTTCGAGGAGCCGGGCGCGCTGGATCAGGTGGCGCGGCTGGCCGGCGACTGGTTTTTGCGCCATCTGCAGCCCGCCACGCCGTGACCGACCGCCCGCTGCGCCTGCTGCTGGGCGGCGATGCCATGCTGGGGCGCGGCGTGGACGACGCCATCGCCCGCCAGGGCGTGGACCGGCCGTTGGCAGCCTTGCGAGCGCATCTGGCCGGCGCCGATCTCGTCGCCGTCAATCTCGAATGTGCCATCACCGCCGCCGACACTTGGTATCAGGGTCCGGCCAAGGCGTTTTACTTCCGCGCCCGGCCGGCGGCGGCCGAGCTGCTGCGCCGGGCCGGCGTGGGTCTGTGCACGCTGGCCAACAACCACGCGCTCGACGCCGGTGCCGAGGGCTTGCTCGACACGGTCGACATCCTGCGCGCCCACGGCATCGCCAGCGTCGGTGCCGGGGCGGATGCCGAGGCCGCCTGGGCGCCGGCGGTGCTGGACATCGCCGGCCAGCGCCTGGGCGTACTGGCCTGCTGCGACCATCAGGCCGACTTCGTCGCCGGTCCGGACAGCCCCGGCATCGCTTACGTCGACCTCGCCGACCCCGCGCAGGTGGACTCTCTGCTGAACCGCGTGCGTCACCTGTCGGCGACGGTGGACCACGCCATCGTCGCCCTGCACTGGCAACCCAACTGGGTGCCCCGGGTTACCGCCGACTACGGGCTGCTGGCGCAGCGCCTGGTGGAAGCCGGCGCCCGGCTGGTGTGGGGCCACAGCCCGCATCACTTTCTGGGCGTGGAATGGTTCGGGACGGCGGCGGCGCTGTACTCCACCGGCGGGCTGATCGACGACTACGCCGTCGATGCCGAATTCCGCAACGACCGCCAGCTGCTGTTCGAGATCGGTTTGGCGCCGGACGGCGTGCAGCGCGTGCGGGCGCTGCCGCTGCGGCTGGACCTCGCCCGCACCATCACGGCCAGCGGCGCCGACCGGGACTGGATCGTCAGCCGCTTCACCGCCCAGTGCGCCCAGCACGGCAGCCGGGTGGAGGATGACGGACGCTGGATCAACGTCACGCCACCGGAATCAACCCCCCGCAATCCGCTCGATCGATAAACGCCCTGACCGGCCGGCCGAGCGGCCGCGCCTTGCTACCATCGCGCCCGGCGATCCGCGCGCCCGCGCAAGCCACCGCACAACCCAGAAGGAGGAGACCCCATGCCCAGCGCCCGCCTGAACGGCATCGACATTCATTACGACGTGTCCGGCGACGGCCCGGAAACCTTGGTGCTGGTTCACAACGTCATCGCCAACATGGGGGCCTACGACGACAACGTCCCGGCCTTCGCCAGGCACTACCGCACCATCCGCTTCGACCTGCGCGGCCACGGCCGCTCGTCCAAGGTCGACACGCAGGACGAGGCCCCGGGCTTCTACACCTTCGAAAACACCGCCGCCGATCTGGCGGCCCTGCTGGACCACCTCGGCGTCGAGCGCTGCCACGTGCTGGGGCAGGCGTACTGGGGCGTGAGCACGGCCAGCACCTTCATGGCAAAAAACCCGCAGCGGGTGCAGAGCCTGACGGCCGTGAGCTGCAACCTGCTGGCCACGCCCGAAAGCAGCGGCCTGTTCGACAGCATGACGCCGGTCATGCGCGCGGGCTTCGAGCGCCTGCACGCGGTGGCGCGCAGCGAGGGCATGCTGGCGGTGTTCGAGGCGCGCAAGGAAACGCGCACCTTCTGGGGCGAGCGCCTGATGGCCAGCCCGGCCATCCTGGAGCGCTTCCGGCAGATGTACGCCGAGACCTCGCCGCTCACGTTCCTGAACTTCCCGCTGATGCGCCCGGCCGCCAAGCAGGCCATCTGCGACGCGCTCAAGGCGCACCGCATCCCGACGTTCGTGCTGATGGGCGTGCAGGATCCGCATCCCGACGAGATGATCGCCGACTGGAAGGCCGACTACCCGGACTGCCACGCCCTGCTGCTGCCGGACTGCGGGCACTACGTGGCCATCGAGAACCCGGCCGACTTCAATCGGGCGGTGCTCAATTTCCTGGCCGGGGTGCGGGCGTACGGCGCGGGGTTCTGACTGGCCTGTAAGCCGCCCCCGCCAGGAGCCGACTGACAGGCTCAGCGGCGTCCGACACAGGCAGGCGCGGGCCGTGGCCTTCCGTGGAAACCCCGTGTCTGCCTCGGGAGATGCTGAAAAATTCCCTGCGTGGAATTTTTCAGCTCGCCGCATCGCGGTGCACGCCCGCGATGCGCTCCCTGGATCAATGGCTTGCGCCATTGATCCAGGCCGGGGCGTCCTGCCCCGGACGGGAAGCGCTGGATAAATCAGCGCTTCCCTACGGCCTTGCAAAGCCCGCTTCCCGCTGGCTTCGTATCGCCAGGGCGAACACCGTATCGATGGCCGCCACGTAGCGATACAACGCCACGTACCCGCGCGCGCCCCGGCCGATCACCAGCTCGCGATTGCCGGCGGGGCCCGGTGGGCCGATCAGCGGGTTGCGTTCCAGCACGTCGATCGCCGCGATGATGTCCTGCAAGCGCGACGTGGCGTCCGCGACCTCGTCCCCGGCCAGGTGGTTCAGGATGCGGTCGAAGTCATCGGCAAGGTCCGGCGCCAGCTCGACACGGGCCACGCTCAGGGCGCCAGCTTGCGCGCCACAGGCCGCGCGGGGCGCTTGTCCTTCAAGCCTTGTTCGAGATAGCGCCGCATGTCCTGCCAGGAAATGGTCTCGCCGGACGCCACGATGGCCGCATACCGCCGGTTTGCGGTCTCATCGAGGTCCTGACGCAGGGCTTCCCGTTCGGTTTTCTCGACAATGGCCTGCAGGATGAAGCCGTGAGCCGTGGTGCCCGCGCGTTCCGCCGCCAGGCGGACACGCTGCTTGAGCTCTTCGGGCAGGCGAATGGTGGTGGTGGACATGGGGCGCTCCGGGGGCGAAATGGCGTAGCACGTTGGTGTCACATGCTCGCAGTGGGCGGGGCCAAAAGTCCAGCCGACCAGTGCGACATGGCGTGAGCATCGCCACGCGGCGTGGTGGCAGCGCCGGGAGTGCCGTGCCGCGCTGGCCTTTCAGCGCCTGCCTGCGGCAAACGCATGCCCCGCGCCCGGCCCGCGGCGCCGGGCGCTACCATGCGCCCACACCCCGCGCCGCCCGGAGGCTCGCCATGTTGCTCGAAGGTTCCTGCCACTGCGGCGCCGTGCACTTCTCCGTCGAAAGCCACGCGCCGTACCCGTACATGCACTGTTACTGCTCGATCTGCCGCAAGACGCAGGGCGGCGGCGGGTTTGCCATCAACCTGCACGCCGAGGCGGACAGCCTGAAAGTCGAGGGCCGCGAGCACATGGGCGTGTACCGCGCCTTCATGGACCACCCGGCGCGCACCGAGCGCAGCCCCGGCGAACGGCACTTCTGCCGCGAGTGCGCCAGCGCGCTGTGGGTGTGGGACCCGCGCTGGCCGGAGCTGCTGCATCCGTTCGCGTCCTGCATCGACACGCCGCTGCCAACGCCGCCGGAGCGCTGCCACATCCTGCTGGACAGCAAACCGGCGTGGGTGCCGGTGCCGGCCGAGGACGCCGCCAACCGCCATTTCCCCGAGTATCCGGACGAGGCGCTGATCGACTGGCACCGCCGTCACGGCCTCATCACCGACTGAAGCCCATGCACTTCGAGAACCTGCTGTACGAAACCCGCGGCCCGCTGGCGCTGCTCACCATCAACCGCCCCGAAAAACTCAACGCCATCTCGCTGGCCACAGTGGACGACCTGCACGCCGCCATCGCGGCGGCAGCGGCCGATCCGGCGGTGCGGGTGCTGGCCATCACCGGCGCTGGCGACAAGGCGTTTGCCGCCGGCTCCGACCTGGCCGAGGTGGTGCACCGTGACCTCAACAAGGCGCTCGAGCCCATCGTGCAGGGCGTGGCCGAGCGCCTGGAGCGCTGCCCCAAGCCGACCATCGCCGCCATCAACGGCATCTGCTTTGGCGGCGGGCTGGAGGTGGCGCTCGGCTGCGACCTGCGCGTGGCCGGCCGGCGGGCGCGCTTCGCCACGCCCGAGGGCAAGCTCGGCATCATCCCCGGCGGCGGCGCCACGCAGCGCCTGCCGCGCCTCATCGGCCGCGCCTGGGCGCTCGACATGCTGCTGATGGGCGAGCCGATCGACGCCGAGCGCGCCCTGCACGTCGGCCTGGTCACGCGCCTGGTGGACGACGCCGACCTGCTGCCCACCGTGCAGCGCATGGCCGAGCACCTGGCGGGCTTCGCGCCGCTGGTGCCGCGCTACATGAAAGCCATGGTGCACAGCGGCATGGAAGGCAGCCTGGCGGCCGGCCTGGCGATGGAAAAGTTCGCACAGGCCGGCCTGTGCGAGACCGCGGACAAGAAAGAGGGCCTGGCGGCCTTCCTCGAAAAACGGCCGCCGACCTGGCAAGGCCGCTGATGCCGGTCGCGGCGGCGCTGCTCGGCCACCGGGCCCGCAACACGCTGCAAACCCTGACCCTGCTGCTCGGCATGACGGCACTGCTTGGGCTGCTGGGTGGCCTGCTCGGCGGCGCGGTGGGCGCGCTGTGGGCGCTGGCGCTGAGCGGCCTGCTGTTGGCGCTGTCGCCGCGCCTGGCGCCGGCGCTGCTGCTGCGCATGTACGGCGGGCGTCCCATCCACGCGGCGGAAGCGCCGGGTCTGGTGCAGGCAGTGGCGAAGCTGGCCGGGCGCGCCGGCCTTGAACGCCCGCCGGCGCTGTTTCTGGTGCCGAGCCCGCTGCTGAACGCGTTCACGCTCGGCACGTCGGGGCAGGAGGCGGTCGCCGTCACGGCCGGCCTGCTGCGCGGCCTGTCGTCACGCGAGTTGGTGGCCGTGCTGGCGCACGAAATCGCCCACATCCAGAACCGCGACACCCTGGTGATGGGCCTTGCCGATCTCATCAGCCGGCTGACGGCGCTGCTGTCCAACGTCGGCGTGTTGCTGGTGTTGCTCAACCTGCCGCTGGTGCTGCTCGGCGAGGCCGTCATCAGCTGGGGCGCGGTGGCGCTGCTGCTGCTGGCGCCCATGCTCGGCATGCTGCTGCAGCTCGCCCTGTCGCGCACACGCGAGTACGACGCCGATGCCGGCGCGGTGGCCCTGACCGGTGATCCCGAAGGCATGATCCACGCCCTGGCGCGCCTGGAACAACGCCAAGGCCGCTGGCTGGAGCAGATGCTCATGCCCGGCCGCCGCCAGCCCGACCCCTCCCTGCTGCGCACGCATCCGCCTACCGCCGAGCGCATCCGCCGCCTGCAGGCGATGGCCCTGCAAATGCACCCGGCCGACGCCCTGCACGCCTGGGATCCGCCGCGACACCTGGGCCCGGCCGCGCTGGTCCGGCCCCGCTGGCGGCCGGGCGGGCTGTGGTATTGAGGGCCGGCAGCGCCGACCGCGCCACGCGGAAGGGCACCTTCCCGAAGCGGCGCATGGCCCCCCGAGGGCTTGCGCCGGATCGCGCGGTTGCGCACACACGTCCACCCGACACGGTGATTTCCGACATCCAAGCGCCGCCTGGCATACGCTGTTCAAGCAAGCGCCGCGCGGCGACGATACCCAGAACCGGTCCTTGCCCACTGCCGTGCCCCAACCGGCTGCCCGTGAACACCCGCACCCGACACGCCACACCTTGACCGCCGCCACCGCAACCCTCAGCAAACTGCTGGCCTGGCGCCCGGGTGGCTACCTGCGCGCCAGCGGCGTGCTGTTTGGCTGGCTGGCCGTGCGCACGGCGGCGCAGACGGTGCTGTTCGTGCTGGTGGCGCGCACGCTGGGGGCGGACGGATATGGGGCGCTGATCGCCGTGATGGCGCTGGCCGGCGTCTTTGGCTTCGCCGGCATGGGCGCCACGGCGGTGCTGGTTCGCGAAGGCTCGCGTCAGCCCGAGCGCCTGCCCGAACTGACCGGCGACCTGCTGCGGCTGTGGCTGGTCAGCACGCCGGTGCTGGCAGCTCTAGCGCTGCTCACCAACGTTCTGTTGCTGGGCGACACCCTGCCACTGTCGGCAATGGTCGCCATCGTCATCGCCGAAGTCGCCTGCCAGACGGCGGTAGACGCCATCGGCCGCGTCCACCAGAGCCAGGACAACGTCGCCCGCATGGGGCTGATATCAGGTGGATTCATCATCGCCCGGCTGGTCGCGTTTGCCGCTGTCATGCCGATGCTCCACTGGACACCCGTCACCTGGGCTTGGGGCTACTGCATCAGCAGCGCGCTGTATCTGGCCGTGCTGGTGCTGATCGAAGGCCGCGGACCGCACCGCCCGCAGTGGTCTACGCGCCCGGTCCGCCGCACCGCTGGCGCAGGACTGCCGTTCGCGTTTTCTTACGCGGCCCACAAGGTTCAGGCAGAAATCAACAAGCCCATGCTGGCGCGAATCACCACCGCTGCGGACGCCGGCGCACTCAGCGCCGCGCAGCGCTTTACCGACCTGCTGCTCCTGCCGGTGCTGGCCATGCTCGAAACGCTGGCGCCGCGGTCCTACCGGGCGGCGCATCCGGTGAAAACCACCTTCACTCTTGGCATGATCCCACTGGCCGTGGCCGTCATCGGCGGCGCCGTCCTGGCGGCAAGCGCGCATTGGCTGCCGCTGATCGTCGGCCCGAGCTTCGAAGACGCGGTGCCCGCGGTGATGCTGCTGGCGGCCCTCCCGGCCGTGCAGGTCTTCCGCTGGCTGCTCGGCACCACCATGACGGCGCTTGACCTGCAACAACATTTCTTTCTGGTGCACGGCGCGGGGGCGTTGACGAGCATCGTTTCGACAGCCGCCTTGATTCCGGCGTTTGGTATCACTGGTTCCATTTTTGCCGCCTATGGAACCGAAGTGACTCTGATTGTCCTACAAGGGACGATTGTGCTGAAAAGAGCAAATTATTCCATCGAGAGTTTCCAATCGAAACAACGCGTGCGTTGACTGGCTTCAAGAACACTGGGCTACATTGTCGCGAGGGATAGCTTTAAACATGAAAATTACCATACCTGCGGCCGCCGCCGATCTCAGCGGAAACGAGGAGCAATACGTTGTTGAGGCGATCCGGAGTTCCTGGGTGTCCTCTAGCGGACAATTCGTCACGCGATTTGAACAGGACTTCAGCCGAGCCTGCGCCGCCAATTTCGCAATCGGCACTTGTAACGGCACCGTGGCTTTACATCTTGCAATGCTCGCGTTGGATGTGCGCCCAGGCGATGAAGTGCTAGTTCCATCGCTTACATACGTCGCCACCGCGAACGCAATCCGCTACGTCGGCGCAGAGCCGGTGTTTGTAGATGTTGACCCAAAAACTTGGTGCATCGATCCTGAATTGCTGGAAGATAGCATCACGCCAAGGACTAAGGGCATCATCGCGGTCCATCTATACGGGCATCCGGCAGATATGGACCGTATAAACCACGTCGCAGCGGTGCACGGACTCTGGGTGGTCGAAGATGCCGCTGAGGCACACTTTGCAACCTACAAAGAACGGCCGGTAGGCAGTCTCGCTCACATCGGCACATTCTCATTTTTTGGAAATAAAATCATCACCTGCGGGGAGGGTGGCGCGGTCACTATTAATGACAGGCAACTTGCCATTCGCGCCCGCACTCTTTGGGGGCAGGGTATGGATCCAGAGAGACGATATTACTTTCCAGTTACCGGCTATAACTTTCGCCTGACCAACGTAGCTTGCGCGATACTTTGCGCTCAATTGGAACGCGCTGGGGAAATTATCGCAAAAAGACGCCATATCTTTGATCACTATAAAAAAAATCTTTCGTCTATACCAGGAATCGGTTTTCAGCCGGTCGCGGAATGGGCTAATCCGGCTCCTTGGCTATTTTGCATTACAGTAGACCAAAAAAGATACGGCACATCACGGGACGAGCTAATGCACACCTTGGCAGAATCCGGCGTCGACACGCGCCCGTTCTTTATCCCGCTGCATACTCTACCACCGTATCGTGAGAAATCGCGCCAACGCCGCGAGCAGCTTGATGTTACCTTGAAACTTGCTGAATCCGGAATTAATCTCCCAACGTATACTGTGATGGACAATGAGACGATTGAACGCGTCTGTACCGTCATTCAGGAACGTTGTGACGCTTAGCCATGAGCAATCAAGGCCTCGAAATACGTATCCCCCGCCAAGAGCAAGAGCCCGCACTCGTCGAGTTCTTCTCTACTCTGACCGCTGCCGGTGAGGACGCACATTTTCACCCCCACGCACTAACGCCGGAGGCTGCGCACGAACGCTGCACCTATATCGGCAAAGACCTCTATTATGTAATCCTCGAAAAGCAAAAAGTGCTAGGTTACGGAATGCTACGCGGGTGGGATAATGGTCATCAGGTTCCATCCCTAGGCATTGCGCTACGTGCCTCTGAAAGAGGTTCCGGGCTCGCCGCAATGTTCGTTCACTTTTTGCATACAGCAGCGCGCCGCCATGGCGCTAACAGGGTGATTCTGAATGTGTACAGAAGCAACGTTGCTGCTATACGGTTATATAAAAAACTCGGTTATACGCTCACGGATAATGGTGATACCCAACTGCGTGGAACCATCACCCTATGACCCGCGGGCCGCGAATCTGCATTGATGCAAGGTTAGACGCAGGATACTCTGGAGGCATTGAGCAGGTTGTTAGAGGACTGGCACGCGGCTTCTCGTTGCTCCCCGACGGCGATGAGCAGTATTACTTTCTAACGTACCCCGGCGCTGGCGAGTGGCTTGAGCCACACATGAGTGGTCCTTGCCAGATTCTATACACTAGACGTTCATTTCAGAAAACCCTCCGACGCGTAATCGCGTCAAGGTTCCCATTGATTAAAAAGTCGCTCGAACGAGTCGGCTCCCTCTCCGTGGAACGATCCGTGAGCCTTCCGCAAAGCAACGGGACAATTGAGCGTGCTCATGTTGACCTTATGCACTTCACTTTCCAAGCTGCGTTTCTGACCGCCGTACCAAGCATTTACCACCCCCATGATTTGCAGCACATCCATCTGCCAGAGTATTTTAGCGAATACGAACGACATGGACGCACTTTAATTTACAAGCGTTTTTGCGATCAGGCACGTATGGTGGCAGTGTCTTCATCGTGGGTGCGCCAGGACTTGGAAGCAAATCTGGGAGTTGCTCGAGAAAAAATCACAGTTGTACCACTTGCACCCCCTATCGAGTCTATTGAAGTTTCTGAACCAGCCGTCGCTGATCTGATAAGGCGCAGGTTTGATCTTCCGGACAACTTCGCTTTTTATCCGGCGCAGACTTGGCCGCACAAGAATCATCTCGGATTAATTGAGGCAGCAGCAATCATTCGCGAGAGATATGGACTTTTGGTGCCGCTTGTATTTTCTGGCCGAAAAGGCGATTTTTATCCGCAACTTGCAAAACGCATTGCCGAGCTTAAGATGGATGACCAAGTTAAGTTTCTTGGCTTTGTAACCCAGAATGACCTGCGCTCGTTATATCGCTTGTGTCGTTGTGTGATAATTCCAACGAAATTCGAAGCTGCCAGTTTTCCGCTGTGGGAGGCTTTTCTCGCGATGGCACCAGCTGGGTGCTCTAACGTGACGTCTTTGCCGCGCCAGGCGGGAGATGCAGCACTGCTATTCGACCCAAACAGCGTTGACCAAATAGCATCCTGCCTACATAAACTTTGGACGGACGCTAATCTTAGGGCGGAACTTTCGAAACGTGGGTGGGAAAATGTACAGCGCTTTACTTGGCAGAGGACGGCCCTTGTCTTTCGCGCGCACTATCGCCGGATCCTGGGGCTTAAACTCACACAGCAAGACACCGATATATTAAGAGCCGACTCCTTGATGTAGCTATTAAGTGCCCGTCCATGGCCCTGAGACCTTCGATTGCCCGCGGTTAATCCAGTCAGAAAGATTCTAGGTTGCCCGTACGCACGTTTACTACGTGCAAGCCCCGGATTAGAGATTGGCGCTGCGTAAATGACAAATGCGTCAAGCTTCCATTCTGATCTCGACTGTCGCGGAAGCGAGACTCTACATACGCGGAGTCCACCGGTACGGTTCGGAGCCCGGCAGTCAATTGACGCGAGTGGACATAGTAAGCGTTGTTGCCGGCGCTATTGCATCCAATCAAGGAGTATCCTTTTCTATCGGCTAGGGCAGTTAACGCGGCCAAGGAAGCCCCCGCATACTGGCCAGAATAATGTGCGAGGTGCCGTCTGAAGTCCGCTCTATAGGGAATTGTAATCGCTCGCTCTGGACCGAATAGGGAGTTGTACTCAACGATCACGATAGTCGGCTCAATGCACTGGATTGCCTCCCAAAGCCAGTAGTCGTTACCATCCACGTCGATATGAAGAATTCCTATTTCCTTTCCTTCATTCCAGTCACGGATGGCTTCATCGACATTATCCTTGGTAAGAAACTTCGAGATCGCGGTCAATTCATGCCGCCAGAACCATTTCCTTTTTTTTAGACGTGCTATTTTCTCGGACGATCCGTCCATTACCAGCCCTTGCCAGTTGTTATTGACCAGCAAAAACCGGGTCGTTGCCTCTGAGTAGTCTTCAACACCGAACTCGATAAATCGCTTCGGCATTTCAGGCATTTGTGATATTAGCCACTGGATGATTCCATCATCGCCCCACTGCGAAAAAACCCGGAACTCCACTTCGTGTAGCGACGAAATACCGGTCTTCTCGGCATTCAAGGCCGAAAACATCGAGCCTAGTAATTCCAGCGTGCGCTCCTGCGTTTCGCGGCCCTGTAGCCAATTGCGGATGTCACGATAAAGGCTGACAAGGCGCTCATTCATTGGTTAAGTTTCGCTAGAATAAGATATAAGCTTGTTTTCTAACACAAAAAAGCGAAAGCGTCGAGCTGTCACGCTGGCCCAACGAAAAAAACAGCGGCGAAACGACCTGCCTACCTGCTTTTGCCGGCGCAGAATTGGCGTTTGTCACCCGACTTCGTAACGCGCAGATCCTTGATTACAGGAGAAAACGGTGGAATGCCTGTTGCTGTCCAAACGCCGCCCGCAAAACCGCGACCTGCTGGCGCGCCCCTTCGGGCGGTTTCACCACCTTCCGGCGGAACTCGCGCGGCGCGGGCACAGGGTGACGGTGCTGCTGGCGAGCTACGCGCGCGAGCCGGACGCCTGCGTGCAGCGGGACGGTCTGACGGTGCATTCCATCTGCGTGCGCGGCGGCGGGCTTGTGCGCTATCTCGCGGCAGGGGCACGCCTGGCGCGGGCGCAGCGTGTGGACTGGATCGGCGGGCTTTCGGACACCTGGTACGCGGTGCTCGCCGCCCACCTCGCGCGGCGGGCGGGCGCACGCCTGTGGGTGGACGCTTACGACAATTACGCCAGCTACATCCCCTGGGCGTGGCCGCTGCACCGGGCCTGGCGGCGCGCGGCGGCGCGCGCGGACCTGCTGACCGTGGCCGGGCCAACGCTGGCGGACCTGCTCGGCAGCCGGCGCGACCCGGCGACGACGCTGGTGCTGCCCATGGCGCCCGACCCCATCGGCTTCGAGCCGGGCGACAAGGGCGCCGCGCGGGCGCGGCTGGGTTTGCCCGGCGACGTGCCGTTGGTGGCGTTTGGTGGCGGGCTGCACCCGTCGCGCGACCTGCCCACGCTGTTCCGGGCGGTGGAACTGGCGCGCAAGACGTGCCCGCAGCTGCGTCTGGTGCTATCCGGGCGCCGCTTTCGCGGGGTGGAGGTGCCGGCGGATGCGGTGTGGCTTGGGTATCTGCCCGACGACGCCATGCCCGCGCTGTACCAGGCGGTGGACGTGGTGGCGGTGATGAACAGGCCGGGCGCGTTTGGCGATTACTCGTACCCCATCAAGCTGTACGAGGCGATGGCCTGCGGCCGGCCGGTGGTGGCCAGCCGCACGGGCAGCACCGCCTGGATTTTGCGCGACCACCCGCAGCGCCTGGTGCCGCCCGGCGACCCGGCCGCTCTGGCGCACGCGCTGGTGCGGGCGCTGGGCGAGACGTCGGTGGCGTATGGGACGTTGCCGACGTGGTGGGATGACGCCGATGCGTTGGAGTCGGCGTTGATGCGCAGCGCGGAGGGGTAACACAACGCGCCGCATATCGGCTGGCGAAGGGCGTCCGCCAGTGGCTGGCGTTCGAATGCCCGGACGCGGCTACGCGGCAGACCCTTCATTGCAATGGCCCCGTCTGGGCCGGACGGTCGCTCGCGGCCGATCGGCCCACCGCGAATACCCCGCGCCCACGCCGCTGGCCCGCACCGGCTCTCCCAAGCCCCGGCATCATCAATACGGCGATTTGACGGGCTTTACCGGCCCGCGGAAGCGCTCCTTGGCGGGCTTTTGCTTCAGCGGTGGCAGGTCCAGCGGCTCGTCGGGCAGGTGGTAGTTGGGCACCTGCTCGAGAAGGTGGCGGATCAGCGTCAGCCGGCCGCGGCGCTGGTTGTTGAAGTCCACCGCCACCCATGGCGCGTGCGGCAGGTGCGTGGCCTCGAACATGGCGTCCCGGGCGCGGCCGTAGGCGCGGTATTTGTCGCGCGCCACCAGGTCGATGGGGGACAGCTTCCAGCGTTTCAGCGGATCGCTGGCCCGCTCGGCGAAGCGGGCTTCCTGTTCGTCCTGATCCACGGCCAGCCAGTACTTGAACAGCAGGATGCCGTTGTCGACCAGCGAGCGCTCGAAGTAGGGCGTCTCGCGCAGGAAGCGCTGGTACTCGTCGTCCGTGCAGTAGCCCATCACCCGCTCCACGCCGGCCCGGTTGTACCAGCTGCGGTCGAACAGGACGAGCTCGCCGGCCGCCGGCAGGTGCGTGATGTAGCGCTGGAAGTACCACTGCGTGCGCTCGCGCTCGTCGGGTTTGGGCAGCGCCACCACGCGCACCTGGCGCGGGTTGAGCTTGCCGGTGATGGCGGCGATGGTGCCGCCCTTGCCGGCGGTGTCGCGCCCCTCCAGCAGCACCAGGATGCGGTTGCCGGTGGCCGCCAGCCAGCGCGCCAGGTTGTTCAGCTCCAGCAACAGGGGTTCGAGGTGGCGTTCGTAGTCTTTGGCTTTCATTGGGCGGTCCGCGATCGGCAGGCTGGGCCGAGCAGTGTGCAGTGTGCGGCGGCAGTCGGTATCGCGGGCATTCGGCCCGGGGGCGGGCCTCCCACAGTCGCAGCCCGAGTTGTGGGAGCGGCGCCTCGCCGCGAATCCGAATCTTCTTGCTGGGGCACATTCGGCCCGGGGGCGGGCCTCCCACAAATCTGCGGCACATTCGGCCCGGGGCGGGCCTCCCACAGTCCCAGCCCGAGTTGTGGGAGCGGCGCCTCGCCGCGAATCCGAATCTTCTTGCCGGGGCTCATTCGGCCCGGGGGCGGGCCTCCCACAGTCGCAGTTCGCGCCGTGGGAGCGGCGCCCTCGCCGCGAATCTGAATCTTCTTGCTGGGGCTCATTCGGCCCGAGGGCGGGCCTCCCACAGTCCCAGTCCCAGTCCCAGTCCGAACCGTGGGAGCGGCGCCTCGCCGCGAATTGCCCAGCCTCGCGCGCTATTCCACCTTGGCGATGCCGCCGCCGGCGCGGTCGGTGCTGCGCAGCATCTGCACCTCGGGCGGGCGCTTGGGCCAGGCCGGCATCATCACCCACATGCGCAGCAGGTGGCGCTTGCGCTCGGGCTCGGCCCAGTCCTGGTAGTCCGAGCGCGCATGCAGGATCACCCGGTTGTTGATGAACTGCACGGTGGCCGGGTCGATCAGCATGTCGATCTTCATTTCCGGCCGGTCCGCGACCGCTTGCAGGTAGTTGATCGCTTCCCGCTCGATGGCGGGCAGTTCGCCGCGCGGTTCGCCGTTCGGGCCGCGGATGGCCGCCGGCAGGAAGAAGCAATCCGGCTCACCGGTGAGGAAGTTGAACACCGGAATGCGGTGCTCGGTGATCGGCAGGCCGCCCTTGATGACCGTCTCGCTGCCGTAGTGGAAGCCGCGATACAGCACGGCCAGCAGGTCCGGCCGCTCGGCCAGGATGACGTTGTGCACGGCGAACGAGCTCATCAGCGGCGTCGCCCCGCCGCGCATGGCGGGCGTCAGGCACATCAGGCCGGTCACGTCCACCGGGTCCATGTGCACCTCGATGGGTCCGCCGATGCCGTAGTAGCGGCCGACCTCGCCGCGGTCCTGCACATGGCCGAGGCGGTCGCCGCGCTGGCTTTGCGACACGCCGATGCCCAGGTGCGTGCCCAGACCCCACAGGATGATGCCGAGCTCGTCGTCGCTGTAACGGGCGCGGTCGATGCCCTGCAGGCGCACGAAGCCGCGGCCGGTGTGCAGGATGTCGGCCATGGTGGCCAGATCGCCCGCCAGCGCCGGCAGGTCGAACTCGGCCGCCGTCACCTCGTCCAGGCTGAGGCCGGCGTCGCGCACCCGGCGCACGGCGCGGTCGATGTCCGCCAGCGCGGCGGTGGACAGCGTGTATACCCAGTCGGCCGGGTTGCGATAGTCGCGGCCCTGCCACACGCAGGGGCCGGTGACCGGCTGTGGTGGCTCGTGGATCATGTCGTCTCCTCCTGCCTTCTGGCTTTCACCCGCCGCGCCCGGCGCGTCAGGCCCCTTGTTCAAATCCTGCCATCGCGCCGATGATAGGCGCCTTAACGATCGACCGGCCAACCCGCCGCCTGCAAACAACCTCCGAGAAGACACGCCATGAAACCGATGCCCGGCATGCTGACGCCCGAGACCCTGCCCTCCGGCACGCTCGACCCGAAAAAGTTCGCCAAATATTCGGCCGAGAAGGAAAACGTGGTGCCGGTGTACGCCGATGGCGAGGATCTGGGCATCGTGTCCTGGAACCTGATGCCCGGCCAGGCCAACGAGTCGCACTCGCACCCCTACGCGGCGCACTGTTTCGTGATCGTGGAAGGGGAGGGGCATTACCTGAAGGGCCAGCCCGGCACGCCGGACTATGCCGAGTACCCCATCAAGGCCGGCGAGACGGTGGTGATCCCGCGCAACCAGGTGCACGGCATCCGCAACACCGGCAAGACGCCGCTGTCGTATTTCGCCATCACCACCACGGCCGGCGGCGAGTACGCGCGCGTGGTGGATGGCGTGGTGCACAAGTACTGAGGCACGGGACGTGAGCCAACATCTGGGCGTCATCGGCCTGGGCAGCCTGGGCGCCAACATGGCGCGCCTGCTGGCCGAGGACGGCTACGCGGTCCACGCCTTCGATCTCGATGCCGCCCGTACCGCCGCCGCGGCCGAGCACGCCGGCGTGACGGGCCACAACTCGGCCCGTGCCGTGGCCGCGGCCAGCACGCTGGTGTTGCTGTCCCTGCCGCAGTCGGAGGCCGTGGCGGCGGCCTGTCTGGAGCCGGGTGGGCTGATCGAGGGCGCTGCTCGCGGCCTGCTGGTGGTCGACACCACTTCGGGCTATCCCGATCGCACCAAGGAGATCGCCGCCCAGCTCGCCGGCGCCGGCGTGCGCTACGTGGATGCCGCCATCACCGGCGAAGAAGGCGGCGCCAAGGCTTTGCCGAAGCGCGCGCTGACCTTCTCCGTGGGCGGCAGCGAGGTGGACGTCGCCGAGGCGCGGCCGATCCTCGAGCGGATGGCGCGCTACGTGTTCCACGTCGGGCCGCTCGGCGCCGGGCAGATCGTGAAGATGGTCAACAACATGGTCGGCTCGGCGGCCGGCGTGGCGGCCATCGAGGGCCTGCTGATCGCCGCCAAGCACGGCATCGACGTGAAGATGGCCGCGCAGGTGCTGGACAAGGGCACCGGCATGAACTTTTTCTGCCGCCACCCGGATTTCGCCCTGACGCCCGGCGTCGTCGGCGGCTTCCAGCTCGGCCTGATGACCAAGGACCTGCGGCACATGTCCGAGTTCGCCCGCCGCTCGGACGTGCCGGCCATCGTCACCGATCACGTGTTCCACCTGTTCGAGCTGTTCGTGCGCGAGCAGGGCTACGGCGCGGACGTGCTGCGTCAGGTGGACGTGATGCAGAAGTGGGCCGGCGTGAAGCTGGACGGCACGCCGCTGGAAGACGCCTAGGGCGATTCGCGGCGGGGGCGCCGCTCCCACGACTCGGGCTGGGACTGTGGGAGGCCCGCCCCCGGGCCGAATGTGCCGCAGATTTGTGGGAGGCCCGCCTCGGGCCGAATATGGCCCGGCGAGAGATTCGGATTCGCGGCGAGGGCGCCGCTCCCACGGCGGGCGATTCGCGGCGGGGGCGCCGCTCCCACAGTTGGGGCGATTCGCGGCGGGGGCGCCGCTCCCACGACTCGGGCTGGGACTGTGGGAGGCCCGCCCTCGGGCCGAATGTGCTGCGGCGAGAGATGCGGATTCACGGCGGGGGCGCCGCTCCCACAGTTGGGGCGATTCGCGGCGGGGGCGCCGCTCCCACAGCGGGCTGGGATTGTGGGAGGCCCGCCCTCGGGCCGAATGTGCTGCGGCGTGAGATGCGGATTCGCGGCGGGGGCGCCGCTCCCACGACTCGGGCTGGGACTGTGGGAGGCCCGCCCTCGGGCCGAATGTGCCCCATGACACCCGTTCATCCCAGGAGGAGACACCATGCTGAGCGTCAACGACATCAAAGGCCTGTACGCCATCACCCCGACGCCCTCCAAACCGGGCGCCGAGCGCTGGGACGCCACCGACACGGTGGACCTCGACGAGCTGGCGCGCCTGACCGAGGCGCTGGTGCAAAGCGGCGTGGACGGCATGGTGGCCATGGGCACCACCGGCGAGTGCGCCACGCTGACCAACCCCGAATGGGAACAGGCCGCCGCCTGCGTCATCGAGACCGTGCGGCGGCGCGTGCCGCTGTTCGTTGGCACCACGGCGCTCGGCACGCACGAGATCGTGCGCCGCAACCGCTTCATCCAGGACCTTGGCGCCGACGGCACCATGCTCGGCCTGCCCATGTGGCAGCCGTGCACGCTGGACATGGCGGTGCAGTTCTACGCCGACATGTCGGCCGCCTTCCCGCAGCTGGCCATCATGGCCTACGACAACCCGGGCGCGTTCCGCTTTCCATTTCCGCCGCCGTTCTGGGCGCAGGTGGCGCGCCGCGCGCCGACCCTCATCTGCAGCAAGCACGGCCCGGACCCGATGATCAGCGCCCTGATCGGCATGACGCAGGGCAAGATCCGATTCCTGCCGCACGTTGCCGGCGCCTACGCCATGGCGCGCATCGAGCCCGAGCACAACATCGCGTTCTGGGCCACCGAGGCCAGCATGGGCCCGGAGCCGGCGCTGGCGCTGCGCGATGCCATCGCCGCCGGCGACTGGGCGCGCGCCAAGGCCATCGACGCCGACATCGGCTACACCATGCAGACCTTCTTCCCGCCGGGCGGCATGGCGGAGTTCGCGTCCTACAACATCCAGCTGGAAAAAATCCGCTTCGACGAATCGGGTTACTGCAAGGCCGGCCCCATCCGCCCGCCGTATCACGTGATTCCGGACACCATCGACCAGGGCGCGCGCGAATGCGGCCGGCGCTGGAAGGCGCTGCGCGGCAAGTACGGCTCGGCAGGCCGCTGACGGCTGGGCTGCAGAACGAGCGTACAAGCGCTGGACCGCCGCAGGCCATCGCGGCGATGCGCCGCGATGGCCGAAATGAATAAAGGGCCACGAGGGCCCTTTATTCAGCGAATGTCGCGACCTTCACCCGGACCGGGCGATCCGGCCCGGGTGAAGCACACCATCAGGGGTTGAACGGCGTCAGCGGACGGGCGCGCTCCAGCGCGCGTACGAAGCTGAAGTCCGCGGCATTGGTGCAGCTGCGCACCGCGCGGTGGCCCTTGTCGCCTTTGGTGTGGTGCTTGCCAGCCGGCTTGTCGCACACCGGCGGGGTCACCTGCGAAAGGTTGAACTCCCAAACGGCATCGCCGAGCCCGTTTGGCACCTGCACCAGGTCGGTGCTGGCGGGGTGCTGGACGGAGATCACGAAGCGCGTCGGGTCGGTCGGGTGGAACACCATGCCGGTGGCCTCCGAGCCGCCAACCTGGATGCTCATGAAGTGGTCGAGCGATTCGGCCACGCCGTCGTTGTCGGCGTCGCGCGCGAACCACACGTCACCACCGATGGTGCCGGAGTTCGGCTCGTCTTCCACGATGTAGACGTTGCCGAGCGCGTCGATGGCCAGGTTGTCCGGGTTGTCGAGCCGGCCGGTGGTCGGCAGGAAGCCGACGTTCTTGGCCGTCTGCCGGCTGGCGAACTGGCGCACCATGGCCGTGTCCGCGCCGGTGATCTCGATCGAGATCACGGCGTGCTCGGACGTGGTGGTGACGTACAGCACCTCGTTGCCGTTGGCCAGCCGACCGATGGCGATGTCTTCCGGACGGCCATAGGGGGTGCCGCCGGCCTCGTCGGCCGCGCCGCGTCCGCCGCGGGTGGCCGGCTGGGTACGCGGGTCCGCGGTCGGACCTTCGGCCAGCGGATCCCAGGTACGTCCCGGCAGCTTGCTGCCTGCGGTATCGGTGATGGGCACCCAGCGCGCGGCACCGAAGCGCTTGGCGCTGGCGTTGACGCCCTCGTTCCAGTTGGCGGCCGGGTCACCGCCGCTGAGCGCGAAATCGTCCACCGACAGGACGAAGGTCTGCCCGCCGCCCATGTAGTCGCCCGGCGTCTTCAGAACCATCTTGTAGATCGAGCCGGAGTTCCACTCGTCGATGAAATAGATCACCCGCTGCGGGTTCTTGACCGAGAAATTGATGCCCTCGTGCGACACCTTGGCGATCGGCAGCACACGCCATTGCGAGCCCTGCGTGGCGGCGCGGGCGGTCGGGTCGGCCGGCGCCGGCGCCAGCGGATGCAGCAACTCCACCACGCGGCCAAGGCCGGTCCATTCCTCGGCGGCGATCAGGGTGCCGTTCGGCGTCCAGCGCGCCGGATCGAAGGCGCCGAAGTCGAACTCCCACAGCGCACACGGCAGCGCGGACGACCCACAGGCATTGGCCGCCTGATTGCCGGCGAACAGCAGCGCGGTGGTCTGCGTCTGCGTGTCGTGACGCGACACGCCGGCACCCCACGGGGTTTCGTGCGGGATGAACACATACCGGCCGGTGGCGTCGTAGGCCAGCATGTCGAACATGGACGCCTGCGTGCCGGCGTTGGCGGCGCGCTGGATGGACTGGTTCACGTCCGCTTCGACGGTCTTGAGGCTGAGCAGGTTCTTCTGCGCGATGCCCGCCGGCGCCTGCCAGGGGGAATTCAGCTCGTTGATGTGGTTGGGTGGCGCCACGGCCGAGGATTGCGTCAGCGGCGTGAAGTAGGGCTGCGTGCCGGCGTGCACGGCGGTCGCGGCGGAAAGGGTGAGCGCGCTGGCGGCCAGCGCGCTCAGTCGGGTGTTTTGCACAGGCATCTCCCTTGAGATGGATGGGTTGGGTACCCCGCCGGCGGCGTGGGCGCGGCCACTGTGCAAGGCGAGTGTGTCAGCGGGATGAACACGCCCGGCACGAGGAGCGGGCGAAACATATCGCTGTGCCCGGCTCGATGCATGGCCGGCGATCCGACGCGCGTCCTGCCGTCACGGCGGGCTCGGCGGCCAGTCCAGGCGCAAGTCGTAGGCGAAGCTGCGCTGCGCTGGCAGCGTGAGCGCCGTGGCCGGGTCCACCTCGCGATACACGTTTTCCGGTGGCGCCAGAAACACGTCCCGCCCGTAAATCCACTCCTGCGACTCCACCAGCACGCGGTAGGCCTTGTTCAGCGCCAGCGCCCGCGGGCGGCTGGGCACGATCAGGTCGTATACATCGCGGGCAGTGGCCACCGCCGCGGCATTCAGGTCGCCGTCCGGCGCAAAGAACCGCGCCTGCATTTCCGCATTGGCGCGAAACTCACTGCCGCCCCCGGCGCGCGCCAGATAAACGGCAATCTCACCAATGCTCTCGCCCATGTTCGGCGCGTCCGGCATGTCGTGCAGATTCACGTAGCCCCAGCCGGCGGCGCCGTCCACCTTGCGCGGCAGGCTGAAGGTCTTGTCGATGGTGGACCCCACCGCCGCGTGGCAGCCCATGCAGAACAGGTTTTCCTCGTAGGTCAGCGTGCGCAGCGCGCCGTCGGCGCCCTCGACGAAGCCCTGCACCGACCAGCCGTAGCCGTTGTCCAGGCCGTGATCGCCGATCGGCGCATACCGGGGCAGGGCGCCGTTGTCCTTGGCGTAGCGTTCAAGCTCGTAGGTGCGGGCGTAGGTGGCCTTTGGGTAGGAACGCCACTTGCGCAGGTAGCGCACCTCTTTCATGCGTCGAGATGGCACCACCGAGCCGTCCGGCGCGAAGCCGAGATAACGCACGGTGTGGAGCAGCTCCGTGCCTTCCGGGTACAGATACGGCTCGACGTGGCGACCGGCGGCGGCGCCGACGTAGCGGTCCACCCGGCGCAGCTCGGTGGCGGTGGCGAGCGTGCCGTCACCGTCGAGATCCTCGCCGACCGCCCGCTCGTCCACCGGCGGCGTGCCGATGCGGGACAGGCCCTTGATCTGCGCCTCCACGATGGCGAGGTTGGCGCGGTACACGTCCGCCGACGGCTGCCCCTGCGCGTCGCTGCGAAAGGCGGCCGGCAGGCGGATCATGGCGTCGCCGAACGAGCCGTTGGTCGGCCAGAACGTGCTCGGAAACGGCTTGTAGTTGTAGGCCACCCAGCCCGAACCGTCGCGCGCCACGCCGTGCGCGTCAAACGCCGCCGCGCCGCGCTCCAGGCCCGCGAGGTCCGGAATCCAGCCCTCGAACCCGGCCTCGCGCAGGCGGGGCGCCAGCGCGCTGTAGTTGTCGGCGTCCACCCAGGCGAGGATTTCGGCATCGCTGATCTTGGCCGCCGCCTCGCGCCGGTCCAGGAACAGGTTGCGCCAGTGGTTGGTCAGCCCGACATCGCTGAACGCGTAACCCGTTTGCAGATGACCGTCGGCGAGCGTGTTCTCGCGCCCGGGCAGCGGGTTCTGGTGGCACACGTAGCAGGGGTTGTGCGTGCCCTCGGTGCGTGTGTAGCACTGGGCGGGCACGGGTGCCTCGGCGTTGTACACCGCGTGACGCGGGTCGAGGTTGGGCAGCGCTGGAGCCTGGACCTCGCGCCCGGCGCGCACCAGCGCCAGCAGCTGCTCGTGCAGGGCGGCCTGCGCCGCGCGGGCGGCTGGCGCCAGGCCGATGAGCGCGGCAAGGCCCAGGCCCGCGGCAACGGCAAGACCGAGCACGATCGCGCAACGGATTGAAGTGGAGCGGATTGTCATGACGGTCGCACGCAGCAACGAAAAGCGCCTGAGCATGCCACGACGGATTTACTGCGCCGTTACAAGCTCAGCGGCGCGCGCGCCGGTCAGAGGCGGCAACGGGCAATCGAGCGCCGCGCCGATCAGGCGCAGCGTTTCCAGTTCCGCCACGTCGACCACGCCGTCGTGCCCGACCGCCACGGCGCCTGCGGCCAGCAGGCCGATGCGCTGCGCGAGCGGTGCGTCGGCCAACCGCTGCAGGGCCGCCTCGAAGGCGGCGCGCTCGACGGTCACCGGCAGGGGTTTCAGATTGAGTCTTCGGCAGGCGGCGGCGTAGGCGTCCGGCGCGCCGCCCGCGGAGCCATCGGCGAGCGTGCCGAGCACCAGCCGGACGTCGGCGTCGGCTGCCCGGGCGGTGCTCCGACGCCGCGTTGCTGGCGTCAGGTGGTGGCGCAGCAGCGCCAGCGTGGGCCAGGCGTCCGGCGCGTCTCCGGCCAACGCATGCAGTGCTTGCAGCAAATCGTCCCGCCATGCGGCCGGCTGCGCCTGCAGCACCGGCAGCGCGAGGTCGATCAGCGGCAGGCGCGCCGGTGGCCCCAGTCGGCGCGCAGCCTGTCCATACAGGGCCGCGAACGGAGCCGCCTGGGGGCCCAGCAGGCGCGCAAACGCGGCCTCGTCAGTGTGCGGTGCGGCCAGCAGGCCGGCGAGCAGGGCGCCCGCGCCGGAGGCGCTGCGCGTCGCCTCGCGCAGCGGCGCCGGGATGTCCTGCAGCAGCGCTGCGGCGTAACCAAGGCCGATGGCGTCGAAGCGGCCGACGAAGCCGGCAAGCTCGTCCGCCTTCACCGCGTGGGCTTCGGTTGGCGCGGTCGCAGGCATGGCGACGCGCAGTCCGCCGGGCACCGCGCCGCGGCGCAGGAACAGCGGGTAGATGCGCCCGATGCGCATGTCGAGCGGCGGGTGTGTCGCCAGCAGCCGGGCGAGCCACGTTTGCGGCCCGGTCGCGAACAGCATGTGGCTGAAGGCTTCGGCCTGCGCGGTGCGCAGGCGGGCGCCGCCGGCGTCGTCGCGGATGCGCCGCAGCGCCCCGGCGAGGCCACGCGGATTGCGCGTGAACTGCACCGCCGCGGCGTCGGCCAGAAGCTCGCGCTGGCGCGATACGGCGGCGCGGATCAGGCGCGCCAGCAGCACGCCGACGTAGCCCACCGCCGCCAGGACGAGGCCCGCCAGCATCTGGATCGGGATTCCAAAACGCGCCGGCCGGCCGCGCCCGCCAGACGTCGGCATGCCCGCGCGCATCAGCCACAGGCCGAGCGCGCCCGGCGCGGTGATGCCGTGCAGCAGGCCGAGCAGGCGGATGTTCAGGCGGCCATCGCCATGCAGCAGGTGACTGAACTCGTGCGCCACCACGCCTTGCAGCTGGTCCCGGTCGAGGCGCTCCAGACAACCGCGGGTGACGGCGATCACCGCATCGCGCGGGCCGTGCCCGGCGGCGAAGGCGTTGATGCCGGGTTCGTCGTCCATCACGTAGATGCGCGGCATGGCAAGGCCGCTCGCGATGGCCATTTCCTCGGCCACGTTCAGCAGGCGCCGCCGGGCCGGGTCGCTCGCGTCGGGCATCACCCAGCGCGCACCGGCCAGGCGCGCCACCACCGGACCGCCTTCGCCAAGCTGCCACAGGCGCCGCAGCGTGCCGCCGCCGATCAGCGCCAGCGTGACCGCCGCGGTCCAGCCGTAAACGGCGGGCGGCACGTCGGCCAGGCGCCGGTAATCGCGGCCGATATCGCCCACCATCACCAGCCAGCCGGCCAGCGCCGCAATGGTCAGCACCAGCGCCAGCACCGCCAGCATGAACAGCACGACCAGCAGCGCGCTGCTGCGGCGCGCCTGCTGCTGGTAGGCAAGAAAATCCACCCGGCGGGGTCTAGTCGGACGTCGAAAAAGGGCTTTCCTGCCCTTTTTCAACTCGGCCGGTCGCGGTACACACCGGCGACGGCCTGCGAGGATCAAGCCGCTGGGGTGCTCGATCCTCGTGCAAGCCATCCTTGGCTTGCCTTGGCAGGCGGTTGAAAAACACTCTTCAATCGCCTGCTAAAAACTGACCTGCGGCAGGGCGCGCACGGCGGCGTCTTCGAGTTCGAACAGTCCGGCGGGGCGAAAACCCATCGGCCCCGCCACCAGCACGTTCGGGAACAGCTCGATGGCCGTGTTGTAGTGCATGACGGCGTCGTTGTAGGCCTGCCGGGCGAAGGCCAGGCGGTTCTCGGTGGACGCCAGCTCCTCGCTCAGGCGCGCCACGGTGGCGTCGGCCTTCAGGTCCGGGTACTGCTCCACCACCGCCAGCAGGCGGCCGATGGCGCCGCCGAGCACCGCCTCGGCCTGCCCCAGCGCCGCCAGTGCGGCGGCGTCGCCGGGCTGTGCGCTAGCCCGCTGTTCGGCGCTCACCGCGGCGGCCCGCGCGGCGATCACCGCCTCCAGCGTGGCGCGCTCGTGCTGGAGATAGGCGCGCGTGGTCTCGACCAGGTTCGGCACCAGGTCATGCCGGCGCAGCAGCTGCACGTCGATCTGCGCGTAGGCGTTGCGGTAGCGGTTACGCAGCGTCACCAGACGGTTGTAGATCAGGAAAAACCCGACCAGTACCACCAGCACCACGGTCAGCAGAAAACCCAAAAAGCGGGCCATGCGCGAAGCCTCCCTTGATCATCCCCATCCCGCGGTTCATCGGCCGCGGGCGGCGGGACTGTAGCAGGCGGTCGCGGTCAGACCCGGTCCAGCAGATACAGGCGCCACATGGACCAGCCGGGCAGCACATCGAAGTGCTTGCGGACCCGGAAACCGGCCTGCAGGAACTCGCTCTCGATGACCTCGCGCGACACCACGCGGCGGCTCCAGTCGGCCCGCTGGCGGCGGGCGTCGTGCCGCAGGCGACGGCGCGCCTGCCGGTTGCCGTCCACCCACAGACTCACGGTGACGCCGCCACGCGCCACGCGGTGCAGCTCGCGCAGGATGCGCTGGCGATCGTCCGGCCGGGGAAAGTGGTGCAGCAGGCGCATGCACAGGACGTGCTCGACGGCGCCGTCCGGCAGATCGAGCGCGAAGGCGTCGAGCTGCCGCAGCGAGTCCAGGCGTGCCAGCACCGCCGGATCGGCGCTGGCGCGGGCGATTTCGAGCATGGCGGGGGCGTTGTCGCCGGCCAGCAGGCGCCGCTGCGGCTGTTCGGCCAGCATCGGCCAGAAGCGGCCCGCCCCGCAGGGCATGTCGAGCACCGACTGCGGATCGCCGGCAAGTTGCAGGGCGCGGCGCGCCAGCTGGTTCTCGCGCCAGTGCGTCAGGCGCCGGCGCCAGCCGGTGCGGTGCTTGCGCTCGTAGTCGCGGGCGAGCGGCAGGTCGTACTTGATCTCGGGCGACAGGCGAGGCGGTGACGCGGTCATGGCGCGGGGCTCCTGCGGGGGCGGTGGGGAGCGCAACGCTAGGGTGCGTGGCTTAAGGGGGCCTTAACGGGGCGGGCGGGCTCACGCAGCCACATGCCTTAAGCGCCCCTTAAGGCGGCGCCGCTACGGTGCCCGCCGTGATCCCGCCATCACGCCCCCGGAACACGCGATGCAAAGCTGCCCCCCCTTGCCTGCCGAACTGCCACCAGCCGCCGCCTTCGATGTGCGCCTGCATGGCTGCGATGCGGACCGTGACGCCGTCGAGGCGTATATCGCGCGCCGCTACGCGCGCTGCCACGGCGCGCACATCGACGTTTTCATGCCGCAGCTGCTGGTCGCCGGGCAGGGCCACCGGCACGCGGCGGCGGTTGGCCTGCGTCCGGCGGGTCCCCAGCCGCTGTTCCTCGAGCAGTACCTGGACGGGCCGGTCGAAGCCGCGCTCGCGGCCGGGCTGCGCCAGCCGGTGGAGCGCGCGCAGGCGGTGGAGATCGGCAACCTCGCGGTGTCCAACCGGCTGGCCGGGCAGCTGCTGATCACCTTGCTGATCGAGGCGCTGCGGGGCGCCGGTTTTCGCTGGCTGGTGTTCACCGCCACGCGCCCGGTGCGCGCGCTGGTGCAGGGCCTTGGCTTTCCGCTCGAAACGCTGGCGGCGGCCGATCCGGCCCGCCTGGGCGTGGCGCGCGCCGCCTGGGGGCGGTATTACGAGGCCGAGCCGCGGGTGATGGCGGGTGATCTCGCCGCCGGCGTGGCGCACATCCGCGCCGAGCCCAGCCTGGTGGCCATGACGCAGGCTCACCTGCCAACGCTGGCGCGGCTGTTGCCGGCGCTGCAACCGGCGCGATGACGGCCAGTTCGACCCTGGCGGTGTGGCACGCGCTCGACACGCGCGCGCGGCAGGGCGCGTGCGCACCGCTGCTGGTCGGCGCGCGCCACGCGCTCGACGCCGGCGCGCTTCTCGCCGCCGCCGAGCACGTCGCGCAGACCCTGCGCCATGCCGCAGTGCGCCGCCTGGCGCTGCGCGCCGACAACGGCCCGCCGTGGGTGGTGATCGATCTGGCCTGCCAGTTGGCGGATGTCTGCCTGGTGCCGCTGCCGCCGTTTTTTTCGCCGCAGCAGACCGCCCATGCCCTGCAGGCGGGCGGCTGCGACGCGCTGGCCGCGCCGGGCCCGCGCTGGCCCGGCAGCCCGCTCACGACTGCCGATCGCGCCGCCGGCGAGCTGGCGGGGCTGCCGTTCTGGCGCCTGCCTGCCGCCACGGCCGACATGCCGGCCGACATGCCGGCCGGCACCGCCAAGATCACCTTCACGTCGGGCTCCACCGGCACGCCGAAGGGCGTGTGCCTCACCGTGGGCCATCCGCAGCGCGTGGCCGCCTCGCTGGCGCAGGTGATCGACCTGCCGGGCGTGCGCCACCTGTGCCTGCTGCCGCTCGCGACGCTACTCGAGAACGTGGGCGGCGTGTACGCGCCGCTGCTGTCGGGCGGCGAGGTGCTGCTGCCGCCGCTGGCCGATGTCGGCCTGCACGGCAGCAGCGGGCTCGATGTCGCGCGCCTGACCGGCGCCATCGACCACCACCGGCCGCACAGCGTGATCCTGGTGCCGGCGCTGCTGCAGGCGCTGGTGGCGGCCATCGAGCGCGGCTGGCGACCGCCCGGCACGCTGCGCTTCGTGGCGGTGGGCGGCGCGCGCGTGGCGCCGGCGCTGATCGAAGCCGCCCGCCGCGGCGGCCTGCCGGTGTACGAGGGCTACGGCCTGTCCGAGTGCGCCTCGGTGGTGAGCCTGAACACCCCCGCGGGCGACCGCCCGGGCAGCGCCGGCCGGCCGTTGCCGCATGTGTCGGTGACGGTCGAGGACGGCGAGCTGGTGGTCGCCGGCAGCGGCTTTCTCGGCTATCTCGGCGCGCCGCAGGGCTGGCATCCGCAGCAGGTGCGCACCGGCGATCTCGGCCACGTCGATGCCGATGGTTACCTGCACGTGCACGGCCGGCGCGACAACCTGATCGTGACCGCCTTCGCCCGCAACGTGAGCCCCGAGTGGGTGGAGGCCGAGCTGCTGACGGGTCCGCTGCTGCACGAGGCGGTGGTGTTCGGCAGCGGCCAGCCGCGCTGCGTGGCCCTGATCGGCGCGCCGCCGGCCAGCGGCGATCAGGCCATCGACACCTGGGTGCGCCGCGCCAACGCCAGCCTGCCGGACTACGCCCGCATCGCCGCCTGGGCACGCCTGCCGGCGGCGCTCGCCGCGACGCCCGGCCTACTCACCGGCAACGGCCGCCCGCGCCGTGCCGCCATCGCCGCGCATTACGCCGACACGCTGTCGGCGCTGTACTCGCAAACCGGGGAGACCGGCACCGGATGAGTTTTTACCAACAGCTGCAAACCGCCACCGCGGACGCCCGCGCCGGGCTGCTGGCGGCGCCCATCCTGCAGCGCGCGCCGCGCGGCGAGGTGCGCCTGGCCGACTACACCGCCTTCCTCACGCAGGCTTACCACCACGTCAAACACACCGTGCCGCTGCTGATGGCCGTCGGCGCCCGCCTGCCGGACGACAGCGCCTGGCTGCGCACGGCGGTGGTCGAGTACATCGCCGAGGAAGCCGGCCACGAGGAATGGGTGCTGGACGACCTCGAAGCCTGTGGCGTGGACCGCACCGCGGCGCGCCGCACTACCCCGGCACCGGCCACCGAGCTGATGGTGGCCTACGCCTACGACACCGTGCAGCGGGTGAACCCGCTCGGCTTCTTCGGCATGGTGCAGGTACTCGAAGGCACCAGCGTGGCGATCGCCAGCAGCGCCGCCGCCGGCATCCAGGCGGCGCTTGGCCTGCCGGATGCCGCCTTCAGCTACCTGCGCTCGCACGGCGCGCTGGATCAGGAGCACGTCGGCCTGTTCGCAGGGCTGATGGACCGCATCACCGAGCCCGCCGCGCAGGCCGTCATCGTGCACGCGGCGCGCATGTTCTACCGGCTGTACGGCGACATTTTTCGCAGCCTGGACGAGGTGGCGTGATGCAGCTCGATGGCAAGACGGCCGTGCTGACCGGTGCCAGCGGCGGCATCGGCGCGGCCATGGCGCAGGCACTCGCGGCAGCGGGCGTGCGCCTGCTGCTGGTCGGCCGCCGTGCGGGCGCGCTCGACGCGCTGGCGACCCGCCTTGGCGGGCAGCACCTGCCGGTGGTGGCCGACGTGGCGACCGCCGAGGGCCGCGCCGCCGTGCAGCAGGCCACTGCGGCCCTGCCGGGCGGCATCGACATCCTCGTCAACAACGCCGGCATCAGCACATTCGGCCCCTTCGACACGCAGCTCCCGCCAGCAATCGAGGACCAGATCACCACCAACCTCGTCGCGCCCATGCTGCTGACGCAGGCGCTGCTGCCGGCGCTGCGCCGCGCGCCGCGCGGGCTGGTCGTCAACGTCGGCTCGGCCTTCGGCAGCATCGGTTACCCCGGCTTCACCGCCTACGCGGCCAGCAAGTTCGGGCTGCGCGGGTTCAGCGAGGCGCTGCGGCGGGAACTGTCCGACGGCACGGTCGGCGTGCTGTACCTGGCGCCGCGCGCCACCGCCACGCCCATCAACGACGAGCGCGTGGTGGCGATGAACGCGGCGCTCGGCAGCACCACCGACGCGCCCGACGTGGTGGCCCGGGCGCTGCTGCGCCAGTTGCGCGACGAGCGCCCCTATCGGGCCATCGGTGGCCCGGAGCGGGTGTTCGCCCGCCTGAACGCCCTGCTGCCGGGGCTGATCGACCGCGCCATCCGGCGCCAGTTGCCGGTGATCCGGCGCTTTTTTCCGCCTGACACGTGAGGCTTGCCATGTTCCGAGCAACCATCCTGCGCCCGCTGGCCGCCGCCTGGCTGCTGCTGGGTCTTGCCAGCGCCCGCGCCGACGAGGTGACGGCCGCCATCGCCGAGCTGCAACAGCGCTGGGCGGTGGCCAATTACGAGCTGCGCGACAAGCCGCGCGAGGCGGCGCTCGACGTGCTGACGCAGGATGCCGAGGCGCTCACCCGGCAATACCCGCAGCGCGCGGAGCCGTGGATCTGGTCCGGCATCATCCGCTCCACGCTGGCCGGCGCCCGTGGCGGCCTGGGGGCGCTCGGCATCGCCAAGGCCGCCCGGCGCGATCTGGAACACGCCATCGAGATCGACCCCGCGGCGCTCGACGGCTCGGCGTACACCAGTCTCGGCACGCTGTACTTCAAGGTGCCGGGCTGGCCCGTGGGCTTCGGCAGCGACGAGAAAGCCGAACAGCTGCTGCGCAAGGCGCTCGAGATCAACCCGACCGGCATCGACGCCAATTACTTTTATGGTGAGTTCCAGTTGGAGCAGGGGCATACGGCCGAGGCCGTGCAGTACCTGACCCGGGCGCAGGCGGCGCCGCCACGCCCCGGCCGCGAGCTGGCCGACCGCGGCCGTCGGCAGGAAATCGCCGCCCTGCTCGCCAAGGCAAAATAGGCGGGCGCCCGATCGGGGCGCCGGGGTTGAGGCAACCGCCGGCGCACCTTGCCCCGGCCCGGCGCACGCCCACTGTCCCCGCCCGGAGCGGTTCGGCCGTTCCCCATTTCGGAGCACACCGGGTGCGCCTGCTGCTGGTCGAAGACGATGCCCCCCTCGCCGCCGCGCTGACGCAGGCGCTGCGCGAGCAGGGTTTTGCGGTCAATCACGTCTCCCACGGCGCGCAGGCGCTGCGAGCGGCGGTGGATGACCCGCCCGACCTGCTGGTGCTGGACCTGGGCCTGCCGGACATGGACGGCCTGGACGTGCTGCGCCGCCTGCGCGCGCAGGGCAACCGCCAGCCGGTGCTGCTGCTGACCGCCCGCGACACCCTGACCGACAAGGTGACCGGGCTCGATCTGGGCGCCGACGACTACCTGCCAAAGCCGTTCGAGATGGCTGAGCTCGAGGCCCGCATCCGGGCGCTCGGCCGGCGTCTGGGCGACACCACGAGCAGCCTCACGCACATCGGCGACCTGCAACTCGACACCGCCAGCATGCAGGTGCACCGCGCCGGCGTGCCGGTCGACCTGTCGCGCCGCGAGTACATGCTGCTGAAGGCACTGGCCGAGCACCCGGGCCGCGTGCTGACGCGCGAGGCGCTCGAAAGCAAGCTGTACGCCTGGGGCGAGGAGGTGGCCAGCAACGCGCTCGAGGTGCACGTGCACCACCTGCGCCGCAAGCTCGGGCCGGACCGCATCCTCACCGTGCGCGGCGTCGGCTACCGCCTGCGCGCGGCGTGAGTTCGATCCGCTCCTACCTGCTGCTGGCGGTGCTGTCGGCCATCGTGCTCACCAGCTTCGTCGCCGCGCTGTACGGCTACCGCGCCGGGGTGCAGGCGGCGGACGCGCTGTTCGACGCGCAGCTCACTGACGACGCCGTGCTGCTGTCCGGCCTGCTCGCGTCGGCCGCGCCCACGCATGCGGCGCCGTCCACGGGCGACACGGCGTTCCAGATGTGGGACAGCGACCAGCGCCTGCTGTGGCATTCGGCCGACACGCCGTCGACGCCGATGGCGCCCTTCGAGGCCGGCTTCCGCTTCACGAACTTTGCCGGCCACCGCTGGCGCGTGCTGGTGCGCCGCGAGCCGGCCGCCGGGCACTGGGTGATGGTGGCCGAACGCGCCGACGCGCGGTATCTGCTGGCCGACAGCGTGGCGCGCGAGTCGCTGCTGGCGGTGCTGGCGGTGCTGCCGGTGACGGCGCTGCTGATCTGGCTCATCGTCGGCCACGGCCTGCGCCGGCTCGACCGGCTGGCCGGTGCCCTGTCCACCAAGGCGGCGGACGACCTCGCGCCGCTCGACGCTACCGACGCGTCGTCCGAACTGGCGGTGATCATCGGCGCCGTCAATGGCCTGCTGCAGCGGCTGGCGCTGTCGCTGGCGCGCGAGCGGCGCCTCACCGCCGACGCCGCGCACGAGCTGCGCACGCCGATCGCCGCGCTCAAGGTGAACCTGCACAACCTCGCCGGACGCCTGCCCGCGGACGACCCGCTGCTGACCCGCCTGAACGCCGACACCGCGCGTCTGGAGCACCTCATCGCGCAGATTCTGCTGCTGTACCGCATGTCGCCGGAGCAGTACCGGGCGCAGCGGGAGCCGCTCGACCTGACCGCCCTGGCCGGCGAGGTGATCGCCGGCAGTTACGCCCAGTTCGAGGCCAGGCAGCAGGACATCCAGCTGCACGGCGAACGCCGGCCCCTGCTCGGCGACCGCTTCGCCCTGACCACCCTGCTGCAGAACCTGCTCGCCAACGCCAACCGCTACACGCCGGCCGGCGGGCACATCCGCGTGAGCACCGCCCTGCAGCCGGACGGCCGCGTGCGGCTCGAGGTCAGCGACTCCGGCCCCGGCCTGCCGGCGACCGAGCGCGAGCGGGCGTTCGATCGCTTCTACCGCCACGCCGGCAGCCGGCACCTGCACCCCGCCGGGAGCGGGCTGGGCCTGTCCATCGTGCGCCTGGTGGCGGACCTGCACGGCGCGCAGGTGTCGTTCGACGATTCGCCCTTCGCCAGCGGTCTTACCGTGCGCGTGCTCTTCCCGGCGACGGCGAGGCCATGAGCGGCCGATTCGTCCGCACGCGGCGCACGGCACGGCTGCTGGCCGGACTGCTGGTCGGCCTGCTGGCCGGCCAGTGGGCGGCGCCGGCCCGGGCGGAGGTTCCGCAGTTCGAGCTGCGCATCCGCAACCACCTGTTCGAGCCGGCGGAAATCACCATTCCGGCCAACACCAAGGTGCGTCTGGTGGTGCGAAACCTGGACCCGACGCCGGAGGAGTTCGAGAGCTGGGAGCTGAATCGGGAAAAGGTGATCCTCGGCGGGCAGACGGCCGTCATCTTCGTCGGCCCGCTGGCGCCCGGCGACTACCCGTTCTTTGGCGAATTCAGCCCCAAGACGGCCCAGGGCCGCTTGCTCGTGCGATGAACACGCCGCTGTTCGAAGCCGTGCTGGTGGTGCTGCGCGAGGTGCTGGAATTCGCGCTGCTGGTCGGCATCCTGCTGGCCGCCGGCGCGCACCTCGGCGCCCGCGGGCGCTGGCTGCCGCTGGCGGCGCTGGCCGGCCTTGCCGGCGCCACCGCCTACGCGCTGTCGCTGAGTGCCGTCTCGGGGTGGTTCGGCGGCGTCGGTTACGAGGTCGTCAACGCCACCCTGCAAGTGCTCGTCTACGTGCTGCTGCTGGGCGTCATCGGTCTGCTGGCACGCCCCGGCCGCCGCCCGTCGGGCGCGTTCGCCTGGCTGGCCGCCGCGGCCACCGCCAGCGCCGTCACCCGCGAGGGATCCGAAATCGTGCTGTACCTGACCGCCTTTTACGGGCGATCGCAGGGCGTCACCGACCTGCTGCTGGGCGCCACGCTCGGCACCGGCGTCGGCTTCAGCGCCGGCGTGCTGCTGTATTACCTGCTGCGCAGCCTGCCGCGGCGGGTCGCGCTGCTGCTGCTGGCGCTCGGCGGTGCAGGCATGTGGTCGCAGGCAAGCGCGCTGCTTACCCAGGCCGACTGGCTGCCGGCGCGCGCGCCGCTGTGGGACAGCTCCGCCCTGATCCCGGAAGCCAGCATCGTCGGGCAGCTGCTGTACGCGCTGCTGGGCTACGAGGCGACACCCGGACCGTGGCAGGTCGGCTTCGCCACGGCCAGCCTCGCCTTGGCGCTCATCGTCGCCGCCGTCGCCGCGCGCCGACCTGCCACCGCCCACGCCCATGGAGACCCCGGCCGTGACTGATGACCCATTCCGGCACCGCTGGCTTGCTGGCGTCGTTATGGCCCTCGCCGCGTCCGGCGCATGCGCCGACGGCAGCCACATCGACAGCCTGTACCACCCCTACGTGCAGCCGCTCGAACGGTCGATCGAGCTGCGCCTGACGCATGCCGGCGACGGCGGGGCGGTCGAAGGGCAAACCTGGCGCCTGGGCTACGGACAAGCGCTGACCGACCGGCTGTTCGCCGAGGCGTACGTGATCGGCGAAAACCGCCACGGCCACGGCACGCGCCTTGAAGGCTACGAGGTCGAGGCCCTGTGGCAGCTCACCGAGCAGGGCGAGTACGCGGCCGATTGGGCGGTTCTGGGCGAGTTCGAGCGCTCGCACCACGCGGACAGCCAATCCGGCGCACTGGTGCTGATCGGCGAGCGCCAGTGGCGGCGCTTTGTCGGCACATTGAACGCGGGCCTCGGCTACGAGTGGGGCGCCGACGTGCGCGACGAGCCGGAAACCCGGCTTTCGCTTCAGGGCCGCTACCGCTACTCGCCGCGCCTGGAACCGGCCCTCGAATTCTTTGCCGCCGAGAAACTCCGCGCCCTGGGCCCGGCCCTGCTGGGCACCGAGCGCATCGGCACCGGCCGCCGGATTCACTGGGAAGCCGGCATCGCCGCCGGCCTCGACGCCAAAAGCCCCGCCATCTCCGCGCGTGGAAAGCTGGAATATGAGTTTTGAGGGTTGAGGTGGGGTCCCAGTCGAAGGTGCTGCGCCGCCGAGCCATGGCTCACAGCGGGAGTGATCTTCAATGAGGCCGGGGCTGAATGCCCCGGATAACGTGGGGAACCTGGGCGCTTCCTTCACGCCGACCGGGCTTCAATGAGGCCGGGGCTGAATGCCCCGGATAACGTGCGGGAGCTCCCGGAGACGCTGGAAGCCTACATTGCTTCAATGAGGCCGGGGCTGAATGCCCCGGATAACATTGCCGCCGGCCTGCTGGCCCACATCGACATCGAGCTTCAATGAGGCCGGGGCTGAATGCCCCGGATAACCCCGGATGCGCCGCGCGCTGCTGTTCCTGCTGCGACCGCTTCAATGAGGCCGGGGCTGAATGCCCCGGATAACCGCGGCATCCCCTACGCTCGCCAACACGTCGTACCGGCGCTTCAATGAGGCCGGGGCTGAATGCCCCGGATAACAGGCATCCTGCGACGGGCAAATGGGGCTGTTGTGATGGCGCTTCAATGAGGCCGGGGCTGAATGCCCCGGATAACCCAGTATGCGGGTTTCGTGGCCTCGCGGCGGTTTTACAGCTTCAATGAGGCCGGGGCTGAATGCCCCGGATAACATCGTCACGCTGGTGGCGTCCGGCGCGTCGGTGGCGCTTCAATGAGGCCGGGGCTGAATGCCCCGGATAACCTGCCGGCTGAGTCGCCAGCGCGCGCCGCACGCCGAAGCTTCAATGAGGCCGGGGCTGAATGCCCCGGATAACCAGCGGTCTGGGAACCAGATCGCACCATGCAGGTGAGGCTTCAATGAGGCCGGGGCTGAATGCCCCGGATAACGAAGTCATGGAGGAATCCCTCGGGGTTTTGGTAGAGCTTCAATGAGGCCGGGGCTGAATGCCCCGGATAACCTGTGCCCGTTCGACTTCCGCGTGGGTGCTGACGCGGCTTCAATGAGGCCGGGGCTGAATGCCCCGGATAACGGGCCTGCAACCCACCGGCCGCTGCCACTGGTGCGGCGCTTCAATGAGGCCGGGGCTGAATGCCCCGGATAACGCGGGCAATGCGGCGGCGAGGGTGCCGGTGGGCGTGCTTCAATGAGGCCGGGGCTGAATGCCCCGGATAACTCCATCTGGCCCTCGCGCCCGGCATGCGCCGGCAGGCTTCAATGAGGCCGGGGCTGAATGCCCCGGATAACACAAGACCGACGTGGATGTGTTCGGCAAGGGCGCCGCTTCAATGAGGCCGGGGCTGAATGCCCCGGATAACCAAGTGGGAATCGAGCAAGCGCGCGAGTCTATGCCGCTTCAATGAGGCCGGGGCTGAATGCCCCGGATAACGATGCGGCGGAGCACCCCTTCATCGCCGCACCCGGCGCTTCAATGAGGCCGGGGCTGAATGCCCCGGATAACCGCTGCCGACACGCAGACGACGGCGCGCCCAGGTAGCTTCAATGAGGCCGGGGCTGAATGCCCCGGATAACGTGAGCGTTATGGAAAGGGACATGCTGGCGGAGCTTGCTTCAATGAGGCCGGGGCTGAATGCCCCGGATAACGGACCAGATGGACGCCGTGGGCTTCGCGATCCGCACGCTTCAATGAGGCCGGGGCTGAATGCCCCGGATAACGGGCGAAGCGCCGGCTCCACCCTCTACTGGGGCCAGCTTCAATGAGGCCGGGGCTGAATGCCCCGGATAACCAGACCGGGGACGATCAGGAGAGCCGCCGGAGCAGCGCTTCAATGAGGCCGGGGCTGAATGCCCCGGATAACGCACCGCCACGGTGGCCACCGCGCCGTCGTCGTCAAGGCTTCAATGAGGCCGGGGCTGAATGCCCCGGATAACCGGCCTGGTCCACTGGCGTGGCGCTGTGACCAGCCGCGCTTCAATGAGGCCGGGGCTGAATGCCCCGGATAACGTCAAGGTGGCGGTGGAGTCGGTGCTCGGCTTTACTCGCTTCAATGAGGCCGGGGCTGAATGCCCCGGATAACATCCGGGACGATATCCCT
>JBMOQH010000006.1:0-13799 GCA_049322795.1 Pseudomonadota bacterium | reverse complement strand
AACACCCGCTTGCGCGTCCGCCGGCAGGTCAGGTCGACGTCCAACGTGTGCTGCTTCATGCCCTCAGTTCCAATAGGCCAAGATGCGTGTATTTTCAGGTGAAGCGCGGGTTTTGAACAGGTTCCCTTGAGCCGCTTCATTGATCGGGTCAGTCCGATTGGCGTGGATACACCTTCACATCACACTGACATCACGAAGGAGATCAAACCATGAGAAAACTCACGGTGCTATTGCTTGCATTGATGATGACCGCCTGTGGTGAGTCAGCGCCGACGGAAACCGTCGAATCGCTGATTGCCGATCCCGAACGTCTCGCCGAGTTGCGCGAGCAATGCCGAGACAACCCGGCCGCGCTCGGCGACGAGTTGTGCAACGCGGTGGCCGAGGCCACACGCCGGCGCTTCATGGGCGATGGCGATGTGCCCTATACACCGCCGACGGAAGAACCGAGGTTCTGATCCGACGTATTTGGTGAAAAAAATGTCCGGCTCATCGCCATGCCGCAGCGCGCTCTCGTGCGCAGCGTTTGTCCGGCACACGCGCCGACCGGAACTATTGCATTTTTCGCCCTGCATTTTGCCGATAACAGTCTTTGACCGGCACTGATCCAGCACCGAACCTGACACCTGCGGCACTCGCTTTGCCGCGCAACGTGCAGGAGATATTCGGAGGCCGGAATGCAGGCAACAGGCGTGCTGTACGGTCAGGTGCTGACGGTGTTCGGCATCGTGATCGCCGGGGTGTGGGCCGCCACGCAGTGGACCGCCGCCGCCCTGGGTTATCAGGTACGCCTGGGCGCGCCCTGGTTCGACTTCTTCGGCACGCCAATCTATCACCCGTGGCGCCTGTTCGAGTGGTGGTTCTTCTTCGACGCCTACGCGCCCCACGTCTTCCTCAAGGGCGGCGCCATCGCCGGTTCCAGCGGCCTGGTGGCGGTGGCGGTCGCCATCGGCATGTCGGTATGGCGCTCGCGGCTGGCCCGCCGCGTCACCACCTACGGTTCGGCGCGCTGGGCCGACGCGGCCGAAGTCCGCGCGGCCGGTCTAGCCGGTCCGGCCGGCGTCTTCCTCGGTCAGTTCGAGCGCCAATACCTGCGCCATGAAGGGCCGGAACACGTCCTGACCTTCGCGCCCACGCGCTCGGGCAAGGGCGTGGGGCTGGTCGTGCCGACCTTGTTGAGTTGGCCGGCGTCGGCCGTGATCCACGACATCAAGGGCGAGAACTGGGCCATCACCGCCGGTTGGCGTTCGCGCTTCTCGCACTGCCTGCTGTTCAACCCCACCGATGCCAGGTCGGCAGCCTACAACCCGCTGCTGGAGGTGCGGCGAGGTGCGCATGAAGTGCGCGACGTGCAGAACATCGCCGACATCCTGGTGGACCCCGAAGGCGCACTGGAGCGCCGCAATCATTGGGAGAAAACTTCGCACGCGCTGCTGGTCGGCGCGATCCTGCACGTGCTCTACGCGGGTGAGGACAAGACGCTGCGCGGCGTCGCCAACTTCCTCTCCGATCCGGCGTGCCCATTCGAGGTGACGCTGCACCGGATGATGACCACGCATCATCTGGGCGATACGCCGCATCCCGTCGTTGCGTCCGCCGCGCGCGAAGTGCTCAACAAGAGCGACAACGAGCGCTCGGGCGTGCTGTCCACCGCGATGAGTTTTCTGGGTCTGTACCGCGATCCGACCGTGGCCGAAGTAACGTCACGCTGCGACTGGCGCATCGCCGACCTGATCGCCGCCGAGCATCCGGTGTCGCTGTACCTGGTGGTGCCGCCGTCCGACATCAGCCGCACCAAGCCGCTGATCCGCCTGATCCTCAACCAGATCGGCCGGCGGCTCACCGAATCGCTCGATGGCAGCGATGGCGTGGAGCGCAAGCACAAGCTGCTGCTGATGCTCGACGAGTTTCCGGCGCTGGGCCGACTGGATTTTTTCGAGAGCGCCCTGGCCTTCATGGCGGGCTACGGCCTGCGCGCCTTCCTGATTTCGCAATCGCTCAATCAGATCGACAAAGCCTACGGCCAGAACCATTCGATTCTGGACAACTGCCATGTGCGCGTGACCTTCGCCACCAACGACGAGCGCACCGCCAAGCGCATCTCCGAAACGTTGGGCACCGCGACCGAGTTGCGCGCGCAGCGCAACTATGCGGGCCATCGGCTCGCGCCCTGGCTCGGGCACCTGATGGTGTCGCGGCAGGAGACGGCACGGCCGCTGCTGACACCCGGCGAGGTGATGCAGCTTCCCTCTGACGAGGCGGTGGTGATGGTCTCGGGCCATCCGCCGATCAAGGCGCAGAAGCTGCGCTACTACGCCGACGCCAATTTCAAGCGGCGCGTGCTGCCGCCGCCTGTGCTCGCACCGGGCCGCTATGCCGATGCGCCGAGCGCGCGGCCGGATGACTGGAGCACCTTGGCGATTCCCTTCACGCCTGTCGCACCGGCCTCTGCCGGTTTCGCCAACACCGACGCCGCAGCCGACGAAGGCGGCCCACGTCGCCAGCCCGAGCTGTCCGAAGCCGTCGCCTACAGCCTCGCACCCGAACACGCGGCCAGCGATCTGGCGCTGCTCGATGACGAAGACGACGCGCCTTTGCCTCTGCCGTCCCAGCTTGATCCGCGCTTGCAGCGCGCGGCGCGGCTGACCGCTCTCGACCCCGACGACGGAATCCCACTATGAGCCAGCTTCATTCCCGCCATCGCCTCAACCTGTTCATCGAACGCGATCACGCCAGGCGCTTGAACGAACTGGCCGCGAAGAAAGGTGTGTCCAAGTCCTCCATCGTCGCGGCGGCGCTGGCGTCCTGGCTGTCGCCGGACGCGGCCGACCAGCGCGAAGCGGCAATGGCCAAGCGCCTGGACCGGCTATCGCGCCAGATCGAGAAGCTGGAGCGCGACCAGAACATCCTGATCGAGACGCTAGCGTTGTTCGTGCGCTATTACCTTACGGTCAGCACGCCGCTGCCGGAAGCGCATCAGGAGGCCGCAAAGGCGCAGGGCAAGGCGCGTTTCGAGCAGTTCATCGAACAGCTCGGCCGCCACTTGCTACGCGGGCGCAGCTTGGTGCGCGAGGTCTACGACGAGATCCAGCCCGACACGCAGCGGCTGGACGATGCGGCCGCGCTCGCCGAAGCGCGGGAGCGGACACAGGAGACGGTCTCATGAGCGCCGTTTCGCAGCAGCCATCGTCCTTGGCCACCTCTCTGTATCGGCGCATCCGCATGTTGCGTACCGCAATGGGACCGCTGATCGCCGCCGCACTGGAAGACCCGGACGTGGTGGAAGTGATGCTGAACCCGGACGGCGCGCTGTGGATCGACCGGCTTTCGTCGGGCCGAGTTGCCACCGGTGAGTCGCTGTCCGCCGCAGACGGCGAACGCATCATCCGCTTGGTCGCGGCCCACGTCGGCACGGAAGTGCATCGCGGCCGACCGCTGCTGACCGCCGAGCTGCCGGAGACCGGCGAGCGCTTCGAGGGCATCCTGCCGCCGGCGGCGCCGGGTCCGGCCTTCGCCCTGCGCAAGCGCGCGGTCGGCGTGATCGGCCTGGCCGACTACGTGAGCGACGGCATTCTGAGTGCGGAGCAGGCCGAGTTCCTGCGCTGCGCGGTGCGCGAACGCCAGAACGTCCTGATCGCCGGCGGCACCAGCACCGGCAAGACCACGCTCGCCAATGCGCTTCTGGCCGAGATCGCGGCCACCAACGACCGCGTGCTGGTGCTGGAAGACACCGTGGAATTGCAGTGCACGGCGCGCGACCACGTACCGCTGCGCACCCGCGCCGGCGTGGTGTCGATGACCGAGCTGGTGCGCACCACGATGCGCCTGCGCCCCGACCGCGTGATCGTCGGCGAGGTGCGCGGCGGCGAGGCGCTGGATCTCATCAAAGTGTGGGGGACTGGGCACCCCGGCGGCATCGCCACCCTTCACGCCAGTTCCGCCCACGGCGCGCTGCTGCGCCTCGAACAACTGATCCTCGAAGTCGCCATGACGCCGCCGCGCGCGCTGATCGCCGAGGCGGTGAACGTCATCGTCTTCATCGCCGGGCGCGGCCGTGCCCGCCAGGTCCAGACCGTCGCTCGCGTGACCGGCTTCAACGGCAACGGCTACCAGCTCGACGACGCGCTCGCGCCGTTTCCTTCCCCGTCCTCAACCCACTCTGGAGAACTGCCATGACGCTCGCCCATGCTTTGCGTATTTCCGTAAATCCGCTTTTTCGTCTTGCGCGCCTGCGCTGCCTCACCGCGCCGGCGCAGCAGGGACTGCTGCTGGCCGTGGTGTTCCTGCTGGTGGCCAGCACGGCGCACGCGGCGGGTTCCAGCATGCCCTGGGAAGGGCCGCTGCAAGCAATCCTCGATTCCATCCAAGGGCCGGTGGCCCGCATCGTCGCGGTCATCATCATTATCGCCACGGGCCTCGCGCTCGCCTTCGGCGATACCAGCGGCGGCTTTCGCAAGCTGGTCCAGATCGTCTTCGGCCTGTCCATCGCGTTCGCGGCGTCCTCGTTTTTCCTGTCGTTCTTCAGCTTCTCCGGCGGGGCCGTCGTATGAGTGCGCCCGACGAGTTCGCCGCCGGCTTTGAAGTACCGCTGCATCGCTCGCTGACCGAACCGCTCCTGCTGGGCGGCGCGCCGCGCACCGTGGCCATCGCCAACGGCACGCTGGCCGCTGCCATGGGGCTGGGCCTGCAACTGTGGATTCCGGGGCTGGTGATGTGGCTTGTGGGCCATTCGCTGGCGGTATGGGGCGCGCGCGTCGATCCGCAGTTCATGCAGGTGTTCGCGCGCCACATCAAGCACAAGCCGCTGCTGGACGTGTGAGGGCGACACTATGTTGAACCTCGCCGAATACCGCCAGCGTCCCGCACTGCTTGCCGACTGGCTGCCGTGGGCCGGGCTGGTCGCGCCCGGCGTGGTGCTCAACAAGGATGGTTCGTTCCAGAAGACGGCGCGCTTTCGCGGGCCGGACCTGGACAGCGCGACGCAGGGCGAGCTGATCGCCACGTCGGCGCGGCTGAACAACGCGCTGCGCCGCCTGGGTTCCGGCTGGGCCTTGTTCGTGGAAGCCGAACGGCTGGTCGCCGCCGACTATCCGCACTCGGACTTTCCCGAACCGCTGTCCTGGCTGGTGGACGAGGAACGCCGCGCGGTGTTCGAGGAAGACCAGAGCCACTTCGAGAGCCGCTATCACCTGACGCTGGTGTACCTGCCGCCGGAGGAATCCCACGCACGGGCCGCGAAGCTGCTCTACGAGAACACGCCGCAGCGCGGCGTGGACTGGCACGAGCGCCTGACGGCCTTTCTGGCAGAGACGGATCGCTTCTTCGACCTGCTCGACGGCGTGATGCCCGAGATTGCCTGGCTCGACGACGGCGAGACGCTGACCTACCTGCACGCGACGGTTTCGACACGGTGTTACCGCGTGGGTGTTCCCGAGCAGCCGTTTCACCTCGATGCGTTGCTGGCCGATTGCCCGCTGGTCGGCGGTCTGGCGCCCATGCTGGGCGATCAGCACCTGCGCGTGGTGTCGGTGCGCGGCTTTCCGACCTCGACCTGGCCGGGGCTGCTCGACGACCTGAACCGCTTGGGCTTCGCGTATCGCTGGAGCACGCGCTTCCTGTGCATGGACAAGGCCGAGGCCGAAAAGGAACTCGGCCGCCTGCGCCGCCAGTGGTTCGCCAAGCGCAAGAACGTCGTTGCGCTGCTGCGCGAAACCATCTTCCAGCAGGAAAGCCCGCTGGTGGATACCGACGCCAGCAACAAGGCGGCCGATGCCGACGCCGCCTTGCAGGAGCTGGGCAGCGACCAGGTAGCGTTCGGCTACGTCACCGCGACGGTCACGGTGCTGGATGCGGATGCCGCCGTGGCCGACGAGAAGCTGCGCCTGATCGAGCGCGTCATCCAGGGCCGTGGCTTCGTCACCATCCCGGAAACGCTCAACGCGGTCGATGCCTGGCTGTCCTCGATTCCCGGCAATGCCTACGCCAATGTGCGCCAGCCCATCGTCTCCACACTGAACCTCGCGCACCTGATGCCGGTGTCGGCGGTGTGGGCCGGGCCACAGAAGAACGCGCACCTCGACGGGCCGCCCCTGATCGTCACGCGCACCGATGGTGCCACGCCGTTCCGGCTGGTGACGCACATCGGCGACGTGGGCCACACGCTGGTGTGCGGCCCCACGGGCATGGGCAAGTCGGTGTTGCTCGCCACGCTGGCAATGCAGTTCCGCCGCTATCACGGCTCGCGCATCTTCGCATTCGATATGGGGCGCTCAATGCGCGCCACCATCCTCGGCCTGGGTGGCGAGCACTACGACCTGGGCACGGATGGCGACATCGCGTTCCAGCCGCTGGCGCGCATCGACCAGGAGGGCTACCGCGCCTGGGCCGCCGAATGGCTGGAAGGCCGGATGGTGCAGGAGGGCGCGGCCATCGGCCCCGACGAGAAGGCCGCCATCTGGTCGGCGCTGGAAAGCCTTGCCGGCGCGCCGGTGGAGCAGCGCACGCTGACTGGGTTTTCGGTGCTGTTGCAGAACAACGCGCTGCGCCAGGCACTCGCACCCTATGTGCTCGGCGGCGCGCACGGCAAGCTGCTGGACGCCGACCACGACCGCCTGGGCACGGCCGACGTGCAGTGCTTCGAGATGGAGGAGCTGATGGCCAGCCGCGCCGCCGTGCTGGCCGTGCTGCGCTACCTGTTCGCGCGCTTCGAGGAACGCTTCGACGGCGCGCCCACGCTCCTGATCCTCGACGAAGCTTGGTTGTTCCTCGATGACCCGGTATTCGCGGCGCGCATTCGCCAGTGGCTCAAGACGCTGCGCAAGAAGAACGTATCGGTGATCTTCGCCACGCAGTCGCTCGCCGACATCAAGGACTCCAGCATCGCGCCCGCGATCATCGAGAGCTGCGCGAGCCGCATCTTCCTGCCCAACCCGCAGGCCACCGAGCCGCAGATTCGCACGATCTACGAAGGCTTCGGGCTCAACGCCCGGCAGATCGAGATCGTCGCCACCGCGCAGCCCAAGCGCGATTACTACTACCAGTCGCGGCTGGGCAATCGCCTGTTCGACCTCGACCTGGGGTCGGTCGCGCTGGCCTTCGCCGGCGCCTCGACACCGCAGGACCAACGCGACATCGACGCGGTGGAGGCGGCCGCTTCGTCTTCCAGCTTCACAGCCGCCTGGCTGCGCCACTGCGGTCTGGATTGGGCGGCCGATCTGCTGCCGTCCGCACCTGCCGCTTCCCACCCACCACAGGAGAACCCGTCATGAAGAAGACCCTTCTTGCGACCGTTGCTGCCGCCCTGTTTTGCACGCTGCCCGCCGCGCAGGCGCAGTGGGCCGTGATCGACCCGACCAACCTGGTGCAGAACACGCTGACCGCGATCCGCACGCTGGAGCAGATCAACAACCAGGTGCGGCAGCTCCAGAACGAAGCGCAGATGCTCATCAACCAGGCGCGCAATCTGGCGGGCCTTGACTACAACGTAGTCAACCGCCTGCGCTCGACGCTGGCGACCACCGAACGCCTGATCGCCGAGGCGCAGGGCCTGGCCTACGACGTGGCGAACATGGACCGGGAGTTCGCCCGGCTGTATCCGCACGAGTACGCCGCCAGCGTCAGCGGCGATCGCATGGCGCAGGACGCACGCGAGCGCTGGCGCCACACGCTCGATGGCCTGCACACCGCGATGCGGATGCAGGCGCAGGTATCGCAGAACCTCAGCGAAGACGAAGGCGTGCTGGCCGATCTGGTCGGCCAGAGCCAGTCGGCTGACGGTGCGCTGCAAGCCATGCAGGCGACCAACCAGTTGCTGGCCTTGCAGGCCAAGCAGGCGATCCAGTCTCAGCAGCTCCAGTTGACGCAGGACCGCGCCGCGTCGCTGGAACTGGCGCGGCAGGCGGCGGCCACCGAGCGCGCCCGCGAAGTGCGGCGGCGCTTCCACGGCGAGGGCACGCCCTACACGCCGCAGACCGTGCCGTTCTACGGCGGCGACTGAGGCACGCGCCATGAACGACATCTCGGTGATCGACCGCTTCCTCATCGTCTTTTCCACCTACATCGACTCGGGCTTCGGTCTGCTGGGCGGCGAGATTGCGTTCCTCACCGCCACCTTGATCGTGATCGACATGACCATCGCCGGCCTCTATTGGGCGATGAGTCACGCCACCGGCCAGGGCGAGGACGTGATCGCCAAGCTGCTGCGCAAGGTGCTCTACGTGGGCGCCTTCGCCTACATCATCGGCAACTTCAACTGGCTGGCGAGCATCGTGTTCCGCTCGTTCGCGGGGCTGGGTTTGATGGCGTAGGGTTCCACGATCTCGCAGGCCGAGTTCCTGCAACCCGGCCGGCTGGCCAAGGTGGGCGTCGATGCCGCCTCGCCGATCCTCGAACAGATCAGCGACATGGCGGGCTTCCCCGAGGTGTTCGTGAACGTGACGCCCATCGCGGTCATGTTCCTGGCCTGGCTGGTGGTGATCGTCACGTTCTTCGTGCTGGCGATCCAGCTTTTCATCACGCTGATCGAGTTCAAGCTGACCACGCTCGCCGGCTTCGTGCTGGTGCCGTTCGCGCTGTGGAACAAGACCGCGTTTCTGGCCGAGAAGGTGTTGGGCAACGTGGTGTCGTCGGGCATCAAGGTGCTGGTGCTGGCGGTGATCGTCGGCATCGGCACCGGCCTGTTCGCCGAGTTCCAGGTCGCGCCGGACGAACCCTCCATCGACCATGCGCTGGTCATCATGCTGGCATCCCTCGCGCTGCTGGCGCTCGGGATCTTCGGGCCGGGCATCGCTACCGGGCTGGTGTCCGGTTCGCCGCAGCTCGGCGCCGGTGCGATGGCGGGCGCCACGCTTGGGGCAGCCGGTACGGCTGTCGCGGTGGGCGCAGTGGCGACGGGTGTCGGTGGTGCCGTCGCGGCCGGTGCGCGCATGGCACCCGGCGCTGCCCGCATGGCTGTCGGCGGCGCCCGTTCGATGGCGTCCACCGCCGGCAGCGCGAGGTCAGCCTTCCAGGCAGGTTCCGCCGGCGCCGGTGGTGGCCTCAAGGGCGCGGCGGCCGGTCTGGGCAATGTCGCCCGGACCGGCGCGCAGTCGGTCGGGCAGCGAGTCTCTGCCGGTGCGCGCTCGCTGAAGGCGCGCGCCGCTACCGCCATCAATCCCGATGCTTCCACAGGCAGCGCTGCTACCGGCCCGGCCACTCAGGGCAGCGCGGAAGCCGCATCCGCCAGCACCGGACAACCCGCCTGGGCCAGGCGCCTGCAACGCCGCCAGCAGCTCACTCATGCCGCCACCACCGTCGCGCACACGCTGCGCGGTGGCGACGGCGGCGGCTCGGGCAGTGGCCCCAGCCTGCGCGACCCATCGAATTCATAAGGAGGACGGCCCATGCGCTTCAAACGACCGCAGGTGCGCTATGCCGAATCGCCGCAGCCGGCCACGCCGTACCAGAGCGCCGAACAGGTGTGGGATGAGCGCATCGGCTCGGCCCGCGCACAGGCGAAGAACTGGCGACTGATGGCCTTCGGCTGCCTCGTGCTCGCGCTGCTGATGGCGGGCGGCCTGGTGTGGCGCTCGGCGCAGTCCATCGTCACGCCCTACGTGGTGGAGGTGGACCACGGCGGGCAGGTCCGCGCTGTCGGCGAGGCCGCCACGCCGTACCGGCCCAACGATGCGCAGACCGCGCATCACCTCGCGCGCTTCGTCACGCTGGTGCGCTCGCTCTCCATCGACCCCATCGTGGTCCGGCAGAACTGGCTGGATGCCTACGACTACACCACCGACCGCGGGGCCGCCGTGCTCAACGACTACGCACGCGCCAACGATCCTTTCGCGCGCATCGGCCGGGAGACGGTGACGGTGCAGATCAACAGCGTGGTCCGCGCCAGCGACACGTCGTTCAACGTGCGCTGGACGGAGCGCCGCTACGTCAACGGCGCGGCGGCAGGGCTGGAGCGCTGGACGGCGGTGGTTTCCATCGTGCTGCAAACGCCGCGCACCGAGGAACGGTTGCGGCGCAATCCATTGGGCATCTACGTCAACGGCTTGTCGTGGAGCCGGGAACTCGACTCGATCGAAGGAGACAGGCCATGAATCCGTCTTTGCGCTTTTACGTGCTTGCACTGGTTGCCGTCACGCTGGCGGGCTGCGCCACACCGCGCAAGCCGCCGACCATCAGCCTCGATGAACCCGTGCAGGCGCAGCCGCTGCCGGAGCTGCCCAAGCCGGTGGAAGTGGTCGCAGTACCGGAACCCTTGCCGTTGCCGGGGCAGTTGATGCCGCTGCCGGCGCAAGACGAGACGCAGCCAGCGCCCGAGCCGGAAGACGAGCGCGTGCGCGTATCCCGCGCCAACGCAGAGGCGCGTGTCGCGCCGACTCGCGAGGGCTACGTCAACGCGATCCAGGTCTGGCCCTTCACCGATGGCGCGCTCTATCAGGTCTATACGAGTCCGGGCCGCGTGACGATGATCGCCTTGCAGCCCGGCGAGGAACTGGTGACGGTCGCGGCCGGTGACACCGTGCGCTGGATCGTCGGCGACACCTCCAGCGGCGGCGGTGACGAGCTGCGCGTCAATGTGCTGGTGAAGCCCATCCGTTCCGGCTTGAAGACCAACCTCGTCATCACCACCAGCCGCAGGACGTACCTGATTGAGCTGACCTCGACCGAAAGGGCGTGGATGGCGTCGGTGTCCTGGGACTATCCGCGCGACCGCATGTTGGCTTTGCAGCGCCAGGCGCAGGCCGCGCAGACGGCGGCACCACTCGATACGGGTCTGACGCTGGAGAACATCCGCTTCCGCTACGCGATCAGCGGCAGCAATGCGCCGTGGAAGCCGCTGCGCGCCTTCGACGACGGCGAGAAGGTCTACATCCAGTTCCCGGCCGGCATCGCGCAGGGCGAGCTGCCGCCGCTGTTCGTGATCGGCGCGCAGGGCGACGGCCAGCTCGTCAATTACCGCTTCCGCGCGCCGTACTACATCGTTGATCGGCTGTTCGGCGCGGCCGAACTGCGCCTGGGTGGCGACAGGGGCGCCGTGGTGCGCATCGAGCGCACGGACGGCGTTACGCGGAGGAACTGACCATGAGCCAGGACGACTCCCCGGACATGGTGGCGCCTGGCGCGGCTCCGAAGCTGACGCCGGAACAGGTCGCGCTGCGGGCGCAGCCGCGTCCGGTCACGCGCCTGAACCGGCGCATGTTGGCGGTGCTCGTCGGCGGTGTGGCCACCGCCGTATTGGGCGCAACGCTCTGGTCGCTGCAAGCACCGCAGCGCCGTGGTGCAGGCGAGGCGACCGAGCTGTACAACGTCGATCGCGTGTCGCGCTCCGAAGGGCTGGCGCAACTGCCCGCCGACTATTCCCAACTGCCGCCGACCTTGCCACCGATGCCGCCGGAGCTGGGCGAACCGCTGCCCGGCGACCTCGGCGCGCCGATCCTGCGCGCCGAACAGCGAGCGCAGGGTTACTCACAACCGGGCTATGACCCGGCCGAGGCCGAGCGCCTGGCGCGGCTCAAGGAGGCCGAGGAAGCGGCGGCTTCGTCCGTGTTCTTCAGCACGGGCGGGCAGCGCGCCGCCGTAGCCGCTCCCGCTCAGAGCATGGCGGGAATCCCGCCGCTGACCGGGTTGGCGGGTTTCGATCCACTGGCCGCCGGGCCGGCTTCGACGGCTGCGCAGCCCGCCGATCCCACCGCCGTGCAGAACCGGCAGGAGCAGAAGGAAGCGTTTCTGAGCAATGCCGGTTCTACGGAAACCCGTAATTCCGGCAACCTGCAACTGCCGGTCTCGCCGTACCAGGTGATGGCCGGCACCGTGATTCCGGCCGCGCTGGTGACGGGCATCAAGTCCGACCTGCCGGGCGACGTGATCGCCACGGTGACGGAGCCGGTCTACGACACGGCCACCGGCCGCCATCTGCTGATCCCGCAGGGCTCGCGCATCCTGGGCCGCTACAACAGCCAGGTGAGCTACGGGCAGACCCGCATCCAGATGGTGTGGCACCGGCTGATCCTGCCGGACACCTCATCAAGCCAGCTCGACAATCTCGTGGGCACGGACCCGGCCGGCTACGCGGGCCTGGAGGATGGCGTCGATTGGCATTGGGACCGCATCTTTGCCGGCGCGGTGCTGACCACGCTGCTGGGCGTCGGCGCCGAGCTGGCCGCCCCGGAGAATCGCCAGGGCGGCGATCGCGTCATCATCGCCGGTCGCGACAGCGTGCAGGACAGCGTGAACCAGATCGGCCAGGAGATGACCCGCCGCAACATGAACATCCAGCCCACGCTGACGGCTCGCCCCGGCCTGCCGGTGCGCATCATCGTCAACCGCGACCTGGTGCTGCGACCGTACCAGCCGCTGTTCTTCCAGAGGGGAGCATCGCAATGAACACGAACAAGCTGCGGCTCGGGCCGCTGCCCAAGAGCGAGAGCGTCAAGCTGACATTCGCGTGTCCGGCCAGCCTGAAGGCCGACCTCGACCGCTACGCCGCGCTGCACGCGCAGACCTACGGCGAGCCGGTCGATGCGATGACGCTGATCCCGCACATGCTCGAAGCGTTCATCGCACGGGATCGAGGATTCAAGAAAGGGACGGCGGCGAAAGCGCCGCCAGTGCCCCGGCGGGACGCACCGCCGACGTAGGCGTGCGCCACATTGGCGGCGACACGAAAGGGCAGGCCATCGACCTGCGCTTTCGTGTTTTGGGACTATGGCTCGCAGGAGCCTTGTCATATCATCTGCACGGACATTGCCGGATGCTTGCTCAGCTACGCCGAGACCCGCAACCGCCTTGCTCTTATGTGGCTCCTAGCCTGCCAGAGCAGGACTGCCCGAGGGGCTGGTCCAGAAGCCAAAATCCTTGTCCGATATAGACTTAGGTGTTGTGCCTGTCAGCAGAGAGTTCTTGACAGGCGACATTTTTTAAACCCCACCGCACAGGGAGCCCTATGACCCCCGGAGAACTCGACACCGCCGCCGGCGAGATCGACCTCAACGCCGGCCGGCCGGCCGTCACGCTGGCCGTGGCCAACACCGGCGACCGGCCGATCCAGGTCGGCTCCCACTACCACTTCGCCGAGACCAACCCGGCGCTGTCGTTCGACCGCGCCGCCGCGCGCGGCCTGCGCCTCGACATCCCGGCCGGCACCGCGGTGCGCTTCGAACCCGGCCAGAGCCGCGAGGTGTCGCTGGTGCCCTACGCCGGCGCACGCGCCGTGTGGGGTTTTCGCGGCGATGTGATGGGCGCGCTGGAGGGCCAGCCATGAGCCGCATCAGCCGCCGCGCCTATGCCGAGATGTTCGGCCCCACCACCGGCGACCGGGTGCGCCTGGGCGACACCGAGCTGTGGATCGAGGTAGAGCGCGACGGCCATCAGCGCCGCCATCCTGGAAGGCGCCCGTGACGGCCGCACCGTGGCCGAACTCATGAACCACGGCCGCACCCTGCTCATGCGGGACGACGTGATGGACGGCGTGGCCGAGATGATCCACGACGTGCAGGTGGAAGCCACCTTCCCGGACGGCACCAAGCTGGTGACCGTGCACGAGCCGGTCGTGTGAGCGCCGCCCCGAACGCGACCGTCCACCTCACCCGCAGAGACTAGGCCCTGTTAACAATCATGCCAACCACACGCTGATGGCTGCCAGGATAACGAAGGCGGCGTAATGAGCGGCGAGCTTTTCATGGCGGGTGGCCAACCGCCGGTATTGCTTGAGGCGCGCAAACAGGTTCTCGACGAGGTGGCGAGCGCGATAGCGATGTCGGTCCCAGGCGCGTGGGTGTTTTCGATTGCGTCGCGGCGGAATCACGGCA
>JBMOQH010000005.1:0-157526 GCA_049322795.1 Pseudomonadota bacterium | reverse complement strand
TGTTTGCGCGCCTCAAGCAATACCGGCGGTTGGCCACCCGCTATGAAAAGCTCGCCGCTCATTACGCCGCCTTCGTTATCCTGGCAGCCATCAGCGTGTGGTTGGCATGATTGTTAACAGGGCCTAGGGAGATGCTGAAAAATCCCGTCCCTGGGATTTTTCAGCTCACCGCATCGCGGTGCACGCCCGCGAGGCGCTCCCTGGATCAATGGCTTGCCCCATTGATCCAGGCCGGGGCGTCCTGCCCCGCTTGGGAAGCGCTGATAAATCAGCGCTTCCTTTGGCGCGGACGATGGCTGAGGCGGGCAGGGTTTGCGGGCGTCACGGGACGTGACAGGAATCATGGGCATTCAGACAACGGAGTCGGACGATGAAGACGTTTTCTAAGCGCGGTGCGTCGCGGTTGGCCTTGCTGGCCGGTGTGCTGGTGGTCGGCGCGGTGCTGGCGGTGGCGGCGGGCTGGTTGCCGCGTGAGGCAGGCGCGGCGCCGCCGGTGGTCGTCTACAAGACCGCCACCTGTGGCTGCTGCGGCGCCTGGGTTTCGCACCTGCAGGCGGCGGGTTTCGTCACGCACGTGCACGACGTGGAGGACCTGGCCGCAGTCAAGGCGCGCCTTGGCGTGCCGCAGGGGTTGGGTTCCTGTCACACCGCCACCGTCGGCGGGTATGTGATCGAGGGCCACGTGCCGGCGGCCGACGTCGCCCGTCTGCTGAAGCAGCGGCCGGCGGGCCAGGGACTTGCGGTGCCGGGCATGCCGGTCGGCTCCCCGGGCATGGAGCACGGTGACCGCCTTGACCCGTACGAGGTGCTGCTGTGGGGCGAGGGTGGGGAGGCGCAGGTGTTTGCCGAGTACGGCGGCGCCGCCCCTTGATTGCGGCTCGCGTCGCCCTGCTTGACGTGTGAGCGGGTGACAGCCGCAGGCTCGTCCTCGGGCGCGCCGCCGCTGGCGCGAGCGGATAGGGGAAATGACCTGATGCGCAAGAAATCCGCGCCGCCGGGCGAGATCACCCGGCGGCAACTGCTGCACGGCCTTGCCGCCGGCAGCTTGCTGGCCAGTCTGGACGCGCTGCTGCCGGCCTGGGCGCGGCCGCTGGCGGGCGCGGCGGCGCGGGCGCAGCCCGGGCCGGTGAACTTCGACCTTGCCGTGGGGCGCGAGCGCATCGACATCGCGGGGGGCACCGCGTGGGCTCACACGCTCAACGGCACGGTCCCGGGTCCGCTGATCGAACTTTACGAGGGCCACGAGGCGCGCCTACGCGTGCACAACGCGCTCGATGAGGACACCTCGATCCACTGGCACGGCATCCTGCTGCCGTTCGAGATGGACGGCGTGCCCGGGGTGAGTTTTCCGGGCATTCATCCGGGGCAGACCTTCGAGGCGCGCTTCCCGGTGCGTCAGGCCGGTACCTACTGGTACCACAGCCATTCCGGCCTGCAGGAGCAGTCGGGCGTTTACGGACCGCTGGTGATCCACCCGGCCGGCGGGTACGCAGACGCCTTCGACCGCGACTACGTGGTGGTGCTGTCGGACTGGACCTTCGAAGACCCGTGGTCGGTGCTCGCCAGGCTCAAGAAGCAGAGTCACTACTACAACTTCCAGGAACAGACCCTGCCGCAGGTGATGAGCGAAGGCGGCTTGCGCGACTGGCTGGCCTGGGCCGGCATGCGCATGAGCCCCACCGACATCGCCGATGTGACCGGTTACACCTACACCTATTTGATGAACGGCCGGCACCCGGCCGGCAACTGGACCGGACTGTTCCGGCTCGGCGAGCGGGTGCGGCTGCGGTTCATCAACGCCTCGGCGATGACGTATTTCAACGTGCGGATTCCGGGCCTGCCGATGACCGTGGTGCAGGCCGACGGCCAGGACGTGCAGCCGGTCGAGACCGACGAACTCCAGATCGCCATCGCCGAGACCTGCGACGTCATCGTGACGCCGCCCGAGGACCGCGCCTATACAGTATTCGCCGAAACCATGGACCGCAGCGGCTACGCGGCCGGCACGCTGGCGCCGCGGGTCGGCATGACCGCCGCCGTGCCGGCGCTGCGCAAGCGTCCGCTGCGCACCATGACGGACATGGGCATGGATCACGCCGGTCACGGCGGCGGGGGGCACACGGACCACGCGGCGTCTGCGGCATCGGATCACGTTGCGGCGGCCGACCCGCACGCCAGGCACGCGGGCCACGCCGGCATCTCCCCGGAAATGGACCACGCGGCGATGGGCCATGCGCCGCCGCCCGACCCGCATGCCGGCCACGCCGGCATGGACCATGCGGCGATGGGTCACGTGCCACCCCGCAGCGGTCCGCGCAGCGCCAGGGCCGGCGTCGAGCGCGCCCAGGCGGGGCCGGTCGTGGCCACGCACGATGCCGACACCCACGGCGTCGGCAACCAGGCGGTGGCGCAGGTGCAGCGCGACCGCACCGCCGAACCCGGCACGGGTCTCGCCGACGTGGATCACCGCGTCCTGGTGTACGCCGACCTGCTCGCCCGCACCCCGGCCGCCGACCCGCGCGCGCCGGCGCGCGCCATCGAGCTGCACCTCACCGGCCACATGGAGCGCTACATGTGGTCCTTCGACGGCAGGAAGTTTTCCGAGGTCCACGGCCCCATCGCGCTGCACCACGGCGAGCGCCTGCGCATCGTGCTGGTCAACGACACCATGATGGAGCACCCCATTCACCTGCACGGCATGTTCTTCGAGCTGGACAACGGCGCCGGCGAATACCGACCGCGCAAGCACACCGTGAGCGTAAAGCCCGCCGAGCGTCTGACGCTGCTCCTCACCGCCGACGAGCCCGGTCGATGGGCCTTTCATTGCCACCTGCTCTACCACATGCACATGGGCATGATGCGTGTCGTGGAGGTGGCCTGATGAACGCCCGGCGGTTGGCGCCGGTACTGGCCTGCTTGCTGGCTCTGGCCGGCCTGCCGGCACACGCGGCCGATGCCGGCGCCGGCCACGTGCCGGCCGACTGGCCCCACGTGCACGAGGACGATCATCCCTTCGGCTACGTCCTGCTCGACCGCTTCGAGTACCGCGACGACGAAGGGCCGAACCACCTGCTGTGGGACGCGCAAGGCTGGTACGGCGGCGACTATCAGCGCCTGTGGTTCAAGACCGAGGGCGAAAGCCCGATCTCGGACAGCAACGGCGAGTTCGAAGGGCAGTTGCTCTACGGCCGGCTGGTGGCGCCGTACTGGGACTTGCAGGCCGGGGTGCGCTACGACCGTGCCTTCGGCAGCGGGCCGGATCGTGACCGGGTGTTCGGCGTGCTCGGCGTGCAGGGCACCGCGCCGTACCGCTTCGAGACGGATCTCGCGCTGTTCGTCAGCGAGGACGGCGACGTGAGCGCGCGGGTCGAATGGGAATATGAGCTGCTGCTCACGCAGCGGCTGGTCCTGCAACCGCGCGTCGAGATCAACGCCGCCGCGCAGCGGGTGAAAGCCTGGGGCGTCGGCAGCGGCTTGAACGACGTGCAGCTCGGCCTGCGGCTGCGCTACGAGATCCGCCGCGAGGTCGCGCCCTACGTCGGCGTCGAGTGGGTGCGCAAGCTCGGCGACACGGCAGACCTTGCCCGCACCGATGGCGGGGAGGTGAGCGCGCCGGCGCTGGTGGCCGGCGTGCGGCTGTGGTTCTGATCGGCTGACCGGGAAGCGCGCCGGCCATTGCCAGGCGCGCTCCGCCCCGCAATGTCCTGAGCGTCCCTTGACGGGTGTCAAAGCCCGGTTTCCTGCCCCTGTCAGGCTGTGCCCCGGTTCGAAAACACGGTGCGCGCAGCCCCGCTCGCCACCCCTCACCAGGAGCAAGCCCCCATGAAACCGGAAGACCTGCGCTGGCGCGTCATCGACAAGCCGGGCGAAACCTTCAAGGTGCACCGCTCGATCTATACCGATCCCGACGTCTTCGAGGCGGAGCTGCGGCACATCTACGAGGGCAACTGGATTTACGTTGCCCACGACAGCGAGCTGCCGAACCCGAACGACTACATCACCACCGTGATGGGCCGCCAGCCGGTCATCATCAGCCGCGGCGCCGACGGCCGGCTGCGCGGCTTCGTGAACGCGTGCAGCCACCGCGGCGCCAACGTGTGCCGCAAGCGCAAGGGCAACGCCAAGCTGTGGACCTGTCCCTACCACGGCTGGGTGTTCGACAACCAGGGCACGCTGCTGGACGTCAAGAACGAGGCCGGCGGCGGTTACCTGCCGGGCTTCGACAAGGCCGGCTACGGCCTCACGCCGGTGCCGCAGGTCGAGTCCTACCGCGGCTTCATCTTCGCCAGTCTGAACGCCGACGTGCTGCCGCTGAAGGAGCACCTTGCCGGCGCGGCGATCTTCCTGGACATGTTCGCGGACCAGTCCGAGCAGGGCCTGGAAGTGCTGCCCGGGCAGTCGCTCTACACCCACCACGGCAACTGGAAGATGCAGGCCGAGAACGGCGTGGACGGTTACCACGTCGACGTGGTTCACGCGTCCTACTTCAACCTGGCCGGCCAGCGTGCGCGCAAGGCGGCCCAGGTGGCCGGCAAGGACCAGGTCAAGGCCATCCAGGTGCTCAATCCGGACCTCGCCAACGGCAACTACGATCTGGGCAACGGTCACGTGCTGATCTGGTTCGACGTCGCCAATTACCGTGACCGGGCCGCCGGCATGCAGTTCGAGAGCCTGGTCGAGCGCTTCGGCGAGGCACGCGCCCGCTGGATGGCCGCCCGTCTGCGCCAGGTGCTGATCTACCCGAACGTGATCCTGTTCGACGGCATCTCGACCCAGGTGCGTTCCTGGCGGCCGCTGTCGCCGGACGAGACCGAGGTCACCGTCAAGTGCATCGCGATGAAGGGAGAGTCGGCGGAACAGCGCCGCCGGCGCCTGCGCCAGTACGAGGACTTCTACAGCGCCAGCGGCCTTGCCACGCCGGACGACCTGACCGAATTCGACGCCTGCCAGTCCGGGTACTACGGGCGCAACGCGCAGTGGCAGGATTTCGATCGCGGCATGGCGCGGCGCGTCGCCGGGCCGGATGGCTTCGCCAGCGAAATCGGCATCAAGGCGCGTTACAGCGCCCCCGACGCCGCCGACGAAACGCTGTACCACGGCGAATACCGGCACTGGCTCAGCACGCTGTGCAAGGGTCTGGAGCGCGACGCCGGCAAACGCGAGGTGGCCTGACATGGCAATCGACATTCAACTGCTCGCCGAGGCGACCGACGTTCTGCTGCAAGAGGCGGCCTGCCTCGACCAGCGCCGCTGGGACGACTGGCTGGCGCTCTATGAGGACGACTGCGTGTTCTGGCTGCCGGCCTGGGACGACGACGATGTGCTGAACGAGGACCCCGACACCCAGCTGTCGCTGATCTACCTGGAGGGCAAGGAGCGGCTGGAGGAGCGCGTGTGGCGCATCCGCTCGGGCCTGTCCTCGTCGCTGCTGCGCATGCCGCGCGTGACGCATCTGGTCACCAACGTGCGCCTGGCCGGTCAGCGCGACGGCTGTCAACTGGTCACCGCCAACTTCCAGACCGACGCCTTCAAGCATGACGAAAAGCGTGTGGATTTCTTCTTCGGCACCTACCAGTACGCGCTGCGCCCGCGGGCCGGCGGCTTTGGCATCGTGCACAAGAAGGTGGTGATCAACAACGACGTGATCCCGCGCCAGCTCGACGTGTTCAGCGTCTGACCGGGCGCCGGGCGGCTCAAGGTCGACGGGCGGGCAGGCAGATGGGGGGCTGCCGCGGCGGGCCGATTGGTTATCATTTGGCTACGCCGCCGGCCGGCAGGTCGGCGTGACCACCCCACAGGAGGCCCCCATGCGCATCGAAGACATTGCCTGGCGCATCGTCGACAAACCGGGCGAGACCTTCAAGGTCCACCGCTCGATCTACACCGACCCCGAGCTGTTCGAGCTCGAGATCAAGCACGTGTGGGAGGCGACCTGGATCTACATCGGCCACGACAGCCAGATCCCCAATCCGCACGACTACCTGACCACCGTCATCGGTCGCCAGCCGGTCATCATCGCGCGCGGCGCGGATGGCGAGCTGAACGGGTTCATCAATGCCTGCTCGCACCGCGGCGCCATGGTGTGCCGCAAGGCGCGCGGCAACGCCAAGCGTTTCGCCTGTCCCTACCACGGCTGGGTGTACGACAACCAGGGCGCGCTGCTGGACGTCAAGGACGAGGCCGGCGGCGCCTACCCGGACCATTGGCACAAGGCCGACTTCGGCCTGACGCCCATCCGCGTGGCGAGCTACTTCGGCTTCATCTTCGCCAGCGTCAACCCGGACGTGCCGGATATCAAGACGCACCTGGCCGCGGCGGCGCCGTTCCTGGAGCTGTTCGCCAACCAGTCGGTGGACGGTCTCGAGGTACTGCGCGGGCATTCGGTGTACACGCACCGCGGCAACTGGAAGATGCAGGCCGAGAACGGCGTCGACGGCTACCACGTCGACATCGTGCACGCCTCCTACTTCCGTCTGGCGCAGGAGCGCGCCAAGGCAGCGGCGGCGGCCGGTGGCAGCGACAACGTCAAGGCCATCAAGGTCGACCTGCACAACACCCTGAACGGCAACTACGACCTCGGCAATGGCCACGTCATGATCTGGTCCGACGTGCCCAACTTCAGGGACCGGGCGCTCGGCATGCAGTACGACGCGCTCGAAGCGCGCGTGGGTCCGCTGCAGGCCAAGTGGATGGCCGGGCGCCTGCGCCAGGTGCTGATCTACCCGAACGTGATCCTGTTCGACGGCATCTCGACGCAGCTGCGGTCCTGGCGGCCGATCGCGCCGGATCAGACCGAGGTGCACGCCTACTGCGTGGCGCCCAAGGGCGAGAGCGAGGAGGCGCGCGAGCGGCGGGTACGCCAGTACGAGGATTTCTACGGCGCGAGCGGCATCGCCACGCCGGACGACCTGACCGAGTTCGACGCCTGCCAGTCCGGCTACTACGGGCGCAATGCCCAGTGGCAGGACTTCGACCGCGGCATGAAGCGGCGCATCGTCGGCCCGGACGAGCCGGCGCGCGAGTTGGGCTTCAACCCGCAGGTGAGCGCCAGCCGCTTTGCCGACGAGACGCTCTACCACGGCGAGTACCGGCACTGGCTGAAACTGATGACCGAGGGTCTGCGCCGCGAGGAGGCCAAGCGTCATGCGGCCTGATCCGATGCTGAAGGAAGCCATCACCGAGCTGCTGCTGGAGGAGGCCGATTGTCTGGACGAGCGGCGCTGGCACGACTGGCTGGCGCTGTACCAGGACGATGCCGTCTACTGGGCGCCGTCCTGGGACGACGACGACGTGCTGATCGACAACCCCCGGGGCGAGATCTCGCTCATCTACTGCGGCAACCGCGACCGGCTGGCCGACCGCGTGTGGCGCATCGAGTCCGGGTTGTCGTCATCGCTGCTTCGCCTGCCGCGCACACGCCACTTCGTGACCAACATCCGCCTGCGCGAGGCGACCGCCGACGAGGTGACCGCCACCGCCAACTTCCAGGTCAACACCTACAAGCACGAGGAACAGCGCACCGACATGTTCTTCGGCCACTACCGCTACCGCCTGTCACGGGCCGGCGAGACGCTGCTGATCCGTGAGAAGTACATCGTGGTCTGCAACGACGTCATCCCGCGCCAGATGGACGTGTTCAACGTGTGACGCCGGCGCTCGCCGGCGCTGAAAAAGCCCGCCCCGGAGTCATCCCGGGCGGGCTTTTATCATTGGGCTGCCCGACAATAGTGCGACCCCCGCTTCAGGTCGCCCGGTCATGTCCCGATTCGATGAGTTGCGTGCTCGCCTGCGGGAGCTCGAACAGGAGCTGGAGGCGGAGGCCGAGCGCCTGCGCACGGAGTTCGCCCAGCGGGTTGCCGAGAAGGGCGTGCGGCTTCGTGCCAGCCAGGAGGCCCTGCGCACGCGTCTGTTGCCGTATCTGCTCAGTGCCCGGCCGGCGCATCTGCTGACCGCGCCCGTGATCTATGGCCTGATCGTGCCGCTGGCGCTGCTGGACCTGGCGCTGACTGTCTTCCAGCAGACGTGTTTCCGGGCCTGGGGTATCGAGCGGGTGCGTCGCGGCACATTCTTCGCCTTCGACCGTCGGCGCCTCGGTTACCTGAACCTCATCGAGAAGCTCAACTGCGATTACTGCGCCTACGCAAATGGCCTGCTGGCTTACGCGCGCGAGATTGCCGGGCGCACGGAGCAGTACTGGTGCCCGGTGCGCCACGCTGCCCGCGTGAACGCGCCACACCGGCAGTACGGCCAGTTCGTGCCTTACGGCGATGCCGAGGCCTACCGGCGAGAGCTGCCCATCCTGCGCCGACGCATGGAGAAACGCAGGCCGGGAGGCCGCGCCTCGCCGGGTGATCCGCCGGATACCTGAAACCGAGGGCTACGTGATGCGCGTGCTGCGAAACATCCTGCTGAAAGGCCTTGCCACGGTGCTGCCGGTGGCGGTGACGCTGTATCTGCTGTGGTGGCTGGCGACGACGGGCGAGCAGTCCCTAGGGGTCGCGTTGCGGGCGGTGCTTCCGGCGGGGGTGTATCGACCCGGCATGGGGCTGGCGGCGGCGCTGGTGCTGGTCTTTGTGGCCGGCCTCATGACCGATGCGTGGCTGTTCGGCGGTCTGGTGCGCATGACCGAGCGGGCAATGGAGCGCATACCGATCGTCAAGACCGTGTTCGGCGGCGTGCGGGATCTGTCGGCCTTGCTGACCGGCGGCGGGCAGGACCGCATGGGGCGCGTGGTGCACGTGGCGCTGACGCCCGAGATCGGCGCGGTTGGTTTCATCACCCGCGACGAGGTGGGTAACCTCGCGCCGCCCGACCGGCGCGAGGGCCGCGTGGCCGTGTATCTGCCGATGAGCTACCAGATTGGTGGCTATACGTTGCTGGTGCCGCGCGAGAGCATCACGCCGCTCGACCTGCCGGCGCAGGAGGCGATGCGGCTCGTGCTGACCGCCGGCGTGACGGCACCGCCACGGCGTGCTTGAGCAGCGCCGTATCGGCATGCTGGTCGGGGCGATTGTGCTTGCCGACCATCGTGTATTGCATGACACTGCAAGTGAAGCATCAACAACGACTCAAGGAGAGACAGGGTGGATCTGGGTTACGCAGGAATGAGTGTCGTCGTCACCGGGGCGGCGTCCAACATCGGTCGCGCCATCGCGCTCGGCTTTGCCGCCGAAGGGGCGCGGGTGACGATCGGCGACATCGATGCCGAACAGGCTGGCCGGGTAGCCGACGCGGCGCGCGCCCTGGGTGGGTCGGCGCAGGTAGTCGCCACGGACGTGACCGACCTTGCCCAGGTGCAGCGCCTGTTTGCCACGGCCGAATCGGCCTACGGGCCAGTCAAGGTGCTGGTCAACGCGGTCGGCTGGGATCAGCTGATGTTCTTTACCGAGACCACGCCCGAGTTCTGGGACAAGATCATCCGCATCAACTACGTGGGTGTGCTCAATTGCACGCGCTCGGCGCTGGACACCATGTTGAAGTCCGGCGGCGGGGCAATCGTGTCGATCAGCTCGGATGCCAGCCGCCAGGGTGAGCCGCGCGAAGCGGTGTACGGCGGCGTGAAGGCGGCCATCAACAGCTTCATGAAAACCATCGCCCGGGAAAACGGCCGCTTTGGCGTGCGCTGCAATGTCGTGTGCCCCGGCGTCACCATTCCGGACGATCCGGCCGAGGTCGGTGCCGCCAGCATGTGGGCCAACAAGAGCGCCATGTTCACGGATGAGCAGCTCGAAAAAGTTGCCAAGGCACTGCCGCTGAAGAAAATCGGCAAGCCGCAGGACATCGCCAACGCCGTGTTGTTCCTCGCCTCGGACCGGGTCGCGGGCCACGTCACCGGACAGGTGCTGTCGGTCAGCGGCGGCTACTCGATGGCCGGATGATCGGACGTCAATTACTCGGAAAGGACTTCTCGACGATGCACAACTCACTCGCCCCCAAGACGATCATGGTGCCGCTCACCGCCGAGCGGCCCGCACGCATCGCGCTGCGCGCAGCCGGGCAGATGGCCCGCGAACTGGGCAGCCGGCTCATTCTTGCCTACGTGTCACCCGAGCCGGGGCATATGGAACAGATCGGTTTCCGGCTGGAGAACATCGACGAAATTCGCAACCGCCTGGAGGGCGAGCTCGGTGCGGTGATCGCCGACGAACTGGGTGATCTGCCGCACCAGGCGCTGGCGCGGGTGGACGATGCCGGGGAGGGCATCGTGTCGCTGGCACGTGAGCACAACGTCGACCTGATCGTCCTGGAGACCCGCCCGCGTTCGCTGCTGGAGCGGGTGTTCAGTCCGTCGGTGTCGGCCAAGGTGGTGCAGCACGCGCCGTGCGCGGTGCTGGTGCTGCCCGAGCCCACGGCGTGAAAATCTACGAAGACCGCGTGGCACCCAACCCGCGCCGGGTTCGGGTGTTCCTGGCCGAGAAGGGGATCACGGACGTCGAGTTCGTGCCCGTGAGCATCGCCGATGGCGACATCCTCACGCCCGAGTTCCTGCGCCGCAACCCACTGGCGCAGGTGCCGGTGCTGGAGCTTGACGACGGCAGCCACCTCAGCGACTCGATAGCGATTTGTCGTTATTTCGAGCACTTGCAGCCGGAACCGAAATTGTTCGGTGAGCCCGGCATCGACGCGGCGCGGGTCGAGATGTGGAACCGGCGCATGGAGTTCGAGATTCTTTGGCCGATCGCCTACGTGTTCCGGCACATTCACCCCTTCTTCAAGGGCAAGCACGCGCAGGTGCCGGAATTCGGCGAGGTCTCGCGCGAACGGGCGCTGAAGAATCTCGACTGGCTCGATTCGGAACTCGCCGACGGCCGGCCGTTCATCGCCGGCGAGCGCTACACCGTGGCCGACATCACCGCCGTGTGCGGCATTGATTTCGGCCGCGTCAGCGGGATCCGCGCGGTTGACGAGCGGCCGCATCTCGCGCGCTGGCACGCGGCAGTGTCGGCGCGGCCAAGCGCCAAGGCCTGACGATCGCTTGCCGCGATAGCGGTACTCGCGGGTAAAATAACCGAACGAACGTTCAACCAGTGCCGCGCCCCCCATCCGGGAGGCACGGCCTGTCCGGCCATGGATCGGCCGCCCGCCGCGAGGAGGCCGTCCTTGTTTGATGATCTGTCCACGCGCGCGTCGTTTGGTCTGGACGACGATGCGCTGCTGACCCGTCCGACCGTGTTCCGGCCCGACCTGTTCGCCGGCCAGACCGTGCTGGTCACCGGCGCCGGCACGGGCATCGGCAAGGCGATCGCGGTGCTGTTCGCACGCCTCGGCGCATCGCTGATGATCTGCGGACGGCGACCGGAACCGCTCGAGGAAACGCTTTGCCTGCTGCGTGAACTCGGCGCCGATGCCGATGCGCAGGCCATGACCATCCGTGACCCGCAGCAGGTCGAGGCGCTGATCGAGCGCACCTGGCAGCGTTTCGGGCGCCTGGACGTGCTGGTCAACAACGCCGGCGGGCAGTTTGCGCAGCCGGCCATGGACGTGAGCCCGCGCGGCTGGAACGCCGTCGTCGACACCAACCTCAACGGCACCTGGTACGTGACGCAGGCGGCCGCGCGCGCCTGGCGCGAGCGCGACGCGCCCGGCAACGTCATCAGCATCGTGCTCGACAACTTCCGTGGCATGCCGAGCATCGCCCACTCGAGCGCCGCGCGGGCGGCGGTGATGAACCTCGCCCGCACGCTGGCGGTGGAGTGGGCGCCGCATCGCATCCGGGTCAATTGCGTGGCGCCGGGCGCCATCGAGAGCAGCGGCTTTGCGCAATACCCGCCGGAACGTCTGAACCAGTTCTACAACGCGAATCCCATGCGCATGCTGGGCGATGGGCACGACATCGCCGAGGCCTGCGCCTATCTGGCAAGCCCCGCGGCCCGATTCATCACCGGCGAGACGCTGGTGGTGGACGGCGGCGGACGTTTCTGGGGCGAGACCTGGCTGATGCCGCGTCCCGCCCATTTCGACCCGGTCTGAACACGCAGGAGAAACCGACCATGTCCGATACCCCATACCAGGGCCCGTTGCTGTCCGCCGACTCGCACGTGGTCGAGCCGCGCGACCTGTGGCTGACGCGCATGGATGTCCGCTGGCGCGACCGCGCGCCGCGCATCGAAGCGATCGAAGGCCTCGGCGACAGCATGATCGTGGATGGCCTGAAGCCCCGCCCGCTGGCCTTCGAGGGGCCGATGATCGAGTTCAAGGCACGCGGCGTGGAGATTCCGAAGATCACCGATTTCCGCTACGAGGACACCCGTCCCGGCGGCTGGGACCCGGACGCGCGCCTGAAGGATCAGAACCTCGACGGCGTCAGCGGCGAGGTGATCTATCCCGGCGTCGGTCTGTTCGTGTGTGACACGCCGGATGCGGACTACGAACTCGCCGTGTGCCAGACCTACAACGACTGGCTGGCCGAGTTCTGCGCCGCGCACCCGACGCGCCTGAAGGGCGCCGCGCTGCTGCCCGGCAAGGGACCGATCGAGCGGATCGTTGCCGAGGCCGAGCGCGCCATCGGCAAGCTGGGTCTGGCAGCCGTGATGCTGCCGGCCACCAACACCGCGCAGCCCTACAACCAGCCGGTGTGGGACGGCCTGTGGGCGCGGCTGGAGCAGATGGGCGTGATGTGCACCTTCCACCTCGGCGGCACGACTTTCCCGGCGCACATCCGCGGGCCGGGGGCCAGCGGCGCGCTGGTCTGCGGCGGCAAGTTCCAGCAGCTGGCCGAGCCGCTGAACCTGGTGATCTGGGGCGGCGCGCCGATGCGCTTCCCGCGCATGAAATGGTCGCTGGTCGAGGGCGGCATCGGCTGGATCGCCGCCGTGCTCGATCTCATGGACCACTGGTGGCACGACCACAAGGGCTGGATGAAACCGCGTCTGGAGGAGGCGCCCAGCACCTACTTCCGGCGCAACTTCTTCGCCACCTTCGAGGACGACCGCGCCGGCGTGCGCACGCGCGACATCATCGGCGTCGACAACATCATGTGGGGCTCGGACTACCCGCACACCGAAGGCGTGTGGCCGTTCTCGCGCCGGCAGGTGGGGCGAGACTTCGCCGGCTGCCCGGCAGATGAGACCCGCAAGATGGTGTACGGGAACGTGGCCAGGGTGTTCGGCTTCCCGAATGCGGCTTGACCAACTTCGTGGTCGCTGCGCTCAGCGATCGAATGGTCGAGTCGAACGATTCGCGGCGGGGGCGCCGCTCCCACGGGATCACTTGTGGGAGGCCCGCCCCCGGGCCGAAGGGTGGTTCGCAGCGAAGCCGCCTTCCCCCTGACCTGAGGCGTCCCTGCCGCCCGGCCGGCAACTGACCGGCCGGGCGCCTTCGTCGCCGTTAAATCTTCAGCAGACGCTTGAGGTTGCCGGCATAGATCGCCGCCTTCTCGGCCGGCGGAATCGGCAGCGCGTCGATGCTGAACACGGTGTCCGACGTGAACAGCGCGCCGCCCTTGGTATCGAACGGTGTGTCGGTGCCGAACAGCAGCTTGTCGGCGCCAAAGAACGCATACGCCGCGTGCATGCCGCCCACCGAGCCCATCACCGCCGTGTCGTTGTAGAACATGCGGTAGTACTCGATCAGCGGTTTTTGCAGGCGGTCGAGGGCGTCGCCCATCTGGCCCAGGGATTCGAACAGCGGGTAGACGTACTCGATGCGCTTGTCGAAGTAGGGAATCATCGCCCCGGCGTGGTGGGTGATGATCTTGAGGTTCGGGTGGCGGTCCAGCACGCCGGCGAAGATCAGCCGCGTCATGGCCATGCTGGTCTCGAACGGCCAGCCGAAGATCTGCCACATGGCGTACTTGCTGCGGTCCTCGTCCACGTAGTCCGGGCGCATCGGCGTGCGTGCCGGGTGCAGCCAGATGGGCAGGTCGAGTTCGGCCATCAGGGCGTAGAAGTCCATGAACTCGGGCGCGTCGATGGCGCGGCCCTGGCAGTTGCTGTAGATGAGGATGCCCTTCATGCCGAGCTGCTTGATGGCCCGCTCGGCCTCGCGCACGGCGGCGTCCATGTTGTTCATGGCGATGGTGCCGACCGCGAGGAACCGATCCGGGCGCTCCGCGGCCATCTCGGCGATGGCGTCGTTGGCGACGCCGGCCAGTTCGGCCGCGAGCCTGGGATCGGTCACCACCTCCTCGATGGGCGGTGTGGCGATGGTGAACACCTGCTGGTCGATGCCGAGCCGGTCCATCATGTCCAGGCGCGGGCGGATGTCGACCATCTCCGGAATCTTCTTGGGCAGATCGCCGAGATAGAAGTCCTTCAGCGCGGCGCTCAGGCGCTCGATGTAGGGCTTCGGCATCACGTGGGTGAAGCAGTCGATCTTCATGGGGTTCTCCTCCTCGGGATTTGCTTTTTCAACGGGTGTCAGCGCGAGGGGCGCAGCACAAGGTAAACCGACAGCGCTGCCAGCAGCACGAACCACACCAGCGCCCAGGCGGCGATGCCGAGCCCGAGAAACTGCCACACATTCTCGGCGCATTCGCCCGAGCCGCGCAGCACCATGGACAGCGTCTTCAGCAGCGGAAAGTTCTGCACCATGTAGTCGAGCCCGGGGCCGCAGGCCGGCACCTGGTCGGCGGGCAATGACTGCAGCCACACCTGCCGACCGGCGATTGCCGCGCCGAGGACGGCGGCCAGCAGCGCCAGGCCAGCCAGCAGGCGGGTTGCGATGCGCCCGCGGGCGAGGAACACGCCGAGCAGGGCGATCAACCCGAAGGCCATGAACGCCAGACGCTGCAGCACGCACAGCGGACATGGCTCGAGTCCGCCAGCGAATTGCAGGTAATAACCGAAGCCGAGCAGCCCGGCACAGGCCGTGGCGCCCAGGGCGAAGCACACGCGGGGAGTGAGTGCGTTCAGGCTCGACATCTGCCAGCGCCACACAGGAAACGGGGCGCCGTGGCGCCCCGTTTGTTGGCTGCGGAACCCGGCCTCAGCCGAAGTTCCGGGCCACGAAGTCCCAGTTCACCAGGTTCCAGAACGTCTCCACGTACTTGGCGCGCGCGTTCCGGTAGTCGATGTAGTACGCGTGCTCCCACACGTCGCAGGTCAGCAGCGGCGTCTGGCCGGCGGTGAGCGGGCAGCCGGCGTTGCTGGTGCTCACCACTTCAAGGCCGCCGCTTGCGTTCTTGACCAGCCAGCCCCAGCCGGAGCCGAAGGTGCCGATGGCGGTTTGGCTGAACTTTTCCTTGAAGGCGTCGAACGAGCCGAAGGCCGTATCGATGGCGGCCGCAAGGGCGCCCGTCGGCTTGCCGCCGGCGTTCGGCGCCAGACCGTTCCAGTAGAAGGTGTGGTTCCAGATCTGCGCCGCGTTGTTGAAGATGCCACCGCTCGACTTGCGCACGATGTCCTCGAGCGACAGGTTCTCGAACTCGGTGCCCGGGATGAGCTTGTTCAGGTTGTCGACGTAGGTCTTGTGGTGCTTGCCGTGGTGGAACTCCAGGGTTTCCTTGGAGATGTGGGGGGCCAGGGCGTCGATGGCGTAGGGCAGGGGGGGCAGCTCGTGGGTCATGGGGCTCCTCGTTGCGCTGAAGGACGTGGCGGTTGGCCAGTCCGGTGTCAGGGGGGCGGACCGATGCGTCTGGGCACGGCCCTTGCAACTGCTGATTTGGCAGGGCTCACGCAGTCTAGCAGGTTGCCGTTGCGATACCGCCGCCGTCATGGCCGGCGGGCTTGCGCCCCCGGATTGCGGTCAGCGCCGCCAGCGCCCGGGCTGTTGGCTGGTGCGTCGGTTGTCGTTTTGCACATTTGTGGGGCATGGTGCGCATGGTTAGAATCGCCGGTTCGTTTTTGGCCGGCTCGTCCGGCCAGTCGACTCGGCACCCTGCATCCGTTCCCGTGCCGCCAGCGAGAGAAGTCAGAATTCAGTGAGCACGAAACCCGACCTTTCCAACACGCTGTACCGCGAGCGCTTCGAGCGCGACAACTGCGGTTTCGGCCTGATTGCCCACATGGACGGCGAGGCTTCGCACGACCTGGTGACGACAGCCATCGGCTCGCTGGCGCGCATGACGCACCGCGGCGCCATCGCCGCCGACGGCAAGAGTGGTGACGGCTGCGGCCTGCTCATTCGCAAGCCGGACGCGTTTCTGCGCGCGGTGGCGGCGGCGGCCGGCATGGGCATCGGCGAAAACTACGCCGTCGGCGCAGTGTTTCTGAATCGCGACCCGGCGCTCGCCCAGCAGGCGCGCGAGGTTTTGGCCGCCGAGCTGTCCTGCGAAGGTCTGGGCGTGGCCGGCTGGCGGCAGGTGCCGGTCGATCCGGATGCCTGCGGCGAGCAGGCGCTGGCCATGCTGCCGCGCATCGAGCACGTGTTCGTGACGGCGCCGCATACGTTCACCGACGAGGACTTCAACCGTCGCCTGTACTTCGCCCGCCGCCGCGCCGAGAAGCGCATCGAGGCGAACGATCCCGAGTTCTACGTGACCAGCCTGTCCTGCCACGTGATGGTCTACAAGGGTCTGGTGATGCCGGACCGGCTGCCGCAGTTCTACCCGGATCTTGGCGATCCGCGTTTCGCGTCCAGCGTGTGCGTGTACCACCAGCGCTTTTCGACCAACACCTGGCCGCGCTGGCAGCTGGCGCAGCCGTTCCGGTATCTGGCCCACAACGGCGAGATCAACACGCTGGAAGGCAACCGCTACTGGGCCATCGCCCGTGGGCACAAGTTTGCGAGCCCTCTGTTCCCGGACGTCGAGGACATCCTGCCGCTGGTGTCGACCTGGGGCTCGGATTCGATGAGCCTGGACAACATGCTCGACGTGCTGGTGTCGGGCGGCATGGACGTGTTCCGCGCCATGCGTCTGATGATTCCGCCGGCCTGGCAGCATGTGTCCGGCATGGACCCGGACCTGCGGGCGTTTTACGAGTACCACGGCATGATCATGGAGCCGTGGGACGGGCCGGCCGGCATCGTGCTGACCGACGGCCGCTACGCCGCCTGCACCATGGACCGCAACGGCCTGCGCCCGGCGCGCTGGGTGGTGACGCGCGACCGCATCATCACGCTGGCGTCCGAGATTGGCGTGCGCGACTACGCCCCCGAGGACGTGGTGGCCAGCGGCCGCCTGATGCCCGGGCAGATGATCGCCGCCGATACCGAAACCGGCGAACTGCTGCTGCCGGCCGATATCGACGAGCGCCTCAAGCGCCGGCAGCCCTACCGGCGCTGGCTGCAGCGGCACGTGCGACGGCTGGATGACGTCGAGAACCGTGGCTTTCAGGCCGAGCCGCTGGCCGACGATGCGCTCAAGGCCCAGCAAAAGTTGTTTGGCCTGAGCTACGAGGAGCGCGAGCGGGTGCTGCGCGTGCTGGCCGTGGACGGGCAGGAGGCGGTCGGCTCCATGGGCGACGACGCCCCGATGGCGGTGCTGTCCGGCCAGGCGCGCTCGCTGTATGACTACTTCCGCCAGTCGTTTGCGCAGGTCACCAACCCGCCGATCGACCCGCTGCGCGAGAGCATCGTGATGTCGCTCAGCACCAGCTTCGGGCGCAATCACAACGTGTTCGAGGAAACGCCGGACCACACGCGGCGTCTGGTCACTGCAAGTCCGGTGCTCAGTCGGGACACTTTCGCCCGCCTGGTGGCCGACGGCGAGGGCGATTTTCCGCACGTGCTGATCGACCTGTCCTACGAGCGCCCGGCCGCCGGGCAAAGCCGGCTCAAGGCGGCTATCGAGCGCATCTGCACGCAGGCCGAAATGGCTGTGCGGCAGGGCAAGATCATCATCGTGCTGAGCGACCGCGCCGCCTCGCCGCAGCGTCTGCCGGTGCCGGCGCCGATGGCGACCGGCGCGGTACACCACCACCTGACGCGGCTCGAGCTGCGCTCGGACGCCAATCTTGTGATCGAGACCGCGAGCGCCCGTGACCCGCACCACTTCGCCGTGCTGCTGGGGCTCGGGGCGACCGCCGTGTACCCCTACCTGGCCTACGCCAGCATCGCCGACATGCTGGGCGCGGCCGGCGCCGAGCGCGGCTGCGCCAACTTCGCCGCGGGCGTCAACAAGGGCCTGTTCAAGATCATGTCCAAGATGGGCATCTCGATCCTGCCCAGCTACCGCGGAGCGCAGCTGTTCGAGGCCATCGGCCTGCACGACGAGGTGATCAGTCTGTGCTTCGAGGGCGTGGTCAGCCGCCTGCAGGGCGCCACCTTCGAGGATCTTGAAGCCGATCTGGTGACACTGGCCGACACGGCCGCCACCGCCCGCAAGCCGCTGGCGCAGGGTGGTCTGCTCAATTACGTGCACGGCGGCGAGTACCACGCCTTCAATCCGGACGTGGTGCGCGCCCTGATTGCCTGTGCGCGCAGCGGCGACTACGAGGACTACAAGGTCTTCTCGCGGCTGGTCAACGAGCGCCCGGTGGCGACCGTGCGCGACTTGCTGGACCTGAAGACCGGCCCGGCCATCCCGCTGGACGAAGTCGAGCCGGTCGAGGCCATCACGGCGCGTTTCGACTGCGCCGGCATGTCGCTGGGGGCGCTGTCGCCCGAGGCGCACGAGGCGCTGGCCATCGCCATGAACCGTCTCGGCGGGCGCTCGAACTCCGGCGAGGGCGGCGAGGACCCGGCTCGCTACGGCACCGAGCGCACATCCAAGATCAAGCAGGTGGCATCCGGGCGCTTCGGTGTGACGCCGCACTACCTGGTCAACGCCGAGGTGTTGCAGATCAAGGTGGCCCAGGGCGCCAAGCCTGGCGAGGGTGGCCAGCTGCCGGCCAACAAGGTTGACGAACTGATCGCGCGCCTGCGCTGCACCATGCCGGGCGTGCCGCTGATCTCGCCGCCGCCGCACCACGACATCTACTCCATCGAGGACCTGGCGCAGCTGATCTTCGACCTGAAGCAGGTCAACCCGCAGGCGCTGGTGTCGGTCAAGCTGGTGGCGCAGGCCGGCGTCGGCACCGTGGCAGCCGGCGTGGCCAAGGCCTACGCCGATCTGATCACCATCTCTGGCTACGACGGTGGCACGGGCGCGAGTCCGCTCACGTCGGTGAAGTACGCCGGCATTCCGTTCGAGATCGGTCTCGCCGAAACCCACCAGGCGCTGCTCGCCAACCAGCTGCGCGAGAAGGTGCGCGTGCAGGCCGACGGGGGCCTCAAGACCGGGCTCGACGTGGTCAAGGCGGCCATGCTGGGCGCCGAGAGTTTCGGCTTCGGCACCGCGCCGATGATCGCGTTGGGCTGCAAGTACCTGCGTATCTGTCACTTGAACAATTGCGCCACCGGCGTCGCCACGCAGAACGAGACGCTGCGTCGCGACCACTTCGTCGGCCTGCCGGACATGGTCGAGAACTACCTGCGCTTCGTGGCGCAGGAAACGCGCGAGTGGCTGGCCGCGCTCGGCGTGCGCAGCATCGAGGAGCTCATCGGCCGCACCGATTTGCTCCAGGCACGGGCCGGGACCACGGCCAAGCAGCAGCATCTGGACCTGTCGCCGCTGCTCAGCGGCAGCGGCCTGCAGGTCGAGGGCAAGCAGTACTGCACCGCCGCCTGCAACGAGCCCTACGACAGGGGCGAACTGGCGGAGCAGATGGTGGCGGATACGCTGGAAGCCATCGACCACGCACGCGGCGGCATCTTCAACTACGACATCCGCAACACCAACCGCTCGATCGGCGCCCGGCTGTCGGGCGAGATCGCCCGCCGTTGGGGCAATCACGGCATGGAACACGCGCCGATCACCATCAAGCTGCGTGGGCATGCCGGGCAGAGTCTCGGCGTGTGGAACGCCGGCGGGCTGCACCTGCTGCTGGAAGGTGACGCCAACGACTACGTCGGCAAAGGCATGGCGGGCGGCAAGATCGTGCTCAGCCCGCCGCGCGCCAGCCGCCTGCAGACCCATCTCACCACCGTCATGGGCAACACCTGCCTGTACGGGGCCACCGGCGGCAAGCTGTTTGCAGCCGGGCAGGCGGGCGAGCGCTTCGCCGTGCGCAACTCCGGTGCCATCGCGGTGGTGGAGGGCCTGGGCGATCACGGCTGCGAGTACATGACCGGCGGCGTGGTGGTTGTGCTGGGGCCGACCGGCGTCAACTTCGGAGCCGGCATGACCGGTGGCCTTGCCTTTGTCTACGACCCGGACAATCGCCTGCCGGAACGCTACAACCCGGAACTGGTGGAGCTGCAACGCATCAACACCGAGGACACCACCCTGGCAGTCAGCTTCCTGCGCAACCTGGTTCGCGAGTATGTCGAGGAGACGCAAAGCGACTGGGGGCGGCAGATTCTCGACAACCTGCCGGAACTTCGCGGCAAGTTCTGGCTCGTGAAGCCGCAGGCGCGCGAACTGACCGTGCTGCTGGATGCCGTTCGCGCGTCGCGCTGAACGACGGCCCGTCCCATCTTCGTAACGGAAACGAACCGTCCAATGGCCGCCGCCCCAAAATCCCGCAAGAACCCGCTGCAATTCCTGGAAGTGCCGCGTCAGCTCGACAAGCAGCCGGCGGCGCAGCGCATCCGCCATTTCGACGAGATTTACCTGCCCTTCGATGCCGCCACCGCCGCGCGGCAGGCGGCGCGCTGCGTGGACTGCGGCAACCCGTACTGCGAGTGGCAGTGCCCGGTGCACAACTTCATCCCCGACTGGCTGAAGCTGGTGCAGGACGGCAAGATCCTGGAAGCCGCCGAGCTGTCCAACCAGACCAACTCGCTGCCCGAAATCTGCGGCCGCATCTGCCCGCAGGACCGCCTGTGCGAGGGCGCCTGCACCATGAACGATGGTCTGGGCGCCGTCACCATCGGCTCGATCGAGAAGTTCATCAGCGAGGAAGCCTTCAAGCTCGGCTGGAAGCCGGACCTGTCGAACGTGGTCGCCACCGGCAGGCGCGTGGCAGTCATCGGCGCGGGGCCGGCGGGCCTTGGCTGCGCCGACGTGCTGGCGCGTGCCGGCGTCAAGGCGGTGGTGTTCGACCGCTACCCAGAGATCGGCGGCCTGCTGACGTTCGGCATCCCCGGCTTCAAGCTCGAAAAGGACGTGGTGAAGCGGCGTCGCGCCATCTTCGAGGGCATGGGCATCGAATTCCGGCTGGGCGTGGAGGTCGGCCGCGACGTCACCTTCGACAGCCTGCTCGTCGACTACGACGCCGTGTTCATGGGCATGGGCACCTACAAGTTCGTCGAGGGCGGGTTTCCCGGCGAGAACCTGCCGGGCGTCACCGCCGCGCTGCCGTACCTGGTCGCCAACGCCAACCGCCAGCTCGGCTTCGAGCGCGATCCGGCCGACTTCATCGACCTTGCCGGCAAGCGCGTGGTGGTGCTCGGCGGCGGCGACACCGCCATGGACTGCAACCGCACCGCCATCCGCCAGGGTGCGGCCGAGGTCACCTGCGCCTATCGCCGCGACGAGCGCAACATGCCGGGCTCGCGCACCGAAGTGGGCAATGCCAAGGATGAGGGCGTGCAGTTCCTGTGGAACCGCCAGCCGCTGGAAATCGTGGCTGGCCCCGACGGCCACGCCTGCGGCGTCAAGATGGTTACGACCGAACTCGGCCTGCCGGACGCCAAGGGTCGCCGCCAGCCGCAGCCCATTCCGGGCAGCGAGGAAGTGGTGCCGGCCGACGCCGTGATCATCGCCTTCGGCTTTCGGCCGAATCCGCCCGCCTGGTTCGAACAGGCCGGCATCGCCACCGACGCCGGCGGGCGCGTGCACGCTCCGGCCAGCGCCAAATATCCGCACCAGACCGCCAACCCGAAGGTGTTCGCCGGCGGCGACATGGTGCGCGGCGCGGATCTGGTGGTGACGGCGGTTTACGACGGCCGCCAGGCCGCCGAGGGCATCCTCCAGTACCTCGGTCTGTAAGGCGGTGGCAAGCCTGCCGCCGCTGGGCAACGACCGCCTGCTGCGGGCGCTGCGCCGGGAACCGGTGGACCGCACGCCGGTGTGGATCATGCGCCAGGCCGGGCGCTACCTGCCCGAATACCGCGCCACGCGCGAGCGGGCCGGCAGTTTCCTCAACCTGATGCGCAGCCCGGAGCTGGCCTGCGAGGTCACGCTGCAGCCGCTGGCGCGGTTCGATCTCGACGCCGCCATCCTGTTCTCCGACATCCTCACCATCCCGGACGCGCTGGGTCTCGGCCTGCACTTCGTGGAGGGCGAGGGGCCGCGGTTCGAGCGCCCGCTGCGCCGCGCCGCGGACATCGATGCCCTGCGGGCGCCGGACGTGGAGCGCGCGCTGCCGTACGTGTTCGACACCGTGCGCGTGCTGCGCCGTGAACTCGCCGGCCGGGTGCCGCTGATCGGCTTCTCCGGCAGCCCGTGGACGCTCGCCTGCTACATGGTGGAAGGCGGCGGCAGCGACGATTTCCGGCTCATCAAGGGCCTGTCGTACACCGACCCCGCGGCCCTGCATCGCCTGCTCGCGCTGCTCGCCGACACCGTGGCCGATTACCTCGAAGCGCAGGCGGCGGCCGGCGCCCAGGCGCTGATGCTGTTCGACACCTGGGGCGGGGTGCTCAGCACGCCGGCGTATCGCGAATTCTCGCTGGCCTACCAGGCGCACGTGGTCGAGCGGCTTGGCGCCAGCGCCGCGGCGCGCGGGCTGCCGCTGATCCTGTTCACCAAGGGCGGCGGCCAGTGGCTGGCCGAGCAGGCCGGCATCGGCGCCGCCGCGCTCGGCGTCGACTGGACGCAGGAGCTCGGCGCCGTGCGCGCGGCCACCGGCGGGCGGGTGGCGCTGCAGGGCAATCTCGACCCGATCGCGCTGTTCGCGCCGCCGCAGCGCATCCGCGCCGAGGTGGCGCGCATTCTCCAAAGCTACGGCGCCGGGCCGGGGCACGTGTTCAACCTCGGCCACGGCGTGCTGCAGCAGACCGACCCCGAGCACGTGCGCGTGCTGGTCGACGCCGTGCACGAGCTGAGCGCGCCGTACCACGCCTGATCGCGCCCGTGTCGCGGCTGATCCTCAAGGTCGCCATCGACGCGCCGCTGCGTCACCTGTTCGACTATCTGCCCCTGTTCAACGCGCCGCCGCCGGCGATCGGCTGCCGGGTGCGCGTGCCCTTCGGCCGCCACGGCCGGGTTGGCCTGGTGGTGGCGCACGCCGCCCATGCCGAGGTGGCGGACGCGCAGCTGCGGCACATCCACGAGGCGATCGACGCCGAGCCGCTGCTCGCGCCGCCGCTGCTTGACCTGCTGCAGCGCGCCGCCGACTACTACCACGCGCCGCCGGGCGAGGTGTTCGTCGGCACCCTGCCGGCGCTGCTGCGCGCCGGCCGACCGGCGCGCCTGGCACCGGACTGGGAGTGGCACCTTGCCGACTCGGCGCCAGCGCCCGACGGCGTTTCGCGCGCGCCCCGCCAGGCACTGCTGCTGCGTGCGCTGGCCGATGGCCCGTGCAGTGAAGCTGAACTCGACGCCACGCTCGACGGCTGGCGCCCGTCCGCCCGGACGCTGGCCGGCAAAGGCTGGATCGAGCGGCGGGAGCGGGCGCCCGGGGCAGCCACGGCCACCGCGCCGCAGCCGGCACCGGCCTTAAGCGGCGCGCAGCAGGCGGCGGTGGACGCGGTGACCGCGGCCAGCGGTTTCCACGCCTTTCTGCTCGACGGCGTCACCGGCAGCGGCAAGACCGAGGTGTACCTGGCCGCCATCGAGGCGACGCTCGCCGCCGGCCGCCAGGCGCTGGTGCTGGTGCCGGAAATTGGTCTTACCCCGCAGACCGAAGCGCGCTTTCGGGCCCGTTTCGGCGCCGCCGTGGCGGTGCTGCACTCGGGTCTGGCGGACGGCGAGCGGCTCGCCGCCTGGCTTGCGGCACGCGACGGCCGCGCCGGCGTGCTGATCGGCACCCGTTCGGCGGTGTTCGCGCCGCTGGCGCGCCCGGGCCTGATCGTGGTCGACGAGGAGCACGACAGCTCCTACAAGCAGCAGGACGGTTTTCGCTACCACGCGCGCGACATGGCCGTGCTGCGCGCGCGCATCGACGGCGTGCCGGTGCTGCTCGGCAGCGCCACGCCGTCGCTGGAGAGCCTGGCGAACGCGCACAGCGGCCAGTACCGGGCGCTGCATCTGCACGAGCGGGCCGGCAGCGCGCGCCTGCCGCAGATCGACCTGCTGGACGTGCGCCACCAGCGCATGACGGGCCTCGTATCGCCCGCACTGGCCGCCGCGATGCGGGACGAACTCGCCGCCGGGCGGCAGGTGATGCTGTTCCTGAACCGCCGCGGTTACGCGCCGGTGCTGCTGTGCCACGCCTGCGGCTGGGTGCCCAAATGCACGCGCTGCGACGCGCACTACACGCTGCACCGCGCGCGGCGCGTGTTGCTGTGTCATCACTGCGGCAGCGAGCGGCCGGCGCCGGCCGCCTGTGGTGAGTGCGGCAGCGCCGAACTGCTGCCGCTCGGCGTCGGCACCGAGCGCATCGAGGCGGATCTGGCGGCCCTGTTCCCGGACCACGCCGTGCTGCGCGTGGATCGCGACAGCACGCGCCGGCGCGGTGCGCTGGACGATCACCTGGCCGCCGCGCGCGACGGCCGCGCCGACATCCTCATCGGCACGCAGATGCTCGCCAAGGGGCACCACTTCCCGGCCGTCACGCTGGTCGGCATCCTCGACGCCGACCAGGGCCTGTTCGCGGCCGATTTTCGCGCCACCGAGCGCCTGGCGCAGACCATCCACCAGGTGGCCGGCCGCTGCGGGCGCGGCGCCGACGCCGGCCGGGTGCTGATCCAGACCCACCAGCCGCAGCACCCGTTGTGGGGCACCCTGCTGCGCGGCGGCTACGGCACCTTTGCGCGCGGCCTGCTGGCCGAGCGCGAAGCCGCCGGCTGGCCGCCGTTCAGTCACCTGGCCCTGCTGCGGGCCGAGGCGCCCGGCGCGCAGGAAGCGCTGTGGTTCCTCGGCGAAACCCTGTCGCTGGCGGCCGAACTCGGCCACGCCGGCGTGGAACTGCTCGGCCCCGTGCCGGCGCCCATGCCCAAGCGCGCCGGCCGCTACCGGGCGCAGCTCCTGCTGCAGGCCCGCCGCCGCGCGCCCCTGCACGCGCTGTTGCGGCATTGGATTCCGGCGCTTGCCCGGTTGCCTGCGGCGCGGCAGGTGCGCTGGTCGCTGGATGTGGACCCGGCGGATACGTATTAGCAGGAAAAAACCCGTTCGTCGGATTTTTCAGACTTGGTGGGCACGGCGCCGGTTGCCCTGCCCAGCGAAACCGTTGCGTTTCCGAGCGTCTGCTGCAATGCTTGATGCGAATTTGCTCACACGCCCAATGGTGCGGTTTGGGCTGTCGCGCTGAAGGTGTGTTTGCCGGTCGCATCTGGCCCCTTTTTGAGACACGCTTTTATGAAACAACGAGTTACTATACGGCAGGACGTGTTATACACCTCAGTCGATATTCGATATACACCTGCGCAGGTGCCTACTTCACGTTGGGCGTCACGGCATCGCCATCCATGCAGCATACAAAGTAGAGGTTAATTATGAAAACCAAGAAAGTTGCTCTAATCGCAATTTCTGCTGTGGTATTGGTGGGATCAGCTGCGTATGCAGCCCTCAACGATGTAAGGAAGCCTGTCGTATTTTACAGTGGCCATTCTCATGAGCACGGTGAAACAATTGGGGCACCATCCCACAGCGGAGGAACGGATAAATTTGGTTGTCACAATGGTTCTGTTCCCTACCACTGTCACTAACTTCATTGCCCAACCCTGCGCTCCAGCCGACCGGCTACAGCGGGCTTCGCCCGCTTCCGCCGTCGGCTGAGCTAGAACGTTATACGCTATGAATCCACACGCATGGCTAAATCAAAGGGCGCCGGGATTCGGCGAGCTGTCGGATCAGGAGGGGTCCGCCATATTGTATTTTTCTTTGCTTTGGAGCTTCTTTGAGGCAACGGCTCTGCATACCAGCGCATCCTCAAACCGAATCCTCGCACTTGTCCACGAGTGGGCGGCACAAAATCGACTGAACCTTGCTCCATTTTCGGAAAGTCTCTCCTACTTCAAGAATCGATATTTTGTTGGCGGTCAGTTTTCGCACCTCTTCGACGGTCTCAACCTGCGCCGCGATGATAGTCCAGAGCTAGTTAAGGCCGTAATCAGCGGCGCGAACACAAATGAGGCAGATTGCGTCGCGACACTTCTCATTATTGTTTATCGTCTTCGGAATAATTTGTTTCATGGCGTTAAATGGGCTTATGGCATCCGAGACCAACTCGACAACTTCACAAACGCGAACAATGCAATCATGGCGGCTTTGGAAACACATGGAAACTTATAGTGCGCGTATAACACGTCGCTCAAGCCGACTCGCTACGTCGGCGCTCCGCGCCGCCTTCGCTCGCGGATTAGCTCTGCGTTAGATGCCCATGGACATTGACCCGCACCTGCTGATTCTTCGTCAAGCTGCTGCTGGCACTTTGCCCGCCAGCATCGATTCTGAGTCGCCTGTCTCCGTTCAAGCTGTCCGAGACCTCATCGCTTCCGGCTACATGGAGGCGATTGACACGTCCAGCTTCGATGGCCCAGCCTTCCTTAATCCCAGCATCACTATTTCTGGCCGTGAGTACCTTCGTGTACTAGAGGAGCTTGCTCGGGCTGCATCGCTCACTGGCAAGACCTGCAAGCATCTTCCTGCCGTGTTCAAGTGGGTCTTTAGCATTGTCGCAGCGCTTTTGGTTGCCTTTCTCACCAAGCGGTTCGTAGGCTAGCGTCGTGGGCTGGGCATCTAACAATTCGTTCAAGGCGAAGCCGCTCCGCGGCTCGCCTTAACTCAGGCGTTGGGCCACAACCAAATCGGAGGGAGCCTTATGGCGATAGTTTCATGCAACGAGTGCGGTTCTGAGATAAGCACCTCTGCGGCTTCCTGTCCGAAATGCGGGGCGCCTGCGAAGAAAGCTTTGCCTCAAAGAATATCTACACTCACCTGGATCGTTGTGATCGCAATCGGCGCCATAGTCGTGAGTGCGATGCTTGATCCATCAAGCGGAGGCTCTTCATCCAGTACTCCATCTGCCAATACCCAAGCTGCGCCAACAATCGATAAATCACCGAAGATGCAAGCTGATCGCCTTAAGCTCATCGACCGGCTTCAACGAGAGGGCATCTTTGGAGAAATCCGCGTTCGATCGTCCGGCGCCACAATGATCGTAAGGCCAGCGTTCTACGCTCTCGATTTCAAAGACAAGCAGTCCGTTGTATCAGTCGTCTACGCGTACCACTTCGATGGTTCAGACAAGTACATGCCCATCACGCTACAGGACTCCCGCACAAACAAGAACGTCGGTTCGTTCTCCTTGGCACTTGGCCTTGACCTTGAGTGACATGATGCGGCCCAACAGGGCGCTCCAGCCCGCGTAGATACTGTTATCCCGCCATCGAATGCAAGGCCGGATCGAACGGCCGCCCGGAGCGCAGCACGCCGTAGGCGACACACAGCAGCTTTCGCATCATGGCGCCCAGGATCAGCATCGGCGGCTTGCCGGCGGCAGCCAGGCGCTGCTTGAGCGGCGCGGAGCGAAGTGGCACGACGCCTGCTTATGCCGCTTGCACCCTCCCACCCCCGACGATGATGTCCCTGTCCCCTTTGCGCGTCATGCTGGTCGACGACGACCCCGAGCGCCGCGCGCTGGTCGCGGGCGCGCTGGCGGGGGCTGGGCTGGTGGTGGTGGCCGAGCTGGCCACTGCTGACGGCCTGATCCGCGCCGTGACCTCGTGCGCACCGGATGTGGTGATCATCGACCTCGAGTCGCCGGACCGCGACATCCTCGAACACATGCGCTGCCTGTCCCGCGACAACCCGCATCCGGTGGTGATGTTCGCCAGCAGCTCGGACACCGACACCATCCGCGAGGCGATCGAGGCCGGGGTCAGTGCCTATGTGGTGGACGGGCTCAGCCCGGGGCGGGTGCGGGCGGTGGTGGACGTCGCCATCGCGCGTTTTCGCCAGTACGCATCGTTGCAGAACGAATTGGTGCAGGCACGCACCAGTCTTGCGCACAGAAAGCTGGTCGAGCGCGCCAAGGGCATCCTCATGGCGCGCGGCGGACGCAACGAGAACGACGCTTATCACGCGCTGCGCAAGCTGGCCATGGACCAGAACAAGACCATCGCCGAGATCGCCCAGGGCGTGATCGACACCGCGGAACTGTTCAAATGAGCCCGACCCCGCCGTCGCCCGAGTTGTCGCGGGTCCACCTGGGTTACATCCCGCTCACCGACGCCGCGCCGCTGATCGTGGCGCTGGAGCGTGGCCATTTCGAGCGCTATGGGCTGGACGTGACGTTGGCGCGCCAGCCATCGTGGGCCACCCTGCGCGACAAGCTGGCGGTGGGTCACCTGGATGGCGCGCACTTGCTGGCGCCGATGGCCCTGGCCTGCACGCTGGGCATGGAAGGGGTCCCGCAGCGCCTGGTGGCCGCGCTGAGCCTTGGGCTGGGCGGCAACGCCATCACCGTGGCGGACAATCTGTACCGGGAGATGCAGGCGGCGGCCGCGGACGAGCCGGTGACAGCCCAGGCGCTGTTGCGGGTCATCGAGCGCCGGCGCGGGGCCGGTGCCGATCCACTCACGTTCGCCACTGTCTATCCGGCGTCGAACCACACCTATCTGCTGCGCTACTGGCTGGCGGCTGGTGGCATCGACCCGGACCGGGACGTGCGGCTGGTGGTGGTGCCACCGCCGCAGATGGTGACGCGCCTGCGCCAGGGCGACATCTACGGCTACTGCGTCGGCGAGCCCTGGAACTCGCTGGCCGTGCACGATGGCATCGGCCGCATCGTCGCCGCCGGTCACGACATCTGGAACAACGCGCCAGAGAAGGTGCTGGCGGTGTCCGCGACTTGGGCGCAGCGTTATCCCGGCACCCACGCCGCGCTGATTGCCGCGTTGGTCGAAGCGGCGCGATGGCTGGACGAAAGCGCCGACAACCGCCGCGAGGCGGCGCGGCTGCTGGCCGGGCCGACCTATCTCGACCTGCCTTTGGATGTGGTGACGGCATCGCTGCTCGGCGAACTTACCGTCGACGCGCGCGGCACGCGCCGCGAGGTGCCGGAATTTCACTCGTTCTACCGCTACGCGGCGACCTTCCCATGGCGCTCGCACGCGCTTTGGATGTTGCAGCAGATGCAGCGCTGGGGGCAGTTGCCGGCCGGCTGCGATCTGCTGGCGACGGCGCAGACGGTGTATCGCCCGGACATCTACCGCCGGGCCGTGGCGCGCCTGGGGATTGCCGTGCCGGCGGTCGACATGAAGGCCGAGGGTGGGCACCGCGGCGAATGGAAGCTGGGTGAGGGCAAGGCCACGGTAACACTCGGAGCGGACCGCTTCATCGATGGCGCGGTGTTCGATCCAGCCGATCTTGGTGTCAATCTTGCTTAAGTAAGGGCGGTAATTGAACGCCGACCCTTTGGGCTGCCGAAGGTCGGTCGTGTTTCCGGCGGGCCGGTCCATCGAGGCCATCACCGCCACAGGCAGCCCAAGACGTGCCCCGAGGTGGGCGTCAGGCTGAAAAACGCCCCAACGACGGGGCGGCTTGTGTTCGCCAACGTGGGTGAGCCGAAACAGGTGTCCCGGCCGGTGCCGGGGCTGGTGTTGCGCGCTTGAACCCGACGACATGGACGAACGCCCCCATCTGATCGTGATTGGCAACGGCATGGCCGCGCGGCGCGCCGTGGACGAGCTGCTCACGCGTGCACCGCAGCGGTACCGGCTCACCGTCGTCGGCGACGAGCCGGGCGCCACCTACAACCGCGTGCTGCTGTCCGCCGCGCTGGCCGGGGACGTGCCCGCCGAAGGCTTGGTGCTGGCGTCGCCGCACGACTTGGCCCAACACGGCGTCGAGACGATCACCGGCCAGCCGGTGACGGCCATCGACCGCGCCGCCCGTACGTTGCGCCTGGGCGATGGGCAGACGCTGTCCTATGACCGCCTGCTGATCGCCACCGGCGCGCGCGCGGTGCGCCCTGAACTCACGGGCGCCCACCTCCCGGGCGTGATCGCCTTTCGCACGCTGGCCCACCTGCAGCAACTGCAGGCGCAGTGCGCGGCGGGCGGCCCGGCGGTGGTGGTGGGCGGCGGCCTGCTGGGCCTTGAAACCGCCGTCGGCCTCGCCCGCCAGGGCATGGACGTGACCGTGCTGCATGCGGCGGGTCATCTCCTGAACCGCCAGCTCGACGCCGAAGCCGCAAGCGTCGTGCAGCGCGATCTCGAAGGCCGCGGCATCCGCTTTGAACTGTCCGCCCGCAGCACGGCGCTGCGCGGCGAGCACCATGTCGAAGCGGTCGAGCTCGAGGACGGCCGCCTCGTTCCGGCGCGGTTGGTAGTGTTCGCCATCGGCATCAGCCCGCGGGCGGAGCTGGCCCGCGAGGCCGGGCTCGCCTGCAATCGCGGCGTGCTGGTGGACGACGCCCTGGCCACGTCGGACGCGCTGATCGATGCGCTCGGCGAGTGCGCCGAACACCGCGGCGTCACCTACGGCCTGGTGGCGCCGCTGTACGAGCAGGCCACGGTGTGGGCGCGCCGAATGGCGGGCGAGAGCGACGCCGTCTACGCCGGCTCGCGGGTGTCTGCCCAGCTCAAGGTGAGCGGCATCGACGTGTTCTCGACCGGCGACATCGAGGCCGCGGACGGCGAGGCGCTGGTGCTGCGCGATCCCGCCGCCGGCGTGTACCGGCGTCTGAATCTCGACCACGGCCGCCTCGCCGGCGCCGTGCTGGTGGGCGACGTCGCCGACGGCGCCTGGTTCAGGCAACTCATCGACGACCGGACCGACGTCTCGGCCGCTCGCCGCGTGCTGGCCTTCGGCCGGGCGCTGGCCGAGCCGCTGCTGACGGCGGGCGACAACGCTTTTTCCTGTGAGGACAAACCCATGCAAAAGACCCGTGTGGTGGTGATCGGCAACGGCATGGTCGGCCAGCATCTGGTCGACACCCTGGCCGAAACGGCGCCCGACCGCTTCGCGCTGACCGTGTGCGGCGAGGAAACCCGCCCGGCCTACGACCGCGTGCACCTGTCGGAGTACTTCGGCGACAAGACGGCGGACGAGCTGTCGCTGACCACGCCGGCGTTCTACGCCGAGCACGGTTTCGAGCTGCGCACCGCCACGGCGGTGACGGGCATCGACCGCGCGGCGCGCACGGTGACCACGGCGGCCGGCGACACGCTGCCCTACGACAAGTTGGTCATCGCGAGCGGCTCGTATCCGTTCGTGCCGCCGGTGCCGGGCCGCGAGCGGCCGGGCTGCTTCGTGTACCGCACGCTGGACGACCTCGACGCCATCCGGGAGGCGGCGCAGGGCGCGCGTGTCGGCGTGGTGGTGGGCGGTGGCTTGCTGGGTCTCGAAGCGGCCAATGCGCTGAAGTCGCTCGGCCTCGAGGCGCACGTGGTCGAGTTCGCGCCGCAGCTGATGGCGGTGCAGCTCGACGCCGGCGGCGGCGCGCTGCTGCGGCGCAAGATCGAGGCGCTCGGCGTGCGCGTGCACACCGGGCGCAATACGCGCGAGATCGTGGACGGCGAAGCCTGCCGCCACCGCATGGAGTTCGCCGACGGCGGGCATCTGGAAACCGATCTCATCGTCTTCTCGGCCGGCATCAGGCCGCGCGACGAGCTGGCGCGGGCCTGCGGGCTCGAGGTCGGCGAACGCGGCGGCATCGTCGTCGACGACCAGTGCCGCACGTCCGATCCCGACATCTACGCCATCGGCGAGTGCGCGCTGTGGGCCGGGCGCATTTTTGGTCTCGTGGCGCCGGGCTACCAGATGGCCAAGGTGGTGGCGGCCGGCCTGTGCGGTGGGCAGGCCGCCTTCACCGGCGCCGACATGAGCACCAAACTGAAACTGCTCGGAGTGGACGTCGGCAGCATCGGCGACGCGCACGCCAAAACGCCGGGCGCGCTCTGCTACACCTACCAGGACGATCTGGCCGGCGTGTACAAGAAGATCGTCGTCGACGCCGACGGCAAGCAGCTGCTGGGTGCGGTGCTGGTGGGCGACGCCAGCGACTACGGCAACCTCCTTCAGTTTTGTCTGAACGACATCGAGCTGCCGCCGCAGCCGCAGGGGCTGATCCTGCCCGATGCCGGCGGCAAGCCGGCGTTCGGTCCGGACAAGCTGCCCGCCACGGCGCAGATCTGTTCCTGTCACGACGTGAGCAAGGGCGCCATCGTGGCCGCCATCGACGAGGGCTGCACCACCGTCGGCGAGCTCAAGACCTGCACCAAGGCCGGCACCGGCTGCGGCGGCTGCGTGCCGCTGGTGAAGTCCCTGCTGGAGGTGGAGCTCAAGAAGCGCGGCCTCGCCGTCAACACCGACATCTGCGAGCACTTTCCCTACACGCGACAGGACCTGTACCAGCTGGTGCGCGTGGGGCAGCTGCGTACCTTCGACGAGCTGCTCGACAAACACGGCCGCGGGCGCGGCTGCGACATCTGCAAGCCGGCGGTGGCCTCCATCCTGGCCGCCTGCTGGAACGAGTACGTGCTGAAGCCCGCCCACGAGGGCCTGCAGGACAGCAACGACCGCTTTCTGGCCAACATCCAGAAGGACGGCACCTACTCGGTGGTGCCGCGCGTGCCGGGCGGCGAGATCACGCCCGACAAGCTGATCGTGCTGGGCGCGGTGGCCAAGGAGTTCGACCTCTACACCAAGATCACCGGCGGCCAGCGCATCGACCTGTTCGGCGCGCGCCTGGAGCAGCTGCCGGCCATCTGGAAGCGGCTGGTGGACGCCGGCTTCGAGTCCGGCCACGCCTACGCCAAGGCGCTGCGCACGGTCAAATCCTGCGTCGGCAGCACCTGGTGCCGCTACGGCGTGGACGACAGCGTCGGTCTCGCCATCCTGCTCGAGGAGCGCTACAAGGGCCTGCGCTCGCCGCACAAGCTCAAGTTCGCCGTGTCCGGCTGCACGCGCGAGTGCGCGGAGGCGCAGGGCAAGGACGTCGGCGTCATCGCCACCGAGCACGGCTGGAACCTGTATCTGTGCGGCAACGGCGGCATGAAGCCGCGCCACGCCGACCTGTTCGCCACCGGCCTCGATACCTCCACCCTGATCCGCTACATCGACCGCTTCCTGATGTTCTACATCAAGAGCGCCGACCGCCTGCAGCGCACCTCGGTGTGGATGGAGAACCTCGAGGGCGGCATCGACTACCTGCGGGAAGTGGTCATCGACGACCGCCTCGGCATCGCCGCCGAACTCGAGGCGCAGATGGGCCACGTCATCGACACCTACGAGTGCGAGTGGAAGAAGACGCTGGACGACCCCGAGCGCCTGCGCCGGTTCCGGCCCTTCGTCAATAGCGACACCCCGGACGAGACCATCCAGATGGTGCGCGAGCGCGGCCAGGTGCGCCCGGCGCGTGCCGACGAGCGGCCCACCGAGGTGGCGGAGAATGTCTGAGGCAGCCCTGGTCATGAAACAAGAAACCAGCAACTGGGTCGAGGTCTGCGGCCTCGACGATCTGCCGCACAACGCCGGCATCGCCGCCCGGGTCGGCGCCCGGCAGGTGGCGCTGTTCCATCTGCCGGCCGAAGCGCCGGCCGTCTACGCGCTCGACAACTGGGATCCGCTCGGCGAGGCGGCGGTGCTCGCGCGCGGCATCGTCGGCGACCTCGGCGGCGCGCTGGTGGTGGCATCGCCGCTGTACAAGCAGCATTTCCGCCTCAGCGACGGCCAGTGTCTGGAAGACCCGGCGGTGCAGGTGGCGGCGTATCCGGTGCGCATCGACGGCGATCGGGTGTGGGTGGCGCTGCCGTGACGATGCCCGTGCAGGTACCCGTGCGGACGACCTGCCCGTACTGCGGCGTCGGCTGCGGCGTGCTGGCCACGCCGGACGGGCAGGGCGGGGCGGCCATCGCGGGCGACCCCGCGCACCCGGCCAACTTCGGGCGGCTGTGTTCGAAAGGCTCGGCGCTCGGCGAGACGCTCGATCTCGACGACCGCCTGCTCGAACCGCTGATCGACGGCCGCCCGGCGAGTTGGGACGCGGCTCTCGACGCCGTGGCGGACAGCCTGCGCGCGACGCTCGCCGCGCACGGGCCGCAGGCGGTGGCGTTCTACGTCTCCGGCCAGCTGCTGAACGAGGACTACTACGTCGCCAACAAGCTGATGAAGGGCTACATCGGCGCCAACAACATCGACACCAACTCGCGCCTGTGCATGGCCTCCACCGTGGCCGGTCACGTGCGGGCCTTCGGCGCGGACACCGTGCCCGGCTGCTACGAGGATCTCGAACAGTGCGACCTGCTGCTGCTGGTCGGCAGCAACACCGCCTGGTGCCATCCGGTGCTGTTCCAGCGCATCCGGGCCGCCAAGGTGGCGCGGCCCGACCTGCGGGTGGTGGTGATCGACCCGCGCCGCACGCCCACCTGCGACATCGCCGACCTGCACCTGCCGCTGGCGCCGGGCAGCGACGTGGCGCTGTTCAACGGCCTGCTGGCGGCGCTCGCCGCGCGCGGCGCGGTGGACGCGGCCTACGTCGCCGCGCACGTGGAGGGCTTCGACGCCGCGCTCGCGCAGGCGCGCGCCGAGGCGCCAGATGTCGCCACCGTGGCGGCGGCCTGCGACCTGCCGGCCGGCGACGTGGCGCGGCTGTACGACTGGTTCGCCGCCACCCGGCGCGTGGTGACGGTGTTCTCGCAGGGGGTGAACCAGTCCGCCGCCGGCTCCGACAAGGTGAACGCCCTCATCAACTGCCACCTCGCCACCGGCCGCATCGGCCAGCCCGGCATGGGGCCGCTGTCGTTCACCGGCCAGCCGAACGCCATGGGCGGGCGCGAGGTGGGCGGCCTCGCCTCGACCCTGGCCTGCCATCTCGACTACGCCAACGCCGCGCACCGCACGCTGGTGCAGGACTTCTGGGGCAGCGGGCCGATCAGCGCCGTGCCGGGCCTGAAGGCCGTCGATCTGTTCGAGGCCATCGACGCCGGGCAGGTGCGCTGGCTGTGGATCATGGGCACCAACCCGCTGGTCAGCCTGCCGCAGGCGGATCGTTTCCGGCAGGCACTGGCCCGCTGCGAGCACGTGGTCGTGAGTGACTGCGTGCGCGATACCGACACCACGGCGCTGGCGCACGTCCTGTTGCCGGCGCTGGCCTGGGGCGAGAAGAGTGGCACCGTCAGCAACAGCGAGCGCCGCCTCTCGCGCCAGCGGGCGTTTCTGCCGGCGCCCGGGCATGCGCGGGCCGACTGGTGGGCGCTCAGCCAGGTGGCGCAGCGGCTGGGTTTTGGCGGTTTCGATTACGCCAGCGACGCGGCCATCTTCGACGAGTACGCGCGGCTGTCGGCGCGCGCCGGCGCCGCCGGGCGCGATTTCGACATCGGCGGCCTCGCCGGGCTCGACGCCGCCGCCTACGACGCGCTTCAACCGGTGCAGTGGCCGGTGCCGGCGGCGACCGGCCGGGGCACGGCGCGCCTGTGCGCCGACGGCCGCTTCTACACGCCCGGCGGCCGGGCACGGATGCTGGCCTGCGCCAGCCGACGCGATGGACACGCACCCGATGCGGCCTATCCGCTGATCCTCAACACCGGCCGCGTGCGCGACCACTGGCATACGCTGACGCGCACCGGCAAATCGGCGCGCCTGTCCGGGCACATCGCCGAGCCGCGGGTGGACGTGAGCCCGGCCGATGCCGGGCGCCTCGGCCTTGCCGACGGCGGCTTCGCGCGCGTCGAAAGCCGTCACGGCAGCCTGACCACGCGGGTGGCGATCGACGACGGCCTGCGCGCCGGCGAGGTGTTCCTGCCCATGCACTGGAGCCGGCAGTTTTCCAGCACCGGGCCGGCCGACGCGCTGGTCGACGCGCTGCGCGATCCCGTGTCCGGCCAGCCGCAGTTCAAGCTGACGCCGGTGCGCGTCGTGCCGGTCGCCCTGCCGTGGCGGGCGCTACTGCTGACGCGCGTGCCGCTGCGACCGGAGGGCGTCGACTACTTCGCCCGGGCCCGCGTCGCCGGCGGCTGGCGTTACCGCATCGCCGCAGCGACCGCGCCGGCGGACGTGCGCGCCTGGGCCGGCTCGCTGGCCGGCCCGTCATCGGCGCGGTGGCAGTGGCTCGACTATGCCGACCCGGCCGGCGACTGCCGCGTGCTGGCACTGGACGGCGAGCGGGCCATGCTGGGGCTGTTCGCCGGCACGGACCTCGACTGGCTGGCCGACGACTGGCTGGCCGGGCGGTTCGATCAGCCCTTCGACGGCGCGGCGCGGCGGGCGCTGCTGGCCGGTCTGCCGGCGGAGCCGGGCGCCGACCCGGGGCGCACGGTGTGCGCCTGTTTTCAGGTGGGCCTCAACACCCTCGTCGAGGCCATCGCCGCGCAGGGTCTCGACAGCCCGCAGGCCATCGGCGCGGCACTGAAGGCCGGCACCAACTGCGGCTCCTGCGTGCCGGAGCTGCGGCAGATTCTGGCGTCGGTCAAAACGGCCGCCTGACGGGCCCGGCGCGCGCGCCGGCCGGGTGGCCTGACCCGGGTCATGGTGCGGCCGTCCCCGGCCCGCACCATGGCACGACCCGTTGCGCGGCCGGACGGTCACGGTGGGCGTGGCCGGCCCGCGCGGCACGGGGCGGGGGTGAGCATGTTCGATGATCGGGCCGATGCCGCCCGTCAGCTGGTGGGCCGCCTGGCCCATCTGCGGGGCAAGCGCCCGCTGATCCTTGCCGTGCCGCGCGGCGCGGTCCCCATGGGCGCGCTGCTGGCGCAGGCCCTGGACGGCGATCTCGATCTCGTGCTGGTGCGCAAGCTCGGCGCCCCGGGCAACCCGGAGTTCGCCATCGGCGCGGTGGACGAGGCCGGCCATGTCAGCCTGAACCCGGGCGCGGATGCCTGGGTCGACGAGGCCTATGTGGCCGCGGAGGCGTCGCGTCAGGGCGAGGTGCTGCGCCGTCGCCGGGCGCTGTACGGCGCGGCGCGCATCGATCCCGCCGGGCGGGTGGTGGTGGTGGTGGACGACGGCGTGGCGACCGGCGCCACGCTGATGGCCGCGCTCGATGCGCTGCGCGCCCGTAACCCGGCACGGCTGATCGCCGCGGTGGGCGTGGCGCCGCCGGAGGCGGTCGAGCGCCTGCGGGATCATGCCGACGAGGTGGTGTGCCTGCTCGCGCCGCGGGATTTCGCGGCGGTTGGGCAGTTCTACGCCGACTTCGGGCAGGTGAGCGACGACGAGGTCACGGCGCTGCTGCGGGACTGGGCGGCCGGGAACCGCTGACGGCCGGCGCCGTCAGGCGCCCGTTCGACCGTGCCGCCAGTAGGTCTGCATCCGCCGCGCGTGGCGGCGCGCGGACTCTGCGTAGATCAAACGGCAGCAGGCGAGCGCCGCGTCGGCCAGGGTCGCCTGGTGCTGCGCCGCGAGCGCATCCACGCGCGTCTGTTGCGCGGCGCGCAGGCGGCTGCCAGCCAACCGTTCGCGCAGCACCTCGCAATCATGGTGCTCACCCAGCAGCTCGGCCGCGCGGTCAGCCTCGGCGTGCACCGCCTCCAGGACCGCGGGCCACAGCGGTCGCAGCACACGCAGCTGATAGACATGGTGCTTGAGCGCCTTGCGCAGGTCGTGCAGGCGTCGGGCGCTCGGCTTCGCCTGGGCGCGCCGCAGCGCGCGCCGGCCGGCGCGGTAGCTCGCGGCGAAGCCGGCCCACAGGGCGGCGGCAGCGTCGTCGGGGTCGATATCCGCCGCGGCCTCGCGTGCCTGCCGCAGGGCGTCGCACGCCGCGGCCAGCGTGTCGGGAGCGATGGCCGCATCGGTGGAACCGCGCAGTTGAGCGTGCCATCGGCGCAGCGCCTGCGCCGTGGCGGCCGGCGGGCGCAGCCCGATCAGCATCTCGATGGTCGCGCCGAGCACGGTAGCGTCCCGACTGGCCGACAAGTGCCGACCGGCATCGCGCAGGGCGGCATCCGCGGCCGCTGCCGGGCCGAGCAGGTCGCCGTCCAGCAGGCGCAGCACCGCGCGGGCGCGCTTGAGATGCCGGCGGGTGGCGTGGATCGCCTCCGCGTCGGGCGTGTCCTGCAGGGCGCTCCCGGCAGCGCCCATCTGGTCGTGCAAAAGGCGCCGCAGATCCCGCCCGGGCGGTGCCTCAAGGTCGAGTTCAAAGGCCATGGAGTGACCCCTACAGCACCCGGCAGAACGCCACCTTGAGGTAGTCCGCCTCCGGCATGGCCGGCGCCTGCGGATGGTCGGCTCCCTGGTGGCCGCGTTCCAGCAGTTGCAGGCGGCGGTTCAGCGGCAGCACGGCGCGGCGCAGCAGGTCGCGGAAGTCCGCCTCGGGCAGGTGGTGCGAGCAGGACGAGCTGACGAGGTAACCGCCGGGCGCCACCAGCTGCATGGCGAGCCGATTCAGGCGCAGGTAGGCCTCCATGCCGGCCTCGGTGTCGCGTTTGCGCTTGATGAAGGCCGGCGGGTCGATGGCGACCACGTCAAAGCGCTCGCCGGCATCGAGCAGCGCGGCCAACACGTCGAAGGCATCGCCCTGGCGGGTGTCGACCACCTCGGCCAGCCCGGCGCGCCGGGCGTTGTCGCTCAGCACCGCCAGTGCCGGTGCGGAGGCATCCACACACAGCACCTGCGTGGCGCCCGCGGCGGCCGCCTGCAAGCCCCAGGCGCCGACGTAGCTGAAGGCGTCCAGCACCCGTCGGCCACCGACGTAGGCGCGCAGGCGCTCGCGGTTCGGGCGCTGGTCGAAGTACCAGCCGGATTTCTGTCCGCCGTGCAGCGGCACGCGGAACTCGAGCCCGCCTTCGAGTACCTGGCCGAACTCCGGCACCGCGCCGTGCAGCACCTGCGCCTCGCCGGTGGGCAGACCCTCCAGCTCGCGGCCGAAGCCGTCGTTGCGGGCCAGGACGCCGGCCGGTTGGATCAATTCCACGAGTGCCGCGACGATGGCGTCGCGCCGGCTTTCCATGCCGGCGGTGCTGATCTGAACCACCAGTTGGTCGCCGTAACGGTCCACCACCAGCCCGGGCAGGGCGTCGCCTTCGGAATGGACCAGGCGGTAATGCGGCGTCGGGTAAAGGTGCTCGCGCAGCGTCAGCGCATCGGCGAGGCGCCGGCGCAGCAGGGCGGTCACGGCGGCCTCGTCGCTGAGCACGCGCCGCGACAGCAGGCGGGCGGCGATCAGCGAGCGGGGGTTGACGTAAGCCGTGCCGAGCGGCCCGCCGCGTGCGTTTTCCACCGTCACCAACTGGCCGGGCGCAAAGCCGGTCAGCGGCGTGGCGGCGATGTCGACCTCGTTGCTGAACACCCACAGGTGGCCGGCCCGCAGGCGGCGGTCTTCGTTACGTTTCAGGCGCAGCGCGGGCAAGGTCACGGCAGGCAGTCCAGGGCAAGGGGCCGGCATTATCCACTGCGCCGACCGCTTGGATCGGAAAGCCTCAAGACCCCTACGCTGGCCGAATCAGTGCGAAGTGATGAAGCTTGGCGCTCCCGCCAGGGCGACGCGCCGGGCGATGTTCGGGATGTCGTCCACCGTGACTGGCGGACTGTGCAGGAAGCCTTGCTGCAAATGGCAGCCGCCGATCAGCAGGGCGCGGCTTTGCCACGACGTTTCCACGCCCTCGGCAATGACCGTTTTGTCGAGGTTCCTGGCCATGCCGATGATCGCGTGGGCGATGGTGAGGTCGCCGGCGCGTTGCTGCGGGTTGGGCACGAAGGAGCGGTCGATCTTCAGGATGTCGATGGGGAAATCGCGCAGCAGGCTGAGCGACGAGTAACCCGTGCCGAAGTCGTCGAGCGCGATGGATACGCCCATCTGGCGCAGCGCCGCGATGGTGTCGGCGGCCCGCGCGGCGTCGCTCACGATGCCATTCTCGGTGACCTCCAGGGTGAGCAGACGCGCCGGCAGGCCCGACATGGCAAGCGCCTCGCCCACCCGCGCCGGCAGCTCGCCGCGGGTCAACTGCTGGGGAGAAACATTCACGGACACGCCGACCGTGACACCTTGGCGCGCCAGCTGCTGCGCGTCGGCGCAGGCCTTGTACAGGGTTGCGGCGCCGATTTCGTGGATCAGGCCGCTACTTTCCGCAAGGGTCAGGAACTGTGCAGGCGTCTGCGTCCCGCGCGCGGGGTGCTGCCAGCGTACGAGGGCCTCGACGTGCGTTACGCATCCCTGGCGAAGGTCGATGATCGGCTGGTAACAGACGTCGAGCGGGCCGCGCTGCAGGCTGGTCCGAAGCTCGTTTTCAAGGTTGAGGCGCGCCTTGTTCCAGGCACCGACTTCGTGCGAGAAGACGCTGACGCCACGGCCGCCGTTTTTCTTCGCGCGATACATGGCCGTGTCGGCCCGCAGCAGGAGCTGTTCGCCATCCTCGCCATCGCGAGGGAACAGGCTGATGCCGACGCTGGCCGAGATGAAGGCGGGTTGTCCATCCAGGTCGAACGGCTCCTCCAGCAGGGCCACGATGGCGTCGGCGATGCCAATGGCCGACTGCTCGTCGTCCAGGCGGCTGAGGACCAGCACGAACTCATCGCCGCCCCAACGGGCGGCGGTGTCCTCACCGCGAATGCGCGACGCGAGGCGAACGCCGACTTCCCGCAGCAGACGATCGCCAGCGTTGTGCCCCAAGGCGTCGTTGACCCGCTTGAAGCCATCGAGATCGATGAACAGCACGCCGACGGGCTGGTTGCGGCGGCGCGCGGCGGCCAACGTCTGCCGCAGGCGGTCCGCGAGAATGCCGCGGTTGGGCAGGCCGGTCAGGCTGTCGTGTGTCGCCTGAAAGCGGATTTCCCTTGCCAGCGTGAGGTTGGCGGTGACATCGGTGATCGCGACAACCGAGCCGCCGTCCAGCGGCAGCGGGTGGCGCGCGATGCGCACCGCCCGTTCGCTTCCATCAGGTGCGGTCAGGGTGTGCGTGGCGATCCGCATCAGATCGGCGTCGTCGGAATGCGGGGATGCGTTGCCCGCATCGACCGGCTTGAGGCCGGTGATCTCGGCCAGCGGCCGACCAAGAACCTGCGCCAGCGGGCGGCCGGTTATGGTCTCGGCCGCGCTGTTGAGGTAACGGGCGCGCCCCGCGCCATCCAGCGTGATGATGCCGTCATGCACCAACTCGAGCGTGGCATGGGACTGCCCGCGTTCGCGAAACAAGGCCCCCATGTGCCAGCGCAGCTGGCGCCAGGACCAGATGGGATGAATCGCCAACAGGGCAATCAGTGCCGGCGCCGGCGCCAGCCAGATACTGGCGTGGCGCACGCCAAGCCAGGTGCACAGCCCTAGCAGCACGAGCAGCGCGGCGGTGCCGGCAACTACCTGATAAGCCCGCTGGCAGCGCAGCAACACGAGGCCCGCCGCGAGCCACACCAGCATCATTGCCAGCGCCCAGGGTGGCTGCAGCGCGGTGATGGTGCGGCCGGCCAGCAGGGCGTCGAGCAGGTTGGCGTGCAACTCGGCGCCAATCAGCGGCAGGCGGCTGGCGAGCGTCGTTGGTGTGGCAAAGCGGGTTCCCAGCCCTGCCGCACTGGCACCGACCAGGATGTACTTGCCGCGCAGCTGATCCGATGCCACGCGTCCATCGAGCACGTCGACGTAGGACACGCGTGAATAGGTGCCTGCAGGTCCGGCGAAGGGAATCATCACCTCGTCCGAACGGGTCCAGGCGCGGGCGTCAGCCGGTGTCGGCGATGCGTTTGCGTCGTTGCCGGCGATGCCGGCCCGCGCCTGTATCAGCGCCAGCCCCAGGGTGGGCAGGGTCGGCATGCCCAGGCCGGCCCGCAGGTACATCCGTCGCACCACGCCGTCCGGGTCGGTATCGACATCCGCGTGCGCCAGGGTGGCATAGCGGACTATCGGTGGCAGGCTGGTGGCCGTCGTCAGGCCGGAGGCGTCGACCAGGGAGGCCGGCACGACCGGCAGGATGACCCGACCGTGGTTGCGGATGGAGTCGGCCAGGGCATCGTCGGCGGCGGGCTCGGGGTCACGGTCCGCCAGCAGCAGGTCCAAGCCGACGGTGGTATCGCCGGCGGCGGCCAGCCGGTCGAGAAAGGCGGCGTGAACGCGCCGGGACCAGGGCCAGCGGCCGATTGCCTGCAGGCTTTTATCGTCGATGGTGACGATGAGAATCTGCTTGCTGGGAGCGGGTTGGGTGGCCCCGGCCGTGAGGTCATAGATGGCGGCGTTCAGGCGCCGCGGCAAGCCTGAGGCCATCAGCCCCACCATCAGCACCGCGAGCACGATGCCGATCACGGCGGTGTCGCGCAGGCTGAATCGCCCGCATGTCCGGGCCGTCGACTCGTGGGGCAGACGCAGCGCCTTCATACCGGGAGCAGCCGCAGCGCAACCGCGGGCGGGGGTGCCGCAGCCGGAATCGCAAAGCTGCCCAAGCTGGCCGCGGCAGGCATCGTCCGATTCCGTCCGGCGACGTTCACTTGTCCACGTTCTACCTCGCCGCCCAAGGTGGCGGCGTTGTCGCTCGCGATTCCCGCATGCATTCCGTGCACCGATGTCATCGCCGCCGGAGACAGCGAATGCACGCGCGAACTGGACGGCTCCCCCGCCGGTGCGCTGCTCTGCGTCCATCCCCGTTGCGGCGCAAAGTCCTGCCCGAAAAAACCGCCGCCCCAGGTCGCGTCGAGATGGATTTTGCTGTTCGGTTGCACGCGCAGCTGCGAGCCGTCCCCGAACTCCAGGGTCGCGTAGCTGTGGGCGTCGCAGCTCATGGCGTCGCCCGTGGCCACGTCCAGCCCAGTGCGCAGGGCGGTAGGGGTCTTGGCGCCGACGCGGGTCAGTGTGCAGGCCCCGCCCTGGTCGACGACGCGGGCAATGCCAAGGCCCCGCCGGGCCCGGTCGGGCGGTATTTGCGGTTGCGTGCCGAGCGCCCGCAGCGTGTTGTGCCGATGCACGGTGTGGTTCCAGGCATCCGCACGGCCCATTGCCATTGCCGCGACGAAGCCGACGAGAATGGCCGTGAGGGCAATGTTGCAGCGGCGGTACTTCAGCGCCTTGCACGGCGCGGGGGGCGCGGCCTGCGTCCCCATGCGGGGAATGGACCGGGATGCTCTTTTCATCGTTGTCTGGGCGGGTCGGGCCTTGCGGCACGTCGTCAGGTAGTCGAAGCCGCACCGTCACCGGTGCGCTTCGGTCACTCCGGAGCCTCGCCCCGGGTCCATTCGACGGCCAGTATCACCCCGGCCAGGCGGTCCAAAAGCGGCAAAAAGCCACAGTTCCGCCGCGTTGGATGCGGGTGATTTGCCGTGACTGCGGCCATGCGCGGCGCCGGCCAGCGCCGCATCGCCCAGTGTTTACCCGGGGCGCTCAGTCCGATATCTGATCGAGCGCCCGGTAGCGTTCCATCAGGCCCAGGTCCTGGGCGCAGGCCCGATGGGTCAGGTAACCGTCCAGCGTGTTGACGCCACTGGCCAGTGGCGGGTTGGCCAGCAGCACCGCTCGACCACCGGCCGCGAGCTGCTGCAGGTAGGGCAGGGTGGCCTGGGTCAGTGCCAGGGTCGCCGTTCGCGGGTATGCGCCCGGCATGTTGGTGACGCAGTAGTGGATGACTCCGTTCACGGTGTAGATCGGGTCCGAATGGCTGGTCGGGCGAGCCGTTTCGATGCAGCCTCCCTGGTCGATGCTGACGTCGACGATGACCGTGCCGGGGCGCATCCGGCGGACCATGTCCGAGCTGACCAGGTGCGGCGCGCGGGCGCCCGGCAACAACACGGCGCCGATCAGCAGGTCGGTTTCAGGAAGTGCCGCGGTGATTGCTTCCGGCGTCGACCGGCGCCAGTTGATCTGCGGCACCGCCGCGCGCAGCGCCTCGCCGCGAGCGGCGTCGACGCCGAACACCGTCACGGCGGCGCCGAGCGCCGCCGCGCTGGCGGCGGCATGGCTGCCCACCACGCCGTCGCCAATCACCGTCACGCACCCGTGCGGTTCGCCGAGCACCCGTCCAAGCTGCACGCCGATGCCGCCGTGTGGTTTTGCCAGGTACCAGGCGCCGACCGCGACCGCCATGTTGCCGGCGATGGCACTCATCGGCGCCAGCAGCGGCAGGTGGCCCGTGTCATCGCGCACCGTCTCGTAGCCGATTCCAACCGTCCGGCTGGCGAGCAGGGCATCGGTCAGCGTCGGGTCGACCCCGGCCAGGTGCAGATAGGTGAACAGCAATTGGCCGTTCAGATAACGGTACTCGGCCGGCAGGGGCTCCTTTACCTTCACTACCAGCTCGCAGCCCCAGGCGCCCGCGGCGTCGGTCAGCGTGGCGCCGGCGGCGGCGTACTCCTCGTCGGCAAAACCGGAACCCAAACCCGCACGGCGCTGCACCCGCACGCGGTGCCCCTGTGCCACCAGGGCGGCGGCGCCGGCCGGGGTGAGCGCGACGCGGCTCTCGTTGTCCTTGATCTCGCTGGGGATGCCAATGTCCATGCCGGGGTCTCCGCAGGGGGTGGGGTGTTCGCGCGGCGCGGGCGCGCCGCTCGATCGGGCATTTTGGGAAACGCTGGAAAATCCCATCTCGTGACGTATTCAACTCGCTGCGTCGCGGTGCCGGCCCGCGGTGCGCTCCATGAATCGGGTGGCTTGCGCCATCGATTCATGCCGGGGCATCCTGCCCCGATCGGGGATCGCTGAATCAATCACAGCTTCCCTCGCAAGCCTCATACCAGTCACTTGGACGCTTTTCTGACATGGAGTTTTCCACCCTTGCCGTGGTCGCTGCGCTGGCTGGGGTGGCCACGCTGCTCGCCTTCGCCCTGGCCATTGTTCTGATCCAGTACCGCGCCCGCCTTGAGGCGGCTCAACGGCAGGCGGTGGACGTGGCGACGCAGATCGCGAGCCTGCGTGACGAGCAGCGCTCCCTGGTAGAGGACCGCGCGCGCCTTGAGGCCGAATGCGCGCGCCTGCCGGCGCTCGACACCGCCTTGCACGAGCGCGACCTGGCGCTGCGGGCGCGGGCGGACGAGGTGCAGGCGCTTGCCGTGCGCCTGGAGCGGGCCAGCACGGAGCTCGCCGAGGAGCGCCGGCGCAGCCAGGAGAAGCTGGCCTTGCTCGAAGACGCCCGCCTGCGGCTGGCGGAGCAGTTCAAGAGCCTCGCGCAGGACATCCTGGAGGACAAGTCCAAGCGCTTCACCGAGCAGAACCGGACCAATCTCGAGGCCCTGCTGAACCCGCTGCGCGAGCAGATCGGCGGCTTCCAGAAGCGCGTGGAGGACGTTTACGACAAGGAATCGCGCGATCGGGTGTCGCTTTTGAAGGAAATCCACACGCTACGCGATCTCAACCAGCGGGTGGCCGAGGACGCTGTGAACCTCACCCGGGCGCTCAAGGGCAGTACCCGCACCCAGGGCGCCTGGGGCGAGCTGGTGCTCGAGCGGGTGCTGGAGCAGTCCGGCCTGGCCAAGGGCCGCGAGTACGAGGTTCAGGTCAGCATCACCGGCGAGGACGGCCGCCAGCGGCCGGACGCCATCGTGCACCTGCCGGACGGCAAGGATGTGGTGATCGATGCCAAGGTGTCGCTGGTGGCCTACGAGCGCTACGTGAGTGCCGAGGACGACGTGGCGCGCGCGCAGGCGCTGCGCGAGCATGTGGCCTCGCTGCGGGCACACATCCGCGGGCTGGGTGACAAGGCCTATCACCAGCTGCCGGGGGTGCGCTCGCTCGACTTCGTGCTGCTGTTCGTGCCCGTGGAGCCGGCCTACATGGAGGCGCTGCGCGCCGAGCCGGCGCTGTTCAACGAGGCGCTCGAACGCAATATCGGTCTCGTGAACCCGACCACGCTCCTGACGACGCTGCGCATGATCCAGAACGTGTGGCGCTTCGAGCACCAGAGCCGCAACGCGCAGGAAATCGCCCGCCGCGCCGGTGATCTCTACGACAAGTTCGTCGGCTTCGTGCAGGATCTGGAAACCGTCGGCAGCCGCCTGAAAAGCACGCAGACCGCCTTCGACGCCGCCCGCAACAAGCTCGTCTCCGGCCGCGGCAACGTGGTCAAGCGGGCGGAGGAACTGAAGGCGCTGGGGATCGACGCGTCCAAGTCCCTGCCCGCCGAGTTGACCGATCAGGCGCAGGCCGAGCTTCCCGCCACGGAAGGGTTTTGAGGCCGTGCGGCCGGTGTGCGCGCGCGAGCCTCGAACGGTGCGAGCGGAATGGGCAGCGTATGGCTATGGGGTGACGCCGGCGTTCAGCTTCTCGAGTGCCGCCGCCGCCTCGGCGTGCTTGGGGTCGATGGCCAGCGCCTCCGTGAAGGCGCGCCGCGCCGGGTCGGCCTTGCCCCGGTCCAGGTACACCACGCCCAGGTGATAGCGAACGTCCGCGAGAGGCGGCTGCATGGTGGTCGCCTTCTCGAGCACGGTTTCGGCTTCGTCAAACCTGCGCTGGGCGCGGAAGACCCAAGCCTGCGTGTCGCGGTAGGCGGCGTTGTCAGCATCAAGCCGAATGGCTGTGGCAGCCCATTGCGCGGCCTCATCCAGGCGGTCGCGCGAGTCCGCCTGCATCCAGGCCAGATTGTTGTAGGCCGCGGCGAATTGCGGATCGATGGCGATCACGTCGAGGTAGCTCTGACGCGCTTCGGCGTTCCGTCCCTGCTGCTGCAACAGGACCGCGCGCTTGAAATGCGCGCTGGCGTTTCTGTCATCCCGCGCAATCGCGCGGTCATAAAGCGCCAGTGCGGCGTCGGTTTCGCCGGCCAGAGCAAGCCCATCAGCCTTGTCCAGCAGGGCCGGGACGAAATCAGGGTCGATTTTCAAGGCGGCGTCGATGGCCTTGTTGCCGGCTTCGGTATTGCCACGCGAGAAGTGCATTCGCCCCAACACCAGTTGGGGGAACGGCGAACTCGGCTGCGCCTTGCTGGCTGCCACCAGTTCCGTTTCCGCCGCGCTGAACTGGCCGGTCGCCGCCAGTGCCTGCGCAAGACCGATACGTGCTTCGATCTGCGTGGGATCGATCTCGAGCGCCGCCCGGTAGGCGGCCACGGCATCGCTCGGGCGTTGCATGGCATTGGCGTAGAGGCCGCCGAGCGCGTTGCGTGCCGCGAGGTTCTTCGGGTTGAGTTCGATTGCTTTCTTGAGTGCCGTCTCGGCCGCGGGGTAGTCCTTGCCTGACGCGTGGAACAGGCCGAGCGCATGTTGCGCGCCGTCGTAACTGGGCGCGATCTGGATCGCCTTGTCGATCGACGATTGGGCCGCGTCGCGGTCGTCTCGCTTCAACGCCACGTCGGCCAGCCCGATCAGGGCCTGCACCATGCGGGGGTTGGCCTCGAGAGCGGCCTTGAAGGCGTCCTCGGCAGTCAGCAGATGATTGTCACGCAACGCCTGAACGCCTTGCAGGTAGCTGCCCATGGCAGGGTCGTCTGCGGTCGAGGAGGCGACGGGCGGCTGCTCCGGGAACAGGAATGCCGCCTGAGCGGACGACAGGAACAGCGCAAGCACGAAAAACACGGGACGGCGAGTCATCAGTTTCTCCGCGTTGGCGACGCGCCATGCAGCACGCCGGAGGGCCTGGATTGTGCCAGCCGGTGCATTACTTGCCACCCGCCCAAGGTGCACCCCAAGGACGAGCCACGCAGCAGTTCCGATCACGCCACGGCGCGCCGCAGGCGGTCGTTGATGGCCCGCCAGGCCTCGGTCTCGGGCGGGGCTTCGATGAGAAGGCGAGCGTATCCGCGCCGGTCCAGCTCGCGCAGGGCGGCGTACAGGCCGCGGCTGTAGGCGGCTGGGGCGGCGGGCAGCGCGATACCTGTTGCGGGCGGCTTGTCGCCCAGGATCAGCACGCCGACCTCATGTCCCTCGCCGGTCAGCTCGGCCAGCCGGGCGGCCAGGGCGCTGCCGGCGACCAGCTCGGCCGGCGTGCGCGGCGCGTAATGCCGTTTGACGAGACCCGGTGCGCGGGGCCCCGCGCCGGGCGCCGGGTTGCCTGCGCTGCCGCCGAGCACGCGGCGTATATCCGGCTCGGTGATGGCGCCGGGGCGCAGCACCACCGGCGCACCGCGGCTCAGATCGACGATGGTCGATTCGATGCCGACTCGGCACGGGCCGCCGTCCAGGATCAGCGACACCGTGTCGCCGAACTCCGCCCGCACGTGCGCCGCCGTGGTTGGACTGATGTGGCCGTAGCGGTTGGCGGACGGTGCCGCGATGCCGCTGCCGAATGCGCGCAGCAGCGCCAAGGCCAGCGGGTGATCCGGCACGCGCAGGGCGACGGTGTCCTGGCCGCCGGTGACGGCCGTGGGCACGCGCGGTCCGCGCGGCAGGATGAGCGTGAGCGGCCCGGGCCAGAAGGCGGCGGCGAGCGCGCGCGCCGCGGCTGGCACGTCGGCCGCCCAGTCGTCGAGCTTCGCCTCGGGCGGCAGGTGGATGATCAGCGGGTGGTCGGTCGGGCGGCCCTTGAGCGCAAAGATGCGCGCCACCGCGGCGGGGTTGAGTGCGTCAGCGCCCAGGCCATAGACGGTTTCCGTCGGCATCGCCACGACCTCCCCGGCACGCAGCAAGTCAACCGCTTGCGCGATGGTGGCCTTGCTCATGGCGTCAGGCTGTCGATGTGCGCGGCGAGGATGAAGTCGTTGCGGCTGAGCCCGCCGACCGAGTGCGTCCACAGCGTGATCTCGACCCGGCCCCAGCCGAGCAGCAGGTCGGGGTGGTGGTCCTGCGCCTCGGCCAGCGCACCGATGCGGTTGACCAGCGCCAGGCCGCTGGCGAAGTCCGGCAGGCGGTAGCGGCGTTCAAGGTGGTGGCCGTCGATGACCGACCAGGCCGGGTCGATCTGGCCCAGCAGCGCCTGCCATTGCGCGGGCGTCAGGCAGGGCGAGGCGGGCGGCAGCGGCGCGCAGTGCTGGTCGATCAGGGCGGTCATCGTTCAGGTTCTCTCGAACACGGCGATGGATTCCACGTGCGCGGTGTGCGGAAACATGTCCACGATGCCCGCCTTGGCCAGCCGATAGCCCTGGCCCACCAGCAGGCCGGCATCGCGCGCCAGCGTGGCGGGGTTGCAGGACACGTACACGATGCGCGCCGGGCCGGGCCGCGGCACGGCGCTGCACAGCGCCTGCGCACCGGAGCGCGGCGGGTCCAGCAGCCAGGCCGCGCAGCCGGCCAATCGCGGCAGTACGGCTGGCGCGTCGTCGTAAAGATTCGCCCGCTCGAAGGTGCACTGCGGGCCAAGACCGGCCCGGCGGGCGTTGTCGCGAGCGCGCGCGACGAGCGCGTCCTCGCCCTCCAGCCCCAGCACCCGGGCGCCGCGCCGCGCGAGCGCCAGACTGAAATTGCCCACCCCGCAGAAAAGATCCGCCACCGCCTCGCCGGGTTGCGGCTGCAGCAGGTCCACCGCCAACGGCACCAGCTGCCGGTTGATGGCGAAGTTCACTTGCGTGAAGTCGAGCGGGCCGAATTCGATGCCGAGGTCGAACGCCTCGAGACGATAGCCGAGTGCCCGGTCGTCGCCCGGCGTCAACGGGTAGACCGACGCCGGCCCGCCCGGCTGCAGGAACCAGCGCACGCCATGCGCGCCGGCGAAGGCCGTGAGCGCAGCCCGATCGGCGTCGGTCAGCGTCACCAGGTGCCGCAGCACCAGCGCGACCTCGCCGTCGGTGGCGGTGGCCTCGATCTGCGGCACCTGGTCGGGCGCCGAGAGGCTCGCGATCAGCGTGCGCAGCGGCGCGATCAAGGCCGACAGGCGTGCGTCCAGCACCGGGCATTCGGTCATGTCGGTGAGGTACGACGAGCGGCGCTCGCGAAAACCCACCAGCACGGAGCCTTTTTTTGGCACCAGCCGCGCGCCCAGCCGCGCCCGGCGCCGGTAATGCCAGGCCGGTCCGAGCACAGGGCTCAGCCAGCCGTCAGGCTGTACGCCGCCGATGCGCGCCAGCTTGTCGGCCAGGTGCATCTGCTTGTCGCGCACCTGCGCGGCGTGGTCCTGGTGCTGCAGGACACAGCCGCCGCAGCGCTCGTAGGCCGGGCAGGGCGGCGTCACCCGCTCGGCGGCGGCTTCGAGGATGTCGGTCGCGGTGGCCTCGTCGTAATTGGCGTGCCGCTTCACGCGCGCGGCCTGCACGCGCTCGCCGGGCAGGGCGCCGGCCACGAACACCAGCTTGCCGTCCACATGCGCCACGCCCTGGCCGTTGTCGGCCATGCGCTCGATCTCGAGCGGCGCGGCGAGCGCTTGCGCGACGGGGGGCTTGAAACGACGGTTGCTGCGATTCATGGAGCGGTCAAAAGGCGACGGCGGCCGGCATTATCCAGACCTCAGGCAACTTTCGGCGGCCCTGGGCGGCTGACCAGAAACACGCCACCCAGCACCAGGGCGGCACCGACAAGCTGCACCCCGGTGGCGGGCTCGCCGAGCGCGACCACGCCAAGGTAAATGGTGATGATCGGTCCGGCCGAGCCGATCAGCGCCACCTTGCCGGCGCCGCAACGCTTGATCGCCTCGGCCAGAAACAGCGACGGCAGCACCGTGCAGAACACCGCCATGGCGAAGGCCAGGCCGTAGATCGACAGCGGCTGGCGCAGCCCGGACAGCGGCTGGGCAAGCACAAAGTGCAGCAAGACCAGCGCGGTCGACACCAGCATGGCGTAGGCCGCCGTGCGCCGCGTGCCGAGTCGCGCGATGGTCCGGCCACTGGCCAGCAGATACAGCGCGTACGCCACCGCCGAGCCGAATACCAGCGCGCTGCCCAGCAACAGCGCACCGCGGTCGCTGGCCAGGCGCAGGTCGCTGGCGAAGGCAAGCGCAATGCCGGAGTACGACAGGGCGAGCGCCAGCGCGTCCGACCGGGCGATGCGCCGGCGCCCAAGCCAGGCGCTGATCAGAACCACCAGCGTGGGGTAGGTGAACAGGATCAGCCGCTCGAGGCCGGCGCTGATGTGGGCGAGCCCCCAGAAATCGAGGATGCTGGCAAGGTAATAGCCGGTCAGGCCAAGCCAGCCGATGCGCAGCCAGTCGCTCGCCGTCAGGCGCGCGCTGCCGGCTTGCGAATGCCAGGCCAGCAGCAGGAAGAACGGCAGCGCAAACAGCATGCGCAGCGCCAGCAGGCTGATGGCATCCACGCCGTGCCAGGCGTAGGCGAGCTTGACGAAAATGGCCTTGAGGGAAAACCCAAGCGCCGCCAGCAGGGCGTAAGCCGGGCCGGCGGCGGGATTTGCGGGGGTGTGCGGCGCGGACATGCGGGTCTGGGGCGGCTGGGGCATGCAGTCTAATGGCTTGGGAAGCGCTGATTTATTCAGCGCTTCCCAAGCGGGGCAGGACGCCCCGGCCTGGATCAATGGCGCAAGTCATTGATCCAGGGAGCGCACCGCGGGCGTGCACCGCGATGCGGCGAGCTGAAAAATCCCAGGGACGGGATTTTTCAGCATCTCCCCAAGCTTCGATGCCCAACATCCGGTTCCCGGACAGCGCCCCGTCAAGCCGGATGTCGGGGCAACCGATAACTGGACACGCGGCCAGGCCGGGGGTTGCCGAACGGGCCGGTTGCCACATCGGGCATTGCAAGGAATGCAGCATGTTGACGACGACCCTGCACACAACCGTAATCGAAACGGCTTACACGCAGCTGCATATCGACGCGGCGCGTTACGCGACCGACGATTTCAACCCGTTTCACGACAAGCTGCGCTGGCGGGAGATCGCCGGCAACCCGTTTGCGGGTCCACTGGTGCTGGGTTTCCAGCAGGCGGCGTTGCTCGAAGACGCCGTGCGCAGGCACCGGATCAGACACGGCGAGGAGGCCCTGCTGCAAGGTCACGGCCTTGCATTCGGCAACTACCAGCTGGCCTTCGCCGGCGCCGTGTTGCCGGATGCGTGCGTGCAGGCGGAGGTGCGCGGCAGCCGTCTCGATGCCGGCCCGGCGCCCGTCTTGAGCAACCGGCTGGTGCTCCGGGCCGACGGCGCGCCGGTACTGCTCGGTTTCAAGCGCGAATCCGCCGTGCCCTTACTCGACATGACACCGCCGGCCGAGGCCGGGCAGTTGGCGGCGTGGCCGGACCGAAGCTATCTGGCCGACGGCAGCACATTCCTGAAGCGCAAATTCGTGATGACCGGCAACGGCAAAACCTTTCTGCTGGGAGCCGGCGTCGAGCCGAGTGCCTACATCGACGAAATCGATGACCGGATCGATTTTCCGGACATTTTCCCCTTGAGTTACCTGTCCTGCGCCCTGCTGGAACGGGGCCAGTACGAGGGCCACGCCTTCCAGCAGGATCCCCTGGTTTACGTGTCGCACCGCTACTCGGTCAGCCGACCGCGCATGGCCGTTCTGGCCAGCAACGCCATGCTCAACATCCTGATCGGCAAACCGATGACCAGCGGCAGCGGTGCATCGCTGCGCGATACCTACAGGTGCCAGATCGTGCTGGCGAACGGCGCCGTGCTGGCCAGCGCCGAGGTGGTTCTGGCACCGCTCGGTGCGCTGCGCGCACAGGATTCCCGGCCGGGTGACGCAAGCCCCGGATGATGTCATCCCCGCAGGGCAGCGCTACGCTTGCGCACACGGCGCCCCAAAGCGGAGACAACGATGGCAATTCGGGAAGTACTGCGGATGGGCGATCCGCGCCTCGCGCGGACCGCGCAGCGCATCGAGGACGTGCGCGACCCGGCGGTGGCGGCGCTGATCCAGGACATGCTCGACACCATGGCGGGGTGCAGCGGCGCGGGTCTCGCGGCGCCGCAGATCGGCGTGTCGGTGCGCGTGGTGGTGTTCGGTGTCACGCACAACCCACGCTATCCGCAGGCCGATCCGGTGCCGCGTACGGTGCTGATCAACCCGGTGATCGAGGTGCTGGACCCGACGCCCGAGGAGGGCTGGGAGGGCTGCCTCAGCGTGCCCGGCCTGCGTGGCCTGGTGCCGCGGCCACGCGCCATCCGCTACCACGGCCTCGACGAGCGGGGACATTTGATCGAGCGCGAGGCGAGCGGCTTTCACGCCCGCGTGGTGCAGCACGAGTGCGACCACCTGGACGGCGTGCTGTACCCGCAGCGCATGACGGACATGCGCCAGTTCGGTTTCGAGCCGGAAATCCATCACGCCATGCTGGCGGGTACGCAGCCGGGAGCGTGAGGCGGTGCCGGCGGTTTCTTCCTGGCAGGATGCCTTGGCGACCAGCCAGGGCCGCGGCCCTTGATCGGTGGCGCATTTCACGGGCGCCACGATCGGCAGCATTCCATGGGCGGAAGTTTTCAGCGTCCTCCCGGGAATCAGCCCGCGAGCGCTGGCCGCCTGACCCGCCAGGTGAAGATGCCGACACCCAGCGCCGTCAATGCCGCGGCGGTGGCAAACGCGCTGCCCTGACCCAGGGTCTGCCAGATGGCGCCGAACAGCACCGCGCCGGGCAGCACCAGCAGCCCCGACACCAGGTGGTAGATGCCAAACGCGGTGCCTTTCTGCTCCGTGGGCGCATGGTCGCCGATCAGGGCCCGCTCGGCGCCTTCCGTACAGGCGGTGGCGCCGGCATAGGCGAGGAACAGGGCCCACAGCATGGGGCCGTCCTGAGCCACGCTGCCCATGATGACCAGCAGCGCGGCGCGGATCAGCCAGCCACCGGTCATCACCGGCTGGCGCCCAAGCTTGTCCGACAGTCGCCCGGCCGGGATCGAGACCGCCGAGCGGACCGCATGCGCAGCCGCCCACAGCAGCGGCAACCACGCCACCTGAATGCCGCCCTGGAAGGCCCACAGCACCAGAAACGCATCCGGCACGTTGGCCAGCGCCAGCAGGCCGGCGGCGCCGATGAGGCCCCGGACCGATCTGTCGAGCGCGTTCCAGCGCAGCCGGGCGGGCGGCTGGGGAGCCGCCGGTGGCGATCGGCGCAAGCCAAAGCCCAGGCACAGCAGCACCAGCACGCCCGGCACCACCGAGGCGGCGAACACCTGCGGCGTGCTGTATCCCCATTGCAGCAGGGCGAACGCCAACAGCGGCCCCAGCATGGCACCGCCGTGGTCCATGGCGCGGTGAAAGCCGAACACGGCGCCGCGGTGCGGGCCGGCCACCGACGCGGCGAGCAGCGCGTCGCGCGGCGCGGTGCGCAGGCCCTTGCCGATGCGGTCGGCAAAGCGCAGCAGCAGCACCACCGGCCAGGCCCAGGCGAGCGCAATCAGCGGGCGCACCAGGTTCGACACGCCGTAGCCGCCGAGCACCAGCCGGCGGGTGCTGACGCCGCGATCCGCCAGGCGCCCCGACACGATCTGCAGCGCGCTCGACGCCGCCGTGGCCAGACCTTCGATCAGGCCGACCGCCGCCGGCGCGGCCCCGAGCGTGGCAGTCAGGAACACCGGCAGCAGCGGCATGATCATCTCGCTCGCCGTGTCGTTCAGCAGCGAGGCGAAGCCGAGCACCCACACCGTGCGCGGCAGGGCAGGGCGCTTCATGACGCGCTCAGCCGGCGTCGAGCACCTGCTTGTCGACGATCGTCAGGCGGTCGCCGTCCACGTCCAGGCGGTAGACGATCGGCACGCCGGTCGGGATTTCCAGCTTGATGATGTCCTGGTCCGAGATGCCTTCCAGCTCCTTGGTCAGCGCCCGCAGCGAGTTGCCGTGGGCGGAGATCAGCACCGTCTCGCCGCGCACCAGGCGCGGGCGGATCTCGGCGTCGAAATAGGGCAGGGCGCGCGCCACGGTGTCCTTCAGGCTCTCGCCATTCGGCGGTGGGGTGTCGTAGCCGCGGCGCCATTTCACGAACTGCTCCTCGCCATACTGCGCCAGCACCTCGTCCTTGTTCAGGCCCTGCAGGTCGCCGTAGTGGCGCTCGGCCAGCGCCGTCACGTGCAGGTAGGCCGGGAATTCGCTGTCGTTCGGCTGGTAGCTCTCGCGCGGCACCGTGTCGGGGGCCGGGATGAAGATCGGCGTGCGCCCGCCCTGGTTGGCGCGCAGCACCACCTGCAGGGTGCAGATTGCCCGCTGCAGGTGCGAGGTGTAGGCGGCGTCGATCCGATACCCGGCCAGCCGTTGCCCGGCGGCCTCCGCCTCCTGCCAGCCGCGCTCCATGAGCGGCACGTCCACCCAGCCGGTAAAGCGGTTTTGCTCGTTCCACAGCGAGCGGCCGTGGCGGATCAGGATCAGGGTGGCGGTCATGTTGGGTACCGGGGTGCAGGGGCAGGGCGAATATTCTAAGGAAACAGCCTGTCGCGGCGCCGCCGCGCCATCGGCCGCGTGCGTTTTTGCGGCGTTTGCATGGCGGGTGTTCGTCTGAAACGGCCCGGGAGGTCACGCTTCCACGCCCGGGCGCGCTACGGACTGGCTCGGGAACGGGGCGGCCTGATCCGACGCGAATCAGCATCTGCCACCGGCGGGTGGCATGGCATTTGCTGAAATCACTTGCATGAGATTCGGCGACGGTCTGGCAATGCGCGGCTCAACGCGCGGCGACTTCCTGCGGCTCGCCGCGGCAAGCGGCGTCTTCAAGGCGCTGCTGATGGCTGCGCCCGCGGCGGCGGTCGAACTGGCGCCGGAGCTGCGTCAGCCGGCGCTCGATACCCGGCAGCCGGACATTCGGCGCAGACCTGAGGAGGCGCGCTCGGTCACGCCGCGCACCCGAGCCCGGCCTGAGCTCGATCCGCTGGGATTGCGGATCCGTGCCTTCCTGCTCTCCGCCCGCGCCGACCTGCGGCTCGGCTACAACGACAACCTGTTCGCCCGCGAGGAACGCACCGACGCCGATTTCGTCACCGTGTTGGCGCCGCGGGTCGAGCTGCGTTCGGACTGGACGCGGCATGCCCTCAGGGCGGGCGCCAACTTGTCCAGCGGCCGGCATCAGGACTTTTCCAGCGAAAACTACGACGACTGGCAGGCCTTTGCCGAAGGGCGGCTGGATCTCGGGCGGGCGTCATCCGTTTTCGGCGGCACGTCCGTCTCGAGCCAGCACGAGGACCGCGCATCGCCGGACAGCACCGTCGGGGCGGAACAGAGCCAGTACCAGGTTGCCGAGGCGAATCTCGGCTGGGCGCATCCGTTCGGTCGCTTCGAGGCGCGCCTGGGCGGCGAGTGGCGCGATTACCAGTTCGATGCGGTGGATGCCGTGGGCCTGCCGCCGGGCACGCTGCTTGGGGATGACCGGAATCGCCAGGCAGTGCGTGGCGAGGGTCAGCTGCGGTATTCGGTGTGGCCCGGTTACGGCGTGTTTGTCCGCGGTGCCCACACCGCGCAGGACTACGACGTACTGGGGCCGACCGGCATCAACCGCGACTCGTCCGGGTACGAGGCGGACCTGGGTCTGAATCTCGAGCTGACGGACCTGATCTTCGGCAGTGTCTTCGTCGGCTACTACCGGCAGCGCTATGAGGCAGCGGATTTCGAGGACAACACGGGGATCGGATTCGGCGCTGATCTGTCCTGGAACATCACCCCGCTGAGCACGCTGCACCTGCAGGGACAGCGTTCGGTTCAGGAAAGTATCGACCCGGGCGCGTCGGGTTACCTGTCGACCGACGTCGCGCTGGAGCTCGAGCACGAGCTGCTGCGCAACCTGCTGCTGGTGGCCAGCGGTCGCTACACGGGGCGGCGGTACGACGGCTCCGAGCGACGGGAGACCCTCTGGCAGTCCAGCTTTGGTGCCAACTACATGGCCAACCGGCGCCTGCAACTGCGCCTGCAGCTGGTGCGCCGCCAGCAGGATGGCAGTGGCGGCGGGCGCGATTTCACCCAAACCTTCGTGGAGCAGACCGTTGTCCTGCAGTACTGACACCGCCCGCCGCAGGCATCGCCGGCTGGGCATTCTGACGCTGGGCGCGTGGCTTCTGATGGTCAGTACCCTGGCCGCAGCCGGCACCCCGGCGGGCGATCCGCTTGGCCACTACACGCTCGGGCCCGGTGACGGGGTGCGGGTGGTGGTGTTCGGCCAGACCGACCTGTCGGGCGACTTCAACGTCAGCACCAGCGGCACCGTATCGCTGCCCTTGATCGGCGCCGTCGAGGCGACCGGAAAGACGCCGGCGGCGCTCGCGGCTGCCATTGCCGGTGCCCTGTCGCCCGACTATCTGGTCGATCCGAAGGTGAGCGTGGAGGTCTTGCAGTACCGGCCGTTCTTCATCCTGGGCGAGGTCAAGGCGCCCGGCAGTTACCCGTACGCCGCCGGTATCAATGTAAGAAGTGCGGCGGCCCTGGCCGGCGGCTACACCTACCGCGCCAAACAGGGCCATGCCTACATCACCCGGACGGTGGGTGGCCAACAGTCGCGCGAGAAGGCGCCGCCGGACGCACCGGTGCTGCCCGGCGACATCCTTGAAATTCCGGAGCGGTTCTTTTAACGCCCGGGAGGCGTCATGCAACAACTGACCGTGCACTCGCCAAGCGTTGCGCCAGAGCGTGACTTCGACCTCGGACAGCTACCGGGCGTGCTGTGGCGCCGCAAGTGGATCATTCTGGTCACGGTGGGCATCGCCCTGGTGGCGGCGCGGGCGCTCATCGCCCGCCTGTCGCCGGTGTACACGGCCGACGCCCAGGTGATGATCGCACCCGAACCACCGGTGCTGGACGTACAGGCAGTGGCGTCGGCGCTGCGCGGCGACGCCGAGGGCGCCGCCAGCGAGGTGTACGTGCTGCGCTCGTTCGACCTGGCGCTGCGCGTCGTCGATACGCTGGGCCTGGTCGGCGACCCCGAGTTCAACCCCAGTCTGGTGCGCCCAGAGCCCCCCTGGTGGGCGCCGCTGCTTGGCCGTGACAGTCCAGACGAGGTGGTCCCGGAACTGACACCGGCTCAGCAGCGCAACCTCGCGGCGAAGGTTCTGCTGGGTCGCCTGGAGGTCGTGCCGCTTGGCCGATCGCGGGTCATCTCCCTGACGGCCCATGCCAGCACGCCGGAGAAGGCCGCCGGTCTGGCCAACGCAGTGGCCGAGCAGTACCTCGAACTGCAGATCGACACCAAGCGGGAGACGACCGACGTCGCGCAGCGCTGGTTGGCGGCACGCAGCCGTGAGCTCGAGGCGGACGTGCGCGATCGCGAGGCGGCGGTCGAAGCCTATCGCGCCAGCACCGGCCTGCTGCGCGGCGCCAATACCGAGCGCCTGGGCGATGAGGAAGCCTCGGAACTGTCGGCCCAGCTGGTGCAGGCCCGTGCCGAGCGAGCCGCCGCCGAGGCCCGTCTGGGCGAGATCGAGAAGCTGGTCCGCGGGCCGAACCGGGACGCGCCCGGTGATGTGCTCGATTCGCCGCTGATCCTCACGCTGCGTCAGCAGCAGGCCACTCTGCAACGTGACATCGCGGATCTGGCGGAGCAGTACGGTCCGTCGCACCCGCGGATGGTGGCGGCCAAGGCCCAATTGTGGGAAACCGACAAGGCGATCACTGCCGAGGTCGCCAAAGTGATCAGCACGCTTCGCAATGAGGCGGCCGTGGCGCGAGCCCGCGAGAACGCCATCGCGGCCGGCCTCGACACCCTGCGCTCGAAGGCGGGCAAACAGGGCGCCAACGATGTCCGCCTGCGCCAGCTCGAACGCGACGCCGAGACCAGCCGGCTCCTTCTCGAGACCTTCCTGACCCGCACCAAGGAAACGGCTGCCCAGAGCTCGCACGTGCTGGCGGACGCGCGCGTCATCTCGCGCGCCACCCCGCCCTTGGCGCCGTCGTTTCCCAATGCGCGGCTGTTGCAGCTCATTGCGGCCGCCACGGCCTTGCTGATCGGCGTCATGCTGGCGCTGCTGCGCGAGGGCATGGATCGCACGGTGCGCACCCGCGCCAGCCTCGAGCGGCTCCTGGGCACGCCGCCGCTGGGGTCGCTGCCGCTCGTCCGAAACCGGTGGGCCGGCCCCGTGCCGCCACCGCGCTGGGTGCTGCGCGCGCCGCATTCGGAATACAGCGAGGCGCTGCGGCGCATCCATACCCAGCTGGGACTGAACGACCTGCACCACCCACCCCGGGTGGTGCTGTTCACGTCGCCACTGCCGGGCGAGGGCAAAACCAGCACCCTGCTGGCACTTGGTCGATTGCTGGCGGGCACGGGGCGCCGGGTGGTGGCGGTTGATCTGAACCTGCGCAAGCCGACCTTGCACACCGCGGCCGGGGTAGTGGCCGCGTCGGGTCTCGGCGACTGGTTTGGCGCCACCGACAACCGGCCGCCGCCGCTGTACACCGATCCAGCGTCAACGCTTCAAGTGCTGCCGGCCGGGCGCGTGCATGCGGATCCCGGAGTGCTGCTGACCTCCGAACGATTCGAGGCGCTGCTGGCCATGCTGCGGCGCGACTTCGACGTGGTGCTCCTCGACTCGTCGCCGCTGCTGGCGGTGGTCGATGCGCAGGTGCTGGCCTGCGCGGTGGACGCCACCGTGCTGCTGGTGCGCGCCGGCCGGACCTCCTGTGCGAGCGCCGCGGAAGCTTACGCATTGCTCGAGCGCGCCTGCGCGACGCCCCTGCACGTAGTTTTGAACGCCGCGCGCCAGCGCGACGAGGTACCCGCCTACGGCCATGGTCTGAGCGCTTACTACCCGGACATGGAGCCGGGCCGCGGCCGCCTGAGCGCCTTGCCCTGGCGGGCTACGGGAGCCGCCACGAATGACTAGCGCCGGCTGTCGCCGGCAAGCGGCATGCGGCGCCGTTGCGGTGCTGGCCGCCGCCGTTTCGATGGTCAGCCACGGCGCCGGGGAGTTCACCTTGGATCGCAGTCCCGCCGTTTACGGACCGCACGAGCAGGCCCGGCTAAGCCTCGGGCAGGCGGTCGACGTGCCGCTGCGAATCGTCGACTGGCAGGGTACGGAACGCCAGCGGCTCGCCGTGCCGGTGTCGCGGACCGAGCTCGTGCTCCCGGTGCTGCCGCCCGGGTATTACGAGGTGGTGGCCGGCTCGGACGCCAACGCGCCGCGCCGCGCCTTCGCGGTGATCGAGCAGGACATCCCTCTGAGCCGGACATTCGGCGTGATGACCCATTTCGCGCAGGGCTGGGCGCTCGACATCGTGCCGTCCATCGCGCGGGCCGGCATCGGTACCGTGCGCGATGAGCAGTACTGGCAACAGATCGAGCCTCAGCCCGGCACCTACGCCGACCCGCCGCACTACGCGCGCTACATGGCCGCGCTGCGTCAGGCGCACATCGAGCCGCTGCTGGTGCTCAGCTTCGCCAACTCCAACTACGACAGCGGCAAGACGCCATTCACGCCGGCAGGGCGTGCCGCCTTTGCGGACTATGGCGCCGAGTTGCTGCGGCGTTATGGCGCTCAGTTTCACGCCGTCGAGGTGTGGAACGAGATCAACGGCACGTTTTGCTCCGGCCCATGTCAGTTGGATCGTGACGGCATTTACGCGGCGCTGCTGACCGACACGTACGCAAAGCTCAAGGCGACCGCGCCAGGCATCACGGTGGTCGGCGGGGCAGCGGTCAAGGTGCCGATGCCGTGGTTTGATGGGCTGATCGCTCACGGTGCCCAAAAACACTGGGACGCGGTGGCGGTGCACCCGTACCGTGGCGATCCCGAGGGCGCCCGCAGAGACATTGCCGACCTGCGCCAGCGGCTGCGGGCGGCTGGCGGCGAAGCGCCAATCTGGGTAACCGAGTTCGGCACCGGCGCCGGCACCCGCAGCGCCGCCGACCGCGCGGCCACGGCGGCGTATCTGGTGCGGATGGCGGTAGTGCTGCGCGAAGCCGGTGTCGAGCGCATGTACTGGTACCTGCTGCGCGACTATGCGGAGTTTCAGGGCATGGGGCTGCTGCGGGCGGACGCCGACCCGCTGGGGCGCTACGCGCCGACGCCGGCATTCGCCGCCTATGCCACGCTAATCCGCCTGCTGGACGGCGCCACCGAAGTCGTCCGGGAACCGACCGATCCGCGCACCCACGTGTATCGGTTCGAGCGCGCCGGCCAGCGCACGTACGTCCTGTGGGCGCCGGACGGGCCGCTGGCCGCCCGCGTCGACATGCCGCAGGACGGTGTTCTGGTCGACATGGTCGGCGCCACGCGGCCGCTGGCGGCCGGCATCAGCACGCTTACGCTGAACGACCATCCCCAGTATCTGCAAGGGGCGGCGACGCGCATCGATGCACCGCGGCCGGACGCGCTGCTTGCCGACGCGAGCGCCGACTTCGACGTCGACACGCCGTCGACGTCTTGGACCTACGACGCCTACCGCATGCCGCCGCCCGATGACCCGGACCACCCCTGCGGTGGGCCGGTCGGGGCGTCGGCGTCCCTGCAAAAGCGCGCCTCGCGCTGGGAATACTTTTTTGGCGATCCGCGCTGGCCGGTGCTGCGGGTGGGTATCGATACCCAGCATCCCGCGCGCACGCGCGATGACGCCGTGTGGGCGGTGCGCACGTTCCACAGCCACGCCGCCGGGCCGCTGCGCGTCAGCGGCGCTTTTTCGCGCCAGGGCCAGGGCGACGGCGCCGGCGCGTGCGTCCTGGTCGACGGCCGGCCGGTGTTCGAACGCCTGCTGGAGCCCGGGCCGAAACGGCGTGAGCCGTTCGATCTGACCGTGCAGGTGCCGGCGCGTGCCCGCATCGCCTTTGTCGTGACGCCGGGCCCGCGGCTGGACATCAACCACGACGCGGTGGCCGTGCAGGCGCGCGTGTCGCGGCCGGGGGTGTCACCGTGACAGGCTCTTTTGGTTGGGCCGTGCCGCGCGGCGGGTACCCGATCCCGCCAAGCCGGATAGCCCCAAATATGGAGGGCGACCTGTCAATCACCCCGCGCCGTCTTCGGAGAAAGCCATGACGTTGCCCTCCATCACCGTCGCCATCTGCACCCGTGACCGCGCACGCCACTTGCGGGCGGCGCTCGGGAGCGTGATGCGGCAGACCATGCCGGCCGACCGCTTCGAGGTGCTGGTGATCGACAACGGCTCGCGGGACGAGACGCCCGCCGTGGTGCGATCGTTTGGTGCCCGGGTGCGTGGCCTGCACGAGCCGATCGCCGGTTTGTCGCGCGCACGCAACCACGCGCTGGGGCGCGCCGCGAGCCCGCTCATCGCCTACCTGGACGACGACGCCGTGGCGGAACCCGGCTGGCTGGCGGCGCTGCTGGCGCGCTTCGAGTCCGACGGCGCGATCGGCTCCGTCGGCGGGCGGACGTTGCCCGCGTTCGAGTCGCCGCCGCCGCGCTGGTTGCACCCGGACCTGCTGCTGTGCCTGTCGGTGGTGGACTGGTGCGCGGAACCCTGTGAGTTGCGCGCACCGCGCTTTCTGGTCGGCGCCAACATGGCCTTTCGCACCGCGCCCGTGCGCGTGGCCGGCGGGTTTCGGACAGATTTGGGCCGTGTCGGGCGCAACCTGCTGTCGGGCGAGGAGCAGGACCTCGTCGACCGACTGGAAGCCGCAGGGCACCGCACCTGGTACGAACCGGCCGCGACCGTGCACCACCATATTCCGACCGAACGCATGACCCGGCGCTGGCTGCTGGCCCGCGCGCGGGGGCAGGGAGCGACCGATGCCGTGCGGGGCTCGCCCGGTGATCTTGGCGGCGCGCGCGGGGCCCTGCGAACGGCCGCCGCGGCGCTGGTTCATCCGGACCCGCGCCAGCGCTTTTTCGCCCGTTTTCGCCTGGCCTTGCACGCCAGGTATCGCCAAACCCGACGGCGACTCGTTTCGGAACGCAACGGAGTGGTAGTCCCCAATGACTGAAGCCGTGAATGCCGACCAGGTGACTGTGTGCGTCTGTACGCACAACCCGCGCCGCGACGTGCTGCGCTCCTGTTTCGAGGCAATCGCAGCGCAGCGCGATGCAGCCGGCCTTAGCGTGCTCGTTGTGGACAATCGTTCGCAGCCGCCGCTCGGCGCGGACGACGTCGCGCCGCTGACGGCGGCGGGCCTGCCAGTCCGCATCGTGTGCGAGGAGCGCCTCGGCAACGTGCACGCACGGGCGCGCGCCATCGCCGACAGTGACAGCCCGTGGATCCTGTTCGTGGATGACGACAACGAACTCGCACCTGACTACGTGGCACGCGGGCTCGCCACCATCGCCGCGAACCCTGCGCTCGGCTGTTTTGGCGGGCGCCTGTTTCTGCCGGCGGGCACCGAGGTGCCACGCTGGCTGCAGCCGCTGCTGTCGTTCGTTGCGATCCGCGATTACGGCGATAGGCCCGACGTGCGCTGCGAAATGCGCGACGGGCCGTGGATTCCGGCGACCGCGGGGGCGTTCGTGCGCCGCCCGGTGGCCGAACGTTACCGTGCGCGGGTCGCCAGCGACCCGGTGGTGGCGAACCTTGGCCGCAAGGGTCGGCGCGGGCTCGGTTCGTGCGAGGACACGCTGATGATGTTCGGCGGCTGCGGCCTTGGCTACTACAGCGGCTACGAGCCGACGCTGCGACTGGTCCATCATCTCGACCCGCGGCGCTTCACGTTCGGCTACATGGTGCGCCTCATGTATGGCTATGGCCGCAGCCTGGTGCAACTCGACCGCCTGACCGGGGGCGAGCAGGATCCGGCTCCCGTGCTGGAAACCGGCCCGACACCGTCGCGGCGGGACTCTTGGTTCGGCCGCAAGCTCAAGCGCGGCACCCAGGCGGCGCGTTACGCTCTCCCGTACGCCGCGTGTCTTCTGGCCCTGCAAGTGGGCATGGCACTCGAACGGCGCACGCAGCAGCGTTAGGGAGAGCCGGGAAGAATTCCGCCCTTAGGGAAGCGCTGATCTATTCAGCGCTTCCCGTCCGGGGCAGGACGCCCCGGCCTGGATCAATGGCGCAAGCCATTGATCCAGGGAGCGCATCGCGGGCGTGCACCGCGATGCGGTGAGCTGAAAAAGACCAAGGACGGGATTTTTCAGCTTCTCCTTGCCAGCGCTGCCGCAGGACGGGCAGCGCGGATCGTTGACCCGTCAGGCTCCCCCTCAGGGCGCTGCCGGGCGCAGGGCCGACCGGGCGAGCATCTCGCCTTCCTTCACCGTGGCCGGGGCGAACAGGCGCAGGAGCGGCAGGTAAACCGCCGCGCCCAGCGCCACCAGCGTGGCCAGGCGCGCCGTCGGTGGCCAGCCGACGAGCAACGGCGTCATCGCAAACAAGACTGCTGCCATTGCCGCGCTGGCTACAAATGGCCCGCACGCCGGTTGCAGCTGCGCGGCGAGGCCAAGGCCGGTGATGCGCCGCAGCAGCCAGCCGCCGAGCGGTAATGTCACGATTGGCCGCAACACCAGCACCGCCAGCGTCCAGGTAAGGCTCAGATGGCCGAATGCCAGCAGACCCCCCAGCGTGACGGCGAAGGTGACGCAGGTGGATGCGAAGTTGTAGCCGGGCCGGCCGGCGGCCTGGAACACCATGCCGCCCGGGTGTCGGATGAACCCGAACGCAAGCGACAGCGCGAGCAGTTGCAACGGCAGCACCGCCGGCTGCCAGGCCGCGCCGAAAGCGATGCCGATGACATCGGGCGCCACGGCCGCGATCCCGATCAACAGCGGCAACACCGCCGCCGTGAAAAGGCCCGTGGCGCGCCGGAAACCATTGGCCAGCGCGCCGCTGTCGCCCTGGTGACGCGCCATCAGCGGCAGCACCAGCTGATAGGACGCCGCCGACGCAAAATCGCTGAACGCCTGCACCACGCGCTGCGCGACGTGCACGTAGCCCAGCACCGTCGCGCCGAACGCCTGGCCCACGAACAGGATCACGATGCGTGCTTGCAGGTTGAAGAGCACCGCCGCGCCGAGCGTCGGCACGATGTAGCGCAGTTGCCAGCGCGCGCTCAGGCGTGAGAAACGAAACCCCGGCAGAGACGGCACGGCGAAGGCGAGTAGCACGGCCCCCACCGACGCCGCGACCAGTTGCTGGGCGACCAGACTCCACACGCCGTAACCCGCGAAAGCCATACCCACGGCAACGGCGGCGGCGGCGCAGCGGCTCGCCATGGCGCAGGTGGCGATAGGGCGAAAATGCAGGGCGCGTCGCAGCGGCGCGGCAAGCCCGGCCTCGGCTCCGGCCGCGATCAGACTCAGTCCCATCCAGGCGTAGACCTCACCGACACGCGGATCCCCGAAGGCGTGTCCGAGCGCTGGCGCCCACAGGAAACCGAGCGCCGCGACCAACACCCCGCAACCGGTGGCAAGCCAGAATGCGGTGGCGATGTCGATGGGCTGACAGTCGCGCCGCTGGATCACGGCATCGTGCAGCGGCCCGCCGATCAGCGCCGCCAGGATCTGCACCAGCGTCAGGCCGACCGCTGCCACGCCCATCTGCTCAGGGCTCAGCTGCCGCGCCAGCAGGGCCACCGAAATCAGCGAAATGCCGGTGATGCTGCCCTTCTCGGACACCACCCACAGCAGCGAGCGGCTCACGTGAGAGTGCGTGATGGGCGCTGGGGGCACGTCCTGATGTGGCGCCTGGGGCACCGGGTATCTCCTTAAAGATAGCGCAGGCGGTTGGCGGCACGCCGCCTCGGCCGCGCGGCACATATTGCAGCCTAGGCTATTTTCCGCAGATTCTTGAACAGAGTGCGTCCCGTTGCTTGCATGCTGTGCGCCCCGGTTTCTATCCAATTGAAGATTTTATAGCCGACAGGTGCCTTACCGGAGCCGTGCAGGGAATAATCGAATTGGGACATTTTCTCCCCGCATATCGCCTCCACGATCGCTATTTCGTTACGCGTCAATTCTTCCCTCCAAGAGTTCGCATCGCCCTTCCTCCACATGCCGCGGGGCTCCTGACTCATGTTCCAAGGTTGATAGGCATTCGTCGCGCCCGCTTTGGCGAGCGACGCAAAAGACAAATTGTCGAAGGCCTGTTGCGCGACCGTCACCGATTCGGTGACGCCCAGCCATGCCCACAGCTCCTGCAGCCAAGCCGCGCCACCCGGCGCGATGTTTTCATACCGGACCTGACGCGCAAGTGGCGCCTCTCTCACGAGCTGCTGCCCGGCGCTCACGGCGGATACCCAGTTGCGCGACAGCGACGCGATGCCGGCGTCGGCCCATTGATTGCCCCACTGGGCACCGGTGGCGCGCATCGACGCAACCACCGACCGTGGATCCCGCACCAGATGAATGAAACGAGCGTCGGGGTAAAGCGCGACGATCTCCCGCCAGCAGTGAACGTGATCGGGAGTTTTTTCGAGAACGATGTCCGCCCCCTGCTTGCGATTCATGACGCGTGAAAAAGTATGCTGCGGAATGAGTCGCTTTACTTCGAGAAGCTCGTCATCGTTATACAGAGACCGCAGGCCAACCGACCTTACATCATTCGATTGAAACGCCAGAGTTTCGCTGAATGATTTGAGGTATCCACTAAAAAGATGGGTTTCTTGACACGTGGCTATTCGGGAAGACTGCGACAATAGCAGTTGCAGCCAAGTGGTCCCGCTTCTAGATGCGCCCACGAGAAAAACTAGATTCATCGCGTTCTACCTATGTAAATCGGTGATCACGGCCGCATGTCACGCGCCGCGTGGTATATGCCTGTGCAACACGTCGGCGTGGCGTGTCCGCAAGCCACCAACGTGGGTGGGCGGCACGTGCACACCGCGGTGCCGCTCCCGCCGCTGATGCTGGTTACGATGCTTGGCACGCCATTGGCGCGTGCATTGTCGATCGCGAGCACACCTGTCTCGTACCACAGCGACCGCAACGCGAGCACGCGGGGCGCACCCGAGCAGCGATCGACCGCGGCACGATCGACCCACAGGCGGCGGGTTTGACACTTTTCGTCGTGCGGAGCGCCGGTCCTTCGCTCATGATCAGTAGCGGTATTCCGGCTCGTGCGGCTGCACGGGCCACTACTACACAGGTCTTTCGCGGTCGGGCCATATGTGCGGCGGGCTGCGACACGTAAACGACGTTCAGCGGCGTCGGCCAGCGGCGAATGGCGGCGCCACTCGTGAGGCGCGCGCTTTTGTGGACGCGGCTGCGGGAGTCGCGGCCAAAGCGAAGGGTCTATCTCATCCCTGAAGTTGGGTTTGCCGCCGCGAAAGTAGTAGAGCCTAGCCATGGATCTCCGTCGGTGCCGGGCTGTGCCGCTCATGGAACGACCGGTGTGGGAGGCGCGCCTGACGGCCGCTGGCCCTGCTTCACCACGCCCCTGAGGATGGTCAGCAGATGGCAGCCGAAGGCGTCCCAGTTCAGGCGGGCCTCGTAATCGGCCCGACTGGCGCTTGCCATGGCGCGGTAAGCGTCCGGAGCGTCGATGGCGCGGGCGAGCAGGGCCGCCCACGCGCCGGCGGCGGCGTTCGTCGGCAGCGTGTAACCGGTGCTGCCGTCACGCACGATGGTGGGAATGCCGCCGACGTTGGTGGTCAGGCTGGGCAGGCCGTGGGCGGCGGCCTCGCAGAAGGCCATGCCGTAGTTTTCCGCCCGCGACGGCACGAAAAAGAAGTGCGCATCTGCGAACAACGCCTGCAGACGCGCCCGCTGGTCCGGGTTGCGCTTGTCGAGCAGGCCGTGGTTTTTCGCCCACGGCGGCAGCGCCACCGGTGGCCGGTCTATACCCACCAGGTCCAGGCTGATGGAATACCCCGCGGCGTGCAGGTGCGCACCGGCCGCGAGCACGATGTCGGCGCCCTTGCGCTCCCATTCCCGGCCCACGAACAGCAGGCGCAGCGGGCTGAGCTCACGCGAGCCGATCCAGCCGTCCACGGTGGCGGTGTCCGGCGCGCGCACGTTGGAACCGAAGGGCACCACGTGTACGCGGTCCGGGTCGGCGCCGTAGTCCTCGACCGCACTGCGGGCCGCCCATTCGCTGGGGAAGATGGCCGCCGCGCAGCGCCCAAGCGCGGCCCGCTCCTGGGCATGTCCGTGGGCGATGAACTCGTCGGCGCAGTGGCTGAAGGCGTCGTAGCAGTCCAGCACGTTGGCGAAGGTGGCATCGGCACAGAACACCACCGGGCAGGCAAGGTTCAGCATGGCCACGGCGTGCGAGCCGGGGGCGAACACCACGTCGGGATTGTGGGCGCGCAGGCGGCGGCGCGCCTGCCAGGCAAGGCTGCGCAGGAACAGCGGCTGGCGGTCTGGCCGGAATAGGCGCCCACCGTGGCGGTGGTAAAGCATTTTTGGCAGGTACAGCAGGCGGGCCGACTGGTTGAGCGGAAACACGGGCACGACCTCGTCGGCCCGGCGCCTGAGCTGATCGAGAATCGATGCGGGATGCCCAGACTGCACCATTGGGTCAGCGCCATCGAGTTCATAGACGTAGGCGACTTTCATGCGGCCGTGGCCAGCGTTTCGGCCAGAACCGAGCGATAGATGTTCAGCAGGCCGTCCGCATGGGCGGCGGGCCCGTGCGGGCCGCTGTTCATGGCGTCGAAAGCGCGCTCGCTCATCTGGCGCACCAGGGCGTCGTCCCGCAGCCGTCGCAGGGCTTCGGCCAAGGCATTCACGTCGCCCGGTGGCACCAGCAGACCGTGCGTGTCGCCCACCGACTCCGCGGCGCCGCTGATGGTGGTGACGATGGCCGGTACGCCGCGCGCCAGGGCCTCGCGCACCACCAGTCCGCCCGTTTCGTGCCACAGGGAGGGCAGGGCGATGACGCGGGCCTCGGCCATGCAGCGGTCGACGGCAAGACGGTTGCCCCAGGGTCTGATTTCCACATCCGGGTTGGCCTGCCTGACCTGTTCCAGGGCCGGGCCTTCACCCATCATCACCAAGGGCACGCCAGCCCGTGCGGCGGCGTCGGCGAGCACCACGCAGCCTTTCTCGACGGTGATACGACCAATGCACACCACTGCGCGGTTGTGCTCGGCCATCACCCGCGGGCCGACGGTTTCATCCACCGGATTCGGCAGGACCCAGTGCCGGGTCAATGCTGGCAACAGCGGACGCGCCACGTCGGCCGCGCGGCGGGAAACGTGAATCACATTCAGCTCGCCGGTGCCCCTGTTCACGGCGGCACCGGTGGCGATCTGCCGCAGCAGGCGGATCGCTTTGTGGCCGCGGCTGCGGGAGTCGCAATCGGCCGCCCAGCAGGCGGCCGACATGGGACGCAAGTCGCACGGGCGCAGCTTCGGGTAGACGAAATAGGCGCCGTTGGGACAACTCAGAAAGTAATCGTGGGCGGTCACCACGAAGGGCAGGCCGGAAGCAGCCACCGCCGCAAGCACGCTCGGGCTGAAGGCCTTGGTCCACTGGTGCACGTGGACCACGGTGTCGCGCCGATCGCAGTCGGCGAGCAGACGCCCGAGCCAACGCCGCGCGGCGGCGTTCCAGATGCCTTGGGACGCGGCGCGCCAGCGCTGACGCACGGCCCAGATGTTGCTTGCATCGAGGCACTGGACGGTGATGCCAGGACGATGAAGCTCCGGGCACGGTGGACCCAGCGCACAGGCAAACGTGACCTGCACGCCGCAGTCGGCCAAGGCCTGGGCGCTTTTCACCGCCACCTGCGCGGCGCCGCCCGAGATGTAGCCGTAGTCGCTGACGATCACGCTATGCATGTCGTTCTTGCTTGCATAGATCTTGCCGAGACCCAGCAGGGTGAATTGATGCCATGAAAAAAAATCACCCAGTCGCGCCGACCCTCGCGTCCTACGCCGCCGTGGCGGCCCACCGCCCTGTGTCGAGCGCGCCCGCGCCGTGCGTCAGCATCGTCACCGTGGTGCGCAACGGCGCCGCCACCGTGGGGCGCACCATCGAATCGGTCCAGGCGCAGGGCGGACCCACCATCGAACACGTGGTCGTCGACGGCGGTTCGACCGACGGGACCCTTGCGCTGATCGAGCGGCGTCTGCGGGCGCAGGATTTCTGGCTCAGCGAGGCGGACCGCGGCATCGCCGATGCGTTCAACAAGGGCGTGGCCTTGACGCGCGGCACCTACGTGCAGTTTTTGAACGCGGACGACTGGCTGTCCGAGGGCCAGCTGGCCCGGGCGGTGGCCACGCTGGAGAGCAGCGGGGCGGATTTCGTGTTCGGCGACCTGCTGTTCTACCGCGACGGCCGGCCGGCGTTTGCCTATCGCGGGGACCCGCAGTACGCGAATAGGCTCGGCACCCATCTGCCCCCGGTCAACCACCCCACGCTGCTGGCCCGGCGCAGCCTGTTCGAGCGCGTGGGACTGTTTTGTGTCGAGCACCGGTATTCCATGGAGTACGACTGGTTGCAGCGCGTGCAGCGCGCCGGAGGCCGCGGCGTGCACGATCCAGAAATCATTGGGCACATGACGCACGAGGGCGTGTCGAACCTCGCCTTCCGGCGCACCGTGCGCGAGGTGCGCGACATCGCCATCGCCTACGGCGCGCCGGCCTGGCGCACCCGACTGCGGGCGGAGCTGAACATCGCCAAGACGGCGGTGTCCCAATCGGTGCGGGCGCGCTCGCCGCGCCTCTACGATGCCGTCCGCCGGCGCATCAACCGCGCCTACGTGCCGCTCGCCACGCCCGAAGGTACGGCGCGATAAAGCGTTTCGATCCGGTCGGCCATGGTGGATACGTCGAAGGCGTGAGCGTGCTGCCGTGCCCGGGCCGCCAGCCGGGCGCGCAGCGGCCCGTCCAGGGCCAACTGCTCGACCGCGTCGGCCAATGCCGCGGCGTTGCCCATGGGCACCACACGGCCGCAATCGCCGGCCACGACGGTTTCGGTCACCCCGCCGACCGGGGTGGCGATCACCGGCACGCCGCTGTGCAGGGCCTCCAACAGCACGTAGGGGAAGCCTTCGTAACGGCTGGGCATCAGCAGCAGATCGAGTTCTGCCAGCAGGCTTCTGCCGTCGACGGCGCCCAGCCAGGTCACCGCCGATTCGGCGCCGAGTTCGGCCAGCCGTCCCTGCAACGAATCGCGCAGCCCGCCATCGCCTGCGACTGCAAGGTGCACCGGCGCGCCGCGCTGGTGCAGGTGCCCAACCGCTTCGATCAACACATCCGGCGCTTTCTGTGTCTCAAGGCGCCCGATGAATCCCGCCAGCACGGTGTCCGGCCCCAGGCCCGCGCGCTGCCGCACGCCGAGCGGTGCGGCGCGGAACGGGGCGATGCCGTTTGGCACCACCACACAGCGCTGCGCGCCCAGGCCCAGCGCCACCGCGTGATCCCGCTCGTGCGCCGAGCAGCACACGATGCGATCGGTCAACGGGGCCAGCAAGCGCTCCGCCAGACCATAGATCCGGCCCGCCACACGGCCGAGGTCGGGCGACAGGGTGACCAGCGCGTGCGGGGTGTAGAGACACCGCGTGCGCGCCATGGCGGCCAGCAAGCGCGCGTAGGCGCCACCCTTGGAACTGTGGCCGTGCACCACGTCGAACGGGCCGTGCCGGCGCAGATAGCGCGCCAGGCTCCACAGGCTCAGCACGTCCTGCGGGTGGGGCGCGCGGCGCATGGGGAAGGCGCGCAGCCGGACCCCCGGCAAATCCTCGACCTGCCGCACCAGGGCCGGGTCCAAGCGTCGATTTCCGTAGAGAAGGTGGACCTCGTGCCCGTGGTCGGCGAGCGCGGCCATCAGGTCAGCCACGTGACGGCCGACGCCGGTGGTGAAGGTTTCGCAGATGACTGCGATGCGCATGTTGATTCCTGTTGATGGCAGTGCCCAGACAAAGCTGGCATGGAAAGTGCCAGTCTTGTGACAGACGACAGGAACCCTGGGCGGTTTTCTGATGGTGACGCAGACGGGTCTGATCTTTATTCCAGTGTGCACGGTCGCCATGATTGCCGGCCTGCGCATGCAGCTGGCCACCTTTGCCGTCGGCGCCGTGCTGACCTCCGCGGCGGTGGTCAATCTGGCGTCGTTCGGCGTTCAGCCGGCGTACTTCATGGCCTTGCTGCTGCTGGGCATGGCCGGCACGCTGGCCTTGATGCAGGGCGGTTACGGATTGAGTCGGGCCGTTCTGGTGCGCATGGCGCCGCTGGCAGTGCTGCTGGTGGCCGCCCTGAATGCGCTGTTCTGGGCCACGGCGGTGTTCTGGGACGAAGTGTGGGTGGTGTCTGGCCGGCAGATGTTCGACCTGTCATCGGCCGAGCGTTACAGCTTTCGCAGCGAGAACGTCAACCAGATTGCGTACCTGCTCCTGAACATCGCGTTGGTGGCGCTGTTGGCGGATCGCCTGCTGCGCGTGCCGGCGTCGACCCTGCTCGGGATTGCCCACACGGCCGTACGCAGCGCCTTTGTCGTCGCCACGCTGTTCGTGGCCTGGGACTGGCTGGCGCACCACTTCGGGCTGTACTTCCCGGATGCGTTCCTGCATTCCAACGCGTTCTATGCGGTGGCACACGAGCAGGCTTTCGGCGATATCGCCCGGATCAGCGGCCCTTTTTCGGAGCCCTCGGCGCTGGCCTACGCCTACGGCGGGTTTCTGGCCTATGCGAGTGGGTGCTATCTCGGCGATCGGCGCCCAATGTCTTTGCTGATGATGCTGGCGGCGGCCGCCGCGCTGTTGATTTCAACGTCAACCACGGCATACGCGCTGCTCGCGCTGTGGCTGGCGGCGATGTTGCTCGCGCTGGCGCTGTCGCGGCTGCTTGGTGGGCCGGCGCCGTCCTCGGGGCGCAACCGGCTGGCCGTTTTCATGCTGGCTTTGGTGGCGGTGATCGGCGCTGCCAGCTTCGCCGTCAGGCACCAGGGTGACATACGGTCGATTTACGAACACAGCATTGCCGGCAAGACCGAAACGGGCTCGTTCCAGGACCGCACGGCCGCCGATCGGATGGGCTACGAGGCGTTCGAAACCACGTGGGGAATGGGCATCGGGCTTGGCAGCCACCGTCCCAGCACCTTGCCGGCGGCCTTGTTGTCGAACGTGGGGCTGGCCGGCACCGTGGCGTTTGCGGTGTTCGTCGGCCTGTGTCTCGTGCGCTTCGGAAACGCGCCGCCGGCGGCACTCGGTGGACGCGCCGCTTGGCCATTCCGAGCCTTCGCGCTCGGCCTGCTGGCCGCTCATGCCGTGTCCAGCCCAACCGTGAGCAGCCCCTTGTTGTGGCTTGCGCTGATGTTGAACCTGGCCATCAGCGCCTATCCCGGCCTGCCCCTGGAGGCGGCAGCCGCAGGCCGGCACAAGCGTCTCGATTCCGAACCGGTCGCCACGCAGTGACCGATCAGCGCGTCCAAGGGGGAGGACTGCCCGCCGCGTCGGGCGTTTACTCGAACCTGGAGTGCCCTTGATGTCGACGACCGCAACCGATGCCATTGCCGTCGAGCGCCGTTCCGGACGGCCGCGGACTGCCCGGCCAACCGCCCCATGGCTGGCGGTGCTGGCCTTGCGTTGGAGTGAGGCGGCCGCCGTAGCGCTTGCGGGCTGGATGGCCTGGTGGGCGCATCCGGCATTGGGGGCAATGACGACCTTACCCTTGGCCACCGTCGTGGTCGTGACCTTGGCCGCCGCCTGGATGTACCAGCGCCTCGGCGCCTATCACCTGTCACGCGTATTCACGTTGCGCGCGGGCCTGGAGCGGCAGCAGTGCGCTTGGGTCTTGACCATGGCGGCACTGGTGGGCTGCCAGTTGGCGTACCCCCGGCTGGCCGATGTCTACCCTCGGTTGTGGCTGGCGTCGTGGCTGGCGTTCGGCCTGCTGCTGCCGGCGCTGGTGCGATTGGCTTTCGCCACGCTGACCGCAACCTGGCTCCGCGATGGCCGGCTGGCGCAACGGACGGTAGTCGTTGGCACGACCGATCACGGTCAGCGTCTGGTGCGGCACTTGAAAAGCCGCGACATCCGCACGCGCATCATCGGATTTGCCTACGACCAGGACCGCCCCCAGGCTGCGTACCTGGAGCAGGTACGGGTTCTTGGCAACATCGAGCATCTGGTCCGCCTGATCCGCCGCAACGAGATCGATCAGGTGATCATCGCCCTGCCTTGGGCCGAGCGTGATCGCATCATGCGCATCCTGGACGAGATCGCCGACACGCCGGTCGATATCCGCCTGGCACCTGAACTCCTGCAATTCGAGTTCCTGCAGCGGCAGGCCGACATGGTCGGCGGGGTGCCGCTTCTGCGGGTGGTGGACCGGCCGGTTTGCGGGTCGGCGGCACTCCTCAAAGCGGCGGAAGACCACATCCTGGGCAGCCTGCTGCTGGCCCTGTGCGCGCCGCTCATGGCGGTGATCGCGGCGGCCATCAAGCTCGACTCGCGCGGGCCGGTGTTTTTTCGCCAGACGCGCTACGGCTTCAACAACAACCTGATCCGGGTGTGGAAATTCCGCACCATGTACCAGCACATGACCGACGCCAACGCGAGCGTGCTCACGCAGCGCGACGACCCACGCGTGACGCGCGTCGGGCGCGTGCTGCGCCGCACGAGCCTGGATGAGCTGCCGCAGCTGCTGAACGTGATCACGGGCGAGATGTCGCTGGTCGGCCCCCGTCCGCATGCCCTGGAGGCGAAGGCGGGCGACCAGATCTACGAGGACGTGGTGCGGCATTACGCGGCGCGCCACCGCGTCAAGCCGGGCCTCACCGGCTGGGCGCAGGTCAACGGCTGGCGCGGCGAAACCGACACGCCGGAAAAGCTTGCCCGGCGCGTCGAGCACGACCTGCACTACATCGAGCACTGGTCGCTGTGGCTCGACCTGCGGATCCTGCTGCGCACCGCGCGCGTGGTGGTCGGCGGCGAGAACGCCTTCTGAAGCGGCGCGCAGGCCGGCCGGATTCAGCGGGCCCGTGCAGGCCGGTCGGTCGCCGCCAGCCCCGCCAGCAGCTTTGACACGTGCAACGCATCGCCACGAAGACGCGCCGTGCCCCACGAGCGGCGCAGGCGGTATACCGGTACCTGCCTGGCCACCGCCGCGCAGTACCCGAAGTGCCGTGCCCGCTGTTCCATCGACAGATATTCGGGCCGGTAGGTGTGCGTCAACAGCGCGCTGAGCGCGCTTGCCGAATCGAGGCGATCGAGCGCCGGCTGGGCCGCGTCGTGGTCGGTTTCGAGCACTACCACCCCGGCCAGCGGACGCGTGCCGTGCGGGCGCGGCCACCGCGGGGCGAGCGTGTACTTGCCCATCGGATCGACCGGCGGCTCACCGGCCAGCGCCAGCAGTTCGCAGATTTCCGGACTCACGCGCAGCCGCGCGAGGCCGGGCCACACATACGCGCCCTTGTCGGTAGTCATCTGCACCACGCACACGTCGTCGCACAGGTAGCCGGCGCCGCAGGCCGCCATGGTGACCACCAGAGATGACTTGCCCGCGCCGGACTGCCCGACGAAGGCCCATGCCCGGCCATCGATCGCAACCGCGCCGGCGTGCAGCGGCAAAACGCCGCGCTGATGCCACAGCGCGCCGAGCACGGAGCCGAGCAGGTACAGGCGCAGGAGATGGTCACTGGCGCCGCCCGTCCGCTCGAAGCTGATGTCGCGCCCGCCGCTCACCGCAAAGCGCGCCACACCATGGATGTCGAGCAGGCAGCAATCGGACGTGCTGGACCATGCCATGCCGCCGAGCGGCGCCGGCCCCTGGGGCGGCGCCGGCACCGCACTTTCCACGATCTGCACATCGGCTTCGCTGGCGTCGGACTGTTCGGTGCCGAGTTCTGGCAGTGGAACCGGCGCCTGAAACGCTAGGCCGGCGAGCTGGTAGCGGTAGGTCGACGTCACCGGAAGCCCGCCACGGGTGCGAAGGCGCTTCGACCCCGCCCGCCGGTGACGGTGTGCCCGCCGACCCGCAGCCAGGCATGCGCGCTGAGCCCGCCGTCATCGCGTCGGCACAGCCCGAGCGTCAGCGTGCTGGCGATGCCGCGGCGCTGCAACAGCCGGCGGGCGGCCAGCGCCTGGCCCAGACAGGCGGTGCGCAGCGGGCCACGCACGGCGAGCAGCTCGACCGCCCAGCCAACGTCGCGCGCTGTCTCGAGGTCGCTGGCCGAGGGTGTGGGCAACGTGTCGTCGGCGGGTTCGCCGAGCGAGCGCATCAGCCGCTGGCCGCGCGTGAGCAGCACCGTGCAGTTGGCGCGCAGCAGCGCCACCCCGGCCTCGGCCACCAGTCGGCGGCGCTGCCACAGCGTTTTCCAGCGCTCGCTCACGGGGTAGGCTCGATCAGGTCAAGCCCCTGCAGCACCGACAGGTACTGTTCGACTTCCGGCGCGCAGCGGGCGGCATCGATGTCGTATTCGCCGCACAGCGTGGCGCTCAACCGGGCCAAGGTGCAGGGCTCGGCGAGCAGCGCCCAGATGCGCGAACCGACGCCGTTCAGGGCGTGATAACGCCCGGTGGTCAGGTGCAACAGGGCCGTCTGACCCGGACCGAACTCGGCTTGCACCACGCCCGGCGCCTGTTTCCAGTGACGGCCGGGCGGCGTTTCGACGGCGGCTTCGCTCATGGCACACCTGCACTAGACGGGGAGCGCTGCCGTTCGACCCTGAGACGGTTCCGCGCCGTTGATTTTCTCTGCCGGCTGCTGCGTCTCGTGGCGCACCCGCCCGGCCTCCAGGGCCAGCGTCCGGTCGGCATGGCGCGCCAAGGCCTGACGGTGCGTGATCAGCAGAATCGTCACCCGCCCTCGCAGGCCATCCAGGGCCTCGCCAACCAGCGCCTCGTTGCCCGCGTCGAGCGAGGCGGTCACTTCGTCGAGAATCAGCAGCAATGGGTCTCTCAGCAACGCACGTGCCAAGGCCAGACGCTGGCGCTCGCCGCCCGACAGCCGCGAGCCGCGCTCGCCGACGGGCGTGTCGAGCCCCTGCGGCAGGGCGCGCACGAAGTCCGCCGCCGCGGCCAGATCGAGCGCCCGCCACAACGCCGCGTCATCGGCGTGCGGGTCGCCCAGACGCAGGTTGTCGCGCACGCTCTCGGGCAGCAGAAAGGTCTCCTGCTGCACATAGCCGACACGCCGGCGCCAGGCCAGCATCAGCGGCGGCGCCAGCACCTGGCCGTCGATTCGCACGCTGCCCGAGGCGGCCGGGATCAGACCGAGCAGGACATCGGCGAGCGTGCTCTTGCCGGCTCCGGATGGACCGATCAGCGCCGTGCATTGCCCGGCCGGCAGGCTGAAGCTGACGCCATCCAGCGCCGCTCGCTCGGCACCGGGGTAGATCACCGTCAGGTGCTCGACGGTGATCGCGTCGCGCAGGGTGAAGTGCACGTCGCCGCTGTCGTTCGGTTCGCGGGCGCGCGCCAGCGTCGCCTCGAGCGCGCGCACCTGCTCCCAGGCGGGCAGGGCGAACATCAGCTCCTGCGCATACATCTGCACCTGGCCCAGATACGGCGCGAGTCGCGCCACGCAGAACACCAGCAGCAGCAGCGTCGGCAGGTCGAGCGCCAGCTGCCGCGAGCCGACGTACACCGCGCCACCCAGCAGCGCACCGGCGGCGACCTGGAACCACAGACCGCACCTGGCGCTGAGGTCGGCGTAACGGATGTAGCCGGCGCGCAGCGCATCCATCGTGCTGGCGAAGCGGTGCACGTGCCCGCGCTCGGTGCCAAAGCTCTTGGCTACCTTCAGGCCGCTCACCAGCGTCGACATTTCCCGATACGACGCTTGCCGGTCATCGTTGAGTTGCGCTCCGAGCGCTGCCGCCTGGCGGCGCTGGCCGCGCAGCGCGAGCATCAGTGCCAATCCGGCGCCGCCCACCAGCGCCGTGAGCGCGGGCGACGCCACGGCCGACAGGGCCATGTAGATGCCAAACAGCACCACTGCCTGCACCAGCAACAGCAGCGCCCATAAGCCCGACTGGACGCGGTTGATGCCTTCGGTCAGCACGTTCTCGATATCGGCGCTGCGCAGCGCGCCGGCCACTGCCCATTGCGCCTCGCCGAGCGCGCGGTAAAGGCGAAGGCGCAGCTGGTCGGCAAAACCGAAGTGCAGCCGCGCCGCGCAGCGGTTTTTGCCGTATACCAGCAGCGCGCGCAGGCCGACCAGGGCGACGCAAAGCGCCAGCACCGCTTCCAGGCGATATGGCACGCCGACTGTGGCGAGCGTGCGGGCCACGACGCCGTGCTGGGTGTCGGCACCCTGCAGCAGTTGCAGCGCCGGCACGAACACCAGCAGCGATATGCCCTCGGTGAGGCCGGCCAGCAACAGCAGGGAGAGGTTCAGCGCCACCGCGCCGCGCTTGCTTGAAACCACCGCCGCGGCGAACGCGCGAAGCCTCGGCGGCGCTGTCATGGCGGCCTCAGGCCGGCGCCAGGCGCCGCGCTTCATGGCGAATGCGCAGCGCGATTTCCCATGCCCAGTGGCGCGGGCCGGTGCGCTGGCAGAGCGCGGCCAGCAATGACGAACCGGTGCGATTGGTCGGATTGCCGTCGTCGTCGCGCGCACACCACAGGCTTTCGCGGGCGAAGGCCATGAGGGTGCGCACTCGCGGCGAGCGGGCGCCAAGATCCCGTGCCCACGCCGGCGCGGGCGCGGCGCACAGCTCGTGCGCCAGCAGCAGTCCCTGCGCCACCGGCGCCAAGAGCCCCAGGCGGCGCGCGGTGTTCTCGACCACCGACATGAAGCGGGGGCTGGCGTTTCGCGAAATGACGGCCATGTCGTAGACCCACATCAGGCGATACCAGCCATGCCGGCAACCATGCGTGGCGAGGTAGAGCAGGTCGATGACGGGGTCGAGCACCGGCACCGTGAGGCCGCCAAGGTCGATTGGCTCGACGTCGGCGAGCAGTGCGCGCGTGGTCACCGGCAGCAGATGCGGGTTCGGGTGCAGGCGGTGGTGCAGTTCGAGGCTGACCTCGCCGTCGTCGACGTACTGCTGCTCGTGCCAGGCGTGCAGCGACGGCAGCGGCGCGTCCGGCGCCAGGGCACGGCGCCTCCAGCCGACGCTGCGCAGCGCCGCATCCGCCTGCGTGACCCGATCGGGCGCCACCAGCAGGTCGATGTCGCCAACGTGCCGGGCGGCGATGTCGCCGTAGTGGCGCCGCGCCAGCGGCACGCCCTTGAGCACGCACCAGGGCACGTTCGCCCGCGCGAAGGCGTCGCCGATGCTGGCCAGACGCGCCACACTCGCGAGCGCGCGCCGCGCGTTGCCGGCCTGCGCGGCCAGCAGCGCGGGTTCCAACTCGCGCATGGCGGGCGATTGCGAAAGCTGTTTCAGCGCCAGCGGCGTCACGCGGTGGCGCTCGAGCGCGGCCATGAGGTCGGGATCGCCTGGGGGCTGCGATGACGGCCACCCGCGCATCCCGCCGGCGCACAGGGCGACCAGCCAAGCCACGGTGTCGAGCGCCAGGGGACTCGCGGTCATGCGCCGCCGGGTGCAGAAAGGGGGACGGCTTGCGCCGTCCCGCAGGGCTATCGTTGACTCCGATGGCGGGGTTCGGTCAGAGGGTCAGCTGTGGTGTCTTCATGCCACTCATCGGTGAGGCTCCGGACGAAGGACGTCGGGCACCGACCGGCTTTATTGGGACCTGCGCGCTCCCATCCATCGCTCGACGCGTCAGGAGGAGCATAAGCCGACGGAGACCCCTCTCAGCCCGGCACAATCCTCGCCAGCGTTACCGGCACCTGCCGTGGTCGCCACATCCAAAACCTCGCAGGTGGGCGAAACCCAGGGCCTGCGATACGAAACTTCGGAGTTCTTCGAGGCTTCCATACGGTCTCCTGGTGGACTCAGTTGAGCTCATGCGGCCTCGGGCGGTGGCAGCAGGGAGGCCGATGCCCTGCCGCCCATGCGTGCGGTCCGCATGCGCTCGTAATGCAGCAAGAACCCTGCCATAGCCTGTCCGCGCAGGATCAGGGATTGCGCTTCGAGCGACCAGCGGCGCACGTTGACTTCGCCGCTCAGCGCGGCTAACGCCGCATCCAGCAATGAGAAATCGATATACCGCCCTGCAAGTTCGCCGCGTTTCGCCAAGCCGACACGCGCCAGGATGTCGTCCCGCTCGCGCAGGACGCGAGCGTGAAAATCCGGCAGGAAGGCACCCTTGTCGGTGCGGGTACGCACCAACTCGGGCACGATGCCGACGCCAATCTGGCGTGCCAGCGCCCGGCCGAAGCCCCCCCGATACAGCGCCTGTGGCGGCGCGGACAGGCACAGCACCACCACCTGGCGGTCCCATAGCGGGCTGCGGTGGCTGAAGCCGCGCCAGGCGGCGGTGCGGGCGATTTCCTCCCGCAGCTGCGGCCAGATGGCCGCGGACAGATCGGCGCATTGTGCGGCGCGCAGCGTGAATGCGGGTCGCCGTCCACGGCGGAGTCGGCGGCCGCGCTGCGCCAGATGCGCGCGCTCGATCAGTTCCAGCGTCGCGGCGGTCGGTGCCACATCGGCGGCGAGGCGGCGGCGCGAGTCGCCGCCGAAACGCGGCAACCACGGTGCAAGCTCCGCCGCCGTCATCTTGGCGAGTCCCCGGCGGCCGATCCCGTGGCGCCGGCCGAATGCGCGCCACTCCCGCCAGGCGTGCCACGGGCGACCGCGCAGCGCGAAGTCGAGCACGAACAGCGGACTTTCGAACGACCATACGGAGTCGCCGTGCAGGCCGTCGATCATGACCCGGGCGCCGGCGTCGTACAGGGCCGAGTGAAGCGCCTTGTCCATCACGGCAAACGGGTTCCAGGGTGGCTGACCCCGTCGACGCAGGTCCTCGTCGGCGCCGTCCAGCAGGCGGTCGTCCGGCGCCGTCACCCACAGCGGCACGATGTTCGGATGCGCCGCGCAGACGGCTTCCATGAACGCGCGCTCGTCGCGCGCCGCGCCCTGGTGGCCCAGTGGCAGCACGCTCGACGCGCTGATCAGGCGTCGCCCCTGCGCGGCGAGTTGAGGCGCCGCCAGGCCGGCGAGCGTCGACGAGTCGAGCCCGCCGGACAGGATGAGGCCGACCTCATGGTCCGTATCGCAACAGTTCGCAATCACCGTCTGGACGCGCGCCTTGACGGCGTCCACATAGTCGTCGGCCGACGACAAATGCACCAGCGGCGCCGTCGAGATGCTCCAGTAGCGCCGCCAGCGCGCGGCCCGCTGCGGCGACCAGGTCAGCACGCTGCCCGGGGGCAGACGCCGGATGCCGCGGTAGGGCGTCGAACCATCGGCCAGAGCCACCGTGGCCAGATAGTCGGCGATGGCCTGGTCGTCGAGGCTAAGGTCCACCGCTGGCAGGCACAGCAGACCGGTGAGACTGCTGGAGAACGCGATACCGCCTGTCCATTCCGCGTAATAGAGCGGGCGCAGGCCGAGCCCATCGCGCGCAAGCGTCATGCGTTGTGCGGCGGCGTCCCACACGCACAGGCAGAACTCGCCATCGATGTGGTCGAGCGCGCCTTCGTCCCACTGTTGCCAGGCGGCGACAAGCAGTTCGCTGTCGGCCATGCCGTGACGGACAGATGGCCCGATGCCGAGCGCCATCGCCAGGCGCTCGGGCTCCATCAAGCGGCTGTCGGCCAGCAGCGACACGTCGCCCAAGGTCGCCGGCTGGTGGTCGAGAGAGTCCCGTCGGTAGATCAGGCTCTGCCGTTGGCCGAAGGCGACCTGCGGCACCTCCTGCTGACGGTGGATTACCGTGCCGAAGTCGGCGAGATCGCCGAGCAGCGCGTCGAGCCACCCCCGCAGTTCCGTGGCGCTGGCGTCCCGTTGGCCGATACCACAGATGCCGCTCATTTGAAGCGAATGACTCCACGCCGGTGACGCAAGGCTTCAAGCAAGGCGCGTGCCCGCCATCGACGAGGCGCTGATGCGACCGGACAGCCGGGGCCCGAAGCCGGAATCAGCGTTGGCGCCCGGTCGCGGGTCTCGCGTCGATTCCGTCGCCACGGGCGCCGTCCGCTCTAAACTCGTTCGAGCGCAGCTGTGAATGAGCGGGGCAGAGATGAAGGCAGCCTATATCGAGCGCTGCGGTGGACCTGAGGTCTTGCAGTATGGCGACCTGCCGGACCCGGTGGCCGGCGCGGGCGAGGTGGTGGTGGACATCCACGCCGCCAGCGTCAACGCCGCCGACTGGCAGGTGCGGGCGGGACGCTACGGCAACCTCCAGCGCTTTCCGCACGTCCTGGGGCGGGACTTTTCGGGCGTGGTGAGCGCGCTCGGTGTCGGCGTGGGCGATTTGCGCATCGGCGATGCCGTGTTCGGCGTGTGCGACACCGGCCAGGAGGGCGCCTACGCCGAAAAGATCGCCATCAAGGCCGACATCGTGGCGCGCAAGCCGGCCGCGCTTTCGCATCGGCACGCGGCCGCGGTGGGCCTGATCGGTCTCACCGCGCTGGTCAGTATCGAGGACACGCTGCGCCTGCAGGCGGGCGAGACCATCCTCATCCACGGCGGCGCCGGCGGTGTGGCCGGCTTCGCCATCCAGCTCGCCAAACACATCGGGGCGCGCGTCATCACCACCGCCAGCGCCGCCAACCATGATTACGTGCGCAGCCTCGGCGCGGACCAGGTCATCGACTACCGGACCCAGGACTTCACCCGGCTCGTGCACGACTGCGACGCGGTGTTCGATACCGTGGGCGGCGACGTGGCGCTGCGTTCGTTCGACGTGCTGCGGCCCGGCGGCCGGGCGGCCTTCATCGCGTCCGGCATGACGGCCCCGCCGTCGCCACGTCCAGACCTGCGGTCGCTACGCCCGCAGGTCGGCCGCGACCGGGCGCACCTCGAGCGCATCCTCGCGCTGCTGGCGGCCGGTGCCGTGCGCGTCCCGGAAATCACCCGCTTCAGGCTCGACCAGGCGGCGCAGGCCCACCGTCTGAGCGAATCGCGCCACCTGCGCGGCAAGCTGGTGTTCGAGGTGCGGTGACATCACCCGCAGCGGCTCATTTCGCCAGCTTCGCCATCACGTAGTGCACGGCACCGTCGAGGCTGGCCAGGCGCGGGTAGTCCAGTTCCGGGATCGGCACGCCGAGCTGCTTGTGCACGGCGGTGACGAAGTTCAGGAAATCCATCGAATCGATGTCGATCTGGTCGCGCAGCGGCGCGGCGGGGTCGAGCTCGGTCTCGCGCGCTTCGGGGGCGATGGCGCCCAGGATGGTGAGCAGCCGCTCGCGCAGTTCGGCTTCGGTCATAGCGCCTCCGGTTGTTGCAGCAGGCGGTCCAGCGCCGCCAGGAACAGCGCGCCGCGGTGGCCGTCGCTGACGCGGTGATCGCCGGCCAGGGTGAGCGTGAGGGTGCGCCGCACCGCCAGACCCTCGCCCACCACCCACGGCCGGCGTACCACGGAACCCGCCCCGACCACCGCCACCTGTGGCGGGGTGATGATGGGGTAGACCGATTCCACGCCGTTGTCGCCGAGGCTCGACAGCGTGATGGTGGGGTCGGTCAGCTCCGAGCTGCGCAGGCCGCCGGCGCGGGCGCGCTGCACCAGGTCCTTGAGTTCGGCCATCAGGGTGTCGAGGTCCTTGTCCGCCACGTCGTGCAGGGCGGGGGCGATGAGGCCGCGCCGGCGCAGCGACACCGCCACGCCGATGTGTACCGCCGTCGACGGCTCGAAACGGTCCGCGTGCCAGAAGCCGTTCAGTTCCGGCACCTCGCGCAGCGCCAGCGCCGTCGCCTTGAGCAGCAGCACCGCGTACAGCAGGCGCCGGTCGGGGTCGCGGTCGGCGTTGACCGCCTCGATGAAGCGCAGCGCCGGCTCGAAATCGGCCGTGGTGGCCAGGTAGTAGTGCGGAATCTCGCGCTTGGCGCGGGTCATGGCGGCGGCGATGGCGCGGCGCATGGCATCCGGGTCGAACGGCGCCTTGGCCGCCGGGGCGGGCGCCGCGCGGGCAGCGCGCTCCACATCCGCCACGGTGATCGCACCCTTGGCACCGCTGCCGGTGAGGCCGGCGAGATCGACGCCCAGTTCGAGCGCGCGCTGACGCACGCTGGGGGCGGCGCGCGGCCGTTTGCCAGTCGCCGGCGCCGTGGCGGGAAGGTCCGCCAGCGTCACCGCACCGCCGGGGCCGCTGCCGTGCAGCGTGGCCAGATCGATGCCGAGCGCGGCAGCTTGGCGCCGTGCCGCCGGCGAGGCGCGCACCGGCGCGGCTGCGCCGGTGGCCGGTGGCAGAGAGGCTTGAACGGCGCCGGCGGGGGGAACGACGGCCGGCACGGGGGCGACCGCCGCCTCGGCGCCCGGCGGCGGTGCAGCCGGCCTGACTTCGGCCGGCCTGGCGGCCGGCTTGGGTGCCGCCGGTTTCGCGGGCGCTTCGCCATCGCCGCGCACGGTGGCGAGCACGGTGCCGACCGGCACCTCGGCGCCCGGCTGCACCAGCAGCGTGTCGACCACGCCGCTGTCGAAAATCTCGACGTCGATGGCGCCCTTCTGCGTTTCCACCACGGCCACGATGTCGCCGCGGCGCACGCGGTCGCCGGGCCGCACGCGCCACTCGACCAGCTTGCCGCTTTCCATGTCGCTGCCGAGCGACGGCATGCAGAACTCAGCCACGCCCCAGCACCCCGCGCGCGGCGGCAACGATGCCGTCCACCTGCGGCAGGGCGGCGTCCTCCAGATGCTTGGCGTAGGGAATCGGCACCTCGGCGCTGCACACGCGCGCCGGCGGGGCGTCCAGGTCGTAGAACGCCTGCTCGACGATGCGGGCGCTGATCTCCGCCGCCAGGCTGCCGCTGCGCCAGCCCTCGTCCACGATCACCGCCCGGCGGGTGCGGCGCACCGATTCCATGAGCGTGGCGTCGTCCAGCGGGCGCAGACAGCGCAGATCGATGACCTCGGCCTCGATGCCCTCGCCGGTGAGCTGTTCGGCGGCGGCCAGCGTCTTGGGCAGGCTGCCGCCGTAGGTGATGAGGCTCACGTCCCGCCCCGGCCGGCGCACGGCGGCGCCGGTCAGCGGCACCGCGTCGACCGCGTCGAGCGTGCCCTCGGCGTTGTAGAGCATGACGTGCTCGAACACGATCACCGGGTCCGGGTCGGCCAGCGCGGCGGCCAGCATGTGGCGGGCGTCGGTGACGGTGGCCGGCGCGACGACCTTCAGGCCCGGGATGTGGGCGTAGACGTTCTCCAGGCTGTGCGAGTGCTGCGCCGCCAGCTGGCGGCCGGCGCCGGTCGCCATGCGGATCACCAGCGGCACCGACACCTGCCCGCCGGACATGTGGCGCAGCGTGGCGGCGTTGTTCAGGATCTGGTCCAGCGCCAGCAGGCTGAAGTTGACGGTCATGATCTCGACGATCGGCAGGAGACCGCCCAGCGCCGCACCGATGCCGGCGCCGGTGAAGGCCGATTCCGACAGTGGCGTGTCGCGCACGCGCGCCTCGCCGAATTCCTCCAGCAGGCCCTTGCTCACGGCATAGCAGCCGCCGTAGCGGCCGACGTCCTCGCCCATCAGGAACACCCGTTCGTCGCCGGCCAGCGCCGCGCGCAGCGCCTCGCGCATGGCCTCGCGGTAGGTGAGGGTGGTGGCGCTCACGCCGGGGTGTCCGTGTACACGTCGCGCGTCAGCTGCTCTGCCGGCTCCCAGCTGCCGGCCTCGGCAAAGGCCACGGCCGCCGCCACCTCGGCGTCCACTTCGGTCTGCAGGGCGGCGCGTTCACCGTCCGTGAGCAGGCCGAGGTTCAGCGCCTCGCGTTCGAACAGGTCGAGCGGGTCGCGGGCGCGCCAGCGCTCGACTTCCGCCTTGTCGCGGTACAGCTGGCTGTCGAACATGGAATGCGCCCGGTAGCGGTAGGTGCGGCATTCGAGCAGATAAGGTCCATGACCGCCGCGCACGTGGGCGATGGCCGCCTGCGCCGCCTCGCGCACGGCGAGCAGGTCCATGCCGTCGACGGCGGCAGAGGCGATGCCGTAGCTGCGGGCCTTCAGGTGAATGTCGGTCTCGGCCTCGGAGCGTGTCAGCGCCGTGCCCATGGCGTACTGGTTGTTCTCGCACACGAACAGCGCCGGCAGGCGCCACAGCGCGGCGAGATTCAGCGACTCGTGGAACTCGCCCTCGGCCGCCGCGCCCTCGCCGAAGAAGCACACGCTGACCTGCGGGCGCTGCTGCAGGGCGTCGGCCAGCGCCAGCCCAACCGTCAGCGGCAGGCCGCCGGCGACGATGGCGTTGCCGCCGTACAGACGCGCCTTGGCGTCGAACAGGTGCATGGAGCCGCCGCGGCCACGGCTGCACCCTTCCTGCTTGCCGAACATCTCGGCCATCACGGCGCCCATGTCGACGCCGCGCACCAGCGCGTGGCCGTGCTCGCGGTAGGTGGCGACGATGGCGTCGGCCGGTTCGAGCAGCGGGATGATGCCGGCGGCGATGGCTTCCTCGCCGTTGTACAGGTGCAGAAAGCCGCGAATCCTGGTGGCGCTGTACAGCTCGGCGCAGGCGTCCTCGAAGGTGCGGATGCGCAGCATGTGCCGCAGCAGGTCGCGCGCGGTGTCGGCGTCCGGGAGCGTCATCAGGTGTTCTCCAGGGTGGAGGTGTCGCCTTCCGGCAGGCCGAGCTCACGCGCCTTCAGCAGCCGGCGCATGATCTTGCCGCTGCGCGTCTTGGGCAGGCTGGGCGCGAATTCGAGCTCCTTGGGCGCCACCACGGCGCCGAGGCGCTTTCGGCCGTGCGCCATCAGCTCGTCGTGCAGGGTCTGGTCGGGTTCGAAGCCGGGTTTCAGCGCCACGAAGGCCTTGACGATCTCGCCGGCCACCGGGTCCGGCTTGCCGATGACGCCGCATTCGGCCACCGCCGGGTGCTGCATGAACACATCCTCGACCTCGAACGGCCCGATCAGGTGGCCGGAGGTCTTGATCACGTCGTCGGCGCGGCCGACGAACCAGTAGTAGCCGTCGGCGTCCCGCCGCGCCAGATCGCCGGACAGATACCAGTCGCCGGCGAAGCACTTGCGGTAGCGCTCGTCCTCGCCCAGATACCCGCGGAACATGGACGGCCAGCCGGATTTGAGCACCAGCTGGCCTTGCTCGCCGTCGGGCACGAACTCGAGCTTGCCGTCGCGGGTGGGATTGGCGATGGCCGCCTCGATGCCCGGCAGCGGCCGGCCCATCGAGCCCGGCTTGATGTCCATGGCGGCGTAGTTGGCGATCATGATGCCGCCCGTCTCGGTCTGCCACCAGTTGTCGTGAAACGGCCGCCCGAGCACGCGCTGGCTCCAGATCACGGCCTCGGAATTGAGCGGCTCGCCGACGCTGGCCATGAAGCGCAGGCGCGTCAGATCGAACCGCCGCGGCACCTCGTCGCCCAGGCGCATGAGCATGCGGATGGCGGTCGGCGCGGTGTACCAGACGTCGACCTTTTGATCCTGCAGGATGCCGTACCAGCGTTCGGCGTCGAATTCCTCGGCGTCGACGATCAGTGTGGCGCCGATCACCAGCGGCGCGATGATGCCGTACGAGGTACCCGTCACCCAGCCGGGATCGGCCGTGCACCAGAACGCGTCGCCCGGATGCAGGTCGAGCGCCAGGCGGCCGGTGACGTAATGCGACAGCACGGCGCAGTGCACATGCACGGCGCCCTTGGGCCGGCCGGTGGTGCCGGAGGTGAAGTGCAGCAGCGCCATGTCCTCGCCGCCGGTCTGGGCAATGTCCCCGCCCGCATCCGCCTGCGCCATCAGCGCGCCGAAACTGCGCGTGTCGGCGCTGCGCGCGCCGTCCTCGCCCACCAGCAGCACGTGCTCGAGCCGCGGCAGTTGTGCGCGCAGCGCCGCCACCTTGCGCTTGTACAGCGCCGGCGTGGTCACCAGCACGCGGCCGCCGCCGAGCTCCAGCCGGGCGCGGATCGGCTCCGGACCGAAGGCCGAGAACAGCGGGCAGAACACGGCGCCGGCCTTGAGCGTGCCGAGCGCCGTCAGGTACAGCTCCGGCACCCGCCCGAGCAGGCTGAACACGCGCTCGCCGGGCTTGATGCCGAGCGCGCGCAGTACCTTGGCGAAGCGGTTGGTCTCGGCTGCCAGATCGGCATAGGTGAACTCCCGCGCCGCGCCGTCCCGCGACAGGCAGCGCAGCGCCACCTGGTCGCCGCGGCCGTTTTGCACATGCCGGTCCACCGCCTCGACCGCGATGTTGAGGCCGCCGCCGGGCAGCCCGCGCAGCGCCTGGCGCTCCATGGCCCAGGAAAAAGTGGCGCGCGTACTCTCGTAGTCGGCCAGGTTGGGCAGGGCGTGGCTGGGTTCAGGCGACTTGTGGATCGGCGTATCAGGCATGGCTTTTCTCCGGTCCTCCGCCGGGTCACGGTGGACTATCACCGGCGACGGCACTCTACGGCCTGGCTGCGGCGTCGCTACTGATCGAGATCACCTCGCTCCACACGATTTGTCGAGCGGTCTGTGCTTGCCGGGTATCGCGTCGGCGCGTGCGCCGAGCTTGGAACAGACGCCCGCGGAACACGGGTGCGCCACGCGGAGCGGTTTACCCACCGGTCGGGGTAGAGGCGCAATGCCTTGCAGTGGCGGGGGCCAGCGTTGACGCCGATACCGGGGGGCTCGGGCGGCCGAGTCGGTGTCGGCGATGCGTGTTTCGAGGTCGCCGACTTGGCCTGCGAATCAGGCTTCACGCGGTCTTATCAGGCGCGGTCACGGTTGAGCGAGCGCCGGGCGCTGTCCGGAAGATCTGCCGATGGGCGGGGTCGGTAGCGGCGATACCAGCGGCGCCCCGCGCGGGGCGCCGCTGCTTCATACAGCCTGGATCACGCCACGGCGGCGTAGATGTTGCTCGGTGCCAGGGTGTCTTCAAAAATCGCGCGACGGATGTCTTCCAGTTCCGCCTCGCCGAGCGGGTACTGGAACTGCTCGTTGCGCTCGCGCACGTCCAGGTAACGCATCTCGCGCGCCAGGTTGAGCGTCTCATCCCAGGGCAGGGCCTGCGCCGGGTCGAAGCTGGCGGCCAGTTCCTTGATCTCCTCCGGTCCGTGGAAGATTTCGTCCTCGACCACGGTCTTTTCCAGCTTGGCCGCCAGGCGCAGGAACTCGTCGTCGCCGGGCAGGTTGCTCATGCACCAGTGCCAGCCGACCGAGCCGCCTTCGCCCTGGGTCATCAGCAGGCGCGAGGTCCACTTCGGCAGTGTGTTGTAGATCTTCATCCACAGCGTGATGAAGCGGTGATGTTCCGGCCACTTGCGCGCCACGATGGCGCCGGAGTCGCCGTGAAAGCCGGCGCCTTGGGTGGTGAACTCGACGTTCAGGTAATGGAACGATTCCGGCTCCGGCGGCTCCTTGCCCTTGCCCAGCGTGAGGTCAAGCAGGTTCATGTAGGCCCGGTAGTGGTCGAGCTCCTCTTTCATGATCACCGCGAAGCGGTCGGCCTCGCGCACGCCGATGCCGGTGCCAAGCGCCAGCCGCGCCCGGTCGGCATACATATTGGTGGCGCCGTACTCGCGGGCGGCCTGGATGACCACCCAGTTGATGTCGCGCTCGCGGTTGCGCTTGGCCATGTAGGCGTCCACCACCCGCTGCTGGGCGGAGGCGCCCTGCGACATGATGTGCAGCGTCTGGCGGACGATCTGTTCGGCGGTCGGTGTGCTCATGGGCTTCTCCTCCAATCGTTGTGGTGAGGTGATGCCCGCCGCCGCTCGTTGACGGCAGCGGGCTTGCTCCGTCGTTTACAGCTCGCCGGCGCGCACCTTGGCGCACAGCTCCGCCCAGCCCTTGCCAGCCTTGGCGGCGCTTTCGAGGTAATTGGCGGGGGCCGTGATGTACGGCGGGCGGCAGGGGCCGGCCTTCATCCACCCGCTGGCGTTGATGCGTGCCTTGTCGAGCTGGATGTTGTAGCGCGAGAACTCGGCGAAGCCGCCGGGCGGCATCAGGGCGCCGATGATGGGCGCCGCGGCGGCCCACACGCGCTGCGCGGTGCTCCAGTCGCCGGTCTTGATGGCGTCCTTCACCGTGTCGCGGATGCGGATGGTCATTTCCGGTCCGCCGTTGGCGCAGGGCGACCAGAACGCGGTGTGGAATTCGGGGTCCATGCGCGCGGCATCCATGTGATCGAACTCGATCGGCAGGAAGCGGATGCGCTTTTTCGACACCGCGGTGTGCACCGACAGCTGGCCGATGTGGATGTACTTGCAGGTGATGACCTGCGGGATCTCCGACACGCCGGCCCAGAACGGGGTCGGGAACTGGAACTTGAACGCTTCCGGGTTGGCGTAGACGCAGATGGCCATCTCCGGCACGGCCTCGGCCACGTCGCGGTAGAAGCGCACCGCGTTCGGCACGTCGCACACCTGCCACATGGGCAGGCCGAGCATGGTGCCGTCGGCGCCGATGTCCCGCGCGTGCTTCAGCTGCCGGATGGTGTCGCGGGTGTTCAGCGTGGTCACGCCGACGAAGATCGGCTTGCGGCCGCGGGCGGTCTCGACCATCACCTCCATCATCTTTTTCTTTTCTTCCCAGGTGATGGTGGCGCCTTCGCCGAAGGTGCCCTGGGCCAGCACGGCGTCGACGCCGCCCACGATCAGGCCGTCGACGGCACGGGCGACTTCGTCGTAATCGATGCTGTCCTCGCAGCGCCAGTCCTCGGCGTTGTCGACGGCGGGCGTGGGGATGATGGACCAGGCGCCGTGAACGTCGTTCACGGTCAGGCGGTCGCGTCGTGCCATGACGGATTCCTCAGGAGATTCGAAAAAGGGGCGGGTGTGTAAGCTTACTGCCGGCTATGCCGGCTGACCACATGGTCAGCCGGAAGTTTACCGGTCGATGCGGGTGGGGCATGTTCAAGAGCGTTTTCGACAAGGTGTGGGCTTTCGACTGCGAGTGGGTGCCGGATCCCGCCGCCGGGCGCGCGCTGTACGGGGCGCCGGCCGAGCTGCCGGACGCCGAGGTGCTGGCACACATGTGGCGACAGGCCGGCGCCAGCGACGACGATCCGATGCCGTTCCTGAAAACCGTGGTGTGCCGGGTGGTGTCGATCGCCGCTGTTACGCGCCAACGTCGGCGCGACGGCAGCGTGCAGCTGCATCTGCTGTCGCTGCCGCGGGACGTGGGCGATGCGGCGCAGAGGTCGGAAAGCCACGTCATCGGCACGTTTCTGGACGCCATCGGCGAGCACAAGCCGCAGCTGGTCGGTTTCAACTCGATCAATGCCGACCTCAAGATCCTGCTGCAGCGGGCGCTGGTGAACGGGCTGTCGGCGGCGCAGTTCTGCCACCGCCCGGACAAGCCGTGGGAGGGTATTGACTACTTCGCCCGCGGCGACGCGCACGTGGACATCAAGGAAATTGTTGGCGGCTGGGGCAAGGCCACGCCCTCGCTGCACGAACTCGCCGTGCTGTCCGGCATACCCGGCAAGCTGGACGTGGACGGCAACGCGGTCGCCAGCCTGTGGCTGGACGGCCGGCTCGACCGCATCGTTGCCTACAACGAGTGCGATGCGCTGACCACGTACCTGGTATGGCTGCGTCTGGCACACCTCGGCGGCCACTTCGACCCAGGCGAATACGCGGCAGAGCAGAAACGGGTGCGCGTGCTGGTGGAAAGCCTGATCGCCCAGGGGCGCGAGCACCTGCGGGCCTACCTCACGGAATGGGACCGCCTCGCGCACGCCTGACGGGCGGCTGACCACGCAAGCCGAGCCGGGACTGGTGCCCCGGCCTCCCGATCAGCCCGCGGGCCTACAGCGACGGCGCGAGAAAAGCCGTCTGCAAATCCCGATCGAAGTAGGACAGCGCCTTGCCGAGCTGCGACTCGGTCCAGCGCACCGGCTCGAATTCGGGGTGTACTTCGGTCAACCGCCCGCCGGCACACAGCTCCAGGCGCACGCCGAACGGGTCGTGGAAGTGCAGGGAGAAGGTCTTGCCGTACGACTGACGGGTGGGGCCGTAAATGTCGATGTTGACGCCGGCCTCGCGCAAGTATTGGCCGTCGATCAGGATGTCGTTCGGGTCTTCCTTGGTGAAGGCGATGTGGTGCAGGTGTCCGGCCGGTCCCGGGAAGATGGCCAGTTCCTGCCCGCCGGCCTCTTTCTGCATGCGGAACAGAAGTGCGGACAACAGGCGCTCGCCGTCGTCGCTGTCGATGCGCTCCGAGATGACAAAACCCAGCGCCCGGGTGAGAAAGTCCACCGCCGCCTTGGGGTCCGCCACCGTGATGCCGGCGTGGTTCAGGAAAAACGGCGCAGGCGTGCCGCGCAGCGCCCGCGGCGTGACCCAGTCCGGCGAGTCGAAGCCGGTCATGTAGCCGATCTGCGGCAGCTCTGCGAACAGCCGCAGCTTGGGCCCGCCGGGGATGTCGAAGGTGATCGACTCGCCCATGCCGGCGAGCACGCCGGGTGAATGGTGTTCTACCTTCGAACCCGCCGCCAACACATTGAGTTCAAGCTGTTTCAGGTCGCTTGCGTCGCGCACCTGAAAGCCGATTTCGACCAGGCGGTTCTCGGGCGCCTCATCGAGCACCAGGGAGTAGGGGAAGGCCTCGTGCCAGCAGCGCAGGTACAAACGATCAGGCTGGCGGTAGGTCTCGACCAGCCCGAGCGAGTCGCAATAGAAGAACTGTGCCTGGCGCAGGCGCGAATCGTTCAGCGCCAGACGCACATAGGCGATGCGAATGATGCCGCCGTGTTTAAGGGCCATACGAGGTCTCCTGCCTCTCCAGTCTTGATGTTGTACTGCGCCTCAGGGACGCAAGATCACGTCACTTCGGCAAAAAATGCCTCGGGCACCGCGTTCTCGTAATAGAAGGCGCCGCGCGGGAAATGCTCGGCCTGCCAGACGATGGGTGGCACCCAGCCGGGCGCGCCCGGCGCCAGATAGGCGCCGTTGTAGAACTCGTTGCGATTGCCGGACGGGTCGTGGAAATAGATGGTCGTCACGCCCGAGATGCCGTGGCGGGTGATGCCGTATTCCAGCGCCGGCACGGCGTTTTCCTTCAGCAGATCGACGCCGTGGATGACCTCGGTGCGGCTGTCCATGCCAAAGGCCATGTGGTGGAAGTGGGCATCGGGGCCGGGGCCGATGGCGAGGTCGTGCATGGTGTGGCCGCACGTGAGGAAGGCTGCCAGCGTGTTGCCGGCCGGATCGACGACCTTCTCAGTCAATGAAAAATCAAGCACTTCTGTCAGAAACTTAACGTCATCCTGCGGGTTCTGCGCGGAGATGAGGGTGTGATCCAGATGGGTCACGCGTCCACCCGGTGTTCCGTGCGGCGGCACCGGGCTCGGGTTTTCCATGCCGGTGGCATAGCCGATCTTGTCGGCGTGGAAGTACAGCACCATGTGCTGACCCGAGGGCAGCGGAAAGCGTACGCCTTCACCCTGGCCCATGACTGCACCGGCCGCGACACGGGTGACCGGCAACCCGTAGGCCGTAACCGCCTCGGCGGCCTCGTCAAGATCGGCCGGGTCGTTGACCTTGAAGCCGATGTGCTCGACGCCCGCCGACTGGGCGGGGTTCAGGATCAGGCAGTGATGGTCCTGGTTGTCGGCCGCCTGCAGGTAGACGCGGCCCTGCGCATCGCGGTCGGTTTCGCGCAGGCCCACCACGTGCACGTAATGCCGCACGGCGGCCTCCACGTCCATGACGTTCATGCTGGCGTACGAGAATCGGCTGACGGCCATGGTCGGCTCCTCCTGGGGGTGGGGGTCGGGCTCTGCGGCTCGTTGAATGCGTTTCGATTATCCGCCGATCAGCCGCGACAGCGGGCTTCCTTCGCGCTGTTTCCAGGGCTGCGCGGTTTCGACGACCAGCGTGCGGGTTGGCACGGCACGGCACAGCAGGGCGTAGCAGTCGCCGCCGGAGCCCTCGTCCAGCCAGCGCAGCGAAGCGGGCAGGGGATAGCGCACATCGCCCTCGACGATGCGCGCCCGGCAGGCGCCACAGCCGCCCTGTTCGCACGCCACGTGCAGGATCACGTTGGCGCGGCGAGCCGCCACCAGTACCGTTTCATCCGTCGGACAGACAAAGCTCAGCTCCGCCTGTCCGGCGTGACGCAGCGTGACGGTGACGCCGCCGGCCATGTCAGGCAGCGGCGCTGCTGGCGGGCAAGGCCGTCGCCAGGCGGTCGCGCAACAGATACAGCGCCGCGGCGCCCTTGCCGGCCTCGCTCGCCAGCAGTTTTATTGCCTCGTCGCCCACCGCGCCGGCATCGCCACCGGCAGCCGTGAGCTGTTCGAGCAGCGGGAGCCCCTGGTCGATGAAGGCCCACAGGTCGTCGAGCGCCTTGTCGCGCACCCGTCCGTAGCCCTTGACGACGCGACCGGCATCCGCCGCCAGGCGGCCGAGCGTCGCGTCGCGCGCGAGCCAGTTCAGCACCGCGTCGTGCCAGCGCTTGAGCAGCGCGAGCTCCTCGTGGTGGCGCAGCGAGCGCCGGCGCAGATGCCGCATGGCACTGACCACCGACAGCGTGAGGTAGCCCCACGGCCGGTTGCTGCGCACGCGCATGGGCATGGCGATGTGGTCGAAATCCTCCCGCCAGCGCCGGCCGCGCTCGCGCACCCAGCGGCCCAGACCGACCGGCAGCATGCCATAGATCTGCGGCGGATCCGGCGCCAGGAAATCGTCCACCCAGAACGGATCCTCGCCGCGCACGTTGTGATCCTTGCGCAGGCGGGTGAAGCGTTCGGGCCGCAGCTTGAGCTGGGCCACGCGCGAGGCGTCCTCGTAGCTCATCCAGTTGGCAAGATGTTGCGCGTAACCGGCTGTCACTACGCTTGAATCTTGGCCAGATTGATTCTTCTCGGCGGTCTGAATCTCCTGCACGCGCGCCAGATACTCACGCACGTAGGCGCCGTTCTGGAAGTCCAGCAGGCGGTAGCAGGCCTCGGCGAAAACGCGCGACAGCGCCGGCGCCGCGCTGCGGCCCTGGTCGAGCAGCTGCCGGTATTCGGCGCGACGGCGCGAGGGCAGGGCGGCTTCCCGCTGCTCGGCGAGCTGCTGCCAGTCCAGCACCTCGCTTTCCTTGAACAGCGCGCGCGGCAGCGTGCCGTCACGCATCATCGAGTAACCGAGATCGAAGGCCTTGAGGTTGTCGCCGACGTTGACCTCGGCTTCCTCGATGGCGCGGCGAAACGGCTCGGCCGGCAGGTCGAACACCTTGCTCGCCACCACCGCGCCCAGCAGGATGGCGTTGCTGGACAGCAGCGACAGCCCGGCCTGGGCCACCAGTTCCTGGGCGTGAAAAAGGTAACTGTCACTCGACAGCGTTTCGGCCGCCTTGCGGATGACGCCGGACGGATAGATGCCGCCCTCGGCCGGCGTCTTCTCGAGCGTGCCGTAGTAGCGGTAGGTGTTGGCGATGACGGTGCAGTCCTGATGCGCGAAGCCACCCTGCAGCAGGCGGCCGAGTTCCAGGAATTCCTGCGCCAGCAGCAGGTCGACGTCGCCGGGGGCCGCATAGGCCGACAGGATGGGCGGCTTGTCGCCGAACGGCCGGGCCTCGCAGTAATAGATGACGGAACCCGCCCGCTGCGACAGGCCGAGCAGGCCGATGCTCTGCGCCTGCCAGCCGGCGTTCAGAAGGCCCTTGACCAGCCAGTCGCTCAGCACGCCGCCGCCCTGGCCGCCGACGGTGCCGATGAGGATGCGCGTGGCGCGATCGTGTCGAGGCATTCGAAAGACTCCGGAATCAGGCGGCGCGCAGCGCCGGCAGCAGGCGCTGGCTGAGCTTTTGCATGAAGCGCTCGAAGCGGCTGGCGTTGCGCACCACGGTCACCTTGTGGAACGACGGGCACAGCTGCGCCGCGTGGGCGATTTCGCCGCACACGCCGCAGCCGACGCAGGTGGTGTCGATGGCCGCCACCGGCGCCGTCTTGAGGGTGTTGGGGGATTCCTCGAGCGTCAGCGACGGGCAGCCGTTGACGCGCATGCAGGAGTGATCGCCCACGCACACTTCCTCGTCCACGCCCAGGCGCTCGACCTCCACCCGTTTGCCTTCGGCGATGGCCTTGGCGCGCATCGGCCTGACCGTGCGCTGGCGCTGCAGCTGGCATTCGGCCTCGGAGATCAGCACCCGGAGCTGCGGCTCGGGATCGGCCTGGATTTTCTTGAGCTTCTTCTGGAAGTCGCGGAAGTTGTAGGGGTTGGCCTTCTCGACCTTTTTCACGCCAAGCCCGCGGAACGTGCGCTCGATGTTGAAATCGCCGCCGCTCTGCTCGCCGGTCAGCTGCGGGCCGGAGTTGGGGTTCTCGTGGGCGCCGGTCATGGCGGTCCACTTGTTGTCCAGCACCAGATAGGTGGCGTCCTGCTTGTTGTAGAGGCCGTTCACCACGCAGGTGTTGAGCGCCGAGTGCCACAGCGTGCCGTCGCCGACGACCGACACGTTCTTCTGCTCGGACATGGCCGACAGCGCGGTGGCCGCGGCAAGACCGCCGCCCATGCCCATGTTGGAGTCGGCCATGTGGAACGGGGCCAGGCCCGCCATGCCGTAGCAGCCGACGTCGGTGGCGTGCCAGTCCTTCTGGCCGGTCATCATTTCGTTGATCTTCATCATGCTGAACACCGGCCGCTCCGGGCAGCCGGTGCAGAACGTCGGCGGCCGCGGCGTGACCGGCTTCGGGAACAGCGAAGCGGCGAGCTTCTGGCGGTCCATGAAGCCGCTGGCGACGGCGCGGATGGCGTCCGCGCGGTCGGGCAGCAGCCGCGCCAGGAATTCCGACAGGGCCGGCAGCACGCGGCCGGGGACGAGTTCCCCCACGCCGGGAATCAGGTCGTGACCGTGAAAGGGCGTCGCAACGCCGCGCTGGTGCAGCATGGCGCGAATCTGCTGTTCCATCAGATCCGGCTGGCCTTCCTCGACCAGCAGCACCTCGCGCTTGCCCTGGATGAAGTCGACGATCTGATCGTCGCACAGCGGATAGACCACGTTCAGCTGCAGCACGCTGATGGCGGGGTCGGTCATGCCGTTCTCGTCGGCGAGGCCAAGGTTGGCCAGCGAGCGCATGACGGTGTTGAACACCGTGCCGTGGGTGATGAGGCCAATCGGCGCATCGGCAGCACCGAACACCTCGTTCAGGCCGTGCTGCACGATGTACTCGCGTGCCTTCGGCAGGCGATCGCGGTAGCGCTCGAGTTCCTGGCGCTGGGTGTTCGGCGGCAGCGGGTAGCGCAGCGGATCCTTGATGCCTTCCTTGAGCTTGCTGATGACGTTGTACTGGCCGACCCGGTTGTCACCGACGGTGACCTGCGCGTTGGCGTGCGAGGCCTGCGGACGCAGCAACAGCGCGACTACGCAAGTGGACGCCTCGGACAGGTCGAAGCTCTCGCGGGTCAGGCGCAGCAGCAGCTGCTGGTCGGCGCGCGGGTCGACCACCAGAATGCCGGACTTCATGGCCCAGGGCAGCGTGCGCTGGGCCACCGTGGTGCTGGACACGCCGTAATCCTCGCCGACCACCAGCACGCAGCCGCCCATCGGGCCGATCTGCGACACGTGGTCGATCACGTCGGTCGACACGCCGTTGCCGAGCACCTTCCAGGTCACCGCGCCGCGCACCGGCGCGAACACCGACGCCGTGCACATGGCGGCGGCGGACATTTCGTTGGCGGACGATTCGACGAACACGCCGTACTTCTTCAGCACCGGCTGGTAGGCGTCGGCGGCGGCATCGATCAGGTTGGCGGTGGGCGCACCCGGGTAGCCGCCGAAGTAGCTGATGCCGGCTTCGAGCAGGCCCTTGAGCACCACCAGCGCGCCGTCGCCGTAAAGCGTCTCGCCGGCGCGGTGCTCGAGCTGGGCGATGTCGGAGTTCGTGAAAGCGTGACTCATAAGCGTATTCGCAGCGTGGGGTGGGGGCTCAGGCGGGGCGGCGGCGCAGCATGCGCGTGGCCAGATACTCCAGTACCGGCTGGCCGGACTGATTGCGCACGGTGTTGCGGGTGGTGACCAGGCCGCGGTCGGGTTTGGAGGTTTCGCGCCGTTCGGCGAGCGTGACGGTCACGTCGATGGTGTCGCCAAGATACACCGGACCCTGCATCTTGAGTTCCGCACCCAGAAAGGCGATGGCGGCCGTGTGCAGGTGGCCGGTCTGAATCACCAGACCCTCGGCATAACTGAACACCAGCGCGCCGGGCGCGATGCGGCGCTTGAACGGCGTGTCATTCGCGATGTACTCGGCGTCCATGAACAGCGCCTCGTTCATGCCCACCAGCGTGACGAAGCTCAGGATGTCGAACTCGGTCACCGTGCGCCGGCCGGTCTTGAGCGTCCAGTCCGCGCGGTAGTCTTCCCACCATTGAACGGCCGTGGACATCTCAGCGGCCCGTGAACCGGGGAGGGCGCTTTTCAAGGAAAGCCTGCACGCCTTCGGCATGGTCGTGGGAGGCGTGCATCAGGCCCTGGCCGGCGGCTTCGAGGTCCATGAAGGCGTCGAACGGCATGCGCACGGCATCGCGCAGCGCATGCTTGGCAAAGGTGATGGCCAGCGTGGCGCTGTCGGCGAGCTCCGACACCAGGCCGTTCACCGCGTCCTCGAAACCGGCCTTGGGCACGACCTCGGTGTAGATGCCAAGGTCCAGTGCCTGCGCGGCGGTGAGCGTGCGCGAGCGCATCACGATGTCCTTGGCGCGCATCAGGCCGACATGCTGCGCCAGCAGCCACATCACGCCGGCGTCCGGAATGGCGCCGATCTTGCCAAAGGCCGTCACGAAGCTCGCTTCCTCGGTGGCGATCACGAAGTCCGAGGCCAGCGCGAGCGCCAAACCCGCGCCGGCGACCGGGCCCTGCAGGGCGCACACCAGCGGCTTGTCGAGCGTGACCAGCGCCCGCGACAGCGGCCGGATGCGCAGCGCGATGAGATTGCGGATGGCCACCGGGTGGGTGTCGGTGAACAGGTCGCGCAGATCGCCGCCGGCGCAGAACACCGGCCCCGCGCCGCGCAGCACCACCACCCGCACCGCGGGATCGAGCTGCACCTGTTCCAGCGTCTGTCGCAGCTCCTCGATCATCCGCCCGTTCATGGCGTTGCGGACCTGCGGGCGGTTCAGCGTGATCGTGGCGACCGGGCCGTCGATGGCGTAAGTGATCGTTTCCATGGTGCTCTCGGGCGGGCAGGGCAAGCAGCCGGCTTACTGGAACTTCGGCTTTTCCTTGGCGAAGAACGCGCGCAGCGCCTCGCGGTGGTCGGCGCTGGCGAACGTCAGCCCCTCCATGGCGAGCGAGGCCGTCAGCACCTGCTCGACGACCTGGCCGACGAACAGATTCACCGAGCGCTTGGTCAGCTGGATGGCGAGCTGCGGCCCGGACGCCAGCTTGCGGGCGAAGGCGTAGGCACGGTCGTGCAGTTCCGCCGCCGGCACGGCGTGGTTGACCAGGCCCATGGCGGCGGCCTCGGTGCCTGACATGGCATCGCCGGTCATCAGGAATTCCTTGGCCCGGTTGGGGCCCACCAGCAGCGGCCAGATGATGGCGCCACCGTCACCGGCGACGACGCCGATCGACACGTGCGGGTCGGCGATCCTGGCCGCCTCGTCCATGAAGCTGACGTCGGCGAACAGGCCGACCGTGGCCCCCAGGCCCATGGCATGGCCGTTGATCATGGACACGATCGGCTGCCGCAGGTCCGCCATGGTCTTGACGATGTCCAGACCTTCCTTGAGCACCACGGCGTAGCGTTCGCCCTTGCCCTCGATGCTCTCGATCCACTTGAGGTCGCCGCCGGCACAGAACGCCTTGCCCTCGGGATCGCCGGTCAGCACCACCACGCGGGTTGCCTCGTCCTGGGCGACCTCGGTGAACACGCGCGCGAGCTCCGCATGCATGGCGGCGTCGACCGCGTTGCGCGCCGACGGGTTGGACATCTCGATGGTGAGAATGGCGCCGTCGCGGTGGAACTTCAGACGGTGGTAACCCTGATACATGAATCCTCCTGCCGGAAATGGTGTCGTTGTACGTGGGGCGGCTGAACGCGAGTCCGCACGGCGAACGCAAGGATAACGCCTAATGGATGTTCATAAGCCGGCGCGAACCGGCCCCGTGCGAGGGCACGGCAAGCGACATCGCGCCCCCATTTCAGCCCTCGGGGACACGATCCATTATTGCGCATAATGTATATTATGTTAAATTATGCCGGTGAGCAGTCTGGCAGATCGCACGAACGAATCGTCTGACGGCGTCACCCGCCCCATCGCCCGGCATTCGCTGCCCAACGATAAGAGCGGCCTGTTCTCAGTGTCGCCGCGGCGGGCTGCGTCGCGGTGCGCCGCCGGAGCGGCCGCCCGGCTTGGGCGCCACGCGATCCTCGGCGGCCAGGCGCACGCGCGGCTTCGGCTTGACCAGCTTGTCCGCCGGCACGGGCTCCACCGGCAGCTTCTTGCCGATGTACTTCTCGATGTCCGGCAGCGAGTACACGTAGCGTTCGCAGCCGAAGCTGATGGCATCGCCCGACGCGCCGGCGCGCGCCGTGCGGCCGATGCGATGCACGTAGTCCTCGACGTCCTGCGGCAGGTCGTAATTGAACACGTGCGTCACGCCGTCGATGTGCAGGCCGCGGGCCGCCACGTCGGTGGCCACCAAGGCCGCCAGCTCGCCCTTTCGGAACTGCTCGAGCAGCCGCTCACGCTTGCGCTGCTGCACGTCGCCGGTCATCAGGCCGGCCGGAATGCCGTTGGTCTGCAGGTAGCCCCACACACGCTCGGCCTCCACCTTGGTGTTGACGAACACCATGCTGCGCGCATCCGGCAAGGACTGCAGCAGACCGACCAGGAGCGGAATCTTCTCGTCCGTGGCGGTGTGATAGATGCGCTGCTGGATGCGATCGACCGTCACCTTCTCGGGCTCGATGCGGATCAGCTGCGGCTCGTGCATGTGCTCGTAGGCGAGCTCCAGCACGCGCTGGGCGAGCGTGGCGGAGAACATCATCGACAGGCGCTGTCCCGGCGGCGGCATGCGCCGCATGACGAAACGCACGTCCTTGATGAAGCCAAGATCGAACATGCGGTCGGCCTCGTCGAGCACGACCACCTGCGTGGCACCGAGGTCGTACACGCCCTGCTTCAGGAAATCGATCAGGCGGCCGGGGGTGCCGATCAGGACGTCCACGCCCGCGGCGATCTGGTCGCGCTGCTTGTCGTAATCGACGCCGCCGTAGGCCAGGCCGAGCGAGATGCCGAGCCCCTCCCCCAGCTCCTGGGCATCGCGATGGATCTGGATCACCAGCTCGCGCGTGGGTGCCATCACCAGTGCGCGGACCTGCGTCGGCAGGCGCCCGGCCGCGGGCGGCTCGGTCAACAGGCGATTGAACAGCGCCAGCAGAAAGGTGGCCGTCTTGCCGGTGCCGGTCTGCGCCTGGCCGGCGACATCCGAGCCCGCCAGCGCCACCGGCAGGGCCTTCTCCTGAATATCAGTGCAGTGGGTGAAACCCGCCGCAGCCACGCTCGCCTTCAGGCGTGGGTCGAGCGCCAGCGCATCGAACGGCAAGCCCGTGTTGTGTACGGGCGCTTTGGGCGCCGGGCGCGCCGGCCGCGGCTTGGCGGTGGCCGGCTGCTTGGCACCGGCGTTGCCGCCCTGCCCTCGCTTGCGGGGTGCTGACGGCCGAGGTGATGCCGGCTCCGGCGTGGGCGCGGGTTCGATGGCAGCAGGTGCGGGAGAGGGTGCGAAAAAGGCCTTGATGGCCGCGATGAAACGATTGATCACTATGAAATGCTTTTTTCTGAGACTGTGGAAAGCCGGCGATTATAGCCGCCACCCATTCCGGGTCCGGGGCGCCGGATCGGCTGGCCCGCCGGGCGCGGTGCAGCGCCAAGGGTTATGCGGCAATCACGTCCAAGGGTCTTCTCGAATTGATTGAAACTATCGAAACGATCGAAAAATTCAATTTGCAGTATCGACGCGAGCACTCTAAGTTTCGCCCGCCCCTACCCGTCACCCACCGAGGCACCTGCCATGTCAAATGAAGCCAAATGCCCCTTCCACGGCAGCCGGACCACCGCGTCGGCCCAGTCCAACAGCAACTGGTGGCCGAAGCGGCTGAATCTGAAGATCCTCAGCCAGCACTCCGCCGCCACCGACCCGATGGACGCCGGCTTCGACTACGCGGCCGAGTTCGGCAAGCTCGACTACGCCGCGCTGAAGAACGACCTCGAGAAGCTGATGACCGACTCGCAGGACTGGTGGCCGGCCGACTGGGGTCATTACGGCGGTCTTTTCATCCGCATGGCCTGGCACAGCGCCGGGACCTACCGGGTTGCCGATGGCCGCGGCGGCGCCGGACGTGGCAACCAGCGCTTCGCGCCGCTCAACAGCTGGCCGGACAACGGCAACCTCGACAAGGCCCGTCGCCTGCTGTGGCCCATCAAGAAGAAGTACGGCAAGCAAATTTCCTGGGCGGACCTGATGATCCTCGCCGGCAACGTGGCGCTGGAGTCGATGGGCTTCAAGACCTTCGGCTTCGGCGGCGGCCGCACGGACATCTACGAGCCCGAGGAGGACATCAACTGGGGCGCCGAGACCGAATGGCTCGCCACCTCGGACAAGCCCGGCAGCCGCTACTCGGGCGACCGCGAGCTGGTCAACCCGCTGGCCGCCGTGCAGATGGGGCTGATCTATGTGAACCCGGAAGGCCCGGACGGCAAGCCCGACCCGGTCGCGTCCGGCCGTGACGTGCGCGAAACCTTCGCCCGCATGGCCATGAACGACGAGGAAACCGTGGCGCTGACCGCTGGCGGCCACACCTTCGGCAAGGCGCACGGCGCCGGCGATCCCAAGCTGGTCGGCGCGGAGCCGGAGGGCGCTCCGCTGGAGCAGATGGGCTTCGGCTGGAAAAACGCATTCGGAACCGGCAAGGGCGCGGACACCACCACCAGCGGCATCGAGGGTGCCTGGAAGCCGAACCCCACGCGCTGGGACAACGGCTACTTCGACATGCTGTTCGGCTACGAGTGGGAACTGGTCAAGAGCCCGGCCGGTGCGCACCAGTGGCGGGCCAAGGACGTGAAACCCGAGCACATGATCCCGGACGCGCACGACCCGTCCAAAAAGCACGCGCCGATGATGACCACGGCGGACCTGTCGCTGCGCTTCGATCCCATCTACGAGCCGATCGCCCGCCGCTTCTGGAAAAACCCGGACCAGTTCGCGGATGCCTTTGCCCGCGCCTGGTTCAAGCTGACGCACCGCGACATGGGTCCGCGCGCGCGCTACCTCGGCCCCGAAGTGCCGGCCGAGGTACTGATCTGGCAGGACCCGGTGCCCGCCGGCCGGCGCGACTACGACGTCGCGGCGGTCAGGGCGCGGATCGCCGCCAGCGGTCTTGGCGTGGGTGAGCTGGTCGCCACCGCCTGGGACAGTGCGCGCAGCTTCCGCGGCTCCGACAAGCGCGGCGGCGCCAACGGCGCCCGCATTCGCCTGGCGCCGCAGAAAAACTGGGAAGGCAACGAGCCGGCGCGTCTGGCCCGGGTGCTCAAGGTGCTCGAAGGCATCGCCGCGGAAACCGGCGCCAGCGTGGCCGATGTGATCGTGCTGGGCGGCAACGTTGGCATCGAGCACGCCGCCAAAGCGGCTGGCTTCGACATCACCGTGCCGTTCGCCCCGGGTCGCGGCGATGCCACCCTGGAGCAAACCGACGTCGCCTCCTTCGAACCCCTGGAGCCGGCAGCCGATGGCTTTCGCAATTACCAGAAGGCCGGTGTACGAACCGCGGCCGAGGAACTGCTCGTCGACCGCGCGCAGCTGCTCACCCTCACCGCGCCGGAAATGACCGTGCTGGTCGGCGGCCTGCGGGCACTCGGCGCCAACCACGGCGGCTCCCGCCACGGCGTGCTCACCGCCCGCCCCGGCACGCTGACGAACGACTTCTTCGTCAACCTGCTCGACATGGGCGTGGACTGGCGGCCGACCGATACGGCCGGCATCTACGAGGCGCGCGACCGGGCCAGCGGCGCCGTCCGGTGGACCGGCACCCGCGCGGACCTGGTGTTCGGCTCGAACGCCGAGCTGCGCGCCATCGCCGAGGTCTACGCCGGCGACGATGCGGGGGAAAAGTTCATCCGCGACTTCGTCGCCGCCTGGGTCAAGGTGATGAACGCGGACCGCTTCGACCTGGCCTGATCGCTGACCGTCAGTCGTGCCGGCCTCATCTTCCGGCACGACTGCATGGGCTCTACCGATTGGCGCGGCTTCGCACTGGCGGGCCGTGACCAATAGCGATAATCAGGCTATAGCGCGATGACGCTGCATCGCACAGCACCGTTTACGCTACGGCGACCGGGACTTCTGTCGACAAGGCTTTCTCGCGTGCGAGCGGCCCACGCCAAATCTTCTGGGCCACCGCGAACAATGCTTGGCCGCGCTTTAAGATCGTTTCCTCATCCCAATGGTCGAAGGCGTTTAGTTCTCGGTTTAACGCCAGGCTGGCATGGGATTTCACGGCCGGCATTTTGACCGAAAACGGACCATTCGACACTGTGACATTCAACGCATGGGTCAGCAGCGTCAAATTGCCAAGCTTGTTAATCGCTTGAGCCCGTTCCGTCTCATGCACCAGCTGGTCAAGATCAACTTCACCTTCTGCCAGATGGTCGAACCTGGGCACCGGCCAATGCTGCTGCCACTTTTGCGGCATGATGTGCTCGACGGTCAATTCAGACCTGATCTCGATCTCCTCGCTGAGTGCTGACCGTTTGGCTTTCTCGATCGCTTCGAAGAGATAGCGCAATCGTGGTTGGCGAGCGTTCTTGTACTGATCCTGGCCTAGCCATGCCGCCCTCCATTCCTCGTCGCTCGGCCAGCGGTTGATGTCGCTGTCGCCAAGGGAAAGCTGCACCTCCAGCGCCGGCAGCAGCGGTAGAGTTGAACGCCGAACCTTGTCCAGCACATCGATGAACAGCCGATTATAGTTTTTCGTCGTCAATCCGCAGATGTCACGTCGCAGGATGAACGCCTCGATCATCGCGACAGCACTAGCAAGAGCGTCACCAGCCTCGCCATCAGTCGCCAAATACAGCACCAGCGGCATCGCTGTGGAGACATCGAATGCCCGGGCAAATCGTCCGAAGCGCCCGAGCACATCATTAGTGCTCTGCTCTGCGATCCGGCGAAGGATTGTTGCGCTGTTCGATATCGACACCAACTCCTGCTCAACGGAGGGGAATGGCGCATCGTTCAAAATCCAACGCCGATAATTTTCGAAGAGATGATGTACCGACACGACTTCGGCCCGTTTCATCGAGAGATGATCGACCAACATCCAATCCAACCGCTGCCTAGCCTGACGCCCCCGCGCGTCCTCTACGCGCCAGAACCAGCTGTCGAGCGGTAGCCAGAATTTGGAATAAAGATCGTCGATCTTCAGTGAGCCATGCTCCTGGCCGAGTCCCTTGGCGCGCTGGAAAATAAAGTTTCGCATCAAGTCGCCCGCCGATAGATCCACGCCGCGGCTGTTGAGCGTCTCGAAGATTGTCTGCGGATCGTCCCCACCCTCCAACTCGATAGAAACGGCTGCCAGCCCATCGCGCAGCGCCTCGAACAGCTTTTCCAGCCGGAACAGGTCGAATGCGCCGTCAGCCATAACGTGCTTTTCAATCTGCACCTTAAACCAGGCATGAGCCGCGCTCGCAGGTCGAACGACACCATCCTCATCTTTCTCAGCCGCGCCGAGTGCGTCCAGGTCAGCCGTCGGATCAACCATGTGAACGAAGGCCCGTCGGTCTGTGAGCGTAGGCCACAATTTGAAGCGCTCAACCTCGGGCGTTTCCATCACGCCATCGTTGAATAGCAGCTTGTTGACCTCGTGACCATAGGCCGAGCCATGCGCGTTCGCCACGTCCCTCAGAGCAGCGAGCAGCAGTTGGAAGGTGGTCAGTCGTTGCTGTCCATCGATAACTTCGAAAGCTTGGACCTGCTTTCCGAACGTCTTGATCTGACAAATGACAATGGCGCCCATGAAGTGGGGCGTCGCCGAGTGCCGGTCGGTTTTCAGCCGTGCGGCCGCACGCTCGATGTCTTCCCACAGCAATTCAAGTTGCGGCGAGACACTCCAAGCATATTGACGCTGGTACAGCGGAATTAGGTAGCGTTTCTTGCCATCGAACAGCTCAATGATCGAACGTGTGTATGGCCTCATGATTTCCCGCCGCCCCTTCGTTCGTCGCCGCAGTACCGTTGTCCGCACATCCAGTTGCGCGGAATCCCGCTAATACTACGCCACCGAGATGACCACCACAACGCCGAGTCCATGCTTTTTGATCAGCACTGGCTCTGTACGGATGTTGTCGATCATCAAGCCAAAGCCGTTCTTCGCTTCGCGCGCCGACTTCGATTTCATTGCGTCCGCGGAGCCGGCAGCAGCCCAACTATCCGCGACCAAGGCAACGCCGACGCCGAGCACGCCAACGCAATGCTCCAGCATGCAGGGAGCCACTCAGCAACAGAGCAGATATGGAGCAAATTTGCCCGCGCCGTGTGCCAGCGCATCGGGCGCTCGTGGAGAACGGTGGCGTAAACGCAGTGCCCGCTCGGGGACGGAACTGGCGGAGAGGGAGGGATTCGAACCCCCGGACCCTTACGGGTCAACGGTTTTCAAGACCGCCGCTTTAAACCGCTCAGCCACCTCTCCGCGGGGCGCGAAGCATAGCGGACGGCCCGCCGGCGTGGCCAGTCGGGGTCTGGTCATTCGACGATGCTTGGGTATCATCGGGTCCTCCCCCAGCAACATTGGTGTTCGGCATGTCCAACCCAGCCTACGAAGTCACCCCTCGCAGCGCGCAGGCCGCCACCGCCAGCGCGCTGATCCGCAACACGTACCTGCTGCTGTCGATGACGCTGCTGTTCAGCGCCGCGACGGCCGCTTTCGCCATGGCGCTCGACCTGCGCGGTCCCGGCCTGGTGCTGACGCTGGTCGGTTACTTCGGCCTGTTGTTCGCCGTGCACAAGCTGCGCAACAGCGCCTGGGGCATCCTCGCGGTGTTCGCGCTGACCGGGTTCATGGGCTTCACGCTCGGCCCGATCATCAACCTCTACCTCTCCGCCTTCGGCAACGGTCACCAGCTGGTGATGACGGCGCTCGGCGGCAGCGGCGCGATCTTCGTCGGCCTGTCGGCCTATGCGCTCAGCTCGCGCCGTGACTTCAGCTTCATGGGCGGGTTTCTGTTCGCCGGCGTGATGGTGGCCTTTCTGGCCGGCCTCGCGGCGGTGTTTCTGCAGATGCCGGCGTTGTCGCTGGCGGTCAGTGCCATGTTCGTGCTGCTGATGAGCGCGTCCATCCTGTATCAGACCAGCGCGCTGGTGCACGGCGGTGAGACCAACTACCTGATGGCCACGATCAGCCTGTACGTGAGTCTTTACAACCTGTTCCTGAGCCTGCTGCAGTTGCTGGGTTTCGCCAGCGGCGACGATTGATCGGCCCCTTTCGCGGGCATGAAAAACCCCGCCGCGGCGGGGTTTTTCGTTTCTGGGCAGGCCGGAGTTACGCGACGCCAAGCTTCTTGAGCTGATCGACCAGCCACTCCCGGCGCTCGGCCGGCAATTCGCGCACCGGCGGCAGCACCCCGCCCACCGGAAAGCCGATCGCCTCCATCCAGGGTTTCATCATGGCGATGTGGCTGGCGTAGGTGCCGGAGCGCGCCATGTCGGCGGCGAGGTCCTCGAAGAACACCCGCGCCGGTTGCAGCGCTTCCCACGGCTTGCGCGCGTCCTCCCAGCGGCCGGCGCGGCCGAGCGTGTAGTACTCGCGCATCAGCGGGCGCAGCTTGCCGTAGGCCAGGTACCAGAACGCCGCCCACAGCACCTGCCCACCGACGCGAAGATCATCGAGAAAGAAGCTCTCCATTGGCTCGCTGACGATGAAATCCGGCCGCACGCGTCGGCGCAGCACCAGCGTATCCGCGCGGCTGAAGCTGCCCTGCTTCACGCCGACCATGGTGTCGATCTCGGCCAGGCGCTGGATGAGGTCGAGCGACATCAGCGTGCCCGGCATCGGCGTGCGGTACAGCACCAGCGCCAGCGGCGAGTGGTCGGCGACGTACTTCATGTAGTCGAAGATCTCGTTGTCCGAGCGCAGCTGCACCGACGGGTTCATGATTTCCGCGCCGTCGTAGCCGAGCTTTTGCACGTAGGCCAGCTTCTCGATGGCCTGCTTGGCGGACGACTCGAGGATGATGGTGAACAGCGGCACCCGCCCGCGCACCGCCTGTGCGCACAGCTGGTGGTAGCGCAGCCAGTCCTGGTAGGTCATGGTCCACAGTTCGGCGATGAAGCCGCCGACCACCAGACCGTCCACGCCAAGGTCGATGTAGCGGTCGATGTTCTCCTGCAACTGCTTGGCGTCGATCTCGCCGTGGGCGTCGATGGGCGTGAACGGCGCCTCGAAGAAGCCGTGAAAGGTCTTGCCGGCCCAGGCCTTGGCTTCGATGCGGGTGTAATCCATGTCGTTCTCCTCCGGGTTATTGGAAAAAATCAGATGCGCACTGCGGCCTGCACGTCGGCCACCGTGAATGGCCAGTCCAGCTCGCGCGCGGTCGCCATGACGCGCAGCACCGGAATGCGCACGCCGTAGCGCTCGGCAAGCGCCGCGTCATAGCCGATTTCCACCGCCGCCACCGCGTGGCCGAGTCCGGCCGCGTCGAGCACGGCGAGCGCGTCCTCGCACAGATGACAGCCGCGCGTCACATACAGCGTAAGGTCCATGCGCCGGATCATAACGGCGTATTGGCCGGCCCACCGGGCTCTGGCATGCTGCCGCCATGAACAACCCCTCCCCCGCTACCGAATGGGTGCAACTGGTGGATGAGCACGACCGTCCCACCGGTCGCGCCGAGAAGCTCGACGCCCACCGCCGCGCGCTGCTGCACCGGGCTTTTTCAGTGTTTGTGTTCGATGCTGCCGGGCGGCTGCTGTTGCAGCGGCGGGCGGATGGCAAATACCACTCCGGCGGCCTGTGGACCAACACCTGCTGCGGCCACCCGCGGCCGGACGAGGACCTGATCGACGCCGCCAAGCGCCGCACGCGCGAAGAAATGGGTTTCGACTGTCCGCTCATGCCCGTTGGCAGCCTGCACTACCGCCTGCCGGTGATCGGCGACCTGACCGAGCACGAGTTCGATCACCTGCTGTGCGGCCGGTGCGAGACCGATCCGCAGCCCGACCCGCAGGAAGTAAGCGACTGGCGGCGCATCGCCTGGCCCGCCCTGCTGGACGAAATCGCCGCCGCGCCCGCCACCTACACACCATGGCTGCGCGAAATCCTGGCCCAGCGCCGGACTGCCATAGAGAGCTGGATCGATGCCCACTGCGGCCACTGAGCGCTTTGTCGACATCCCCGACGGCCGGCTGTTCTGCCGTCGCGAGGGCCAGGGCGAGACGGTGCTGCTGGTGCACGGCTTCGGGCTCGACCACCGGGTGTGGGCACCGCAGTGGCCGGTGCTGACGGCAGCCTTCGACGTCATCAGCGTGGACCTGCGCGGTTTCGGGCGCTCCAGCCTGCCGGGCACCTCGCCCTACGCGCACCACGAGGACCTGCGGGCGCTGTTGGATGCCCTCGGCGTGGAGCGTGCGCACTTGGTCGGCCACTCGCTCGGCGGCGGCATCGCGGCCAGCCTTGCCGTCGCGCATCCCCAGCGCACCGGCCGGCTGGTGCTGTCCGCGCCCCTGCTGCGCGGCTACACGCAACTCGGCGCGCTGATGGCGCTGCTGAAAAGCGTCTGGCAGATCGCCGCCAGCGCGGGTCTCGATGCCGCCCGCACGGCCTGGCTCGGCGCCGAGCTGTTTGCGCCTTCGCTGGCGACACCGGGCGGCGCGGCCCTGCTGCCGGCCATCATGGCCGGCTACAGCGGCTGGCACTGGCAGAACCGTGACCCGGAAACCGGCCTTGAGCCGCCGCTCGCCCAACGCCTGCACGAACTGCTGGCCCCGACGCTGGTGCTGGTCGGCACGCGCGACCTGCCCGACTTCGTCCACATGGGCGAGGCGCTGGCCGCGCACGCGCCAAACGCGCGCCTGGACCTGCTGCCCGACCTCGGGCACGGCCCGTCCGTCGAGAATCCAGAGCTGTTCAATGCGCTGACGCTGGATTTCCTGACCACCGCGGCATAAACGCCTGCGGGCGGGCCCCACAAACTGCCATATCCCCATGTGGGAGGCCGGCCCCGGGCCGAATGGTCAGTGCCAAGATTCGCGGCGAGGGCGCCGCTCCCACAAGGCACCGCTCCCACAGGCCGCTCCCACAAACTGCCATATCCCCATGTGGGAGGCCCGCCCCGGGCCGAATGGTCAGCGCCAAGATTCGCGGCGAGGGCGCCGCTCCCACAAGGCGCCGCTCCCACAAGGCGCTCCCACGAAGCGCCATACCCCGATGTGGGAGGCCCGCCCCCGGGCCGAATGGTCAGTGCCAAGATTCGCGGCGAGGGCGCCGCTCCCACAAGGCGCCGCTCCCACAAGGCGCTCCCACGAAGCGCCATATCCCGATGTGGGAGGCCCGCCCCCGGGCCGAATGGTCAGTGTCAAGATTCGCGGCGAGGGCGCCGCTCCCACAAGGCGCCGCTCCCACAGGCCGCTCCCACAAGGCACCGCTCCCACAAACCGCTCCCACAATTTGTTCACTCGACGGCCGCGCCGGGGCTCGCTGCCTGTCAGCGGTAAACCTCGCGCCGGTGACCAATCTCCAGCACCAGCACCCGCACAGCACCATCCTGAATGTCGCAAATGACGCGGCAGTCGCCGACGCGATAACGCCAGAATCCGCCCAGCGGGCCACTCAAGGCCTTGCCGATGCTGCGAGGATCATCGGCGCGCGCAACCCGTGAGTCCATGAAATCGACAATGCGCCGCGCTGTTTGCTTGTCCAGCTTGAGGAGTTGCTTTCTGGCCGTGCCCGTGTAGTCAATCGTCCAGGGCAAGGTCTTTTCTCACCTGCTCAGCGGAGTGGACCTCCTCCTGACCCGCGCGGACGCGCTCGACCACTTCCGCGGCCAAGTAATAGTCCTCTACGTCTTCCAGTCCCTTCTCGATAATCTGGCGCAGGTAAAAGGCCTTGCTCCGCCCGGTACGCACGGACAGAACGTGCAGGCGCTGCTCGGTTTTGGCGTCCAGGCGAATTGAAGTAGCCATGTGCCGACCCCGTTTGAATACGTGTATTCACCCTACCACTAACCCAGAACCCGGCCAACGATCCGCGCAAGGCGTCCTGCGCGGGCAGCCCCACCCTGTCGTCATGGGCGCAGGCGCCGGACGGGCCCATGTAGGAGGCCCGCCCCCGGGGCGAATGGTCAGTGCCAAGATTCGCGGCGAGGGCGCCGCTCCCACAAGGCGCCGCTCTCACAAGCCGCTCACACAGGCCGCTCCGACAAAGTGCCATATCCCATGTGGGAGGCCCGCCCCGGGCCGAATGGTCAGCGCCAAGATTCGCGGCGAGGGCGCCGCTCCCACAGGGCGCCGCTCCCACAAGCCGCTCCCACGAAGCGCCATATCCCGATGTGGGAGGCCCGCCACGGGCCGAATGGTCAGCGCCAAGATTCGCGGCGAGGGCGCCGCTCCCACAAGGCGCCGCTCCCACGGGCCGCTCCCACCCAGGTACGGTGGGCAAAGCGCAGCGTGCCCACGCGGACACGCAGCCCATCAACCCAACGCGATTCGTTGGAATCCCGTTGAATCCGCGTGGGCACGGCCGGGCGGCCTTTGCCCGCCCTACCGCTCGGTGAGCAAGCCGAGCAGTTGACGCAAAGCGCGGTTGACGGCCTGCTCGTCCGCCGGGACCAGACGTCCCAGTTCACTTCGCACCAGTCGATGGTCGAGTGTGAACAACTTGAAACGCACGGTGGACGGCGCGGGCAAGCCGGCGCCGACATGGTCCTGCAGCGGGCAATCCAGCGGCCAAGGGGCACTGCCGGACGAGGTAATCATGGCCATCACCGAGTGTCCCGCGGCCGTGTTGAACGCGCCGGCCGACGACAGCACCAAGGCTGGACGGTTTTTGGTGGCACTCCGGTCGGTGAAGGGAAACGGCACGCGCACGACAGCAAAGCGATCAAAGGTCACCGTAGGCAGCCTCGTCGGCCTCGCTGGCCCACTCGGACAAGGTCTTTTCGACAGCCTTCAAGTACTCCACATCAAGCGGCTGAATCCGTTTGACCCGAGCCGTGCCGTCGTCGAGCACCTCCCAGGCGATCAGATCGCCCGGCGCCACGTGCAGCGCAGCGCGCACCTCCCGCGGAATGGTGGTTTGTCCCTTGACCGTAACCTTTGCGATAGCGCTCATTTCGGCAACCCGAGCCCGTGATGCATTACGTCTTTACGGTAATGCCCCAGGCCCGCATCGGCAAGGCCGTAGGAGCCGAGCCCCTCGGCGATCCCGCTGAAAGCCCCTCGATCGGCCAGCGGGCTGGCCTCCGACGGGCGCCGGCAACGGGATGCACATCCAGAGTGCCGCCCGGCAGCTGCCAGGTGAGCAATCGTTTTTCAATCCCCGCGCGCCGCACCCCGGTGTAGCCCACGCGGACACGCCGCCCGTCACCAACCTGACGTTCGTCGGAACCCCGTCGGCACCGCGGGTCGCCGCACCCGAGGCATTGATACCGCGTTGAATCCGCGTGGGCACGGCCTCGCGGCCTTTGCCCACGCTTGCTTGATCGGCCAGAGGGCTGGCCTCCTACGCGCCGGTTGAAGCCGACGCGTTACGGCATGTCGAACTTCAGCACCACGCCGCCGCCGGGCAGGATGGTGCCGGCGGTCACGTACAGGTCGCCGTCCGGCCCGAAGGCGGCGCCGCCGGGCGCCTGCACGTTGGCCACCAGCTCGGCCGGCGTGCTGACGTCGGTCTTGGAATCAGCCTCAGGGTTCACGCGCCACACGGCGCCGTCCATTTGCCCGGTGAGCAGCCCGGACTGCGACAGCTCCACCACGTACAGATAGCCATCCGGGCCAAAGGTGAGATCGATCACGTTAGTGAAACCGGTAATGGCACGCACGATGCCGGCGCCCCGGATGACCACCACCCGCGCCTCGCCGACCGGAAACGGGAACCCGGTAAGCCGGCTCACGTACAAATCACCGTTGGGTGCCTGGGCCACCGCGGTCGGCACCGTCTGCATCGGAATCTTGCTGCCCGGTGGCAGCCCCAGGAACGGCGGTGCGTCCACCAAGGCGTCCGGGAAGACGGCGCGCTTCGATACCGCCCCGGACGGCGTGACCTCCAGCATGGCATTGGCACCGGCGTCGGCCACCAGGTTGCGGCCCGGCAGGGCGAGCACGCCGAAGGGATTCGTGTCGGGCTGTCCGTCGTCAGGGTTGTTCTCCCCCTCGTAAACGCCCAGATCGGCGACCTTGCTCCAGCGGCCGGAGCGCCCGTCCACGCGTATCAGCGTGCCAAGCCCGGTGCCCGCCAGCGCGCCGCCCGATGCGGTAGCCACCGGATCGCTGCCGAGCCCGATGGGCACCATCAGGCTGTCGTTGCCGATGGCGGACACATCGTGCGGACCGGTGGCCGCAAAACCGCCCGCGCCGGCCAGCGACGGCAGGCCGCTGACGATGCGCCGCTGCACACCGTTTTTCACCAGCGTAATGGCGCCGGTCTTGCCGAAGCACACTTCCTGGTTCTCGGGATTCGTGATGCAGGCGCCGCTCCCACCGCGGCCCGCCTCGGCCACGTACAGATTGCCGTCCGGCCCGAAGGTCAGCCCCTTGGGGCTGTCGAGCCCGGTCGCGACCGGCGGACCAGCCGGGTCCAGCGGATACGCGCCCGCCTGCGCGGCGGCCACGAGCAGCAAGCCGCACACGCCGCTGACGAGCGGCGCCTTGAACGTTCTGGTCATCGATGTTCCCTCGAGATTGTTATGGACGCACCACGCCGGCGGCGCAAGGCACGCCGGTCGCGCCGAGTAGATATGCGCGGTGGGGGAACACGCAAGCTTCGGCTCGTACCGAAGTCCAACCCGTGGGGCGGAACCGTCAACCCAGCCCTTCGACACGCCGTCGCAGAGGGCCGCTCCCGGACCATGGCTTATGCAGTGGCCGGAAACATTGATCGGCCAGAGGGCTGGACTCCTACGTGCTCCGGTCAGGAGAAGTCGGGGCCGTCGGTCTGGTGGAACTTCGGCGCCGGCCGAAACCGGCACCGCCATCGGGCCATCGCAACGCGGGGTGGAGATGCTTCGGCGGCGCGCAGATGGCAACCGTTCGAAAAAGATGCCGGGATGCGTGACCCCTTAAGCGCGGCGCAGCCGGTCGATGCGGTGCACCAGCCGACGGCTGGCGCGATCGGCCAGCGTGACGGTGAAAAAGAACGTGCCGCCGGTGACAAGACTGCCTCGCGGCCTTTGCCCACCGCTCGCTCTCATGTGGGAGGCCCGCCCCGGGCCGAATGGTCAGTGTCAAGATCGCGGCGAGGGCGCCGCTCCCACAAGCCGCTCCCACAAAGTGCCATAACCCAATGTGGGAGGCCCGCCCCGGGCCGAATAGTCAGCGCCAAGATTCGCGGCGAGGGCGCCGCTCCCACAAGGCGCCGCTCCCACAAGCCGCTCCCACCCAGGTACGGTGGGCAAAGCGCAGCGTGCCCACGCGGACACGCCGCCCATCACCGCATCCGATTCGTCGGAACCGCGTTGAATCCGCGTGGGCACGGCCTCGCGGCCTTTGCCCACCCGCTCGCTACCGCGGGCTTCGCTTGTCAGTTCTTTACCCATGTATCTTCTTCGCCTAGCCCAGTGGTCACGTTCGTGTAGCTGCGCTGATCGTTAAACAACACGGTAGTGGGCGCCACGGCCGAACATGAGGATGCCGTGCAATAGGTGAGCGAGGAAGGCGCGAACCTGACATCTCCGCTCCACCCACTGGGCACGGTGCAAGTGAAATCCGCGTTGTTACCGTTTTTACGGAGGGTGCAGGTTCCGCTGATGTTGCCGGTCGTTCCCACAAACGAAACGCCTGTGACATCCAGATGCGGCTTGTTATTACCGGACGCACCGTCCCACTTGAACAGGTCGCCCGAAATCTCCACTGGCGACGGCGGCGGCGGCGGTGGGGGCGGTGGGGGCGGACAGGGATCGGGTGTGCAAGGTGGTGGGGGCGGCGGGGGTGGCGCCGTTCCCTGGAACGTGACCAGAATCGAGTCATCCATATGCTCGGCCGGCGGCGGCGTTTCCGGCTCCTGCGCGGTTGCAAAGTATTTCTTGACGTTCTGCCCACTACCGACCGTCTGGGCCAGCGTCCGTGGGTGCCGACCGTCCTCGCTCGGACTAATTGCAGCCGTACCCGTAACACCCGTGTTGCCGCGGGCAAGCGAGGTAATCACCCGCACCACCGTGTCGGGTGTGGTCACGGGGGCGTTCCCTTCGGCGCGGCCGCGGCTGTATTCGTCCTGATTTTCCAACTCGGTTTTGATGTCGCTGCCGGTTACCCGAACCACCGGGTTGTTCATGGAGGACCAGTCCGCCAGTTTGGTGAGATTGATCTCGTAAAACGGGATCATGTCCAGGTAGTTGATGAAATCTGCGCCACCATTGACCTGGTTTTGTATGAAAGTCGCCATGCCAGCCGGCAAGTCGATGTAGATGGCTCGGCCAAACAGTTGATTAAAGCCCCCGGACAATACTGAAGTGTCCCGCCCTGTCGGCTTAGTGGCGGTGCTGGTGTTCAGCACCTTATCCTTGATCACATTCTGAACATAAGTGGTATAGGCCAATTGGCTCGTCAAGTCGGTCAGAAAGCTTCCTGGCAAGAGCGTGACGTCCGCCAATTGCCAATCTTCGAATACTGCAAACACGCCGTTGACGCGTTTCATGCGGCAGGCTTCGTGATACTGGCCACTCGTCACCGGCGTCGGGCTGGGCATGTTGTAGTGACGATGCGGATTGTTGGGGTCGGTGGGGTTGTACCGATAATCGACCCCATCTTCGGAATAATCGAAATGGTCCCGGCAACAAGTGACGCACAGGTCATCAAAGGAAGAGCCCGTCTCGCTATAAGTGCCGCGCATTTTCTGCACTACCCGGCCGGGCACATCCACGACGTTGCCGTTCTGGAATACCGAGCGCGCGGGTGTGCGGGCCGATCCTACGGTACCCATCGAGCAGGTGCAGTTCAGGGTGGCGAATTCCTCACGCTGCTCAACGACGCCGTTCTGGTAATTGACCACGTCGAAGGTCACGATATGAGTGCCGGAGTTGCCGACGACGTCTGGAAGGGGCTTGGTGGTTTCGCGCTTTTTGTTCCCGCCAACGTCAATCGGCACGGCGATGACCTCCGGGGCCAACCCCGGGGTATACAGAACCTGAGGCCCGGGCGGGCGCTCCGAGACCGGCTCAGAGGCCAGGGCCACGTTACCGGGCGGGATCTCCACCACGTTGGCGAGCACGCTCACCTGCTGCTCGACGCCCAGCTCGCTGAGCCAGGCGACGGTGACGCGCACGTCCTTGGTGCGGGACGTGATGGGTCCCGTGCCGGTGAAGTCGCGGTTGTCCACCTCCCAGGTCCGCTTGAAGCGCACGCCGGCCACCTCGAGCGCGCTGCTGTAGGTGGTCTGGGGCGCAATGCGCCCACCCGTGCAGGCGGTGCACGAGGTGTCCGCCGGCGTGGCAAGGGCCGGTCCGTCGACGTAGGACCACGCCATCGGGCTGGCCGTGGTGCTCCAGGTGCCGCTGCCGTCCGTGACGGCGAAGGTGCGCAGGTCCTCGACCTTTTCCTCGGCCAGGGCGAGCGCGACGCTGCGGGTGCGGGCGTCGCTGCCGCCGCGCACCAGGTCCACCTGCAGCCGGGCGAGCGCGATCAGGCCCACGCTCAGCACCAGCAGGGCGACGAACACCTCGATCAGGGACATGCCGCGTTGCCGGCGGTGCGTGTTCTCGTACATGGCGCGTTACCTTGAGAGTTCGGTCGGCGTCAGAGGGCGTCGTTCCAGCTACCCGCGACGGGGCCGTACTGGTCGAAGCCGGTGCCCGCACCCATTGCGGCGAACACGCAGGGGTCGTAAAGCAGGTTGTAGTTGCCGCCTCCTCCCTGCTGTGTGACCGTTCCTTCCACGATCAGGGCGCCGTGCAGGGTGAACGTGCCATGCAGCAATGCTGCGGCGGGGCTGGCACTGGTGAAATCAGTGTCGTAGTGATAGGGCGCTGGCCCCGTCGGCGTGCTGACCAGCGTTCGCTCCATGTCGGCGCCGACGACCATGCCCCACACATTGGAACCCCCGCGGAACACCGCACTGGTCTCGTAGACCAGGATGACTGGCGCCGTGCGACTGCCGATGGTGCTGTTTTGCGCCACGTCGCAGGCGCCGGTAATCCAATACAGCCCACTCGAGCTGGCGTTGAGTGTGTCGCAATTGGGCAGTACCCGGCCTTCCCCTGCCGCGCTGGCTTTTACGGCGGCCTTGGGCCGACCAAACACGTAAAGGAACATGTCGCCAGGGAACTGGGCATCGCTGTGCACTATGTCGTCATTGGTTCCGACCGCCGCGCTGCTGTAGGGGCTTTTTTCGTTTGTGTTCGGCTCGCACTGACATTGATTCCAAGCCGGCACGACGCCAGTGGATGGATCCGGAATGCCTTCCCCGATGCAGCGGGCGTTGCTGCTGGGATCGCGATAAGAACCCGCCTGGCAAGTTTGCTGCGAGCCCGCTAATGTCACCGATGTCCGCGACCAGATGGACAGCAACTGACCGCTGCCTGTGAGGCTGTCGCAGTTGGCCAGCGTCACATCCAGGGTGGGGTCCAGGTTGTGGTTCGGGTTGCCAACCACGGTGAAATTACCGCCCAGGCCGACACTGGGCGCCATCAGCGGCGGCACCGGACCAGGCTGGGCAATCAGATAGCGCGTCAAACTCTGCCGCACCACGGCACGGCCGGTTCCGTCGAGCGACTGCGCCAGCGACGCCAGAACGACCGGCTGGAAGCTTGTCGTTGCGCTGATGGCACCCGGCGTGGCCTGGGTCAGGATGAATGGGCCATCCGCGGTGGAGGCTGGCCAGCTCAGTCCGGCCAGCGCGGCACCGCCGCTCTCCGAGAACACGTTGATCCATGACCAAGCGGCACCGAACAGGTTGCTCGTTCCGTCTCCACAGGGTGGCGTGGTCTCGGTGCCCGCGCAGGCGGCCCAACCCCAGGTGGTGAAATCCATGCGGTTGGCGGCCAGAAAGGCCTTGGCGCGGTCAAGGCCGGCTTCGGCCAGGTTGAATGCCTCCTTGTGGCGGTAGTCGTTGCCGGACATGCGCTGTTCCTGCATGCCGATCTTGGCCGCAAAGAAGGTGAGGAATGTGGCGGCGATGAGCAGCACGATGGCCACCACCAGCGTGGACACGCCGCGCTGACGGGCCAGTTCCGCGGGAATGGGTGTGGGCATGGGCGTGGCTCCGGCGGGTTACAGGACGGCGTCGTTGCGCAGGCGGATTTTTTCCACCAGCTCGCGACACACGACGTCGATGTTGGTGCAGTCGGCAGCGGTGAGCGTTGCCGGATCGACACTGCGCGTGTGGGTGGCGCCGCGCAGGGTGACGATGACGCTGCGCACCGCCACCCCGGACACGCCGGGCTCGAGCGTGGTGGTGAAGTTGAGGTTCAGGACGTTCATCACGTTCTCGTCGGTGATCTTTTCCCATCCCGCGCTGACATTGCATGCCGCGCCGTTACGGCGCATCTGTACTGACTGCAACGCGCCTTCCTTGCGCAGCCGAAAGCCGCGGCGGTCTGCGGTATCGACGGCGTCGTTGCCGTCGGTGTCGTAGGCGAACATCGCGCAGGAGTTGACGGGCACCGTGCCGTCGTAGCGGGAGAGCACCCAGTTGACGTTGTTGGAAAAGGGGTTCGGCGTGCCCAGCAAGGACGGCTGCCAGGCGAGGTCGCGCGCGCCGGCGCGCCGGATGTCGCGCGTCACCAGCGACATGACGGCCCGCATTTCCTCGTTCAGCCGCACGGCCTTGATGTTCTGCGCGTTGGCCTGGTAGGTGCTCATGAACACCCCCATCACGCCGCCGACCACGACCAGCCCCAGCACCAGGGCGACCATGAGTTCGATGAGGGTGAAGCCGCGGTTGCGGGCTTCGGCGGGCAGACTCAGCATGGTTCGTACCCCGGCATGCCTGTTTGGGTGCAAATCTTGACTCGGCCCAGCGTGCTGACGACCACGCGCAGCTCGTCGTTCTTCAGCACCAGATAGGCACTGCCCGCGACGTCCGCCAAGCCTTGACGGGGCTCGAACTCCGCCCTCGGCAACGCCACCGGCGTGGTGGCGGCGGCAAATGTCACCTGCAACGAAACACCCGGGAAATCCGTGCTGCGCGTGACCTTGAGCACGCCGTCGATCTGGCAGGCGTTGGCGTCGGTGACGGCGACGGTCGGGTTGCAGGTGGCGCCGACCCGCGACCCGAATGACCAGGTGGTGGTCGGCCCGGCGGCGGAGAAGGTGACGGTGACGTCCTGGTTGCGCTTGATGGCCTCGGTGCGGGCCAGCTGCAGGTCGTTGTAGACGCTTTCGGCCGCGCCCTTGAGGCGGTTGCGCTCCAGCATTTTGGTGAAGGCCGGCACGGCGATGGCCGCGAGGATGCCGATGATGGTGGTCACCACCAGCGCCTCGATGAGGGTGAAGCCGCGATTTTTTTGCCGCACCGCCTAAACTCCCTTCGGTTGCAACCGAATTCTATGGGTGTGTATCGACTGCCCGGGCGGCCGGCTTGAACCGTTCGTCGGGCCCCGCGCACCGTTCGTCGGAAAACAGGACAGATTGACCATGCACGGAACCCAACGCAGCCGCGGCTTTACGCTGATCGAGCTGATGATCGTGGTCGCGATGATCGGCATTCTGGCGGCCATCGCCGTGCCGGCCTACACGGAGTACGCGCGCAAGGCGCGCCGCGCGGACGCCAAGAACGCGCTGATCGCGCTGCAATTGCAGCAGGAGAAGTGGCGGGCGAGCCGGATTGCCTATACGACAACCCTGGGGCCGGTGGGCAGTTTCCTGAACTGGCCCTCCACGTCTGCGGACGGGCATTACCGGCTGGCCGTGACCGCCGCCACGGCGACGGCGTACAACATGACCGCAGCGCCCATCGCCGGCGGCAAGCAGGCCGGCGACAAGTGCGGAACATTTGCGGTGAACCAGAACGGCCGCAACACGGGCGGAACTTACGCCAACGCGGAGTGCTGGCGGTAAGGCTACGCCGCAGCGGCCTCACCGGTCACCTTGGCCGATCGGCTCAGCGCGAAACGCCGCGCACCGGGAACAGCGCCCGCCAGGCGACGACTGCCCAGGCGATCCACACGGCGTGGATGACGAGGGTGACGATGCCCATCCAGGCGACCTCGTGGCTCCAGGTGATGCTGTAGATGTCCCACAGGCCGTCCACCACTTCGGTGACGATCACGACCGGGATGACGGCGGCGTAGCGCAGCGGGTCGCGCGCGCCCCACAGGGCCACCAGGCCAATCGCCCCCAGCTGGATGCCGACGATGATCCAGGCGTCCTGCAGCAGCTGGAAGACGGGCTCGGTGGTGTGCAGGTCCACGCCGGGGTACATGGGGCCGAGAAAGCCCGCCGTGGAGAACGGCAGCGTGCCCAGAAAATTGAACACGGCATAGAAGATGCCGACGGCGATCATGAACGTGCGGGCGGTTTTCATGGCGGCACCTGCGCGGGGTGGGCACCCCGGCGCCGGGCGCCGGGGTGAGGCGGAACGGTCTTACTTGAGCGACGGCAGTTTCTGCCAAGCCGGACGCGCGGCGACGCGGTTCAGCCAGGCCATGACGTTGCCGTACTTGTCGACGCCAAGCTGCTTGTAGATGTCCGCCAGCAGCAGCACGGTGCTGACGTTGATGTCGGCCACGCTGAACCGGTTGCCGACCAGGTAGTCCTTGCCGGCCAGGGCGTCGTCCAGCACCTTCAGCGGCGCCGGCAGCACTCGCAGCGCCTCCTCGGCCAGCTCAGGACGGCGCTTTTCGGGCGGGTACATCACGGCGTGGCGCAGGTAATTGACGACAAAGATCTCGACCTCCAGCGACGCCCACAGCGCCCACTGCATGACAAGACCCTCGTCCTCCACGCTGGCCGGCCACAGGCTGCCCTGGCCGAATTTCTTGGCCACGTACATGGCAATCGCCATCGACTCCCACAGGATGTAGTCGCCATCCTTGAGCACCGGCACGTGGCCGTTGGGGTTGATCTGCAGGAACTCGGGCGTGCGCGACTCTCCGGCGCCCTGGTTGGTCTTGACGTGCTCGTAGGGCACGCCGAGTTCCTCCAGCGTCCACAGGCAGCGCTGGGCGCGCGACATGAACTGACCGTACAGCGTGAGCATGGGTGAATCTCCTCGGGATGGCATGAAACGGGCCGCGAAGCGTGGCACGGCGCCGGCGCGGCGCGCAAGCGCGCTGCGGGTGGTCGTGTAGCATTTGACAGCATGGACCGCTTCGACCGCATCTACCGCCTGTACGCGCTGTTCAACACCGGCCGCGAGGCGCGTTCCTCGGCATCGCTGCGGGCGGAACTTGGCTGCTCGCGCGCCACGCTGATGCGTGCCATCGCCGAGCTGCGCGACCTGCTGGGCGTGCCGCTGGTGTGGGACGCGGCGGGGCGGGGCTATCGCATCGACGGCCAGCTGGCGCGCGCCGAGCTGCCGGGGCTGTGGTTCGCGGCCGACGAGTTGCAGGCGCTGCTGGTGGCGCAAAGCCTGCTGGCGGACCTCGGCGAGGGGCTGATCCCGCACCAGCTGGAGGCGCTGCGCGGGCGCATCGGCAGCCTGCTGGCGCGCGGCGGCGTGCTGCCACAGCGGGCGGGGCAGGTGCTGCGGGTGCTGCCGGCGGCGGGCCGGGTGTGCGATCCGCTGGTGTTCCGGCTGGCGGTGTCGGCCACGCTCGGCGCGCGCCGGCTCAGCATTCGCTATCTGTCACGCACCAGCGGCGAGGCGACCGAGCGCACGGTGAGCCCGCAGCGACTGGTGCGCTACCGCGACAACTGGTACCTCGACGCCTGGTGCCACCTGCGCGACGGTTTGCGCAGCTTTGCCGTCGACGCGATCGAGTCGGCGCAGGTCGAGTCCCAGCAGGTCATCAAGACGCTGCCGGAGGAGACGCTGGACGAGCACCTCGGCGCCGCCTACGGCATTTTTTCCGGCCCCGCCACGCAGCGGGCGGTGCTGCGCTTCGCGCCGGGCCGGGCGCGCTGGATAGCCAGCGAGCGCTGGCACCCGGCGCAGTTCGGGCGCTGGCTGGACGACGGCCGCTACGAGCTGTCGGTGCCGTATGGCGACCCGACCGAGCTGGCGCTGGACATCCTGCGCTACGGGCCGGATGTGGAGGTGGTGGAGCCGCCCGCGCTGCGCGCGGAAGTGGCGGCCCGCCTGCGGGCGGCGGCGGCGCTGTACGCGGCCGACCTCAGTCCTTGAACAGCTTGCGCCCGCGGCGGCGGGCGCGGTGCTTGCGCTCGATCTGGCTCGGCGTAAGCGTGTTGACGCGCCCGGCGTAGGGGTTCTCGCCCTGTTTGGTGACGATGCGCACCGGCGTGCCGGCCAGATCCAGCGCCTCGCGAAAGCTGTTTTCGAGGTAACGCAGGTAATGCGGCGGCAGGCCGTCGACCTGCGTGCCGTGAATGACGATGGTCGGCGGCACGTGCCCGCCCTGGTGGGCGTAGCGCAGCTTGGCGCGCCGGCCGGCCACCATCGGCGGCGGGTTGGCGGCGACGATGGTTTCCATCAGCCGCGTGAGCTCGGGCGTCGCCACGCGGGCGATGGCGCTGTGCTGTACGGCGAATGCCGACCGCATCAGGGCCTTCACACCGCGGCCGCTCTTGGCGCTGATGAACTCGACCGGCGCGAAGTCGACGAACGGCAGGCGGCGGCCGATCTCGCGCCGCAGCGCGGCGCGGGCGGCGTCATCCAGCGTGTCGGCCTTGTTGGCGGCCAGCACCAGGCCACGGCCGCGTTGCAGCACCTGGCCCGCGATGTGCGCGTCCTGGTCGGTGACGCCCTGCGTGCCGTCCAGCACCAGGATCACCACCTGCGCCTGGTCGATGGCCTGCAGGGTCTTGATGACGCTGAATTTCTCGATCGCCGCGTGCACCTGCGCGCGCCGCCGCAGGCCGGCCGTGTCCAGCAGCACGCAGTCGCGGCCGTCCACCACCACCGGCACGCGCACGCAGTCGCGCGTGGTGCCCGGCAGCGGGCTTTCGATGAGCCGCTGCTCGCCGGCCAGGCGGTTGATGAGCGTGGACTTGCCGGCATTCGGCCGACCGACCACGGCGAACACCGGCCGGTCGTCGGCCTCGTCCGGCCCGGGCGCGGCCTCGTCGCCGGCGGGAAAGTCGGCCAGCACCGCTTCCAGCAGATCGGCCACGCCGTGGCCGTGACTGGCCGACACGGGCTGCGGCTCGCCCAGGCCCAGCTCGAAAAAGTCCGCGGCAACGAGTTCCGGATTCAGGTGCTCCGCCTTGTTGACCACCAGCCAAACGCGCCGGCCGCGCTCGCGCAGCGTGGCGGCAATGGCGTGGTCGTCGGACGTAACGCCGGCGCGGCCGTCGACCACCAGCAGGACGGCGTCGGCCTCCTCGGCCGCGGCCAGCGCCTGGTCACTCACCTTGGCGGAAAGCTCCGGATCCTCGCCCAGCATGCCGCCGGTGTCGATGACCCAGAACGGCCGCTCGCCCAGTCGCCCCTCGCCCAGCAGGCGGTCGCGCGTGACGCCCGGAAAGTCCGCCACCAGCGCGTCGCGGCTGCGCGTGAGGCGGTTGAACAGGGTCGATTTGCCGACGTTGGGTCGCCCGAGCAGCGCGAGGACAGGTGTCATGGTCAGCGATCAGTCGGCCGGGCGCAGCGCGTACAGGTGCCCGCCCTCGGACAGGAACCAGACCAGGCCGTCGCGCATGATGGGCGACAGCAGGAAGGCGTCCTTGGTGGGGCGCGTGCGGCCAACCAGCGTGCCGTCCTCGCCGTTCAACCAATGGACGTAGCCCTCGACGTCGCCGACCGCGACGTAGCGGCCGATGGCCACCGGGGCGGTGAGGTGGCGGCCCTTGAGGGCATCCTGCTGCCAGCGCACGACGCCGCTGCGGCGGTCGAAGGCGCTGATGGTGTCGTCAGTGTCGGTGGCGTAGACGTTGAAGGTGTCCACCGCCAGCGCGCCGGTGCAGGACAGCTCGCGCGCCCAGTCGGCCGTGCCGCTGCCCAGGTCGACGGCGCTGAGGCGGCCCTGATAGGCCGCCGCGAACACGGTGCCGCCGTCGACGATGGGCTGGCAGTCGGCGTCGATCATGCGTTCGAGTTCGGTGCGCCCGCGCGGCTGCACGATGGCGGTATCCCAGGCCTCGCGACCGGTTTGCAGATCGACCGCCACCAGGCGCCCGTTGGCGAAGCCATGCACGGCCAGCGTCGGGGTCGTGAGCGGCGCGCTGTCGCCGCGCAGCGACAGCGTAGGCACGTCTTGCGCGATGCTCCACTTGCGGGCGCCGTCGCTGGCGCTGAGGCCATACAGATGGCCGTCGCTGGTTGCCGCCACCACCACGCCATCACGGGCCGTGGGCGGCGCCAGCACTTCGCTTTCGAGCGACGCGCGCCAGCGCTCCGTGCCGTCCTCGGCGGACAGCGCCACCACCTCGCCGTTGCCGGTGCCGACCAGCACCAGGCCATCGCCGGCGCCCACGCCGCCGGTGACATCGTCCTTGAGGCTCGCCGTCCACTGGCGCTTGCCGTCGGTCAGCGTGTGGGCGAAGACCTTCCGGCGCGAGTCGCCCAGCGTGTATACCCGGTCGCCGTCGAAGGCCGGCTGGGGCTTCGGGTAGCCGCCCGGCGTGCCGTCGGTGACCTTGCGGTTGCTGACGATCTCGACCGCGATTTCGTTCTCGACCTTGGGCAACTCGGCCTTGGCCTCGGGGGCGTCGGCCTGGGTGAGGCGCCCGGCGACCGACTCGCCGGCGCGATTGACGCCGCGCAGGGCGCCACGGCCCATGTCGGACAGGGCGCTGCACGCCCCGAGCGTCGCCACCATCACGGCGGTGACGGTCAGGCGCAGCAGGCGGTGCGGCGGAGTCGGGATCATGGCTGCCCCAAAGCGTCGAGTTTGAGTTTGATCAGCGCCGCCTGGCCGGACTCCGGGGGCAATCCCGCCACCGCTTCCTGGTAGGCGCGGCGGGCCTGGTCGGGCTGGTTCTGCGCCTGGGCGATGTCGCCCTTGAGTTCGGCGAGCGCCGGCAAGCCGGCCGGCACGTCCTTGCCAAGGGCGGCCAGCGCCGCCTCGGGCTTGCCCTGGTCGAGCAGCACGCGCGCCAGACGCAGGCTGGCGAGCGCACGGTCGTTGGCTTCGGCCGCGTGCTGCACGACCCAGCGCAAGTGCTGCTCGGCACGGTCGAGCTTGCCGGCGTCAACCGCCCGCCGGGCCTGCGCGAAGGCGGCGAACGTCGCATAGCTGGAGCGCGGATACTCGGTCCGCAGCTGCTCGGCCAGGGGATCGGCGCTGTCGTCTGCCGGCGCCTGCTGCCAGGCCGCGTACAGCGCCGCCGCGGCCACTGCCTGGCGCTGCTGACGACCCTCGTAGAAATAGCGGCCGAACACGCCGACCGACGCCAGCACGACGAGCGCCACCAGCAGGCGGCCGTAGCGGTCCCACAGGCGGCGCAGTTGTTCGATCTGATCGTCGTCGACAGTGCTCATCGGTGTTCCTGGGCGGTAAGACGCGCGACAGTGGCCAGCACTGCGTTCTGCGGCACGGTTTGCTGGGTGGTCTCGGCGGCGCGCAGCAGGCGCACGGTGACGCTGCCGGCCGCCAGCTCGTCCTCGCCGAGAATCAGCGCGAGCTCCGCGCCGGCCTTGTCGGCGCGCTGCATCTGCTTGCCGAAATTGCCGCTCGCGTGGTCCAGCAGCACCACCGGCGCGTTCGGCGCGGCGCGCAGTTCGGCGGCCAGCTCCAGCGCACGCGCCCGGCAGGCGCCGGGCGTCGACACCACGTACCAGATGGCGGGCCGCGGTGACAGGTCGATTTCATGCACGGCCAGCAGGTCGAGCAGGCGCTCCAGGCCGAGCGCAAAGCCGATGGCGGGCGTGGGCCGCCCGCCGAGCTGCTCGACCAGGGTGTCGTAGCGGCCGCCGGCGCACACCGTGCCCTGCGCGCCGAGGGCGTCGGTGACCCACTCGAACACGGTGCGGCCGTAGTAATCGAGCCCCCGCACCAGACGCGGGTTGACGGTGTAGCTCACGCCAAGCCCGTCCAGCAGGCCGCGCAGGCGCTCGAAGTGGGCGCGCGACTCGGCATCGAGGTGCTCCGGCAGGCTCGGCGCGGCGGCGATCAGCGCCGCGAGGTCCGGATTCTTGCTGTCGAGAATGCGCAGCGGGTTGGTTTCCAGCCGGCGCTGGCTGTCGGCATCGAGCGCCGCGTGGTGGGCACGGAAATAGTCTTGCAAGTGCTCCCGGTAGGCGGCGCGCGCGTCGCGCGAGCCCAGGGAGTTGATCTCCAGCCGCAACCCCGGCAGGCCCAGCTCGCGCCAGAACTGCGCCGTCATGGCGATGAGCTCGGCATCCAGCTCCGGTTCGGCGCTGCCGAAGCACTCGGCGCCGATCTGGTGAAACTGCCGGTAACGGCCGCGCTGCGGGCGCTCGTGGCGGAACATCGGCCCCTGGTACCACAGGCGCAGCAGCTGACCCTGGAACAGGCCGTGCTCGATGCCGGCGCGCACCACCCCGGCGGTGCCCTCGGGGCGCAGGGTGAGGCTGTCGCCGTTGCGGTCGAGGAAGGTGTACATCTCCTTCTCGACGATGTCGGTCACCTCGCCGATGGTGCGCGCGAACAGCGCGGTCGGCTCCACCAGCGGCAGGCGGATTTCCTCGTAGCCATGGCGGGCCAGCACGGCGTGCAGGCGCTGCTCGGCGCCGCGCCAGCGCGGGCTGGCGGCGGGCAACAGGTCATTCATGCCGCGGACGGCCTGGAGCTTGGCAGACATGATCGAAATCTAGGGGTTTGGCGCCGCTGGCGCGGCGTCGGCGGACGGTGGCGAGGTACGGGCCGGCGACTGTGCGGCGCCGAGTGTCATGCGCACCACGTGCTGCCCCGGCGGCAGGTCCACGGGCCGGCCGGCAAATACGACGGTGATGGCCGGCGCGTTGCCAAGCAGCAGGCGCAGCGGCGGCTGCCCGCTCACCACCCGCTCCTGATCCGGGCCGACCAGCTCGTAAACAAGCCGCTCGCCACGGCGGTCGGTGACCTCCACCCAGCTCACGGCGCGGCTGCGCAGGCGCAGTTCGGCAAGCGCGGGGGGCTGCGGCGGCGTTGGCTCGGGCGCCGAGACCGCAGCGGGCGATGCCGTGGACCCGGACTCCGGCGCGGGCTCGGCCGCGCCAACCGCAGGCGCCGTGTCGGTGGGCGGCTCAGTGACGGCGTCCGGTTGCAGCGGCTGCACGGGCACCGCCGCTGGCACCGGCTCCGCGCTCGGCGCCGGTGCTGGTGCCGGCTGCGCGGCGATCTCGACCGGGCCTGGCGACGCCGGCGGCGTTTGCGGCGAACGATCGGCTCCCGCCCACAAGGCACCCAGCACGGCCAGCACGCCGACGATGGCGAGTCCGCCCAGACGTACCAGCCACGGCCGGCGCGGGTGCAACTCCGGCGCGCGGCGCAGAATCTTGCCGTCGGAACCGAGCGCGGGCGCCTGGAACTGCGCCAACAGCGCCTGTTCGTCCAGACCAATCAGCCGCGCGTAATTGCGCAGCTGGCCGCGCGCGTAGGCGGCCGCCGTGAACGGCGCGTAGTCGTCGCATTCGAGCGCCTCGACCAGCGCCGGACGGATGCGCAGCCGGCTGGCGACGTCCTGCACCGACCAGCCGCGCGCGGCGCGGGCAGCCTGCAACTGCGCGCCAACGCTGGGCGCGCCCTGCTGGGGCTCGCTGGCGGGCTCAGTGGAATTCAATTCAGCTCTTGCGCTTCGCGCGAGTCGGGGAATCGGTCCTTGAGCAACAGCCGGTAGCTTGCTGCCCGATCGAGGTCGCCGAGGGCGGTTTCGACACGAATGCCGAGTGCGAGGCCGGCCGGCGTCTGCCCGGCGCGGCGCACGTAGCGCGCCAGATGCTCGCGCGCGGCGCGGGCGTCACCGGCCTCGTATTTCAGGTCGGCCAGAATCAGGCTCGGCGTGACGAAGCCGGGATCGAGCTGAACCGCGGTCAGCAGATCGGTCTCGGCGCGCGCGCTGTCGCCGTTGCGCAGCGCGCACTCGGCGGCGTTGGTGTAGGCCAGCGCGGGCGTGCGGTAGAGGGGATTGGCGATGGCGCACCGGAACTGGGCGTCGGCCTCCTTCACGCGACCGAGTCCGCACAGGTACACGCCGTAGTTGTTGCGGATTTCGGGGTCGCTCGGCGACAGCGCCAGCGCCCGCCGATAGTGCTCGCCGGCCAATTCCGGTTTCGACAGGCGCAGTTGCAGCAGGGCCATGGTGGCGTGCGCGGTGGCGCTGCGCGGGTCCAGCTGCAGGCTGGTTTCAAGCTCGCGCAGTGCGACGTCGAGCGCCCCTTCCTGCATGTAGCCGGCGCCGAGTGCGGCGCGCAGCTCGGCGAGGCGCTCGTTCTTGCTGAGCTTGCGCTCGGGCTCCTGGGCCACGCGGGTGCAGATGCTCGGGTTGATGGCCAGCTCGCCGCCGGCGGCGTCGCGCACCGCCGGGTCGGCACCGTGGCTCGCGCAGCCGCCGAGCAACGCAAGGACAAGGCCGGGCAGCAGCAAACGCATCATGAGCTCAGGCCGCCGTGGAGGTCGGGATGGTGCGCCGCGGGCGCGCCAGCACCTTGCCGGCCAGCTGCCCACAGGCGCCGTCGATGCCGTCGCCGCGCGTCTTGCGCACGGTGGCGACCAGGCCGTGACGCAGCACCTCGTCGCGGAAAGCGGCCACCGCCTGCGGCGGCGAGGTTTCATACGGCAATCCGGCGACCGGGTTGTAGGGAATGAGATTGACCTTGGCCGGCACGCGCGAAAGCAGCTTGGCGAGTGCCTTGGCCTGGGCGGGATGGTCGTTGACGCCGGCCAGCAACGTGTACTCGAAGGTCACGCGCCGCCGCTCGTCTCCAGCCACGTAGCGGCGGCAGGCATCCAGCAGATCGGCGATCGGATAGCGGCGGTTGATCGGCACCAGCTCGTCGCGCAGCGCATCGTCCGGCGCGTGCAGCGACACGGCCAGCGCCACCGGGCACTCCTCGCGCAGGCGATCGATCATCGGCACCACGCCGGACGTGCTGACCGTGACGCGCCGCTTGGACAGGCCGTAGGCCAGGTCGTCCAGCAGCACGCGGATGGCCGCCACCACGTTGTCGAAGTTCAGCAGCGGCTCGCCCATGCCCATGAACACCACGTTCGTAATGGGCTTCTCGCGCACCGGATGCGGCGGCAGCAAGCGGCTCGCGATCCACATCTGGCCGAGGATCTCGCCCGTGGTGAGGTTGCGGTTGAAGCCCTGCTGGGCGGTCTGGCAGAAGCTGCAATTGAGCTGACAGCCCACCTGCGAGGATACGCACAGCGTGCCGCGGCGCGTTTCCGGAATGTAGACGGTCTCGATGGCGCTGCCGCCGGGCAGACGCAGCAGCCACTTGCGCGTGCCGTCCGGCGCCTGCTGGTCCGCCTGCACCTGCGGCGCGCGGACTTCCGCCTGCTCGGCAAGGCGCTCGCGCAGCGCCTTGCTGAGGTTGGTCATGGCGCCGAAGTCGTCGCAGCCGCGCGCGTGCACCCACTGGAGCAGCTGATCGGCACGAAACGGCTTCTCGCCGAGCTGCGTCAGCAAGCCGGCCAGACCCGGGCGATCCAGGTCCAGCAGGTTGTGTTTGGCGCAGGTGGCGTCCATGACAACTCCGGCGGCGCGCGAAACTCAGCGCGTGCGCGGGCAGACCTGATCCGCGCTGAAGAAATAGGCGATCTCGATCGCCGCGTTCTCCGCGCTGTCCGAACCGTGCACGGCGTTCTCTTCGATGTTGCTGGCGAAGTCGGCGCGGATGGTGCCCGGTGCCGCCTTGGCCGGATCGGTGGCGCCCATGATCTCGCGGTGGTGCGCCACGGCATTGTCGCCTTCCAGCACCTGGATCATCACCGGCCCGCTGGTCATGAAGGCCACCAGGTCCTTGAAGAACGGCCGCTCGCGGTGCACGGCGTAGAAGCCTTCCGCGCGCTCGCGCGACAGGTGCTCCATGCGCGCGGCGACGATTTTCAGGCCCGCCTGCTCGAAGCGGGTGTAGATGGCGCCGATGACGTTCTTGGCGACGGCGTCGGGCTTGACGATGGACAGGGTGCGTTCGATGGCCATGATGTGTGCGGATGATTCCGGTGAATGAACAGCAGAGTGCGAAAGGCGGCGAATTCTAGCAGCCCGTAGCCACGGGCCGCCCGACAGCCGGCCGTTCCCGGGTTTCTTCGGGCGACGAGGCCCCGTCGCCGACGCGTTGACCCCGCCGGCGTCGCTGCCGTATAGTGCGCGCCCCGCGCCGCGGCGTGGGCCGGACGAAATCTCGGGGTATGGCGCAGTCTGGTAGCGCGCCAGCTTTGGGTGCTGGATGTCGGGAGTTCGAATCTCTCTACCCCGACCAGCTCGTCGTGGCAGGATTGGGGCAGGTTTCGGGTTCACCGCGCCCGTAGCTCAGCCAGGACAGAGCAACGGCCTTCTAAGCCGTCGGTCGCAGGTTCGAATCCTGCCGGGCGCGCCAGGTTGCCGGCACAGGTTTATGGTGAGCGTAGCTCAGTCGGTAGAGCCCCGGATTGTGATTCCGGTGGTCGTGGGTTCGATCCCCATCGCTCACCCCAGTTCGATGTGCGAGTTAATGGGCCGCTAGCTCAGTTGGTAGAGCAGCTGACTCTTAATCAGCGGGTCGTAGGTTCGAGCCCTACGCGGCCCACCATTCAACTCAAGCCACTGCGGCGCGTCAGCGGACGCCGCTGCTCCGCCCCGCCGGGGGCGGTCTCCGCCCGGTTGGCCGGGGTCAATCGCTAGTCCCGTCCGTGCGACAGTTCGGCGCCGCTCGGTCTCACGACATAGATCAGCGTCGGAAAAGCGCGCCTGAGCCGAGCGTAGACGGCGTCTGGGACGTGCTTGAGAAGCGCGCGGTACAGCCAGGCCCGATGGCGTTCCAACTCGAACGTCACACGCAGGGCCCGACCATGTTGCTGGACGAACTGGAACCCCGCCTCGCTCAGCAGGCACTCCAGTTCGCGCGCGGTAGGCGGGTGACAGTCGTAGTGATCTCCCCGGTGACGAAAGCGCAGGTACGGGGTGCGCCACGACGGCGGCAGCCAACTGAGGAACGCCAGCCGATAGTGCGGTTCCACCAGTTGCCAGCGGCTCGGCGCGGCAAGGTAACCTACCCCGTCGGGTCTCAGGATGCGGCGAAGTTCGGCCAGATGCCCGCGCTGGGCCGCCGCATCGCCGACGTGCTCGATGACGTGATTGCTGATGACCACGTCGAAGTGGTCGTCCGGAAACGGCAGCAACACGTCGCGCACGGGGGTGAATCGGTAACCGTCACGAATCTGCCGGGTGTCGTTGATGTCGACGGCATCGACCTCGAACGACCGGGATGCGTGCGTGCCGAAGTAGTGCGCGATACCGCCCGACCCGGTGCCGACCTCCAGTAGACGCAGGGGTTGCCGGGAAGCCGAAACGCCAAGCAGTGCTTCAATCTTGCGCGCCTTGGCGCTGCGGCTTGTCAGGTCGAGCACGGCGTGTCCGCGGCGTGTGGTGGCCGCTTCGGTGGCCGCGGGATCGAGCGTTTCGGCAAGCGCGGCGTGGAGACGTTCGCCGAAGTGCTGCCAGCGGAAGCCTTTCGCGAACCCGCGGGCACTGGTGCGGATCGGTGTGTCGCGACCGGTAGCAAGCAGTTGGCAGACGCATTGGGCAAAGCTGGCGTAATCGCCGGGTGGGACCAGGTGGCCGCTGACTCCCGGGTTGACCGCGTCGGGCACGCCACCGACGGCAAAGGCCACGGTGGGCAGGCCGTGGGCAGCGGCCTCGATCGCGACCATGCCAAAGCCCTCGACATCGCCCGGCAGATCGCGCACCGGGAACACGTGCACGTCGGCCGCGAAGTAGGCTTGGGTCAAGGTGTCGTCATCGCAGGGGCCGAGCAAGCGCAGGTTTTCGCTGAGGCGCAGCTCGGCGGCCAATGCCTGCAGCGCTGCGCGACCACCCGCGCCCACGCCAGCGAGCGCATCGGGGGCTTCGTCACCGATGACGACCAGGACCACGTCCCGGTGTTGCTTCTGAATGACGGGCAGCGCATCGCGGATGAACTGGGATAGACCTTTGCGCGCCGTCAGGCGCCCGACCGAGAGCAGAACGGGGCGCTGCCCCAGGTGGTGCTGCCGGCGAAAGGCATCGGTGGGGTCGTGTCTGGCGTCGGGCAGCGTGACACCGGGGTGGACCACGGTAATCCGGCCGCTTGCGACGCCTGCGCGCGCGGCGATATCGGCCGTATTGGCACTGTTGGCCAGGGCACGGTCGAGCCGGCGCAGGGCTGGCATCCACACGGCACGGTACAGCGGGTGCGGAGCGAGCAGATCGAGCCCATGCACATAGGCGACGGATCGGGCCTCGGCACGCCAGGCGGCCAGTTTCACGCCGAGCACGGCAAGACCGCTGCCGGCGAGTGCAATATCCATTGGACGGCCGGCGCGCAGCCAGGCGGCCCACAGCGAGCGCAGCAGGAATCCGGACAGGGGACGGACCGGAATCTCGGTCACTTCGCATTGCGCCGGGAGGAATTGCCTGCAGCCAGCCGGGCCAATGACGGTGAGATCGCTCCATTCAGCCAGCGCGTGGGCCATGTGCAGGTTCAGCCGCTCCATGCCGCCGCGCAAGGGCGGCAGGTTGCGGGTAACAAGCAGGACGCGCGGGCGATCCGGATGCTGCACGTCAGCCACGAATTACCCCGCAATCGCCACTCGAAGCGACGGTAGGTTTCAACGCCCCGCCGACGCCAGAAACGCCGCCATGCGCGCCGCATCGGGGCGCTCGATGACGCCGTGCTCGCACACGATGGCGTCGATCAGCGGCGCCGGGGTCACGTCGAACACCGGGTTCCAGGCCGGAAAGCCTCCGGGCGCCACCGGCTGGCCGGCGAGGCGGGTGAGTTCGGCGGCCGGGCGCTCCTCGACCTCGATGGCGCCGCCGTCCGGCGTCGCCGGGTCGAAGGTCGACAGCGGCGCCACCACCATCACCCGCGCGCCATGAGCCCGGGCGGCGAGCGCCGCGGTGTAGGTGCCGATCTTGTTGGCGGTGTCGCCGTTGGCGGCGATGCGATCGGCGCCGACGATGAGCCAGGCCGGGCGCAGGCGCGCGAACAGCCAGCCCGCCGCGCCGTCCACCACCAGCCGCGCCGGAATGCTGTCCTGCTGTAGTTCCCAGGCGGTCAGGCGCGCGCCCTGCAGCCAAGGCCGCGTCTCGTCCACGAACACCTCGGCGATGCGGCCCTGCGCGTAAGCAGTGCGGATCACGCCGAGCGCCGTGCCGTGCCCGCCGGTGGCGAGCGCGCCGGTGTTGCAGTGCGTGAGCACGCGGCTGCCGGGCGCGATCAGCGCCGCGCCGTGGGCGGCCATGGCCTGGTTGGCGGCCAGATCGGCCTCGTGGATGGCGAGCGCGGCGCGCTGCAAAGCCGGCTCCGGATCACCCGCGGCGGTCTCGAACGACGCCGCCATGCGGTCGAGCGCCCAGGCGAGGTTGACGGCCGTCGGCCGGGCCGCGCGCAGGCGCTCCAAATCGGCCGCGATGGCGCGGCGCCAGTCCGCCCCCGCCGCGGCATGCGCCGCGCGCGCCGCCAGCACCACGCCGTAGGCCGCGGCGATGCCGATCGCCGGCGCCCCGCGCACCACCATGTCGCGGATGGCGTCCGCCACCTCACCGGCGCCGGTGCAGCGTATCCAGGCCTGCTCGGCCGGCAGGCGGCGCTGGTCCAGCAGTTCGAGCGCGCCATCCACCCAGCGCAGGGCGGTGACGGCGCTCATGCCTGACCCGCAAAGGCGTCGCGGGATAGGGAGGCGGGACGTCCTCGGGCTGCCCGATGATTCCTGGCGCTTGGCGGGACTTGTATCTGACGTGGGTTGGAACCAACGGCTTTGAATGGATTGCCGGACAGCGACACGGCGCGGGCTCACTAGAATGGCGGTCCAGCATCTTAACAAGCCGGGAACACGCATCATGGATCGGCCATCTTCGCCCGATTGCACGCCCGAGAGCCTGGGTTTCGAGGCGGCGCTCGCGCAGGTGCTGGGCGCCCTCATACCGCTGCCGGGCAGCGAGGCCGTGGCGCTGGAACACGCGCTCGGCCGCGTGCTGGCTCAGCCGCTGGTCGCCAGCATGGACCTGCAACCGTGGCCCAACAGCGCCATGGACGGCTACGCCTTCTCCTCGAGCGACCTCGACACGGCGCTCGGTGCGGGTCTGACCCTGATCGGCACCGCGCTGGCCGGGCATCCGTTCACCGGCGCGCTCGGCGCGGGGCAGTGCGTGCGCATCCTGACCGGCGCCGTGATGCCAGCCGGCGCCGACACGGTGGGGATGCAGGAGCACGTGACGGTCGCAGGCGACCGCGTGCGCCTGAATCGGGCGCCGCCAGCCGGCGCCAATGTGCGCACGCCGGGCGAGGACGTGCGGCGCGGGCAGGTGGTGCTGCCGGCCGGCACGCGGCTAGGGCCGGCGCAGATCGCGCTCGCCGCGGCGCTCGGCCAGCCCACGGTGGCGGTGGCGCGTCGGCCGCGGGTGGCGCTGTTCACCAGCGGTGACGAATTGACGCCGCTCGGCCGACCGCTCGGCGCCGGCGCCATTTACGACAGCAACCGCTACCTGCTGCGCGCCATGCTGCAGGAGTGCGGCGCCACCGTGACCGATCTCGGCATCGTCGCGGACGACCCGGCGGCGGTGCGCTCCGCCTTCGCCGCCGCCCGCGATCAGGCCGACGTGCTGATCAGCTCGGGCGGCGTGTCGGTCGGCGATGCGGACTACGTGCGCGAGGTGTTCGCCGAGTTCGGCGCCATCCACTTCTGGCGCATCGCCATGAAGCCGGGCCGCCCGCTGGCCTTCGGGCGGCTTGCGGACACCTGGTTTTTCGGTCTTCCGGGCAATCCCGTCTCCACGGCGGTGACGTTTCACGAATTCGTGCGCCCGGCACTGCGCGCGCTGGAAGGCGAAACCCCCGCTCCGCCGATGCGCCTTGAGCTGCCGCTGCTCGAACCGCTGCACAAGGCGCCGGGGCGGCTCGATTTTCAGCGCGGCATCGTCGGCCCCGGCCCCGATGGCCGCCCTGGCGTCCGCAGCGCGGGCGCGCAGGGCTCGCATGTGATGAGCAGCCTCGCCGCCGCGAATTGCCTGCTGGTGCTGCCGGCCGAGGCTGGCGATTTGCCGGCCGGTGCCACGGTCGCGGTCGAGTTGCTGCCCTGGGCCGGCACGCCGGCGGGCGGGTGAAGGCGCCCTCGCCGGCTCGTCATCCCAGCAGGGCGCGATAACCCTCCCGCCACGTCGGGTACAGGAACCGGAACCCGCTCGCCAGCAGCCGGGCATTGCGGCAACGACGATTTGCCCCGCGGGATATGGGGCGCTCGACCACCTTGGGAGCCGGCGCGCCAATCCAGCCGGCCAGCTCGCGCAGCATGGCGGCGTGACCGGTCGGTTCGCAGTCCACGCCGAGGTACACCGGCGCCGGGCTGGGCAGGCCCAGCAGGTGCGCGATGGCGCGCGCCGCGTCGTCCCGGTGGATGCGGTTGCGCCATTGCGGTTGGCCGGCGGCGATGCCGGCGCGCCCCTCGCGCAGGCTGCGCAGCAGCGGACCCTCGCCGGCGCCGTAGAGTCCCGCCGGGCGCAGCACCACGCCCGGAAGGCCGCTGTCGCGCAGCCGGCTCTCGGCGTCCAGCAGGCACGCAGCCTGGGCGTCGTGGGCACTCACCGGGGAATCCTCGTCCACCCAAGCACCGTCCGTCTGTGCATACGGGCGCGTACTCGTCACCAGCAGCACGCGCCCGGGAGGCCGACTGGCACCGGCCAAGGCCGCCAGCAGGTTGCGCCAGGCAGTTTCGTACACGCGGCGGTAAGCCATTTCATCCGGGCCATCCGGCGCTGCGCAAAAAACCACCTGATCGATCGCCGGCAGGCGCGGCGGGGCGGCGGCGAGATCGGCCGCCAGCGGCTCGATGCCGGCCGGCAGCGTCGCGACCTGTCGCCGCAGGCCGATCACCCGGTATCCCCGCTCCAGCAGCAGCCGGCCAACCCGCTGACCGAGGTCGCCGCAACCGGCGATCAGCACCGTCGGCGAATCAGCCATCGCCGCCACCTGCGCTGGCCGCAGCGTCGTCGTCACACGGCTGGGTTACTCTTGCGCGCGGAGGACATGTGCCAACCGCCGCCGGGCGCCCCTTCGGGGTCCGTGCCCAACGCAAGCCGCTTTCTTCCAGCCCCACGCCGCGCCCGCAACGCGGTGGCCCCGAGTCAACGATCACGTGAGGAGTGCTCCATGAAGCTCTATTACTTCCCCGGCGCCTGCTCGATGGCCGCGCACATCGCCCTGCGCGAGTCGGGTCTGCCGTTCGACCTCGAGAAGGTCGACCTGATGGGCAGCCGCAAGACCGAGTCCGGCGCCGACTTTGCCAGCATCAACCCCAAGGGCTACGTGCCGGCGCTGCAGCTCGACAACGGCCAGATTCTGACCGAAGTCGGCGTGGTGCTGCAGTACGTCGCGGACCAGAAGCCGGACAGCGGGCTGGCCCCGGCGGCCGGCACCCTGGAGCGCTACCGCCTGATGGAGATGCTGAACTTCATCACCAGCGAGCTGCACAAGAACTTCACGCCGCTGTTCAACCCGGCCGCGAGCGCCGAGGCCAAGGAAGCCGCCACCGCCAACATCAGCAAGCGCCTGGCGTACCTGAACGACCAGCTGGCCGGCAAGCAGTACCTGCTGGGCGACACCTTCACGGTGGCCGACGCCTATCTGACGGCCGTGCTGGGCTGGTGCCAGTTCGTGAAGTTCGACCTGTCGGCCTGGCCGAACCTCGGCGCCTTCGCCGGCCGCGTCATGAGCCGTCCGGCGGTGCAGGCCACAATGCAGGCCGAGGGCCTGGCGGGCTGATCACCGCTCAAGGAGATGCTGAAAAATCCCGTCCCTGGGATTTTTCAGCTCACTGCATCGCGGTGCAGGCCCGCGATGCGCTCCCTGGATCAATGGCTTGCGCCATTGATCCAGGCCGGGGCGTCCTGCCCCGAACGGGAAGCGCTGAATAAATCAGCGCTTCCCTGAGCACCGGACGCATGAAAACCGGGTCCGCCATCAAGGCGGGCCCGGTTTTTTTGTGCGCGGGGACAACGCGATGGGAGCGCCGGGTCAGCGGACTGATTCCGAGACCCGGCGGGCCGTTCAGGCCCGCGTGACCCAGTCCCAGGCGTTGTCGAACAGCGCGAGCCAGGGCCCGTCCTCGCCCCAGCCGTCGGGGCGCCAGGAATGCTGCACGGCACGGAACAGGCGCTCCGGGTGCGGCATCAGGATCAGCGCCCGGCCGTCGGCGGAGCCGAAACCGGTCATGCCGCCCGCCGAACCGTTGGGATTCGCCGGGTAGCGTTCGGCCGCCTGGCCGCGGCCGTCCACGTAGCGCAGCGCCGCCGGCGCGGGTGTGGCGGCATCGAACTGCGCCCTGCCCTCGCCGTGGGCGACCACGATAGGCAGCCGCGCGCCAGCCATGCCGCGCAGCCACACGCTCGGGGTGTCCAGCACCTCGACCAGCGCCAGCCGCGCCTCGAACTGCTGCGAACGGTTGCGCACGAAGCGCGGCCAGCCGGCGCTGCCGGGGATGATGTCGGTAAGCTGCGACAGCATCTGGCAGCCGTTGCACACGCCGAGCGTCAGCGTGTCCTCGCGCGCGAAGAACGCCGCGACCTCGGCCCGCGCCCGCGGGTTGCCGAGGATGGCCTGCGCCCAGCCACGGCCGGCGCCGAGCACGTCGCCGTAGGAAAAGCCGCCGCAGGCGGCCAGCACGCGGAATTCGTCGAGCCCGCGCCGGCCTTGCAGGATGTCGCTCATGTGCACGTCGACCGGCGTGAAGCCGGCGCGCTCGAACGCCGCCGCCATCTCGAGCTGACCGTTGACGCCCTGCTCGCGCAGGATGGCCACGCGCGGCCGCAGTGCGCCGGCCGGCGGCCGGGCACGGACGGTGAACGGCAGGTGCACGGTCAGGCCCGGGTCGTCGGCATCGAGCAGCGCGTGGTACTCCGCGTCGGCGCAGGCGGGATCGTCGCGCCGGCGCGCGATGGCGTGCGAGGTGGCCGACCACAGGCGGTGCAGCTCGACGCGCGGGGCGTCGATCAGCACGCGTCCGCCGTGACGAACGGTGATGTCGCCGCGGGCGCGGGGCGCACCGACATCGACCAGCAGGTCGCGGATGCCGCACTCGCCGGCCAGGTCCTGCACCTGGGCGAGATCGGCGGCCCGCACCTGCACCACGGCGCCGATTTCCTCGCTGAACAGCGCGCGCAACGGGTGATCGCCGGCGTGCGCGAGATCGACGTCCAGCCCGCAGTGGCCGGCGAAGGCCATCTCGCACAGCGTCGCCCACAGGCCACCGTCGGAGCGGTCGTGGTAGGCCAGCAGCCAACCGCGGCCGGCCGCCTCGCGCACGAAGCGGAACAGCCCGGCCAGCAGTTCGGGATGATCGACGTCCGGCGGCGTGGAACCGGTCGCGCCCAGCACCTGCGCCAGCGCGCTGCCGCCCAGACGCCCTCGCCCGCCGCCGAGATCAACCAGCAGCAGGCGGCTGTCGCCCTGGTCGAGCCGCAGCTGCGGCGTGAGCGTGTGGCGCACATCACCCACCGGCGCGAACGCCGTCACCACCAGCGACACCGGCGACACCACGGCCTTGTCGGTGCCGTCGGCGTCGCGCCAGGCGGTCTTCATGGACAGCGAGTCCTTGCCCACCGGGATGGCGATGCCGAGCGCCGGGCACAGTTCCATGCCCACGGCGCGCACGGCGGCGTACAGCGCTGCGTCCTCGCCCGGCTCGCCGGCCGCCGCCATCCAGTTGGCGGACAGCTTGATGGCCGGCAGCGCGGCCACGTCGGCGGCGGCGATGTTGGTGATGGCCTCGGCCACCGCCAGGCGCGCCGCGGCGGCGGCATCGAGCAGCGCCACCGGCGCGCGCTCGCCGATCGCCATCGCCTCGCCGGTGTGGCCGCGGTGGTCGCTCACCGTCACAGCCACGTCGGCCACCGCCACCTGCCAGGGGCCGACCAGCTGGTCGCGCGCGGTGCGCCCGCCGACCGTGCGATCGCCGATGGTGATCAGAAAGCGCTTGTCGGCCACCGCCGGCAGCTGCAGCACGCGCCGGGCGGCGTCGGCGATGTCCACGGCGTCGAGGTCGAACGGCACCGGGCTGGGCGGCTGCGTGCGCACGTCGCGGCGCAGGCGCGGCAGGCGGTCGTGACCGGTGGTCTGCGGCTCGGCCGCGGCGCCCTGGCCGAGCAGGGAGTGCAGTTCCACGTCGACCAGCGTGTGCCCGTCGGCGCTGTCGTAAAGGCGCAGCTGGCCGTCGTCGGCCACCGTGCCCAGCACCGCGAAGGGGCAGCGCTCGCGCGCGCAAATGGCCGCGAACTGATCGCGCCGATCGGCGTGGATCAGCAGCACGTAGCGCTCCTGCGCCTCGTTGCACCAGCGCTCGAGCGGCGACAGACTGGGGTCGGCGCTCGGCACGGCGCGCAGGTCGAACACGCCGCCGCGGCCGTCGGCATCGACGATTTCCGGCACCGCATTGGAAAGCCCGCCGGCGCCGACGTCGTGGATGGCGAGGATGGGATTGCCGGCGCCGAGCTGCCAGCAGCGGTCGATCACTTCCTGCGCGCGGCGCTGCATCTCGGGGTTGCCGCGCTGCACGGAGTTGAAGTCGAGCTCGGCGGTGTTGTCACCGACGCCGAGCGACGAGGCCGCGCCGCCGCCGATGCCGATGCGCATGCCGGGCCCGCCCAGCTGCACCACCAGCCCGCCGACCGGCGGCGGCTCCTTGTGCACCTGCTGCGGCACGATGTTGCCCATGCCGCCGGCCAGCATGATGGGCTTGTGGTAGCCGCGCACGCGCCCGCCGACGGCCTGCTGGTAGGTGCGGAAAAAGCCGGCGAGGTTCGGGCGGCCGAATTCGTTGTTGAAGGCCGCCGCGCCGATCGGGCCCTCGATCATGATGTCGAGCGCACTGACGATGCGGTCCGGGCGACCGTAGGGCCGCTCCCAGGCCTGCGGCAGCTCGGGCAGTTCGAGGTTCGACACCATGAAGCCGGCGAGGCCGGCCTTGGTGAAGGCGCCGCGCCCGGTGGCGGCCTCGTCGCGAATCTCGCCACCAGCGCCGGTGGCCGCGCCCGGGAACGGCGCGATCGCCGTCGGGTGGTTGTGGGTCTCGACCTTGGCCAGGATGTGCGCGCGCGTAGCCAGCAACTGGTACTCGCGGCTGTCCGGGTCCACCACCAGCAGCTGCGCGGGCGGGCCTTCCAGCACCGCGGCGTTGTCCTTGTAGGCCACCAGTGTGCCCTGCGGGCTCTTGCGGTGGGTGTGGCGGATCATCTCGAACAGCGACAGCTCCTGCGCCACGCCGTCGATGAGCCACTCGGCATTGAAAATCTTGTGCCGGCAGTGCTCGGAGTTGACCTGCGCGAACATCATCAGCTCGACGTCGGTCGGGTTGCGGCCGAGGCGCCGGAACCAGCGCTCGAGGTAATCGAGCTCATCGGCGGACAGCGCGAGGCCCCAGTCGCGGTTGGCGTGCTCGAGCGCCGCCCGCCCGCCGCCGATGAGGTCGACCTCGGCCGACGCCGCGGGCGCCGGCGCCTCGAACAGGCGCGCGGCCTGCGCCGCGTCGGCGATGACCACCTCGGTCATGCGGTCGTGCAGCAGCGGCGCCGCGGCAGCGAGCTGCGCGGCATCGGGCGTGCCCTCGGCAAACGCGAGCCGATACCGCACGCCGTGCTCGACCCGCCGCACGCCCTCAAGACCGCACACCGCGGCGATGTCCGTCGCCTTACTGGACCAGGGCGTCTGCGTGCCGGGCCGCGGCAGCACCAGCAGCTCGCCCGCGCTCAGCGTAAGCGGTGCGGGCGTGGCCGGCAGCAGCGCGGCCAGCCGGTCGAGATCGGCCCCGGCGGCGAGATCGGCCAAGTACACCGCATCGGCCTGCACGCCGGTCAGCTGCGGCAGCGGCACGCGCAAGGCGTCCAACAGGCGGGCGAGCCGGAACTCGTCGAGCGCCGGCGCGCCGGTCAGAAACGCGGGCTGCGCCACGCTCAGTCCTCCGCCGGCAGGTCCACGCCCAGGCGCCGGGCGACTTCCTCGTAGGCTTCCACCACGCCGCCGAGATCACGCCGGAAGCGGTCCTTGTCCAGGCGCTCGCCAGTGCCGGCGTCCCACAGCCGGCAGCCGTCCGGCGTGAACTCGTCGCCCAGCAGCAGCTCGCCGCCGTGGCGGCCGAACTCGAGCTTGTAGTCGACCAGCGTGATGCCGGCGGCGGCGAACAGCGGCTGGAGCACCGCGTTCACCTGCAGGCTCAGCTCGCGCATGCGCTTCAGATCGTCGGCGCTGGCCCAGCCGAAGGCCAGCGCGTGGTCCTCGCTGATCATCGGGTCGTGCAGGGCGTCGTTCTTCAGGAACAGCTCGTACAGCGGCGGGGCGAGCGTCTGCCCTTCGGTCACGCCCAGGCGCCGCACCAGGCTGCCGGCGGCGACGTTTCGCACCACGCACTCCACCGGCACCATGTCCAGACGCCGCACCAGGCTCTGCTGCGCATCGACCACGCGCACGAAGTGCGTCGGCACACCGGCCTGCGCCAGGCGGGTCATCACGAAGGCGTTGATGTGGTTGTTGACCATGCCCTTGCGGGCGAGCGCGGCCTTTTTCTCGCCATCGAAGGCCGAGGTGTCGTCGCGGTAGTGCATCAGCAGCAGGTCCGCGTCGGCGGTGGCATAGACGGTCTTGGCCTTGCCTCGGTACAGCTCGGCGCCGTGCGGGTAGCTCATGGTCGGATCCCGTGTGAGAAACAAAAAATACGTCAGGCGAGGGCGCGCCAGCCGATGCCCTGCTCCTGGTCGGCGACGGCAATCCAGTCGGCGCTGCACCCGAGCGCGGCGGCCACCGCGGCGCGGGCGAGATCCGGGCGGTTATTGTGCTCGCTCAGATGCGCCGCCACGAAGTGCTGCAGGCCACGGGCGCCCAGCCGGCCAATGAAGTCGGCCGCCGCGTCGTTGGACAAATGCCCGAAGTCGCCATCCACGCGCCGCTTGAGCGCCGGCGGATAGGGTCCGCCCAGCAGCAGCTCGCGGTCGTGGTTGCACTCGAACAGCAGCCCATCGCAGTCGCGAAGCACGCCTTGCATGTGCGCCGTGGTGTGGCCGAGGTCGGTCACCGCCGCGAAGCGCCGCGCGCCATCCGACAGCAGGAACTGGCAGCTCTCGCGTCCGTCATGCGGCACGGGAAACGGTGTGATGTGCAGATCGCCGATCGACCATGACGCGTGACAATTGACGCCGTGCGCCTGCGGCAGTTCGCCCACCTGCGGCGACAGGGCGGCCAGCGTGCCGGGCGTGCCCCACACCGGCACCCGTCCGGCACGCGCCACCGGCCCCACCCCGGCCACGTGGTCGCCATGCTCGTGTGTCAGCAGGATGGCGGTCAGGTCGGCGAGATCGAGTCCCAGCCGGCCCAGACGCCGGCGCGTTTCGGCCGCGCCGAAGCCGCAATCGATCAGCAGCGTGGTCGTGCCCGCCTGCACGACGGTGGCATTGCCGCGACTGCCGCTGCCGAGCGACGCGAAGCGCATCGCGCTCAGTCGAGGTTCTGCTGGATCTTGCGCAGGATGTCCTCGGCGATCGGTGCCGTGACCAGCTTTTCCTTCTCGTCGAACACCAGCACGTTGGTCTGTTCGCCGGCCGATTGCAGCAGCACCAGGAAGCGGTCCTTGGCCGTGCTTTCCTTGTCACCCCAGAACATCAGCGTGCGCGCCACGCGCCCGCGCGGCTTGCTGTGGCTGTAATCGACGAAGTACAGACCCCGCGAGCGGTCGCGGTCGTCGACCTTCATCTCGGCGGCTTCGATCGCCTTGCCGACCGTGCGCCAGGCGCGCGAGAAATCCTCCGGAACCACCAAGCGCGGCGCGCCTTCGGCGCCTTTCTCGATGCGTGCCGCCGCCGGTTGCGCGCTGCCGTCGCCGGCCAGCTGCTCCGGTGGCGGCGAGGTGCCTGTGCCCTCGCCTTGCGCCGCGGCGCTCACAGCAGCGCCATCGTCGACCCCCGGCACGACCAGCGCCGAGGCGCCGCCTGCACCGGTCAGGTCCGGCGGCACTTCCAGCGGTGGCAGGGACTCCGCTTGCCCGTACTGTTGCTCCTGCGGATCGTGGCTGAGCAGGCCGGACAGCGCCCCGCAGCCGCCGAGCAGGAACAGCACCAAGGCCGATAGCACGGCACGCGACGGACGAACGGAAAACTGCATGGAGCCTCGCGAACTCACAGTAGGGACGCCTCACGCAAGGCGGCGCGCAGGGTGTCGTGATGAGCCGCAGCCAGCGGCGTGAGCGGCAACCGGATGCCGGGCTCGATCAGTTCGAGCGCAGCCAGGGCCCACTTCACCGGGATCGGGTTGGCCTCGACGAACAAATCCCGGTGCAGCGCCTGCAACGGCGTGTCGAGCCGCAGCGCCAGCTCGCGGTTGCCGGCCAGCGCCGCCTCGCACATGGCCGCCATGGCCTGCGGCGCCACGTTGGCGGTCACCGAAATCACCCCGCGATAACCGCGCAGCATCAGCTCGGCCGCGATGGCGTCCTCGCCGCTGAACAGCCAGAAATCTGCCGGGCACCGTTGCAGGAGCTCGGCGCCCCGCTCCAGGCTGCCGGTGGCATCCTTCAGACCAACAATATTCGGTATCTCGGCCAGGCGCAGCACGGTGTCGATCTTCAGGTCGCAGGCCGTGCGGCCGGGCACGTTATACAGAATCTGCGGGATCGCCACCGCCTCGGCCACGGCGCGGAAGTGCCGGTACAGACCCTCCTGCGGCGGCTTGTTGTAGTAGGGCGTGACCAGCAGGCAGGCATCGACGCCCGCGTCGGCCGCGGCGCGCGTGAGCTCGATCGCCTCGCTGGTGGAATTGGCACCGGTACCGCCGATGACCGGGATGCGGCCCTCGACCAGACGCACCACCTCGGCGATGACGCCGATGTGTTCGTCCATGTCGAGCGTGGGCGACTCGCCGGTGGTACCGACCGCGACGATGCCGTGCGTGCCGGCCGCGACGTGGAGCTCGACCAGCCTTGCCAGGGCCGCGTGATCGATCGCCCCGGACGCAGTCATCGGGGTGACCAGGGCGACTACGCTGCCGTGGATCATGCAAAAGTCCGGGGGGAAAAGTCCGGTATGGTACTGACCGGGCGCGGCCACTGACAAGCCAAGGCCGGCCGCCCGCAACCGTCAGAACACCCGGGAAAACCATGCCAGAACCGACGATCGGCGCCGCCGCGCCCGACTTCAGCCTGCCGGCCAGCGGCGGGCACACCGTCAGCCTCGCCGCCCTGCGCGGCCGCCCGGTGGTGTTGTACTTCTACCCGAAGGACAGCACGCCCGGCTGCACGCTGGAGGGGCAGGACTTCCAGGCCCTGACGGCGGAATTCGCCGCGCATGACGCGGCAATTCTGGGCGTGAGCCGCGACTCGGTGGCGAGCCACGACAGGTTCCGCGCCAAGCAGGGCTTCACCTTCGACCTGCTGTCGGACGCCGACGAGACCGTCTGCCGTGCCTATGACGTGATTCGCGAGAAGAACATGTACGGAAAGACGGTGCTCGGCATCGAGCGCAGCACCTTCCTGATCGACACCGCCGGCGTCCTGCGCGCGGTCTGGCGCAAGGTCAAGGTCAAGGACCATGCCCGCACGGTGCTGGAGACGCTCAAGACGCTGTGACAAGCCCCGGGCGGTCGGGGACTTCCCCTTCCAGCCAGGCCGCAATCCGCTCGCGCAGCGCATGCACACCGTCGCCGTTGAGGTTGGAGAGCGGCAACGGTGGCAGGACCGAGTACAGCGCCGCCAGCTCCTTGCCGACCGTGCGCAACGCCTGCAACAAGGCACCGCGGGCGAGCTTGTCGGCCTTGGTCAGCACCGGCTGCACGGGCAGCCCCAGCTGCGCCGCCAACTGGATGAGCTGGCGATCGCCCGCCTGCAGCGGATGGCGAACATCCATGAACAGCAACAAACCCCGCAAGCTTTGGCGGGTGGCGAAAAAATCCGGGATCACTTCGCCCCAATCGCGGCGTCGCGCGGCCGACGTGGCGGCGTATCCGTAGCCCGGCAGGTCGACCAGGCGGCGCTCGTCATCAATGCGGAAGAACAGCAACTCCTGCGTGCGGCCCGGCGTCTTGCTGACCCGTGCCAGCCCGCGCTGGCCGGTAAGTGTGTTCAGCGCGCTTGATTTGCCGGCGTTGGACCGTCCGGCGAAGGCGACTTCGCTGCCCTCGTCCGGCGGCAACTGGTCGAGCGCCGTCGCCGAACGCCAGAACTCGGCGCCCTGCAGGGGGTTGGGTCGTGAATCTGGCATGGGGAAAGTCGCTGAAGACGGGTCGGAACCGCGCGGCGCCACCGCGGCCCTGCGGGCCGGAGCGGCGAATGACTGCTGCTAGAATACCGCCCCGTTTGCGCCACCCTGCGGGGTTGACGCAGCGAAATTCGAAGTCAATTCCAGCCATGAGCAAATCGGGAGTGTTGCGGATGCGAGGCGGCAAATGGATCGTGGCGGCGTTCGCCCTTACCGTGGCGGGCGGTGCGCAGGCGGCAGGTGATGCTGCCGCCGGGCAGCAGAAATCGGCCCCGTGCCAGGCCTGCCACAGCACCGATGGCAACAGCGCCGTCGGCATGTACCCGAAGATCGCCGGCCAGCATCCGAGCTACGCCATCGCCCAGCTGAAGGCATTGCGCGACGGCCAGCGCAAGGATCCGGTCATGTCGCCGATGGCGGCCAACCTGAGCGACCAGGACATCGAGGATCTGGCCGCGTTTTATGCGGGCCAGAAGGTGGCGCTCGGCAGCGTGCCCGAAGACCAGGTCGCCGCCGGAGCAAAGTTGTATCAGGCCGGCAACAGCAGCTCGGCCGTACCGGCCTGCATGGCCTGCCACGGCCCGGATGGCCAGGGCAACGCCGCGGCCGGCTGGCCGGCGCTCAGCGGCCAGCATCCGGAGTACATCGCCAAGCAGCTGGGGTTGTACGCGAGCGGTGAGCGCAGCACCGACCTGAACAGCATCATGCGCGACATCGCGGCGCGTCTGAGCAAGACGGAAATCGACGCCATCTCTCAGTACGTGTCCGGCCTGCACTGACACTGCGTTTCTTTAGGAGTCCACCCATGCGCCTGCCGCTGTTGACCGGACTGGTCGGTTTGCTGCTGACCGTGCTTGCCGTTGGCAGTGCGCATGCCGAACCCTGGGCGGCGTTGGCCAAGGCACAACCGACGCGCAACCCGGCCAAGGTCGAGGTGATCGAGTTCTTCTGGTACGGCTGTCCGCACTGCTACGACGCCGAGCCGCGCGTGGCGGGCTGGCTCAAGAAGCAGCCGGCCGAGGTCGAGTTCGTCCGCGTGCCGGCCATTTTCAACGCGCGCTGGGCCGTGCTTGGGCGGGCTTACTACGCCATGCAACACCTGAAGCTCGGCGAAAAGGAGCACCGGGCGCTGTTCGACGCCATCCACCGCGACCGCAAGAACCTGAATGACGAGGCCAGCCTGGTGGAGTTTTTCGGCACCTTGGGTGTGCCGGCGGAAAAATTCCGCGAGGCGTTCAACGACTTCGACGTCGATGGCAAGGTGCGTCGCGCCAACCAGATGACGGCGGCCTATGGCCTCGAGGGCGTGCCGGCGTTCGTGGTCAATGGCAAGTACCGCATCGATGGCAGCACCGCGGGCAGCGAAGCCGGCATGTTCGAGGCGCTGGACCAGCTGGTGGCGCAGGAACTCAAGGCGCTCGAAAAATAAGCAGGCGGCTGCCGTCCTGATCGATGGCAGCCGCCTGCTTCCCCTCCCCGCTTGATTGAGCGGCCGCCCCCCGGGACGGCCGACGCCGGATGAATCGGCGTTGCCTCACTGCTTGAACGGATCGACCACCGGCTTGATTTCCTCAAGCCGGTGCATGCGTTCCATGGCGGTCGGTATCTCGGCGAGGCCGTAGGTCTCCCCGAACAGCCGCTCGAACGGGAACCGGTCCTTCTGCGCCGCCAGAAAGGCCAGCGCCTCGCGGTAGTACTCGATGCCGGCCGAGCGGATGCCGTGGATGCTGATCTGCTTCATCACGAAGGCCATGCCGGGCACCTGCGCCGGCTGCGGGTCGCCGGCGCCGATGACGACGATGCGCCCGCCCATGCGGGTGATGCCGATGGCCTCCTCGAGCGCGTGGTGCGAGCCCGAGCACTCGAACACCAGATCGGCGCCGCGGCCGTCGGTGAGGCTGCGCACCAGCTCGGCGCGCTGCTTGGCGTCGGTGTTCTCGATGTTGCACACGGCATCGGCGCCAAACGCGGTGGCGACCTCGAGCCGCCCGTCCGGCGCGCCGAAGCAGATCACCCGCCGGGCGCCGAAGGCACGCGCCGCCGCCACCCCGTACAGCCCGACCGGCCCGCTGCCCTGCACCAGCACGGTCTCCGCCGGGCGGATGCCGCCGGCGCGCGCCGTGGCGTGCATGATGGTGCGCAGCGCGCAGCTGGCCGACGAGGCCCAGTGGCTCGGCACCTCGTCCGGCACGCGCACCACGTGGCAGTTCGGCAGGATGTAGGCGTACTGCGCGAAGCCGCCCAGCAGATGCGGCGCCTTGCCGCAGTCGGCGTAGCCATAGGGCGTGAAGTTGCTGCACAGGGTCGGCTGATGCGCCACCACGCAGTAATAGCACTTGCCGCAGTAGGCGTAGGCCCAGATCACCCGGTCGCCCTGGGCGAGCGGCGCGCCGGCCACGTCCACCTCGCGCCCGGCGCCGAGCTTTTCGATCACGCCCACCATCTCGTGGCCGAGGATGGCCGGGGTTTTCGAGACCGGCTGCAGCAGGCCCATGTGCACGTGGTGGTCGGTGCCGCACAGCGTGGCGCGGTCGATCCTGACCACGATGGCGCCCGGCTCGGGCTCCGGCACATCGAATTCGCGAACCTCGAGCGGTTCCTTGTAGGCGGCGAGCACCAGGGCCTTGGCTTTCATATCAGGCGAATCTCCACGTTTTTGCGCCCTTCGGCGCCGAAGTAATGCACGGCCTTCAGCTGCGTGAACGACACCAGCTCTTCGAGCGTTTCTTCCTGCCCCAGGCCGGAATCCTTCTGGCCGGCAAAGCCGAAGCCCGGGAAGTGCTTGGACGAGCCGTTGATCCACACCGTGCCGGACTCGACGCGGCGCGCGAACTCCATGGCCGTGTCCAGGCTGGAGGTCCACACGCTGGCGGTGAGGCCGTACTCGACGGCGTTGATGTCTTCCAGCATCTGCGCCTCGTCGTCCCAGGGGATCAGCGCCAGCACCGGCCCGAACACCTCCTCGCGGAACAGCGTGTGCTCGCGCGTGACGTCATAGAACACCGTCGGCGGCACGTAGAAGCCCTTGTCGAACGGCGGCGTGGTGAGGCGCGCGCCGCCGGTCAGCAGCGGCAGGCCCTCGCGCTTGGAGACCTCGATGTAGTGCATCGTTTTTTCGAACTGTTGCGGCGTCGACAGCCCCGCCATCAGCGTGTCCGGGTCCTGCGGCTCGCCGATGCGGATCGCTTCGCAGGCGCTCTTGATGGCCGCCTTGGCCTGCTCGTAAAGCGAGCGGTGGATGAAGATGCGGCTGGTCGAACCGCAGCTCTGCCCGGCGGTCTGGTAGAAGTTCATGCCGTGCACGGCCGACGTGAAGGCCTTTTCGGCATCGGCGTCGGGGTAGATCACCATCGGGTTCTTGCCGCCGAGCTCGAAGGTGAAATCCTTGATGTGCCCCGACTCGGCCGCGATGCGGTAGAAGGCGAGCGCCGCGTTCTTGCCGCCAGTCAGCGTGATGCGCTTGATGTCCCGGTGGCCGACGATGGCCTCGCCGACCGGCCGGCCGCCGGTAAGGATCTGGATCAGCCCCGGCGGGATGTGCGGGGCGAGGATCTCGCCCAGGCGCAGCGTCGACAGGCTGGTGTGCTCGGACGGCTTGATGATCAGCGCGTTGCCCATCAGCAGCGGCGCGGCGATGCGCATGATGCTGAACATGAGCGGGTGGTTGAAGGCGCAAAAGCGCGCCACCACGCCGAACGGCTGCGGTAGCGTGAAGTGGATGTTGTCGCCGGTGAAACGGTCGCCGGAGCGGCCGAACACCTGCGGCGCCAGACCCATCTGGTGGCGCAGCATGCCCGCCGAGGCGCGCACATCGGCGCGCATGACGTGGATCGGGCTGCCGGTGTCGAGCACGTCGAGCTGCGCCAGCTCCTCGCCGTGCTGCTCGATGACCGCCGCCAGCTTGCCGATCAGCCCGACGCGCTGGAACAGCGGCACCTGCGCCCACTCGCGCTGGGCGGCCAGCGAGCCGCGCACTGCATCGTCGACCAGGCCGGCGCATTCGGGCACCGAGCCGATGATCTCGCCAGTGGCCGGATTGAGCGCCGGAAAGCGCTCGGCAACTTTCGGAAAGGTGTTGTTGACCAGCGGCGCGTAGTCGTAACTCACGCGTTTTTCCTCCTCCGGAAACGACGGACCCGGGACAGGCCCGGGTCGTCACACGTCGACAGCGGGTCTCAAGCCGCCGCGCGGCTGAAGCCCATCTGCTTGCGGTACCACTCCCACCAGACGATGTTGGCAATTTCGTCGTTCTGGCCGGACTTGTAGGGATCGGCGTCCTTGCGCACGCCCTTCAGGAAATACGCGTTCGGCGTGCCGGCCTTGAGCGCGCCCTGAATGCGCGAGAACACGGCGGCGTCCTCCAGGCTCACCAGCCCGGAGGGCCCGAGCAGGTTGGACGACTGGCGCAGACGGTGGCGCACCATCTCCTCGTCGTCGTCCTCGTGGCAGAAGTAGGCCCAGTGCACCTCGGTCTTGAACGGTCCGCGCGGCATGCCGAAGCGGAAATTGAACATGTCCAGATGCTTGGTGCCGAACGAGATCAGCGACGGGCACACCACGTACGAGCCCTGGCTCGGGTCGACCCCCTTGAACTGCACCAGGCTCGGGTCCTGCAGGAACTCGGTGTTGCGCGCCGCGGCGAGTTGCGACACCAGCGCGATGTTGCCGTTCTCGGAAATCGTGCACTGGCCCTTGCCGCCCTGCCAGTTGAGCAGCTTGAACGCGGCGTGCAGCAGCGGCGGGTGATAGCCGTCCTGGTCGCGGTAGGTCTTCCAGTTGGCGTTGTACATGATCTTCTGGTAGCCGAGCAGCTTCAGGCGCCCGTCCCCGCCGAGCGAGGCGCGCAGCGGCTCGGCAATCTCGCCAAGCTGATCCGACAGCGGGCCCGCGGAGTCGTCCAGGGTGGCGAAGATCAGCCCGGCGAACACCTCGAAGCGGACCTTGCGCAGACCGTAGTCGTCCTTGCAAAAATCCTCCGGGAAATCGTTCTCGCCCGGCACGCCGCGCAGATTGCCGCCGTTGTCGAACAGCCAGCGGTGGTAGGGGCATTGGAATTCCGCCGCCGTGCCGCGCACCTCCGGCACCAGCAGGGTGCCGCGGTGGGCGCAGGCGTTGTGGAACACGCCGACCTCGCCGTTCGCCTGCCGCGTGATGAGGATCGGCACCTCGCCGATGAAGAAGGTCTTGTAGTCGCCGGGCTTCGAAATCTCGCCGACATGCGCCACCGGATGCCAGTGCGGCCCGTAGAACAGGCGCTCCATCTCCAGCTGGTAAATCTCGGCACTCTCGTAGAGCGTCTTCGGGATGGCGTTGGTCCTGGCGGGAAAGACCACCAGATCCTGCAGGAACTGGGTGTTGGCGTTCATCGGCGGGCGCTCCGTGCGGGGATGGAATCAGGCGGCGGAGGGCAGCTTCACGCCCTGGGCGTCGAGCTCGGCGGCAAGTTCCATGACGCCCTCGTAGAAGATGCGCGAGGCCTCGAGCGCCGTGTCGAGCCCCGCCAGCACGTCGGCGGCCAGCTCCGGCGTGGTGACGTGACGCTTGATCGGCGCCCACACCTGCTTGCCGGCATGCTCGAGATCCGCCTTCTCGTGGTAGCGGAAGAAGAACAGCTGCTCGTCGGTGAGACCCAGATCCTTCTGCCACTTGTCGGCACTGATGTTGGTCTCGCGGTCGATGGCCGTCAGCACGAATTCTTCGAGCGACGTCGACAGCCAGCCGATGATCCAGTGCCGGTTGCGGCACAGGTTCTCGGTCACCTGGTGCCAGATGTCGGTCTTGGTGTTGGGCTTGGCTTCGTGCAGCTGCTGGTCGGTGAGGCCGAGGTTGCGGGCCATCTCGAACAGGATCTTGGTGTGCGCGGCCTTGAGGTTCTCGTCATAGACCAGCTCCTCCAGCATCTGGCCGATGGTCTTGCGCACCACCGCCTGGTCCGGGCAGCGGCTCATCCAGGCCGGCCGATAGCTCGAACTGAACAGGCGGTTGCGGATGGAGTGCTGGATCATCCACGCCTGCGCCATGCCGACGGTGAGCCTGCCGGTCAGCCACGGCCAGGTGTTCGCCGACTCCACGCAGCGGGCGGCAATACGATCAACGATGTCCTGCTGGTTCATGCGGGTTTCTCCTCGTGACGACGCGTAGACGGTGGACGCTGGCGAGTGATTGAATAGCCGCCCCACGGAACGTTCGGTCAGCGGCATGGTCGCCTTGGCGCCCGGTCAAGTCAAGAACACGGACGACGCCACCCCAGTCAAGGAGACGACGCATGAAATTCGGTCTGTTCTATGAAATGCAGGGCGCCTCCGACCGCAGCGACGGTGCGCTGTACCAGGAGCATCTGGACCAGTTCCGCCTGGCCGACGAGCTGGGCTACGACTGCCTGTGGCTGGCCGAGCTGCACTTCCAGCGCGCCTACTCCATCCTGCCGGCGCCGCTGCTGCTCGCCGCCGCCGCCAGCCAGGTGACGCGGCGCATTCGACTCGGCATGGGCATTTCGGTGCTGCCGATCAACCAGCCGCTGCGCCTGGCCGAGGAAATCGCGACGCTGGACCTGCTCTCCAACGGCCGCGTCGACTGGGGCATCGGCCGCGGTCACCCGATGACCGGCATCTACGACCACTTCAATATCGATATCGAAGACAGCAAGGCGCTGTTTCGCGAGCACCTGGACATCATTCGTCTGGCCTGGACCGAGGACGAGTTCAGCTTCGCCGGCAAATTCAACACCATCGACCGCGTGCGCGTGGTGCCCAAGCCGGTGCAGCAGCCGACGCCGCCGACCTTCGTGTCCGCCTTCAGCCCGGATACGTTCGATCTTGCCGCCGAGTACGGCTTCAACCTGTTCCTGCCAGCGCAGGTGATTCCGGTGGACCAGCTCCGGCAGGCCATCGGCGGCTACCACGCGGCGCTCGCCAAATACAACCGCGACAAGTCGCAATACCGCGTGCCGGTGCTGCTGCCGGTGTACCTGGACGACGACGGCGCGCGGACGCGGCGTGACGTCGAGCGCGCCATGATGAGCTACTACCAGATCATCGGCACGATGATGGGCGAGATGATGGGCCGTCTGCAGCAAAAGCACGCCCATTTCCCGGACAGCTACAAGGGTTATCTGTCGCTCGGCGAGCTGCTGAAGGACATCGACTACGACTTCGTGTGCCGGGAGCTGGCCATCTTCGGCAGCCCCGAGGAGGCCGTCGAGCGCATCCGCTTCCTGCGCAGCGAGCTGGGTCTCGAGGACATCATCCTGTGGACCAACGTCGGCGCCATGCCGCACGACAAGGTCTGCCACTCGATGCGTCTGTTCGCCGACAAGGTGATGCCGCACTTCGCCTGAACGCCACACCCCGGCAGCGCCAAGGCCAAGTACGCGCCGGCCCTGAGGTACCCCGCCGCTACCGGATGGCAGCGGCGGGGCGGTTCGCCGTCAGAACGCCTCGCTGAACCCCGAGACCGTCGTTGCCACGCCGGCGAATTCGACCAGGGACGCCGGATCGCCGATGCGCACCAAGCGGCCGTCGACGCGTATCAAGCCATCCCGCTGCAGCTTCCCAAAGGCGCGGCTGACGGTTTCCGCCGCCAGACGCAGGTAGGCGGCGATGTCCTGACGCGACATCGGCAGGTTGAACTCCGTCGCCGAGAAGCCGCGATGGGCGAAACGCAATGACATGTCGTGCAGCAGCAGCGCCAGACGCCGCTCCGGCGAGTGATCGCCCAGCACGAGCAAATGCAGCTCCTTGCTGGTGATCTCCCGGCTCATCAGGCGCATCAGTTGATGCTGCAGCGCCGGGACGGCGCGGGCCACCTCCTCCAGCTCATCGAACGAAACCTCGCACAAAGAGCTCATTTCGAGCGTTTGTGCGGTCACCTGATGACGGTGTTCGGCGACGCCGTCCAGGCCGATGATCTCGCCCGGCAGGTGAAACCCGATGATCTGCTCATCCCCCTGCGGGCCGAGGGTGTAGGTTTTGACCGCACCGCTGCGCGGCACGTAGATGGCCCGAAAGGGTTCGTCGACCCGAAACAGGGTCTTTCCGCGGCCGTGCGGCTTGGCACGGCGCACGATGCGCTCCAGCTCGGCGACGTCGCCCGCGCTCAAACCGCGCGGCAAACACAGCTCGCGCAAGTTGCAGGTGGTGCACACCGCCTTGAGCGCACCCAAGGTGACGACATTTTCCGTGGGGGAGATTTTTTCCATGTCTGCCCGCGCTCGGCATAGCGGAATTCAAACCTATCACAGGCCGCGTGACGCCGGCCGCCGCGCCAACACGAGGCGCTGAATGAAACGTTACTTTCTTAACCCAAGAAACGGCGCACACCTTCCAGCGTCATGTTCACGGCGATCAGGTTGAGCAGCAGGCCGGTCAGCTTCTCGAGCGCGTTGACGCCGCGCGGCCCCAGCCACAGCGCTATCCGCCGGCCGGGCAGAAAGGTCGCCAGGGTGACCAGCAGCGCTCCCAGCAGTGCCAACGACAGCTGCCCCAGGGAGACCGCCTGCTGCGTGCGCAGCAGGATCACGGTGGCGATGGCCGCCGGGCCGGCGACGGCCGGCACGGCAATGGGCACCAGCAGCGGATCGGCGGCATAGCCATCCTGAAACGCGCCCTGCGGGCCGCCGTAAATCATGCGCAGCGACAGCAGGAACAGGATGACCCCACCGCCGATGTACAAGGCCGGCTCGGTGATGCCGAGCGTGCGCAGCAGCCCGGCTCCGCCCCAGCCGAGCAGCAGCAGCACGGCGAACGCGAACAGCGCTTCGCGCAGCACGGCCTTGCGATACGCGGCGGCATCGAGCCGGCCGAGCGCCGAAAGCACCAGCGGCAGGTTGCCGAACGGATCCGTGACCAGCACCAGCAGCAGCACCTGCTCGGCTGTGCTCATGGCGCGGGCCACCAGCGCGCCGGGTCCTGGCGATAGAACTGGCTGAGCTGGCCATAAACGGCGGGATATCCCGCCTGCAGGGCACGCGGATCCTCGAAGAACAACTCGCTCGCCACGGCGAAAAACTCGCCCGGGGACTCGGCGGCGTACGGATCCAGCACCGTGTGCAGGCGCCGACGTCCCCGACGGCCGACATCGCGAAAGGCGCCGGCGAAGGCCTCGGCCCAGGCTGCCCGATCCATGCCCACGTGCAGCGGCGGACAGCCGTTTGCGTCGCCGTCGAGCTGGTCGAGCTTGTGCGCGCATTCGTGAACGACGACGTTGTAGCCGTCGCCCTGCCCGCCGGCCTCGACATCGGCCATGGACAGGATCAGCGGCCCGGCCGCCCAGGATTCACCGCCACGCCAGTCGTCGATTTCGTGCACCACACCCGCCTCGTCCACTTCGGTGTAGCGGCTACGAAATTCGTCCGGATACAGCACCACGGCATGCCAGCCACGGTACCAGTCGATACCGAGGTCAAGCACCGGCAGGGCCGCCTGCAAGGCGAGCGCGAGCAGCTGCGTTCGCTCGACGGTGAGCTCATCGACCAGTTCGATGGCCTTGTGGGCCAGGAACGCCTGCGCCAACTGCTGCAAACGCGCCCGCTGCGCCGGTGGCCAGTGCGCCAGCACCGGCACCCGCGCGAAGGCTTCCGGCCAGTCGTCGTCCGGCCAGCCGGGCTGCGACACGCGCCCTGCCAAGGCCTGCCGCAAGCGCCGCAGCAGGCTCACCCGGAGAGCGTGCCGAGTTTCTGCGCCAGCTGCTCGTCGCCGTCCTGATCGGCCTCGCCCCAGAACACGCTCAGTTCGCGTCGACTCGCCGCCGGATGATCCACGCAGGCCAGCAGCACCCGGGCAAGATCGCCACGGGCAATCTGGTAACGCATCGCGAGCGGCCAGTCCCGGGCCGTGATGCTGAGCACGTGGGCCCCGGCCGGCTTGTCGTTGAGGATGCCGGCGCGCACGATGCACCAGTCGAGGCCGCTTTGCTTCAGGTACTCGCCCTTGTCGAGCGAGTGGTCACGCAGGCCCGGCTTGACCCGGTTCAGTATGTTCATGGCGGTGGAGGGCTGCGTGAGACCAATCGTCGACAGCAGCACCAGCCGCCCCTTGAACCCACGCTGCTTGCAGGCTTCCACGGTGTTGACGAGGCCGCCGTACATGACGGCGCGAATCTTCTCGCGGCTGGCGAACATGCCGCGCCCGGCGATGCCACCGGTGATGTCCACCGTGAAGACGATGCCGGCCCAGTCCGGATCGATGGCCGCGGTCAGCGTTTCGGGGCGAGTGACATCGCCGTACACAACGCCCGCCTTGTCGCCGAACAGCTCGCGGCCCTTCTCGACGCTGCGCACGACGGCCACCGCCGGCCGACCGGCGGCGATCAGCTGGCGCATGGCCGCGAGCCCCGTGCCGCGCGTGGCACCGATGACGGCAATCGTGTCGCCCATGACCGCTCTCCTCTTTGGATGGTGCTGGGCCGCATTGTAAGTAAGCGCTGATTCATTCAGCGCGTTCCCGCGGCGCGCGGCGCACCCGATCGGCGCCCTTGACAGCGATCAAGAGACGCCAGGCGGCCGCTTTCACACTGCGCCCCGTGGCGCCGTGCCGGTGCCCAGTGCCGTCACCCGGCTGCATCGCAGCGGGCGACATCCCCACACCAAGGAGGGTATCGCGTGAAAGACGTCAGCAAGCTGATCCTGGAGGACGGCGCCGTCCAGGACCGCCGCATCTACTGGGATCAAGACATCTACGAGCAGGAGCTGGAGCAGATCTTCGCCCGCGCCTGGTGCTTCCTGGCCCACGAGTCGCAGATTCCGAACCCGGGCGACTTTCTGACCACGCGCATGGGCGAGGACAACGTCATCGTCGCCCGCCAGCCAAACGGCAGCATCAAGGCCTTCATCAACTCCTGTCCGCACCGTGGCAACGTGGTGTGTCATGCCGACAGCGGCAATTCGCGCTCGTTCACCTGCGCCTATCACGGCTGGGCCTTCGGCCTGGATGGCGCCCTGGTCACCGTGCCGCTGGAGCACGACAGCTACTACGACGCCATCGAGCGGCCGCGCTACGCCATGCACCCGGTGGCCAAGGTGGACAGCTACAAGGGCTTGGTGTTCGGCACCTTCGACGCCGACGCGCCGTCCCTCAAGGACTACCTGGGCGACATGGCCTGGTACATGGACACCTTCCTCGACGTGCCGGGCGGCATCGAATTGCTCGGCCCGCCGATGAAGTCCATCCTGAACTGCAACTGGAAGGTGCCGGTCGAGAACTTCATCGCCGACGGCTATCACGTCGGCTGGGCGCACGCCGCGGCGCTCAGGGCCATCGAGTCGCCCCTGTCGCCGCTGGTCGGCAACCAGGCCTATGACGTCAACACCGGCCTGCAGATCGCCACCCGCGGCGGACACGGCTTTGGCGTGATCTGGGACGCGGCGGCGGCCATCCATCCGGAAGGCGGCGCCTTTCGCGACTGGCTCGCCCAGCGCACGCCGATCATGCGCGAGCGCCTAGGCGAGTGGCGTGCGCGCTTCTACAACGGCCACTGGGACGCCAGCATCTTCCCGAACTGCTCGTTCCTGTACGGCACCAACACCTGGAAGCTGTGGCTGCCCGCCGGGCCGCACAACATCGAGGTGTGGACCTGGACCCTGGTCGAGAAGGAAATGCCGGAAGAGCTCAAGCAGATGCTGGTGGCCACCAACATGATGACGTTCGGCACCGCCGGCATGCTGGAAACCGACGACGGCGAAAACATGGAGCAGTGCACCGGCAGCAACCGCGGCTGGGTGACGCGCCGCGGCAAGCTGTACTCCGGCATGGGCCAGGTGCGCGAGGGCGTGCACCCCGAACTGCCGGGCATCGTCGGCAAGGGCATCGTGTGCGAAACCTCCAACCGCGGCTTCTACCGCCGCTGGGCCGAGCTCATGAGCGGCCGCAGCTGGGAGGAAATCGCCCGCGAGCCTCAGTACGCCCCCAACCGCCAGGTGGCCTGACATGAACGCACCCGTCCAGATCCAGACTCCCGCCAACCCGCGTTACGTGGACCGCGACACGCTGTTCGAGGTCGAGCGCTTCCTGATCCGCGAGGCGCGCATGCTCGACGAGGAGCGCTTTCGCGAATGGTGGCAGACGCAGCTCACCGAGGACGTGCACTACCTGCTGCCGGTGCGTGAGGTGCGCATGCGCGCCGACAAGAAGCCGATCGGCAGCAACCCCGGCGCCTACGTGTTCAACGACAACTACCCGATGCTCGACATGCGCATCCGGCGGCTCGAGACCGGTCTCGTGTGGATGGAGGACCCGCAGAACTCCATCCGCCGCTTCGTGAGCAACGTGGACGCGGCCTGGGCCGAGGACGCCGCGGGCGAGGTGGACGTGTGGTCCAACTTCATCGTCTACCGCAACCGCCGCCAGCGCGACGAGACCGTGGTGTGGGGCACCAAGCAGTGCCGCCTGCGCAAGGTAGACGGCCAGTGGAAGCTGGCCCGGCGCACCGTCCTGGTCGACCAGCGCGTGGTGCTGGACAAGAACCTGTATTTCTTCATTTAGCCCAGACCACACGCTGATCCATTCAGCACATCCCCTTCAACCGCCGGTGGCGCGCACACACGCCACCGGCGGTTTTGTCTTGCCCGCCGTATGCCCCACAGAGAGCGCTTGAATCACCGGCATACTGTCGCCACCTAGGGAAACGCTGATTTATTCAGCGCTTCCCGTGCGGGGCAGGATGCCCCGGCGTGAATCAAGCAAGAAGTGCTTGATTCACGGAGCCCCTCGCGGGCGTGTACCGCGACGAGGCGAGCTGAAAAATTCCACGGAAGGAATTTTTCAGCGTCTCCCTAGTGTTACGTCCCGTTTATAACTTTGCATAGCCGCTCGATCTTGGCGAGGATCGATTCAGCGGTAGCGGTCCACATGAAGGGCTTCGGATGCTGGTTGTACTGCTTCACGAACGCATCGA
>JBMOQH010000004.1:0-16251 GCA_049322795.1 Pseudomonadota bacterium | reverse complement strand
CCCGCTTGCGCGTCCGCCGGCAGGTCAGGTCGACGTCCAACGTGTGCTGCTTCATGCCCTCAGTTCCAATAGGCCAAGATGCGTGTATTTTCAGGTGAAGCGCGGGTTTTGAACAGGTTCCCTAGCGATCTATTCCATTCGAGATGGGGTCGATGCCTCGCCCTGTAACCTGACTTTCTGCACTTCGGGAGGCCTGTGACGCTCTCGGAGTTTTTTTTGCTTTCATAAGAGAGAAGCAGTGTTTTTTTGCTCCCGCTTTCCCCTTGCGGGGAGTGGACGCATGCCTTTTCCTTTCGTGCAACGGGGCGGCGTTGCTCCAATTTTGTGCGAATCCCGCCCGCCGTCGGTGCAATGGCTCGCTATTTTGGCTGGGGGGGCGGAAAAACATCCTGATTGGACCGCGGTACAGGCAAGTGACGACGTGAACAGGCAGGATCAGTTGTCTGAGTGGGACCGGACCCGCGCCGTTTGCCGCGAGAAGGGGGCGGAAATCGGCCGATGGCTGACACGCCGCTTCGGCTGTTGTGAAACCGCACTGCACGTGCGGATTTCGAATTGGCCCGTGAGCCGTCTGGATGGCGCGCCCGACGGTTCGATAACCGGGTCATTGTGTGCGACTGGCGCGCAGATTGCTTTTTTCGGCCATGGTGGCCATTACTCCCTCTAACTTTTTTTGGAGATAGTGACGATGAAAATCAAGTCGACCGTTCTGGCATCGATGATGGGCGTGATGCTCGGGGGCACAGCCCAAGCCGATAGCGTGGAGTTTTTTGATTTCGATTCGATGAACGAAATATTTCTGCGCAACGTCGCTGCCCCGGGCAATTTGCGCAGCTGGGCGATAGCCATTGAGTACGATCCGACGCTCTGGACGTCGGTCACCAGTGCGTCGCTGTGGCTCCAGCTGAGTGACGATGACGACAGGCAGCCCGAGGCAGCCGTGTTGACCTCTTTCAGTCCGGATCGCGTGATCGACCTCGACGGCGGCTCCACCCCGACCTGGTACAACGCCGGTGATGTGACGTCGCTGCTCAACGTGCCCGGCGTGGACACCTTCATGACGATGCTGGCGCCGGACCCGGGCAAGGATTTCTTCTACAACAATGCCAAGCTCGTCGTCTCGTTCGTGCCCGTGCCGGAGGCGTCCGCAGTGCTTCTGATGGGCGCCGGCATCCTGGCTTTGGTCGGCCTGTCCCGCAGGCGTCGCACCGTGACGAACTGGGCCTGACCCGGCTCACGCCGCCACCGGCGGCGTGGATCACGCACCTCAGATCCTGGTGATCAGCGCGCCCCCGGTCCGCGATGGCCCGGGGGCGTTTTCATGCCGCTTGCCGCGCCACGGCCCGGGCCAGGGCGTAGTGCCCCCCATCCGGGATGGCGCAGAGGCCCTCCTCGCAATGCACGAGTTCGAGTTGCCACAGCAGGTGCCGCAGCTCGCCCGGTCTGAGCCGAAAGTGGTCCGAGCCCGGCCCGGCGACCGGCCGCGGCCAGCGCAGGTGCTGCTCGAACAGCACGTGACCGCCCGGCCGCAGCGCGTCGGCGAACTGGGCGACAAGATCCCGGTTCACGAAGTGGATGTCGACGATGAGGTCGTAGCGCGCCGCCGGCAGGCGCATGCCCGACAGGTCCGCGCACTGCCAGTCCACGCTCACGCCGCGCCGCTCGGCCTGCGCCCGGGCGCGCGCGAGCGCAGTGGGCGCGATGTCGATGGCGGTGACCTCGAAACCCGCCTCGGCGAGTGCGATGGCGGTGGCGCCCAGGCCGCAGGCGACGTCGAGCGCCCGCCCGCGCGGCAGGCGGGGCAGCCAGTCGAGCACGAAGGCGGACGGCTGCGCGGCGTAGGCGGCGGTGCCGGCCTGATAGCGCGCCTCCCAGCGTTCGGCGTCGGATGGGCTCATGTCGATTGGCGGTGCGGTGGCGAGCGGTTGCCCGCCACCATAGCGCAGGCGGGTCAGCCGGTTTGCGGCCCGGCCACGGCGCCGCCGGCCTTGAGCCGGGCGATCTCGTCGGCGCCGAAGCCCCAGCCGGCGAGAATCTGCTCGCTGTCGGCTCCGACCGCCCGCGAGCCGTGCCGGATCTCCGGCGGCGTGCGGCTGAAGCGCGGCGCCGGTGCCGGCTGCAGCTTGCCGTCCACCTCGACGAAGCTGCCGCGCGCCACGTTGTGCGGATGCCGCGGCGTCTCGGCCAGCGACAGCACCGGCGCGAAGCAGGCGTCGCCGCCCTCCAGCAGCGCGCACCATTCGTCGCGCGTTTTGGTCTTGAAGATGCGCGCGAGTTCCGCCTTTTGCTCCGGCCAGGCGCGCGCGTCGTGCTGCTTGCTGAACAGCTCCGGATCGGCGCCGGTGTCGCGGATCAGCGTGGCGTAGAACTGCGGCTCCATGGCGCCGACCGACACCCACTTGTCGTCGGCGGTCTCGTAGGTGTTGTAGTAGTGCGAGGCGCCGTCGAGCATGTTGCTGCCGCGCTCGTCCTTCCAGATCCCGGCCTGGTGCATGGCGAAGAACATGCTCATCAGCACGGCGCTGCCCTCGACCATGGAGCAGTCGATCACCTGACCCTGGCCGGAACTGCGCGCTTCCAGCAGCGCGCAGACGATGCCGAACGCCAGGAACATGCCGCCGCCGCCGAAGTCGCCGACCAGGTTCAGCGGCGGGATCGGCTTGCCGCCCTGCTCGCCGATGGCGTGCAGCGCGCCGGCGAGCGCGATGTAGTTGATGTCGTGCCCGGCGCCCTGCGCCATCGGGCCGGTCTGACCCCAGCCGGTCATGCGGCCGTAGACGAGTTTCTGGTTGCGCGCCAGGCACGCGTCGGGCCCGAGGCCCAGGCGCTCCATCACGCCCGGCCGGAAGCCCTCGATCATCGCATCCGCCTGCTCGACCAGACGCAGCACCGTGCCGACCCCGTCCGGGTGTTTCAGGTCGACTGCCAGGGATCGGCGGTTGCGGCCGAGCGGGTCCGCCTCGCCGCTGAACATGTTGCCGCCCGGGCGGTCGACGCGGATCACCTCGGCGCCCATGTCGGCCAGCAGCATGGCGCACAGCGGCCCAGGCCCGAGACCGACCATTTCGATGACCTTGATGCCTGCAAGCGGTCCCACGGTGTGCTCCTGAAGATGAGGTGATGGCGTGGCGGGCGGCTGGCCCGCTCAGGCGGCCGGAAAGCCGAAGATGGCGACCGCGTTGTCGTGCACGATACGCCGCGTATCGGCCGCCGGAATGCCGGCGAAGTCGTGCGCAATCTGCTTGCGCGAGAACGGCCACACGCCCTCCGTGTGCGGGTAGTCGGAGCCCCACAGCAGAGTCTCGACGCCCGTCACGTCGCGGGTGAGGATGCCGGCGCGGTCGTCCTCGAAGGTGGCGGCGAAATTGCGCTTGAAATAAAAGCTCGGCGGCTGCGGCAGCGGCGGGTCCATCCACTGCCCGCGGGCGCGGCCCTCGTGCCACCAGGCGTCGGCGTAACCGAGCGCGGCGGCGATCCAGCCGATGCCGCCCTCGGTGATGACCCACTTCATCTTCGGAAAGCGCTCCGGCGCGCCGCCCCAGATCACCTGCTGCAGGGCGATGTTGAAGTCGAACCGGCCGCCGCAGACGATGAGCGCGCCGGCGCCCGGCCCGCGGTAGCGGCCGAAGGTCTCCTGCCCGCCGCCGACGTGCAGCGAGCAGGGCATGGCAAGCGCCTGCAGGCGGTCCCACAGCACGTCCCAGTCGGGCAGGTTGTAGGGGCGCTCCGGCACCACCACCGGCAGCATGGCGCCGACCAGGCCAAGCGCGCGGCTGCGTTCCGCCTCGTCGGCGGCCAGGCGCAGATCGCCCGCCGTCGGCAGGATCGCCATGCCTTTCAGGCGGTTCGGGTGCGCGCCGCAGTATTCCGCCAGCCAGTCGTTGTACACGCGGCAGGCGGCGAGCTGGTAGGCCGGGTCCGGCGCCAGCGCCATGAACAGGCCAAGGCCGGGGTAGATCAGCTCGCCGGCCACGCCGTCGATGTCCTGGTCCTGCAGGCGCGCGTCCGGGTCGTAGCAGCCGCGGCGGATGCTGTCGGCGTAGCGGTAGCCCTTGGGGGAGGGGATTTCCAGCCCCGCCGCCTTGATGTCCGCCATCGGGCCCTCGAAGGCCAGCGGGCGCGGGCGCATGCCGTCGATGATGAAGTAGTCGCCGGTTTCGTCGAGCGCCTCGATGCGCGGCGCGCGCTCGCGCCATTGCCGATCCATGCGCGTGGTCCACAGGTCCGGCGGCTCCACGATGTGCGAGTCGGCGGACAGGATGCGCAGCGGGTACGGCTCGGTCACGTTTTCGTAGCGGGCGTGCATGGGTGTGTCCTCGTTGCGGAACCGCCGAAAGACTTCGTCCGTGGAATGCTTTCGCTCGTGGCAAGGGGTGCAGGTCGGCGCCGCGCCGCGTGCGCCAGGGGTTTGGACCCTGGGCATTCGCCCGGGGGCATCCCGCCCCGGACCGGAAGCGCCGATTGCCTTCGCGCTCCATCAAACCTCGATGCCGAACAGGCGCGCGCAGTTGCCGCTGGCGATGGCGGCGGCGTCATCGGCGGGCAGCGCGCCGAGTTCGCTGCCCGGCGCATCGCCCGCCGCATCGCCCGCAGTGCCGGGGCCAAGGCCCCACAGCAGGTTTCGCGTGCCGATGATCTCGCGCGTCGCCAGGCCCGCGGCGTCCGCCTGCAGGGTGGCGAAGCCCTGCTGGTGCCAGTAGGCGCTCGGTGCCTGCGCCAGGCGCGGTTCCATCCAGCCCTTGTGGTCGCTCCACCAGTGGTCCATGAGGTTGATCTGCGTGGCGAGCCAGCCGGCGCCACTGCCGACCAGCCCGACGCGCAGGCCCGCAAAGCGCTGCAGCCCGGCGCCCCAGACGATCATCTGCAGAAACTCGTTCAGCTCGTACTTGCCGGTGCTGAGCAGAATGCCGGCCGCGCCCGGTCCGGCGGGGGAGGCCGCCGCGCCTTCCTCGGGGCCGAGGTGCACCGCGCACACCAGGCCATGTCCTTGCAGCGCCGCCCAGGCGGCGTCCCAGGCCGGCATGTTGTAGGGCGTCACGGCATGGCGGGCCGGCAGGATCACGCCGGCCAGACCCAGCGCCGCGGCATGGTCGATCTCGGCCACGATGTCGGCCATGTCGGCCCGGGCGGGCAACAGCGCCATGCCGCGCAGGCGGTTCGGATCGGCGGCGCAGAACGCGGCCAGCCAGTCGTTGTAGACGCGGCAGCACAGTTGCTGCATCTGCGGGTCGGGGCTGGTGCTGATGAGTAGCCCAAGGGTCGGGTACAGCACTTCCGCGGCGAGGCCGGCCCCGCGCTGCCAGGCCACGCGCGCGGCGCCGTCCCGGTCGCGGTCCGGCGAGCTGTAGCGATACGCCCCGTAGCCGGCGCCGACCGGCACGCCGATGCGCCGCAGCTGCGTCAGCGGGCCACCCAGGCCCAGCGGGCGCGGCGGCACGCCGTCGAGCTCGAACTGGTCGCCCTGCGCGCCGGTGGTGATGCGCGGCCCCGCCGGCCGCCGCGGCGCGGGCAAGATCCGCTGCCACAGATCGGCCGGTTCGGCGAGGTAGGACTCGGCCGAGATCAGCGTGCCGGCGTAATGGGCCGGGTGGGCTTTGGCGCCAGCGGCATGAGCCATGCGGTGTTCCCCTGCGTCAGATGATGTTGCGGGCCTTGAGCTCGGCCAGCCGCGCCGGGTCGAGCCCCAGCTCGCCGCCGTACACCGCGTCGTTGTGCTCGCCCATGTCCGGCGCCGGGCCGCGCACGCGCGCCGGCGTGCGCGAGAACTTGGGCACCACGCCGTAGGTGCGCAGCGCGCCGTAGCGCGGGTGTTGCAGTTCGATGACCGCCTCGTGTTCGAGGAACTGCTCGTACTGCGCCACCTCGGCGTGGTCCAGCACCGGCCCCACGCTGACGCCGGCGGCCTGCAGGCGGCGCACCACCTCGTCGCGGTCGTGCGCCGCCACCCACTCGGCGGTGACCTGGTCGACGAATTGGTGGTTCCTGGCGCGGTCGCGCATGCCCTTGCAGCGCGGGTCGTCGATCAGATCCTCGCGGCCGATCGCGGCGCACACCCGCGGCCACAGCGTGTCCAGGATGGCGAACAGGAACACGTAGCCGCCGTCGCGGCAGCGGTAGCAGTTCATGGGCGCGCCCATGTCGATGGTGTTGCCCATGCGCGGCCACTGCCGGCCGGCGTTGTGGGCGGCCATGATGCGTTGGTCGCTGGCGTAGATGGCGGTGTCGGCCAGCGCCACGTCCACGTACTGGCCCTCGCCGGTCCGGTGGCGGTGCAGCAACGCCGCCATGGCGCCGATGGCGCCCTGCCAGCCGGTGAGGTGATCGACCAGGTTGGCGGTCGAGATCAGCGGATCGCCGCCCTGCACGCCGTTCATGGCCATCATGCCGGACACGGCCTGGGCCACCGTGTCCACGCCGCGCATGCCGCTGAGCGGTCCCCACTGGCCAAAGCCGCTCACCGACACGTAGACGATGGCCGGATTGACGGCGCGGATGGCCGGGTAGTCGAGCCCGAACGCCTGCATGGAGCCCGGCGTGAAGTTCTCGACCAGCACGTCGGCCTCGCGCGCCAGGTCGCGGAACAGGGCCTGTCCCTCCGGCGTGCGGACGTCGAGCGTCACCGCGCGCTTGCCGCGATTCACGGACATGTTCCAGCAGGCGGCGTTCGGGTCGCGGCCTTCCTCGAGGAAAGGGTCCATCCAGCGCGTCATGTCGCCCTGGCCGGGCAGCTCGCAGCGCAGCACGTCGGCGCCCAGATCCGCGAACACCGTGCCCACCACCGGCCCGGCCACGGCCTGCGTCACCTCCAGCACGCGGTAGCCGGCCAGCGGGCCGCGGCTGGCCGGATCGGCGTCGCGATAAAACTCGTCCCGGGTCATCGTGTTTCCCCTAGCTGGCCGGCCGCTGGCCGTCGGCGGGCGGCCTGGAACGTGCCTTCGTTATGCTGCGCGCGCGGTTGACGGCCATCGGCCCCATGCGCAAGATTCATCCTAAACGAACGATCGGGTTATTGAAACTCAACCGGAGGGGGGCGATGGCCACACGCGATGTCACGCTGCGCGACATGCTGCACCGGGCGGCCGACTGGTTCCCGCAGGGCGAGCGGGTGGTCGACGACCTGTTCCGCTACACCTACCCGCAGCTGCGCGAGCAGGTGCAGCGCTGCGCGGCGCTGTACCACGCGCTCGGCGTGCGCAAGGGCGACCGCGTGGCGCTGCTCACGGTGGGCTCGGTGCAGCACGTGGTGGCGCTGTTCGGCGCCTTCGAGATCGGCGCCATCCCGTCCGCGCTGCACGTACGCGAGTCGGTCGGCACGCTCAGCGCCGTGCTCACCGAGCTGTCGCCGCGCGTGCTGGTGTACGACGGCGCCTTCGCCGCGGTGGCGGACGAGCTGCGCCAGCGCAATCCGCTGATCACCGGCTTCGTGCGCGCGGTGTCGGCGCACACGCCGCCCGAGGCGCGCGACGCCGGGGCCGATCCCATCCTGCCGCGCGATCTCGAACACCATCGGCTCGACTTCGAGCCGATGGACGCTCACGAGCACGATCTGGCCATCATCGCGCTGTCGTCCGGCACCACCGGCCTGCCCAAGGGCGTGATGCACAGCAACCGCACGCTGATGGAAAGCGCCCGCGGTGGCAGTTACCTGTGGCGCATGATGCCGTCCGACGCCATGTGCAACATGATGTCGACCGCCTTCATCGGTTGGTACAACGTGACGCTGCCGGTCATCAACGCCGGCGGCAAGGTGGTGTTCCTGCCGCACTGGGACCCGCGCCGCTTCCTGGAGGCGGTGCAGAACGAGCGCTGCACGCACGCCTTCCTCGCCCCCACCATGTGGCGCATGCTGCTGCGCCACGGCCTCGACGGCTACGACCTGTCGTCCATCACCTCCGCCGGTTTCGCCGGCGAGCCGATGGACACGACGACGCTGCGCGAAATCAAGGCCCGCGTGTCGCCCAACATCTTCAACATCTACGGCAGCACCGAGTCCGGCTCGTGCTCGGCCGGCACGGTCATGTTCCCGAGCGACCTCGAGGACGAGTCGCGCATCGACAGCGTCGGGCGGCCCATGCTCAACGGCGACATCCGCGTCGTCAGACCGGGCGGCACGGCGGATGACGTGCTGCCGCCCGGCGAGGAGGGCGAGGTGCTGATCCGCGGCCCGTCGGTGGCGGTCGGCTTCTGGTACCGCCCGGCGCTGGCGCGCAAGGTGTTCGAGGGCCCGTGGTGGCACTCCGGCGACATGGGCATGATCGACGCCGACCGCTACGTGTACCTGCGCGGGCGCATCGACGACATGATCATCTCCGGTGGCATCAACATTCTGCCGAGCGCCGTCGAAGACGCCGTGATGCGCCACCCGGCGGTCAGCGAGGCGGCCGTCATCGGCGTGCCGGACGCGCGCTGGGGCCAGCGCGTGGTGGCCTGCGTGGTCACGCGCGCGCCGGTCACCGAGCAGGAACTCGACGCCTTCGTGCACGACACCGACCTCGCGCCCTACGCCCGCCCGCGCGAGTACCGCTTCATGGACGAGCTACCCAAGGGCAACACCGGCAAGGTCAGCCGCAAGACCCTGCGCAGCCAGCTCGCCGCCGGCTGATCCCGGCCGCGCGGGTCGGCTGGCCCATGTGATCCGTGTTGGCGTCGAAACCCAGCACGGGCCCGATGAAAACCGCCTCGCGCTGACTCCTGTGGGAGCGGCGCCCCCGCCGCGAATCAATGCGGCACCGGCTTCGGCCCGGGGCGGGCCTCCCACAGCGGAGCTGCCCGGGGCGCTGTTTCGGTTGCCGGGACGTCCCGACACACTTTGGCGAGGGCGGCCCCTTACGCCGCCGCCTCGCCGCTGCGCAGCGCCCGGCCGGGCATCGGGCCCTGGTGCTCGCCCTGCTGGTACAGCACGGCGCCGTTGACGAGGGTGGCGAACATGCCCTCCGCGTGCTGCACCCAGCGCTTGCCGCCGCCGGGCAGGTCGAAGACTTTTTCCGATTCCAGCGGCCGCACGCGCTCGGCGTCGAACAGCGCGAGGTCGGCGTAGTAGCCGGGCTTGAGCGTGCCGCGCCCGGGGATGCCGAAGAACTGCGCCGGCTCGGACGTCAGGCGCCGCACGGCGTCTTCCATGGCGAGCACTTTTTGCTCGCGTACCCAGCGCGCCAGCATGTAGGTGGCGTAGCCGGCGTCGCACATCATGTCGACGTGGGCGCCGGCGTCGGACACGCCGATCAGCAGGCGCGGGTCCTCGATCAGCGGCACCACCTCGGCGGGGTCGTGGTTCAGCGCCACCAGCTCGAAGGTGGCGCCAAGGTCGTCGGCGAAGGCAATGTCGAACATCACATCCACCGGGTCGCGGCCGGCATCCGCGGCCATGCGGGCGACGGTGTGCTTGGCTTCGGCGAGCCTTTGCGTGGCCGCGCCCTCGCCGTCGATCAGGCGCACGCGGTCCCAGAAATCCGCCCGCAGGCTCTCGTTTTTGAGGATGTCGTGGCGGAACTGCTCGCGGAACCCGGTCGTGCGGTAGGTGCGCATCTTGTCGTCGAGCGACATCGCCATCACCGGCCGCCAGCACTCGAACAGGCCGAGGATGAACGGGTTTCGCAGGTGGAACTGGAACTTGATGGGGTGGCAGGTGGTTTGCGGCACCAGCCGGTCGCGGCCGGTGAGATCCGTGAGCGCCGCCATTTTCTGGCGGTAAGTGTCCCGTGTGCCGGGCGTGTTGAAGCTGCCGATGTAGGTGACCGGCCGGCCGCTTTCCTCGACCAGTAGCTGCAGCAGCTCGCGCTGGGTTTCGGACACGGTGTCGGTGGGCGTGACGGTCAGCTCGATGGCGCCGCGCCCGAGCCCTCGCAGCACGCGGGCGAGCGCGCGGTATTCATCGTGATCCGCGTGCCGGCAGGCGAGCGGCTTGCCTTCGTGCCCGACGTGAATGCCGAGCACGGTGGTGGAAAAGCCGAACGCGCCGTCCTGCATGGCCTGGCGAAACACGCTCGCCATCTCGGCCGCTTCCGCCGCAGTGGCCGCGCGCTCGCGGGCGGCGGCGCCCATCACCCAATGCCGCAGCGGCGTCATCGCCACCAGCCCGGCGACGTTGATGCCAAGCCCACTGGAATCCATGGCGTCGAGGTATTCGCCGAAGGTCTGCCAGCGCCAGTCGATGCCCCGGCGCAGCGCCTCGTAGGGCATGCCCTCGACGTGCACCAGGTCGCCGATCAGCACCTCGTGCAGGTCCGGCCGGGCGGGGGCGAGACCGACGCCACAGTTGCCGGTGACGACGGTGGTGACGCCGTGCTCGGGCGACGAGGTGAGCAGGCCGTCCCAGCAGAACTGCGCGTCGTAGTGCGTGTGCGGGTCGATGAAGCCGGGGCTCACGGTCAGGCCGTCGGCCTTAATGCGGCGGCGCGTCCGGCCGCCGCTGCGCGAGCGGGTGATGGCGGTGATGCGCTCGCCGTCGATGACGACGTCGCCGGTGAAGGCCGGCGCGCCGCTGCCGTCGACGATGGTGCCACCCTCGATGATGAGGTCGTGCATGGCGTTCTCCTCCGGGCCGGGCCGGGGTGGTCGAACAGCCGAAAATTCAGTCCGTGGAAATTTCAGCCCATTGCGGCGTGGGTGCAGACCCGCGCCGCGCTGCGCACACAAGGGCCGCGCCCTTGCGGGCGCCGGGGCATCCTGCCCCCGGCGCCGTCGCCAGCGGCTCAGTGCACCGGCAGCCGGAACACGCCACGCACGTTGTCGCGCACGATCTTTCGCCGCTCGGCCGCGGTGAGGTCGACCGTATGGCGGTCCAGAATCTCCTGCGACCACGGCCAGGTGGAGTCCGAGTGCGGGTAGTCGTTGGCCCACAGCAGGTGGTCCACGTTCAGCAGGTCCTTGACCTTGAAGGCGCTCCAGTCGTCCTGGAAGGTGACCCAGATGTTGTCGCGGATGTACTCGCTCGGCATCTTCGAGAAACCCTCGATGTTGCCGCCGGGGTTGTGGAAGCTCACCGCGTGGTCGATGCGGTAGGCGTAGTGCGGCAGCCAGCCGGCGTCGCCCTCGGCGCAGACCATGCGCAGCCGCGGGTGGCGCTCGAACGCGCCGCCGAGCACGAACAGCCCGATCATGTCCTGCACCGTGCGCATGATCTTCAGGAACGCCGTCAGCGGGTGGCCGCGGCGGTTGTCGAGCGCGGCGGCGATCTCGCCGCCGCGGGCGGTGAGGATGTGAAAGCAGATCGGCAGGTCCAGATCCACGGCGCACTGCCACAGGGCGTCGTACTCGGGCTGGTCGTAGTCACCCTGCTGCGGGTTGCCGGGCATCATCATGCCGACGAAGCCCGCGGCCTTGGCGCGCTCGAAGTCCCGGATGGCCGCATCCACCGACGTGACCGCCGTCTGCGCCAGGCCGAACAGCCGGTCCGGCGCCGCGCCGCAGAAGGTTTGCAGCCAGCGGTTGTAGGCCTGGAAACAGGCGTCCATGTAGGCGTAGTCCGGATGGCTGCACAGCACCATGCCGAGCGAGGCGTAGATCACCTCGGCGTCCAGGCCGTCGCGCTGCTGCGCCTCGACGCGCGCCCGCGGATCCCAGCCGCCGGCCGGCAACTGGTCGAAGGTGGCCTTGGCGATGAAGTCCTGCTTGGCGTGGTCCTTCAGCCCGGCGCTGGCCAGCAGGCCGACCGTGGTCGTGCGCGGCAGATCACGCACCCAGTAAGTGTCGTAACCGTCCGCGTGGCGCACCACGCGCGGCGCCACGTCGCGGTATTTCGGTTCGATGAAGTCGGCGTAACAGTTGGGCGGCTCCACGATGTGCGAGTCCGCCGAAATGCAGCGAAAGTCCATGGTCTCCTCCTGCCCGTATGGTTATGTGTTGGGCAGAAGGCAGTGTAGCGCCGGCGTTGGTGGGCAGGGACAGGGGCGCTGGCCACCCGTTCGGTGGGGGTTTTTGGCCGCCAGGCGAGGGCGCCGCCGCTACGGATCAGCACGCCGCGTCGATGCGCGTGTTTTCCGGTGGGGGATTGCAGACCGCCTATCGCTGCGGACAGGCTCTGGTCAGATGTGCACGTTGGCCGTGACCTGAAAACCATCGCCCCGTGTTATCCTCGCAAAATCGCGCACTTAGAATGTTCGTGCGTGACGCATGCGAGGGGGTGATGGTGCCGAGAAGAGGACTTGAACCTCCACGGGGTTTCCCCCACTAGCACCTGAAGCTAGCGCGTCTACCAATTTCGCCATCTCGGCTGGCCGCCTGCGACCCGTGGGCCGAAGCGAGCGCGGCATTCTAATGGCCCCGGGCCGACTGTCAACGATCATCGCATTCCAGTGAAGCCACCCCGTTCCCGCAAAGACCCACACCGCCGCCGCGAGGCCGCCCGCTACGAGCGCCCGATCGCCAGCCGCGAACTGATTCTGGAGGTGCTGGCCGAGGCCGGGCAGCCGTTGCCGGCCGAGCACATCGCCGATCGCCTGGCCCTGCGCGCCGACTGGGCGCAGGAGGCGTTGACCCGGCGTCTTGCCGCGATGGTGCGCGACGGCCAGCTGCTGCTCGACCGGCGCGGGCGATTCGGGCCGGTGAGCCAGATGGATCTGCTGCGCGGGCGGGTCAGCGCACACCGCGACGGCTATGGTTTTTTCATCCCCGACGGGGAGCACCCCGATCTTTATCTGTCTCCGCGCGAGATGCGGGCGGTAATGGACGGCGACCGGGCGGTGGCGAGCGTGACCGGCGTCGACGCGCGTGGCCGCCACGAGGGCAGCATCGTCGAGGTGCTGGAACGCCGGCACCGGCGCGTGGTCGGGCGCTACCGGCGCGATGGCAAGTTTGCCTGGCTGGTGCCGGACGACCGGCGCCTGGGCAGCGAGATAGTCATCACCGACAGCGCCGTGCGCGCCAAGGTGCGCGACGGGCAGATCGCCGTGGTCGAGATCGCGCACTACGCCGACCGCCATCAGCCGGCGCGCGGTCTGCTGGTGGAGGTGCTCGGCGAGCATCTGGCGCCCGGCATGGAGATCGACATCGCGCTGCGCAAGCACGACCTGCCGTGGCAGTGGCCGGCGGAGGTCGATGCCCAGGCGGCGGGTTACAAGGCGCAGGTCACCGCCGCTGACGCACGCGGGCGCGAGGACTTCACGCAGCTGCCGCTGATCACCATAGACGGCGAGGACGCGCGCGATTTCGACGATGCCGTGTACGCCGAACCCGACGGCCGCGGCTGGCGCCTGCTGGTGGCGATCGCCGACGTGAGCCATTACGTGACCCCCGGCAGCGCCATCGACGTAGAGGCGCACGGGCGCGGCACCTCGGTGTATTTCCCGCAGCGCGTCATCCCGATGCTGCCGGAGGCGCTGTCGAACGAACTGTGCTCGCTCAAGCCCGAGGTCAAACGCCTGGCGCTGGTGTGCGAGATGACAATCGGCCCGCGCGGTGCGATCAAGAGCTATCGCTTCGCGCGCGGCGTGATCCGCTCGCACGCCCGCACGACGTATACGCAGATCGCCGCCGTGCTCGCCGGCGATGCCGCCGAGCGCGCCCGCTACGAAGCGCTCCTGCCGCACATCGAGACCCTGCACCGCCTGTACCGGGCGCTCGACGGCGAGCGGCAGCGGCGCGGCGCGGTGGAGTTCGAGTCGGCCGAGGCGCGGATCATTTACGGCCCGGACCGCAAGATCGACCGCATTGAACCCGTCACGCGCACGGTGGCGCACTGCATCATCGAGGAGTGCATGATCGCCGCCAACCGCTGCGCGGCGGAGTTTCTGAGCGCGCGCGCGCTGCCGGCGCTGTACCGCGTGCACGACCGGCCGGCGGCCGAGAAGGTGACGGCGCTGCGCAGCTTTCTGGCGGAATTCGGCCTGCTGCTCGGCGGTGGCGACGAGCCCGCGCCCGGCGACTACCGCGCGCTGACCGAAACCGTCGCCCAGCGCGACGACCGCCAGCTGCTGCAGACGCCCATCCTGCGCAGCTTCAAGCAGGCGGTGTACGACGCCGAGTGCCGTGGCCATTTCGGGCTCGCGCTCGAGGCCTACGCGCACTTCACCTCGCCCATCCGCCGCTATCCGGATCTTCTGGTCCACCGCGCCATCGGGCATGCGCTGCGCGGGCGCAAGGCACAGTCCTATCTGTACACCGGCGAGCAGATGACGGCGCTCGGCGCACACTGCTCGCTGACCGAGCGGCGCGCCGACGACGCGACGCGGGAAGTCGTCGCCTGGCTCAAGTGCGAGTTCCTGCAGGACCGCGTGGGCGACGTGATGGGCGGGCAGGTCAGCGGCGTGGCGGCGTTCGGGCTGTTCGTCACCCTGGATGGCGCCTACACCGAAGGGCTGGTGCACATCACCGCGCTGCCCGAGGACTACTACCACTTCGACCCCATCCACCACCGCCTGGTCGGCGAGCGCCGGCGGCGCAGTTTCCGACTGGGCGACCGCGTGCAGGTGCGCGTGGTGCGGGTGAACCTCGACGACCGCAAGATCGACCTCGATTACGCCGGGCGGGACGACGAGCACACGCCTGCGAAAGACTCTGGCGCGCCGCCCCGGCGCCAGGCCAAGAAGGCCGACAAGGGCAGGAAAAAACGGTGAGTGCGCGCCCGATCGCGTACGGCCTGCACCCGGTGCGCACGCTGCTCCAGAAAGAGCCCGGCAACGTCGCGCGGCTGCTGCTCGGCGACCGCGCCCGCCCGGCGCTGGCGGAACTGGCAGCGCTTGCCGCCCAGCACGATGTTGCGGTCGACCAGCGTCCCGCGGCGGCGCTGGACCGCCTCAGTGGCGGCGCCACGCATCAGGGCGTGATTGCGCTGCTGGCGGCCACGCCGCGCGCGCTCGACGAGAACGCGCTCGAGGGCATCCTCGCGCAGGCCGAGCGCCCGCTGCTGCTGGTGCTGGACGAGGTGCAGGACCCGCGCAATCTGGGTGCGTGCCTGCGCAGTGCCGATGCGGCCGGCGCCCACGCGGTGATCGCGCCGCGCCGCAATGCGGCTGGTCTTACCCCGGCCGCCATCAAGACCGCCGCCGGAGCGGCCAGCGCGGTGCCCTTCGTGCAGGTGGGCAACCTGGCCCGCGTGCTGCGCTTTCTGCAAGGCGCCGGCATCACGCTGTTCGGCGCCGATGCCAGCGCCACCACAGCCGTCTACGATGCCGCGCTGACCGGGCCCTGCGCGCTGTTGCTGGGTGGCGAGGGCCAGGGTCTGCGCCGGCTCACGCGCGAGCTGTGCGACACGCTCATCGCCATCCCGATGACCGGCGCGGTGGGCAGCCTGAACGTGTCGGTGGCCGCGGCGGTGTGCCTGTTCGAGGCCGTTCGCCAGCGCGGCGCTTGTCCGGTCCCGCCGGCCTGAGTAGAATGCCGCCCCTTTTCGGCCGCAATAACAAGCACACAGCGGTCTCCTTGCCCGGGTCGGCTGATCCGGGCTGTCAGCCACAAGGAGTGTTCATGCGTCATTACGAGATCGTGCTGCTGGTCCACCCGGACCAGAGCGAACAGGTGCCGGCGATGGTCGAGCGCTACCGCAGCGTCATCGAGACGCGCGGCGGCACGATCCACCGCCATGAAGACTGGGGTCGCCGCCAGCTGGCGTATCCGATCGCCAAGGTGCACAAGGCGCACTACCTGCTGTTCAACGTCGAAGCCAACGACGAGGCGATGCGCGAGCTGGCCTCGGCGTTCCGTTTCAGCGACGCGGTGCTGCGCAATCTGGTGATCCTGCGCGACGGGGCGGTGACCGAAGCCTCGCCGATCGCGCTGGCCCGCGAGAGCGAGGAACGCCGCGAGCGCCGGCCGCGCCGCGATGAGCGTGAGGCCGTTGCTGCCGACTCTGACGCCGACGGCGAAGACGCCGGCGCCGACTCCGACGCCTGAACACGAACCCGAGACAAGCACCCATGGCCCGCTACCTGCGCCGCAAGAAATTCTGCCGTTTCACCGCCGAGAAGGTGACCGAGATCGACTACAAGGATCTCGAGACCCTGAAGCAGTACATCTCCGAGACCGGCAAGATCATCCCGACCCGTATCACCGGCACCAGCGCGCGCTACCAGCGCCAGCTGACGCGCGCCATCAAGCGCGCCCGTTTTCTGTCGCTGCTGCCGTACAGCGACGCCCACTGAGCCGGTGACCGGCGAGCCCCGGTCCAACCCGACTGCCGGCGATCGCCTGACGACGCTGGCGGCGTGGCTGGCCGGCGGCGGCTGGCCGGCAGCGGCCGTGCTCGCGGCGGCAGTGGTCGGCTTGCTGGCCTCGCTGCTGCTGCCCGGCGCCGTGTTGCTGTTGCCGCTGGCCTTG
>JBMOQH010000003.1:0-1551 GCA_049322795.1 Pseudomonadota bacterium | reverse complement strand
CCTCATCCTCTGATGTCCGTTTTGCAAGATGCGGACGAGTTTTTTCTGCGCGCCGGTTGGCTGGCGCGTGTGGGTGTGCGATGGGCCGGTGCAGGGGTCCGGGAGCGGGCGGTGGCTGCGACGGTTGATCAGTCTCTGATACGTGGGTTGAACCGACCCGACCATGGTTCGTCGCGGGGCTGCCTCGCACTGAGCACGAGTATGGGCCAGAAGCCGCTCCTGGATGAGGCCGAGAGTTCCCCTGACCTGCGGGCCCGCCCCCGGGCTGCTGCACCGGCGGTGTCACGGATGAGGCGTCGCTCTCCTCTGACGGTTGATGCTTTGGTGGCGACGGACCCTTCAGCGCGCTGGCCTGGCGGCCTGGGCGATGGCCCAGATGAAGCCGAGCGATTCGCGGGCGATCGCGGCTGCCGCGACCGCGGGGAGCTTGCCCTTGGCGCGGAGCTGGCGATAGCGCCGGCTCAGGCGGTGGCGGGCCTTGTCGGCGATGGCGCGCAGCGCCGCGGGCTGGCCTGCGGCCGTCGCTTTCGGCTCCTTGGCCGGGCGCGTATAGGTCCAGGCCGCCTCGATCAGTGTTCGGCGGGCGCGGCCGTTGCCGGTCTTGGTGAGGGCGCCGCGGCGCACCTCCTCGCCGGTCGAGCGCTCGCTCGGCACCATGCCGAGATAGGCCATCAGCTGGCGCGGGCTGTCGAACCGGCGGGGATCGCCGATCTCGGCCACCAGCGTGGCCGCATTGACCAGCCGGTAGCCGCGCAAGACCTGCAGCGCCTCGACCAGCCAGGCCAGCGACCAGCCGGCCACCAGCTCGGCGATGTGATCGCTCAGCCGATCGCGCCGCGCCTGGGCCTGATCGAGCGCGTCCAGCCACTCGGCGAACATCAGCCGCTGCGCCGGCTCGGCAAAGGCGAGCCGGCCCAGCCAGGCGCGGTGCTTCCGGGTCCAGGGCTTGCCGCCATAGAGGATCTCCTGGCGCAGCAGGAAGCCGCCGATGCGCTGGCGACAGCGGTTCAGATCCGCCACCGCCGCGCCGCGGGCCCGGGTCAGATCGCGCATCGCCTCGTGCGCCGCATCGGGGACCCACACCGCCGTCAGCTCCTCGGCCCGCAGCAGCTTGGCCAGGGCCAAGGCATCGCGCCGGTTCGTCTTCACCCGGTCCCCCGGCCGGCGCGGCATCAGCGACGGCGCCACCACCCGGCAGCGCACGTCCGGTTTGCCATTCAGCCGGCGGTAAATGCCATAGCCGCACGGCCCTGCCTCGTAGCACAGCTCGAGCCGACGCCCGCCCTTGCGCAACCGCCTGACCACCCGATCGAGCGCGGCCGGCTCGTTCGCGATCTGCCCCCAATACCGCACCTCGCCGCCCGGCAGAGCTTCCGCCACCGCCACGTCGATATGCCTCTTGCCTGTATCCAATCCCACATAGAGCGTATCCTTCGTCATGACCGGTCTCCCATGCGTGAGGCTCGGCGCCGGACCATCCGGCGCAACCCTCGCTATCGCATGTTGCGGGACCGGTCACCTCAGCCTCTCTTCCGGACATATGGACTGAGC
>JBMOQH010000002.1:0-1572 GCA_049322795.1 Pseudomonadota bacterium | reverse complement strand
CTAACGTTCATTGCGGCGTGCGCCGCCCCGGAGGATGAAAGAGACTGGCGGGTGGGAGACGGCGGAGGGAGGTCGCGCAATTTTTTGGCGGCTCGATCCCGCACGCTAACGTGACCCGCCGGACCGACTCGTACCCCGGATTGCCTCCTTTCAGAGCGCACGTTAAACCGGCCGTCGGCGACTGATCGCTGTCAGGCTTTTTCGGTTTGGCATCCGCCGTCTCCCACCTTGGAAGTATCCCTGGAACGGAGACGATATGGAACTAGTACCGATCTACAAGCGCGTCATCGGCCTGGATGTCCACCAGGCGCAGATCACGGCCTGCGCGATTCTGGAGGCGCCCGACGGCACACACCAGATCGAGCAGCGGCAATTCGGCGCGTTCAAACGTGACCGCCGCGCACTGGCGGCCTGGGCGGCGAGCCTGGCACCGGACGTGGTGGTGATGGAAAGCACCGGCATCTACTGGAAGAGCCCGTATGCGGCCTTGGAGGCCGTCGGCCTGCGGGCCTGGGTCGTCAATGCCCGGCACGTCAAGCAGGTGCCGGGGCGCAAGACCGATGTCGGCGATGCGCAGTGGCTGGCGACGCTGGCACGGGCCGGCCTGCTGCGGCACTCGTTCGTGCCGCCGGCGCAACTGCGCGAGCTGCGCCTGATCGCCCGGCAGCGGCAGAAGCTGGTCGGCATGTTGGCGTCGGAGAAGAATCGCCTGCACAAGCTGCTGACCGACGCCGGCATCCGCCTGGGCGTGGTGGTCAGCGACGTGCACGGGCAATCGGCACGGGCCATGGTCAAGGCGCTGCTCGCCGGAGCGACGCCCAGCGAGGTGCTGAGCCACGCCAGCCGCCGGCTCAAAGCCTCGCGCGAGGTCTTGTTCGATGCCCTGCAAGGCGAGCTGACGGCCAGCCACGTCTTCGTGCTCGACGAACTGATGGCCCATGTCGAAGACCTGGAAGCGCGCATCGCGCGCTTCGATGCGCGCCTGCTGGAGGGCTTGTCCAGCGACGCCCAGCGCAATGCCCTGGCCTTGCTGCAAACCCTGCCCGGCGTGGACCTCATCGGCGCTGCGATGCTGCTGGCAGAAATCGGCACCGACATGAGCGCCTTCGGCAGCGCCGATCGTCTGGCCTCCTGGGCCGGCGTCTGCCCGGGCAACCACGAGTCCGCCGGCAAGCGCAAATCCGGGCGCGCCCGCAAGGGCAATCCCTATGTCCGCCGCCTGCTGTGCGAATTCGCCCATGCCGCGCGGCGCACGCCGTCCGTCTTCAAATCCAAGTTCGATAGCCTGATCGTCCGCCGCGGGCACAAGCGCTCGATCATCGCGCTGGCGCACAAGCTTCTGCGCACGGTCTTCTACATGCTCAGCCGCAATCAGCCCTATCGCGACACCGCCGCCAATTACCAGGCCCTCAGCGTCAAGCGCAACGCACCCCGCTGGATCAAGGCGCTCCGACAGTACGGCTACATCTCCGCACCAGCCTGATTCCGGTCTGACGCACTGCCCATCCTTCATAATGGCCGCACCGACGGCCAGGGGGGCGCTCGTCCGCGGCACCGTCTCTTTCACGTTAA
>JBMOQH010000001.1:0-19559 GCA_049322795.1 Pseudomonadota bacterium | reverse complement strand
TTTGCGCGCCTCAAGCAATACCGGCGGTTGGCCACCCGCTATGAAAAGCTCGCCGCTCATTACGCCGCCTTCGTTATCCTGGCAGCCATCAGCGTGTGGTTGGCATGATTGTTAACAGGGCCTAGCGGTTCGCCGCATCCGGAACGTTGGCGCGTGTGCAAGCGGCACCCTGCATGGGACCATTACGTCGCTGCGCGATCATCGCCCAACGAAGCAGTGCTGCAGCGGGCTGGGGTGATGCCCTGGTATCGCCCTGCGACTGAAACCCGGAATCGGACCATGATCATCCCTGTAGCCCTGTCCAGCGATGCCGGTAACCGGCTTCGGCCACCGCCGCGGGCGCCGTATCCGCAGCCATTCTTTCCGCTGACCGGCGAGCGCAGCCCGTCGGGCTCATTCGAAGATCATGCCGCCCTCATCGCCGCAAAGCCCCGGACGCATGGCGACCCAGGCCTCTGTAAACGCCGGCAGACGCAGTTCGCGCCGCCCCCGTTTGCCGCCCGCCTGGGGACGTTCGCGCTCAAGACAATCGGAACCACCAAATGAGCGTCGCCGCCCGCTGGTCCACCTGGCGCACGCGCGGGCCGGAGCAGCTCGCCGTGCCACTGGCCATGTTCCTGGCCGGTTTCTTTCTGCTGCCGTCCGGCAAGGCACTGAACAACGTCTATTACGCGCTGGTGCTGGCGCCGGCCGTGTTTCTGCTGCGCCGCGCTGACTGGCGCTGGCTGGCCGGCAGCACGCTGTGGCGACTGGCCATGCTGCTGTTGACGTATCTCACCCTGAGCGGGCTGTGGTCGGCCGGTTTTACAGTCGGCGACTGGCTGCACGAGGCCAAGGCCCTGCCCTACCTGACCGCGTATCTGGCTGTGCTGGCCTGCGTGTGCGTGCGCCGGCCCGCTGCCTGGGAGCGGCTGCTGCGGGCGGTAGTGCTGGCTGCGGTGATCGGCACGCTGGTCTCGGCCGCGCTGTTCTACCGCACGGCGCCGTGGGCGGCGCGCTTGCAGTACTCCGGCGCCGCGTACCAGGAGATCGAGGTGGCGACGCTGGTCGGCGGCTGTCTGCTGCTGGTGCTGTTTCACATCCTGCCGAAAGCCGGCGGGCACGGCTGGCGGGCAGCCTGGCTCGCCGCGGCCCTGGTGCTGGCGGCCGGCATTGTGCTCACCGGCAGCCGCATGCCACTTGGCGCGGCGCTGGTCTGCACCCTTTTTGGGCTTGTCCTGTATCGGCAATGGCGGCTGCTGGGCTTGGCCGTGACCGGGCTCGCGCTGGTCGTCGGTGCACTGTTGGCCAGCGGTTACGACCATCGCGGCGCCTTGGCGCGCGGGGATTCCTACCGCCCGGCCATCTGGCAGCAGATCGCTGCCCGGGTGGCGGCTCGTCCCTGGCTGGGCGAGGGCATTCTCACCGACGCCACGACGCAGGTCGCCCCGCAGGGCGCCGGCCAGGCTTCGGTGGCCATCAATCATCCGCACAACGTCTTTCTGGCCACGGCGCTGTACGGCGGCTTGCCAGCGCTGGCCCTGTTGGTGGCGATGGTCCTGCTCGCCTTGCGGCAGGGCCAACGCCTTGCCGCGCGGGGCGAGCCGGCGTGGTTTCTGGTGCTGCTGTTAGGCCTGCTGTGCATGCTGACCGACGGCAACCAGCTGCTGAATGCGCCCCGCGGCATGTGGTTTTATTTCTGGCTGCCAATCGGGGTGCTGATCGCCTCCCAGGCAGCCGGCGGCAACTGCGCCGCGCCGAGAGCGGCGCAGGCATAGCTGCCGGGCCAGGTCCAGCCGTGCGCCCGGCACGTGTAGCGGGCGCGCCTGCCGGCGGCACGGCAAGGTCGCGGGCGAGCGGGATATTGCCCGGACTTGTCGGCGATCTTGAGCCGGCTGGCCGATCGGTCGGACGGTGACGAAACCCGGCGACCTGTCAAGCACAATCGACAAAAAAAACCGTTTTCTTCCGCAGCGCTCAATTGCCACGCCAGTTTTTTGTGCGTATGGTACGGCCCGCGCCGAACCTTGACGCGCGTTCGGTTAGAGCTAGGGATCAGCCGCATCACCAGGAGGAGTGGGAATGCAGACGCGTGCCGCCGTCGTTCGGGAGCCCAAGGGGCAGTTCACCATCGAGGCCATCGATCTGGCCGAACCGGCGGACGACCAGATTCTGGTCCGCATCGTTGCCGCGGGCATGTGCCACACCGACCTGTCCATCCGCGATCAGCTCTACCCGGCGCCGCTGCCGATGGTGCTGGGCCACGAGGGCGCCGGCGTGGTGGAAAAAGTGGGCCGCAACGTGCGCAAGGTGGCCCCGGGCGATCACGTGGTGCTCACGTTCTACAGCTGCGGGCTGTGTGACAACTGCCTGGCCGGGCAGCCGCTGTCGTGCCTGAACGCGTTCGGCCTGAATTTCGGCGGACGCGCCGCGGATGGTCGTTGCACCATCCACAACCATGACGAGGAAATCGGCTGCAGCTTCTTCGGCCAGTCGTCCTTCGCCGGATATGCCCTGTCCTACGAGCGCAACACGATCAAGGTTGCCAAGGACGTACCGCTCGAAATCCTGGGACCGCTGGGTTGCGGCATCCAGACCGGCGCCGGCTCCGTGCTGAATGCGCTCAATCCGCCGGCCGGCAGCGCCATCGCAATCTTCGGCGCCGGCGCGGTTGGCCTGAGCGCGGTGATGGGCGCCAAGGTGGCCAACTGCACCACCATCATCTGCGTCGACATCAAGGACAACCGCCTGGCGCTGGCCAGGGAACTGGGCGCCACGCACGTCATCAACGGCATGCAGTGCAACCCGGTGGAGGAAATCCAGAAGCTCACCGGGGGCCTTGGCGTGCCGTACATGCTGGAGACCACCGGCAATGCCAAGGTGCTGGAAGGCGCTGTGTTCAGCCTGGGCATGGGTGGCGTTGGCGGCATCGTCGGCGCGCCGGCCATGGGCACCACCGTTGCCATCGACGTCAACTTCATGCTGTTCAACCGCACCCTGCGCGGCATCATCGAGGGCGACAGCAACTCCGACGTGTTCATTCCGCGCCTGATCGAGCTGTACAAGCAGGGCCGGTTTCCGTTCGACAAGCTGATCAAGTTCTACAGCCTGGATCAGATCAACCAGGCGGCTGCGGATTCCGAGGCCGGCGGCACGCTGAAGCCCGTGCTGCGCATGGCCTGACCGGGGAAAGTTCGGTGCGCCGTGCCCCGGCGCATTTGAGGACCCTGCCTCGGCAGGGTAGAGGGGGGCGGGGTCGCCGCGGGAAGCGGCGACCGTAACTCGACTTTGGGAGGGGTATACCCAACATGCAAAAGCAATCTGTGAAGTGGGTCCGTGCAAGCTTGCCGGCCGGCGTGGTCGCCCTGCTGGGCTCCGCGGTGCTGGCGCCGGGCATGGCCCGGGCGGTGGAGTTCGAGTATTCCGGCTATGTGCGCGAGCACCTGTCGGTCAATTTGCAGGACAACGACCAGTTCGAGCCCAAGGGCTTCCCCGGCGGGAACCCGGTGACCGTGATGGGCGACACATACGACGGCAAGGGCGAATTCTCGATGATTCGCCATAGCGGCAAGCTGGAGGCCTCGGCCGATTTCGGACCGTTCCAGATCGCCGGCGTCGGCCGTATCGCTCGTGAAACGCGCACCAGCTACGAGCGCGGCCTGCAGAACGGCTCCAAGATCATTCCGGCCTATGTGTATACGGGGGCCTTCGGCTACGGTGCCCTCAGCGCGCCGCCGGCCTTTGGTGGCTTCGGGGTGTCGACCAACGCCGAGGGTGGCCCGCTGGCCCCTGGCGACGCCGTTTTCGCGAACGCCAGCCTGTTCGGCTACGGCGGCGGCACCACCGACGACCTGCTGCTGGACGACTACGACTCGACCGAGCTGCGCGAGCTGTACGTTACGTTCAGCCTGGGCGAGCGCACGCACTTCAAGCTCGGCAAGCAGCAGGTGGTGTGGGGCGAGACCGACTTTTTCCGCGCCATGGACATCATCCACGGCTACGACCTGCGCTGGCGCTCGTTTCTGGAGCTGGAGAACGAGGAGCTGCGCAAGCCGCTCAATCTCGCCAACGTGACCATCGACGTGCCGGAGCTGGCGGGGTCGCTGCAGTTGATCTACCGACCCGGCTGGGACGGAGCGGACGATGTGGGCGACGACGGCCCCATCAACGGCGGCCGCTGGGCGCCTGCGCCGTGGGCCGGTGCCGGCGTGACCAGCTCGCTGATTGGTCCGATCAACCGCCACCACAAATATGGCGACGAGGACGACGCCAACTACGGTTTCCGCTGGTCCGGGACGTTCAAGCAGGTCGGTTATTCGTTCGCGTACTACCGTGGCATCAGCAGCGAGGGCGTGACCACCTTCAACCCCATCCTGAGCCCGGGCGGCAGCAACTGGCTGTGGGATCCAAAGGACAGCGGCATCGGCGGGAACCAGCGTCTGGTGGAGCTGCTGTCGCCGAAGGTCGAGACCTACGGCTTCACCTTCAACGCCTACTCGGGTGCTCTCGATTCGGTGTTGCGCGGCGAGTTGGCGTTCACGCCCAACAAGCCCTACAACACGGGGACCAATACCTTCCTCGACCTGCTGGGCGCGTTCCAGGGCATGGGCGCCCTGCCGCCGCCTGGCACGCCGATGGGCCCTGGTGCTTTCATGCCTCCGCTGTACGGCATCCTGAACGACCCCAACGCCCCGGGATCGGCATTCACGCCGGGAGACCTGTTCACTGCCGACGGCACGCCGGTCGGACTTGCGATGGATGTTCCCGGCCTGGGTCCTGTGATCGAAAAGGACACGCTCAAGATCATGCTCGGCGTGGACAAGAACCTCAACTGGACCATGAGCAAGCTCGGCACCTCGCGGCCGGCGTTCTGGACCCTGCAGCTGTTCGACACCTGGGTGATGAACTTCGATCGCGACGACGACATCGTCGAGAACTTCGGGTTCGGTGCGTCACGGCGGGAACATACGACGGTTCTGACCAATGCCTTCAGCTTCCCGTACAAGTACGACACGGTAACCCCGGGCCTGGCGTTCGGCGTGGACCTGGGCAGCTTCGACTCGTTCCTGATCCCGTCGCTGGACCTGCAGTTCGGCGATCACTGGCGGGTGCGCTTCGAGGCCGACCTGTTCTTCCCGACCCACGTCGAGAAGACCAACCTGGGCATGGTCGATACCAAGACCCGCACGCTGGGCACGCTGCACAACCGCGACCAGTTCGTGGCGCGCATCACGTACCAGTTCTGAGAAAACCGGGACATCGCGCTGCATTGGTGCTTTCCGGCGGTTAGGCTGCCTGGCCGCCGGACGGCGCTCGAATCAACCGGAGTGAGGACTACAGGATGTTCAAGACTGATTTTTCCCGCCTGCTGGCGGTGAGCGGTTTGGCGGCGGGGCTTGCGCTGGGTGGGGCCGCGCAGGCCGAGGAAGTGGCCGAAGGCACGGTGCTCAATGCAGCGAGCATTGATGGTCTGCTCGACAAGACGCTGGATGGCCAGACCATCCGCGACGGCTTGCTGGGCCAGCAGGAGCGGATGATCCGCGAATTCGGCTGGAGCATGAAGCTCATCAAGAGCAAGCCCTTTCAGCCGGTGACCGGGATTGTCGAGCTGACGGAAAAACACAAGGGCGAAGCCTCGCTGGATGCCAACAAGCACATGGTGGGGCACGTCACGGGCGTGCCGTTCCCGGATCTCGATCCGGCCGACCCGGACGCCGGCTACAAGCTTGCGTACAACATCCTGCGCGTTGGCTGGGTTGGTGACGCCATGGATTTGAATCCGCTCAACTTTCTGATCGTCGACGGCAAGAAGGGTCTGGAGCGGGAGCAAAGCTGGCTGTATCGGCGGTATCTGATGTCGGGCCGGCTTGGCGAGCCCCACGTCGAGAACCAGGAAATTGCCAAGTACGAGTCGCTGATCAACCTGTATCCAAACGACACCCGGGGTCTGGGGTTGCTGACGGTGAACTACACCGACGGGCGCCTGCCTGATGTCTACGCCTACGTGAAAAGCCTGCGGCGGGTGCGACGCCTGTCCTCAGGGGCGTGGGCTGACCCCGTTCAGGCGACGGATTTCCTGTTCGACGACACGTTCGGTCTGAACATGGACCCGACCTGGTACGAGAGCTGGAAATTGCTCAGCAAGCGCAAGGGCCTCGTGGTTGCCCATTCCTCGCTGCCGCCCATTGACGACAAAGCGTCTGGCAATGCGAAGTATCCGATGTTTAAACTGGGTGAGGCGCCGTACTGGAATACCGCCGACGACACGTGGGAACTGCAGGGTGTCTGGGAGCTCGAGGGCACGCCTAAGTCCAACCACCTGAAAAGCCGCCGGCACATGTTCGTGAATGCCACGGTGGGCGCGCCGTTGCTGCACTGGCAGGATCATTACGATCGCAAGGGTCAGCTCTGGCATGTTGAAGTGGTTGCCTACAAGGACGGCTGGAAGTGGGAGGACGGGCGCCTTGGCCCGAACTTTATGAGCGTGCAGCAGATCGACGTGCAGCGTTTGCACGCCACGATCTTCGGCTATTCGGATGCCTTCGGCTTCAATCCGAAAGCCAAGGCGACCGACTATGCCCCCGAGGCGCTGCCGCGCATGCTGCAGTAAGCTTCCAAGCCTCGCCCGGAGCACACGAGCCGGGCGGGGCTTCATTTGGCAAAGGCCGCCGCGGTGACACCGGCGGCTTTTTTTTGGCGGCACCCGACCTTGTGAGCCCGGGTGCCAGAATGCGGTTCTTTTTGACGAGGCTTTTCAAATGGCGCAGCGGTCGATGACCTCAAAAATCTGGGCGGTGCTGTCGCCCGTCCTGGTGGTGGCGGCGCTCACGGCGCTGTCGCAGGTGCGGCTCGAGGTGCCACGGGTGGTCATCGATCCGCCGGTCATCGAGACCCGCGACCGTTTTCTTGGCGTCACGGCGGTCGGCGACGTCCTGTGGGCGGTCGGCAAGGACGGCAAGATCATTCGCAGCGAAGACGGCGGCAAGAGCTGGGCTCGCCAGGCAACCGGTCTGCACATCAATTTCCAGTCGATCGCGGCGTGGGATGAAAACCGGGCCGTGGTGGCGGCCAATGGCGGCAAGGGTCTGATCACCGCCGACGGTGGCAAGACCTGGGAGTCGGTTTCACTGCCGGTGTCCGACATCGGCAGCGGCAAGGTGCTGCGCGTGCGCATCGACCCACAGGGTCGCGCCTGGGCGGTGTCCGAAATCAACGTGATCATGCGCTCGGCCGACTTTGGCAAGACGTGGGAACGGCTCACGCAGGTCGACGACGACGTCGCCTGGAACGACATTGCCTTCAACGGCGCCGGCACCGCGTGCGTGGTGGGCGAGTTCGGCCGCCTCGCGTGCAGCGCGGATGACGGATTGACGTGGGAGCCGCGGGAGACCAACGTGGCACCCAGCCTGATGTCGGTCGTGTTTCGCGACGCACAGAATGGCCTGGCGGTGGGCTTGAGCGGCACGATACTGGCCACCGACGACGCGGGCCAGACCTGGCGGCAGGCTGAACTGGGCGGCCTGGACCGGCACCTGTTCGACGTGATCTGGACCGGCGCCCGTTGGATGGCCGTCGGCGACAAGGGCGTGATGCTGACCGGCGACGCCGATGCGGGGCACTGGGAAGCGGGCCGCGTGAACCCGGCGGATTTTGCCTGGCGCATCGCGCTGGCGCGGCACGGCGACGGCTTCGTGACGGTGGGCCTCAACGTCGGGCGCTGGGAAGCCGGGCAGTGGGAACTGTTCGGCCCGCGCTTCCACTGACGCCCGCACCCGGCGTCAATCCAATCGCAGTTATCGATCAGGGATCAGGTCATGCAGCAGGTTAGTTGGGTCGAACGGTTCGCAGCGTTCTGCATTGAACGCCGCAAATTCGTCACTACGGTCATTCTTGCCCTCACGGCGGTTTTCGGGTATTTCGCGGCGCATGTGGAGATCAAGACGATCTTCCATGACCTGCTCCCGAAGGGGCACCCGTTCATCGAGATCAACGACAAGTACAACGAGCGCTTTGGTGGTCCGAACATCGTCTCGATCATGGTCGAGGCCGAAAGCGGCGACATCTTCCAACCCAAGGTGTTGGAGCGCATCAAGCAGGTCACCGACGATCTGTACCTGGTGCCGGCCATCAACCAGTTCCAGGTCATCTCGCTGGCCTCGCGCAAGCTGCGTTCGATCAACTCGTCAACCGAGGGCATCGAAACCAAACCCATGATGTGGCCGGACCTGCCCAAGGACCAGGCCGAGATCGATCTGCTGCGCGAGCAGGTGCTGGCCAATCCGCTGGTGTACGGACGTTACGTGTCGCCGGACCTGAAGTCCGCGCTGGTGACGGCGGACTTCATCGATCGTCTGATGGACTACGGGAAGCTGTACGACGGGATCACGCAGATCGCCGAAAAGTACAACGGCGACGGCGTGCGGGTGCGGGTGGTCGGCGAGCCGCTGTTGACGGGCTGGGTGGTCCACTACCTGCCGGAAACCTTCCACCTGTTCCTGATCACCATTGCCATCATGGCGCTGCTGCTGTTCATCACGGTGCGCACCTGGCGAGGCATCCTGCTGCCGATGCTGGCCGGGCTGGTCAGCGCGGTGTGGGCGCTCGGCATCGCCAGCCTGTTCAAGGTCAATTTCGATCCGCTGATCATCGTCGTGGCCTTCCTGGTCACGGCCCGTGCAATTTCGCACGCAGTCCAGATGCTGGCAGCGTTCGACGACGAACTGGAGCGCGGCTACGTGCCACGTGATGCCGCCGCCAAGGCGCTGGTCGCGCTGTTCCGGCCGGGCATGCTGGGCGTGGTGGTGGACGCCGTGGCGGTCGCCATCGTGGCCGCCATGCCGATGCCGCTGCTGCAGAAGACAGCCTTCGTCGGCGCAGTTTGGCTGGGCACCATCGCGGTGTCGGCCATGGTGCTGGTTCCGACGCTGCTGTCCTGGGTCACCAAGCCGCATGCCGTGGCATTCCCGCTCGACACCAACCGCTGGGTGCTGCGTCCGCTGCTGAACCTTTGCGGCAAGTTGGTGCTCGGCCGGCGCTCGGTCCTGGTGGTACTGATCGGCTTCGCGGTGCTGATCGGATCCGGTTTTTACGCCACCAAGGTGACCGTGGGCGACGCGCTCCCGGGCACGCCGCTGCTGTGGCCGGATCATCCCTACAACGTTGATGCCAAGGCCATCAACGACACCTTCCAGGGCAGCGACCAGATGTTCGTCGTGATCGACGGCGAGGGTCCGAATGCGCTCAAGGATCCGGAGTTGCTGACCAACATCGACAATTTTCAGCGCTACCTTGAAACGCAGCCGCAGATCGGCGGGACGGTGTCGGTGGTGGACCTGATCGGTCCGGTGAATGCCAACCTGCACGAAGGCAACCGCCGCTTCGAGGAACTGGGGCCGGTGGCTGACATCAACGGCGAGCTGCTGTTCATGTACATGCAGGGCGCCGACCCGGGCGACATGGACCGCTTCGTCGATACCGACTTCAAGGACGGCGCGGTGACGATGTTCTTCCGTGACCACAAGGGCGACACGATCCGGACCGCGGTGTCGCGCATCGAGGATTACATCGAGAACAATCCGCTGCCCGGCGAGTCGACCTACAAACTTGCCGGCGGCTTGGTGGGCGTGCTGGCGGCGGTCAATGAGGAAGTGTTCGCGCGGCAGGTGGAGAGCATCGCGCTGGCGCTGCTGACCTTGTTCATCCTGTCCGCGATCGCTTACCGCTCGACGGTGGCCGGGCTGTTCTACATGCCGCTGGTGGTCATGGCGAACACCATCACCTTCGCCTTCATGGCCTGGAAAGGCATCGGCATGAACATCAACACCCTGCCGGTGGCTGCCTTGGGCATCGGCTTGGGCGTAGACTATGCTTTCTACATCGTCGACGGCGTGAAGGAACGCTTCGAAGAAACCGGCGACGTGATGCAGTCCCTGCAAGGGTCGCTGCGTACCGCCGGGCGTGGCGTGCTGATCACCGGCGGCACCATGATCGCGGCGGTGCTGGTCTGGTATGCATCGTCGCTCAAGTTCCAGGCCGAGATGGGGCTCCTGATGGCGCTGTGGCTGACGGTGTCGGCAATCACCTCGCTGCTGTTGATCCCGGCCATGATTTACGTGTTCCGGCCGGCCTTCGTGTTCGGTGATGGCAAGGCACACGCCGCCGGCAAGCCGGTGGCGGCCTGAGAGTGGATGCGGCGGGCGTCGTCTGCCCGCCGCCGTTGATGTTACGGGGATGACATGTCTGATCTGATCAAGCTGTGCAAGACCGGGGATGTGGCGCCAGGCCAGGCTCTTCAGGTGGATGCCGAGGGACTGCCGGCGCTGGCCGTCTACAACCTCGAAGGCGAGTACTACGTCTCGAACAATATGTGCACGCACGGCATGGCGTGGATGACCGACGGCTACGTCGAGGGCGACGAGGTGGAGTGTCCGTTCCACGGCGGGCGTTTCAATATCCGCACCGGCGAACCGACGGCATTCCCCTGCGTGGTGCCCCTACAGACCTACACGGTCACGGTAGTGGGTGATGAAGTGTGCATCGAGCGGCCAGCCGCCTGAGCTGCGGCCGGCCCTTCTGGATTGATGAATGACTGAGCTTTCAAAACTCTCCGCGCTGGAACTGCACTACCAGGCCAGCAAGCTACTGAGCGACTACGTCGAACGCATCGACGACGACCGGCTGGAAGAATGGCCGGAGCTGTTCGTCGATGATTGCGTGTATCAGGTCATCGCGCGCGAGAACGCCGACCGCGGCCTGCCGACGTCGGCCATCTACTGCGACAGCCGCGGCATGCTGGTCGACCGGGTGGTGGCATTGCGCCACGCAAACATCTACGCCAAGCACTACTACCGCCACGTGCTGAGCAACGTCAACGTGAAGGGCCTGGACGGCGACGAGCTCATCGTGCAGAGCAACTACGTGGTGTTGCAGACGCTCGTCGAGGGCGACACGCACGTGTTCAACGCCGGCAAATATCTGGATCGAATGGTGGCGACGCCCGACGGCTTGCGATTCAAGAGTAAGGTAGTGGTGTTCGACACCTACCGGATTCCGAACCTGCTCGTCACGCCGTTGTAAGGCGGCGCTGGCCGGCGCCCCGTCGACCCCCGGAGACTCCCCCATGAATGCCATCCGCGAACCCGCACTGAGCCAACTGAACTGGCCGGCTGCCGGCGGCAGCCGCGTACCCTATGGTGTCTTCACCGACCCTGCGGTCTACGAGGCCGAGCAGCGGCACATATTCCGTGGCGACAACTGGTCGTTCATCGCGCTGGAAGCCGAAATCCCCAACAGCGGCGATTACAAGTCCACTTTCGTGGGCGATACGCCCGTCGTGGTGAGCCGCGCCGAAGACGGCACCGTCCATGCGTACGTCAACCGCTGTGCCCACCGCGGCGCGGCCATCTGTCGCGAGCTGCGTGGCAACGTGCAGAACCATCTGTGCGTCTACCACCAGTGGGCGTACGACCTAAAGGGCAACCTGATCGGCGTACCGTTTCGCCGCGGCCTGAACGGTCAGGGCGGCATGCCGGCCGACTTCGACATGAAAAAGCACGGCCTGCAGAAACTGCGGGTCGACAGCTACGGCGGCCTGGTGTTCGCCACCTTCTCGGACAAGGTCGAGCCGCTGGCGGATTACCTGGGGCCCATGCCACGACAGGCCATCGACCGCATCATGCGTCGGCCGATCAAGGTGCTGGGTGACCAGCGCCAGTACGTGGCCGGCAACTGGAAGCTGTACGCCGAGAACACGCGCGACCCCTACCACGCCAGCCTGCTGCACCTGTTCCACTGCACCTTCGGCCTGTACCGCTCGAGCCAGAAGGGCGTGAGCGTGATGGACGCGAAGCGTCGCCACTCGATGCTGACCGCCCAGCGCGGCACCGACGAGGGCCAGACGGACGAGTACAAGGACACGCGCACGTTCAATTCCGACTTCACGCTGTCCGATCCGTCGGTGCTGGCCGGGCGGCAGGAGTTCGATGACGGCGTAACGCTCGTGATCCTGGCGGTGTTTCCCAATCTGGTGGTGCAGCAGATCGCCAACACGCTGGCGGTCCGTCAAATCATCCCGCGCGGCGTCGACAAGTTCGAACTCGTCTGGACGCAATTCGGCTATGCCGATGACGACAGCGAGATGGACGCCATCCGCCACAAGCAGGGCAACCTGATCGGCCCGGCCGGGCTCATCTCCATGGAGGATGGCGAGGCGGTCGAGATCGTGCACCGTTCCATCGTGCGTGATCAGGACCAGACGTCCTACATCGCCATGGGTGGCGAGCAGGCCAAGGACGCCCAGCACCTGGTCACCGAGGGCAGCATCATCGGCTTCTGGGAGTATTACCGGGACGTGATGGGCTGGGCATAACGAGCAACGAGGAGCGAGAGCATGGCAAAGGCGCTGGATTTCTACATCGATTTCACGAGTCCGTTCACGTACCTGTGCAACCTCAAGTTGCCGGACCTGGTGGCCAAGTACGGCTACCAGCTGAACTATCACCCGATCGACATCCCGACCGCCAAGCTCGCTGCCGGCAATTACGGCCCCTCCAACCGTCAGGTGCCGGCCAAGATCCGGGCGCTGATGCAGGACCTGAACCGCTGGGCAAAACATTACGGCGTGCCGTTCACCTTCCCGAAGGGCCTGAATGCCTGGCGAATGAACATCGGCACGTTCTTGGCCATTGAAAAAGGCAAGGCCCGCCAATATGTGGACGAGGCGTATCGCCTGGTCTGGGCCGAAGGCGTCGATCCGAACGACGACGCCGTGCTGCGCGGGCTGGCGCGAACCGTCGGCCTGGACGCGGATGCGTTCATGGCCTATGTGTCCTCGCGCGAGGGCGAGAAGGCCTACGAGGCATCGCGGGTCGCAGCGCACGCGCGGGGCGTGTACGGCGTGCCGATCATGATGGCCGACGACCAAATCTGGTGGGGCAACGACCGGCTGATGTTCGTCGAGGAATACCTCAAGGCCCACGCCGCCTGAGGAAAGGCAAAGAGGTTCTTGGTTTCATGCCGATTTACGAGTACGTCTGTCGCGCCTGCGGCACCGAGCGCGACGTGATGCAGAAGATCAGCGACGCGCCGCTCACCACCTGCCCGCAGTGCCAGGCGGAGGCCTTCGAAAAGAAGGTCTCGGCGGCCGGCTTCCAGCTCAAGGGCGGCGGCTGGTACGTGACCGATTTCCGCGGCGACTCCAAGAAGGGCAGCAGCGGCGCCGATGCCAGCGCCGACAAGGCACCGGACAAGACATCGACGGAGTCCACCCCCACGAGCGCGCCTTCCTCGGGTAGCGACAGCGCGTCCGCAACGCCGGCCGCGGCGGGCTGACGCGGTATTCCGCGGCGCCAGGCTGGCGGAGTTCGCTCCGTCCGTCTGGCGCTTTTTGCGTTTTCTGCGGGGTCGTATCGGGCCCTATCAAGCATCGGAGCACGAGCGTGCGTAGCGTCTATTGCGGGTTGGTCGACGAGTCGGCCCTGGGGCAGGTCATCACCCTGTGCGGCTGGGTGCATCGCCGGCGCGATCACGGCGGGGTGATCTTCATCGACCTGCGCGACCGCGAGGGCTTGGTGCAGGTGGTGATCGACCCCGACACCGAGGCCGCGTTCCGCACCGCCGAGCAGGTGCGCTCGGAGTACGTGCTCAAGATCAGCGGCACCGTGCGCCACCGCCCGGCCGGCACCGAGAACGCTGGCATGCGCAGCGGTCAAGTGGAAGTGCTGGCGAGCGCCATCCAGGTGCTGAACGCCGCCCAGACGCCGCCGTTTCAGCTCGACGAGGACGACGTCGGCGAGGACAAGCGCCTGCGCTACCGGTACCTCGACATCCGCCGCCCGGCCATGCTGGAGCGCCTGCGCCTGCGCTCCAGGGTGACCGGCTGGCTGCGGCGTTTCATGGAGGCCGAGGGCTTCGTCGAGGTCGAGACGCCCATCCTCACCCGCGCCACGCCGGAAGGGGCGCGCGATTACCTGGTGCCGTCCCGCGTGCACCAGGGCAGTTTCTTCGCCCTGCCGCAATCGCCGCAGCTGTTCAAGCAGCTCTTGATGATGGGCGGCCTGGATCGTTACTTCCAGGTGGCGCGCTGTTTCCGCGACGAGGACCTGCGCGCCGACCGCCAGCCGGAGTTCACGCAGCTCGACATCGAGGCATCGTTCCTCGACGAGGACGCCTTCATGGCCATCATGGAGGCGATGATCCGCGGCCTGTTCGCCGACGTGCTGGGCGTGGACTTGCCGAACCCGCTGCCACGCATGAGCTACGCCGAGGCCATGTCGCGCTTCGGCATCGATCGGCCGGACCTGCGCAACCCGCTGGAACTGGTCGAGGTCTCGGACCTGCTGCGCGACACCGACTTCAAGGTGTTCTCCGGGCCCGCCAACGACCCGGAGGGCCGTGTCGCTGCGCTGTGCGTGCCCGGCGGTGGCGCCACGCTCAGCCGACGGGAGCTCGACAACTACGTCGAATTCGTCAAGCAGTTCGGCGCCAAGGGCCTGGCCTATATCCGCCTGGCGGAAGGTGCCGACGGCGGCGTCGAGTGGCAGTCGCCGATCGTCAAGTTCCTGCGCGGCGAGACGGTCGACGCCATCCTGGCGCGCGTCGGCGCCAAGGTGGGCGACGTGGTGTTCTTCGGCGCCGACAAGGCGAGCGTGGTGAACGGCTACATGAGCCATCTGCGCGGCAAGCTGGCGGATGATCTGGGCCTGCTCGACGGCGGCTGGAAGCCGCTGTGGGTGGTCGATTTCCCCATGTTCGAGCGCGACCCGGACAGCGGCCGCTGGCAGGCGCTGCACCATCCCTTCACCGCGCCGCAGGTGCCGGACACCGAGGCCATGCTCGCCGACCCGGGCCGATGCCTGTCGCGCGCCTACGACATGGTGCTGAACGGCTCGGAAATCGGCGGCGGCTCGATCCGTATCCACCGGCCGGACATGCAGCAGGCGGTATTCGGCCTGCTCGGCATCGGCGAGGACGAGGCACAGGCCAAGTTCGGTTTCCTGCTGGAGGCGCTCGGTTACGGCGCGCCGCCGCACGGGGGCATGGCCTTTGGCATCGACCGGCTGGTGATGCTGATGGCGGGGGCAAGTTCCATCCGCGACGTCATCGCCTTCCCCAAGACGCAGCGCGCGCACTGCCCGCTCACCGATGCTCCGTCCACCGTGGACGAGGCGCAGCTGCGCGAGCTGGCCATCCGCACCGCCGTCAAGAAGCCTGTAAGCAACTGAAAACGAAGCAATTCTCATGGCCGGCCATTCCAAATGGGCTAACATCCAGCACCGCAAGTCCGCCCAGGACGCCAAGCGCGGCAAGCTGTTCACCAAGCTGATCCGGGAACTCACCACCGCTGCGCGCAGTGGCGGCGCCGATGCCGCGTCGAACCCGCGCCTGCGCACCGCCATCGACAAGGCGCTGGCCGCCAACATGACGCGCGACACCATCGACCGCGCCGTCAAGCGCGGCGGCGGCGCAGCCGACGGCGACAACTTCGAGGCGGTGCGCTACGAGGGCTACGGCCCGGGCGGCGTGGCCGTGATGGTCGACTGCCTCACCGACAACCGGAACCGCACCGTCGGCGAGGTGCGGCATTTGTTCTCGAAGCGCGGCGGCAATTTGGGCACCGACGGTTCGGTGGCGTATCTGTTCGAGGCGCGCGGCAGCATCGTGCTGCCGGCCGACGTCGGCGAGGAGCGCGCGTTTGAGCTGGCGCTTGAATCCGGAGCTGACGACGTCGTGGTGCAGGACGGCGGCATCGAGCTGCTGACCGCGTCCGAGCGGCTGCACGAGGTGCGCGAGGCGCTGCTGGCGCTCGGCGTCACGCCCCAGTCGGCGGAGCTCGCCGAGCGGCCGAGCACCACCGTGCAGCTCGACGCCGAGCAGACGCTGTCGGTGATCAAGCTGCTGGAGGCACTCGAGGACCTCGACGACGTGCAGCAGGTGCACTCGAACGCCGAGTTCTCGGACGAGGCGCTGGCCGCGCTGTCCTGACCCGCCGGCGTGGCGCGCATACTCGGCATCGATCCCGGCTCGCGCTTCACAGGCTTCGGGCTGATCGACGCCCGCCGCGGCGGCGCGCTGTACGTCGAAAGCGGCATCATCCGCGTCGATCCGGGGCCGCTCGACGCCCGCCTGGCGTGCATCTTCAGCGGCGTCAGCGAGCTGATCGCCGAGTTTCAGCCGACCACGGTGTCGATCGAGAACGTGTTCATGCACCGCAACGCCGCATCGGCGCTCAAGCTCGGCCAGGCCCGCGGCGCCGCCATCGTGGCGGCGGCGGTGGCCGGCGTGCCGGTGGCCGAGTACACGCCGGCCGAGATCAAGCTGAGCGTGGTCGGCAACGGCCGCGCCACCAAGGAGCAGATCGGCTTCATGGTCGGCCGCCTGCTGGGGCTCGCCGCCCTGCCGCGCGCGGATGCGGCCGACGCCCTGGCGGGCGCGCTGTGCCACGCCCAGCACATGACCCTGACCGCCGGACGGGCGGGCGCATGATCGGCCGCATCGCCGGCACGCTGCTGGTCAAGTCGCCGCCCACGCTGCTGGTGGACGTCGGCGGCGTGGGCTACGAGCTCGAGGCGCCGATGAGCACCTTCTACCACCTGCCGGCGGTCGGTTCCCCGGTCGTGCTGCACGCGCACCTGGTGGTGCGCGAGGACGCGCAGCTGCTGTACGGCTTCGGCAGCGAGGCCGAGCGGGCGCTGTTCCGTCAGCTGCTCAAGGTGAGCGGTGTCGGTGCCAGGCTGGCGCTGGTGATTTTGTCCGGTGTGTCGACGGACGAGCTGGTGGCCATCGTCGCCGATGGCGACCCGGCGCGGCTGGTGCGCATTCCGGGCATCGGCCGCAAGACCGCCGAACGGCTGATTCTGGAGCTGCGCGAGCCGCTCGGACGCCTGGCGAAAACGTCCGACAGCGCCATCGCGCCACGCGCCGATGCGGCCGGCGACGCCGCCGCCGCGCTCGAGGCGCTGGGCTACAAGCCGACCGAGGTGCGCGCCGCGCTGCGCGACCTGCCGGCCGGCGGCAGCAGCGAGGACCTCATCCGCGCGGCGCTCAAGCGCCTCATGCGGAACTAGTCGGGTAACTGGCCATGGCCATCGAGCGCGACGGCATCCTGAAACCCCAGCCGGCGGCGCCCGACGAGGTGCACGTCGAGCGCGGCATCCGCCCCGGCCGCCTGGCCGAGTATGTCGGCCAGCGCGCCATCCGCGAGCAGCTCGACATCTTCATCGGCGCGGCGCGCGCGCGGGCCGAGGCCATGGACCACGTGCTGCTATACGGCCCGCCCGGCCTTGGCAAGACCACGCTGGCGCACATCATCGCCCACGAGCTCGGCGTCGGGCTGCGCACCACCTCCGGGCCGGTGCTCGAGCGGCCCGGGGATCTGGCCGCCATCCTCACGAATCTCGCGCCCAGCGACGTGCTGTTCGTGGACGAGATCCATCGCCTGAGCGCCACCGTGGAGGAAGTGCTGTACCCGGCGCTCGAGGACTTCCAGCTCGACATCGTCATCGGCGAGGGACCGGCGGCGCGCTCGATCAAGCTCGACCTGCCGCCGTTCACGCTGATCGGCGCCACCACGCGCGCCGGGCTGCTCACCTCGCCGCTGCGGGACCGCTTCGGCATCGTGGCGCGGCTCGAGTTCTACACCGAGGACGAGCTGACGCTGATCGTGCAGCGCGCCGCGCGGCTGCTCGGCTTCGGGCTCGACGAGGGCGGCGCGCACGAACTCGCCCGCCGCTCGCGCGGCACGCCGCGCATCGCCAACCGCCTGCTGCGCCGTGCGCGCGACTACGCGCAGATGCGCGCCGACGGCACGGTGACGCGCGCCGTGGCGGACGCCGCGCTCGCCATGCTGGACGTGGATCATCGCGGCCTCGACGGCAACGACCGGCGCCTGCTGTCGGCCGTGCTGCAGAAGTTCGGCGGCGGCCCGGTGGGCGTGGACAACCTCGCCGCCGCCATCGGCGAGACGCGCGACACCATCGAGGACGTGATCGAGCCGTATCTCATCCAGCAGGGCCTGCTCATGCGCACGCCGCGCGGACGCGTGGCGACCGAGTCGGCCAGCCTGTATCTGGGGCTGCCGCCCCGGCTCGCGCCCGAAGCCGGACCGGGTGACATGTTCGGCAACTGATTGTGTGGCCGCGCAAGGCGCGCTGCGCGGCTGCTATAAAATTCCGCGTCGCGATAGCGGTCTCAGTCACTGGCCACGCGGCCCTCATCGTCCTGCCCCCCGGAGCCCTGCTTGGCCAACGAGTTATCCATCGCCCACCTGGTCATGGGGGCGGGTCCGGTCGTCAAGACCGTCATGATCATCCTGCTCGGCGCGTCGGTGCTGTCCTGGGCCATCATGCTGCGCAAGCGCCGCGCCTTCGCGGCGGTGGCGGCCGCCATCGAGGCCTTCGAGCGCCGTTTCTGGTCCGGCCAGGACATGGAACAGCTCTATGGCGACGCGGTCCGTACCGAGTACCCGGCCGGCAGCGTGGAGGGCGTGTTCATCGGCGGCTACCGTGAGTTCCGCCACCTGTACGAACAAAAGCACCTGCCGATCGAGGCGGCGCTCGACTCCGCCCAGCGCGGCATGCGCGCCGGCCTCGCGCGCGAGATGGAGGCGCTCGACGACCAGCTGCCGTACCTGGCCACCATCGGTTCCATCAGCCCGTACATCGGCCTGTTCGGCACCGTGTGGGGCATCATGAGCGCCTTCCAGTCGCTCGGCACCACCGGCCAGCCCACGCTCGCGCTGGTGGCGCCGGCCATCTCCGAGGCGCTGGTCGCCACCGCCATGGGCCTGTTCGCGGCCATCCCGGCGGTCATCGCGTACAACCGCTTCGCGGCCGTGGTCGATCACCGCGCCGGCCAGTACGAGGCCTTCATCGAGGACTTCATGAGCCTCCTGCAGCGCCAGGCGCACGCGTTTCGCGCCGGTCTCGGCCGCGACGCGACGGTGGCCTGATCCATGGCGCAAGTGTCCGGTCGGCGCCGGCGCGGCCGCGTGGTGGCCGAGATCAACGTCGTGCCCTACATCGACGTGATGCTGGTGCTGCTGATCATCTTCATGATCACCACGCCGCTGCTCGAGCAGGGCGTCGAGGTGAACCTGCCGCAAGCCAAGGGGCAACAGGTCGAACAGGACAAGCAGACGCCGATCACCGTCACCGTGGACCGCGACGGCAAGCTCTACTTCGACGCCAAGAACTACCGCAGTGAAAAGGACAAGCCCGAGGATGCGGCGCGCATCGTGATATTGACCAAGGCAGCGCTGGAGATGTCGCCGCAGGCACCCGTGGTGGTGCGCGGCGACAAGGACGTGCCCTACCAGGCCGTGATCGAGGCCATGAGCCTGCTGCAGCAGGCGGGCGCACCCAAGGTCGGACTGGTGACCAAGGTTGCCGACTGAACGCGTGACCCAGCGCCGGGAAAAGGCCCCGGGCCTGTCGCGGCCGCTGGCGTGGGCAGTCGCACTGCACGTGGCGTTGATCCTGCTGCTGACGGTCGGCTTCGACTGGTGGAAGGACGAGCCGACGCCACCATCCGGACAGGCCATCGAAGCCGAAGTCATCGATCCGGCGGCGCTCGACGCCGCGCGA